>JANOCB010000047.1:0-11313 GCA_031411975.1 Gemmatimonadaceae bacterium
CCCATTCGGCCATCTCGGGATCACCGCGTGTGTGCCACTCCCCCGAGCTTATCGCAGCTTACCACGGCCTTCATCGCCTCTCTGTGCCCAGGCATCCCCCACATGCCATCTCTCGCTTGACCTCCCGTAACCGGTCAAGCCGTGCATGCGCATTCATGCACACTGCAATCACTGCATCGCGAACAGACACGTTGCCGTGTCCAGTCACACGATGGGATTCACTTCCCACGATCTCCACACTCTTTCCATTGTCAAACATCGTCCGCTGCCGGCAGACTCTTCCCTCCCGTGCAGCGTCCCGGGCTGTTGTCCCGGGGAGTCTGAAGAAAGTAATGAGGCAAAATGGAAGGTCAAGGGGGAACCGCTCGACCGCAGCGCCTCATCCCACTAGGCTCCCGTGCACATGACCACATCACAGGCACGACTCCCCATCTGTACCCTCGGCGCACGCGGCGCTGAACGCCTCCTCCGCGGCCACCCCTGGGTCTTCCGCAGCGACATCGCCACCGCCCCCCGCGTCGAGGCCGGCCTCGTCGACGTCCGCGGAGCGGGCGGACGCAAACTGGGCACCGCCCTCTTCAGCCCCAACTCGGAAATCACGATCCGGCGCCTCGAGGCCAACCCCGACATCGCCATCGATGCCGAGTGGTGGCGCACCGCGATCGCCCACGCCATCGCGCGGCGCGCCCCCCTGCGCACGCACACCTCCGCCTGCCGGCTGGTGCATGGCGAAGGCGACGGCCTGCCGAGCCTCGTCGTCGATAAGTATGACGACGTCCTGGTGGTGCAGCTCCTCAGCGCCGGCCTCGAGACACAGCGCACGCACATCGTCACGGCGCTGCACGACCTGCTCGCCCCACGCGGCATCCTCGCCCGCAACGATCCCGCCGTGCGCACGCGCGAGGGGCTCGAGCGCACGGTCGAAGTGCTGGCCGGCACCGTGCCCGACACGATCGAAATCACCGAACATGGCGTGCGCTATCTCGCCGCACTGCGCACCGGCCAGAAGACGGGGGCCTTCCTCGACCAGCGCGACAACCGGGCCCTCATCGGCTCGCTCGCCCGCGGCAAGGCACTCGATTGTTTCAGCTACCACGGCTCGTTCGCCTTGCATCTGGCGCGATCGGCGGAACATGTGACGGCTGTGGATTCCTCCGCCGCCGCCCTCGACCGCGCCGCGCAGAACGCCGCACTCAACGGCTACACCAACGTCACCCCGGTGGTGGCCGACGCCTTCGAATACCTGCGCGAAGCCCGGACCCGCGGCGATCGGTTCGATACGATCGTCGTCGATCCGCCCGCGTTCGCCAAGAACCGTGCGTCGGTGGAGCACGCCATGCGCGGGTATGCCGACATCAACCGCATCGCGATGCAGCTCCTCACGCCCGGCGGCCTGATGTTCACCGCCAGCTGCAGCCATCACGTGCACGTGCGCGATTTCATCGAGGTGCTGGAATACGCGGCCGCCGAAAGCGGACGGCGCATCGCCATCCGCACCATCACCCTCCAGCCGCTCGATCACCCGATCCTGCTGACCGTGCCCGAGACGGGCTATCTCAAGGGCGCGCTGCTCGAGGCGATGGACTGACGGAGTCAGACCAACGGCAACGGCAACGGCCAAACGCAAGCGCGACGACGGCGCGCCTGCGTTTGGCCGTTGAAGACCTGCCGAGCGCCCCGATCAGGAACGCTGGCAGCGGCGACAGAAGTAGGTGGAGCGCTGGGCCTGCGTGATGCGCGCAATCGGCGAATCACACCGCAGGCACGGCTCACCTTCACGGTCGTAGACCGCCAGCCGCTCGGTGGCGGTGCGGTACTGGTGCCGCCCCTGCTCGGCGAGGGCGAGCTCCATCGTCCAGCGGATGCCAGTGATGAGGCGCGTCACGCGCGTCGCGGAGAGTTGCCGAGCGGGGGTCGTCGGGCTGATCCGCGCATGCCAGAGCGCTTCGGCGGCGTAGATGTTGCCCACGCCCGCGATCACCGACTGATCGAGCAGCACCGACTTGATCGGCGTTCCGCGCGATGCGAATCGGGGTCGGAGCGTCGCTGCATCGAGTGCCGGATCGAGCGCGTCTGGGCCGGTGCGTGATCGGGGCAGCGGATCGCCAGCGGCTCGCAACTCCACTCGCCCGAGCACGCGGGGATCCACCAACCACACGTGTGTGCGCCCGCTGAAGGCGAAGTGCGCGCGGGCATGCCGCGGTGCCTCGATGCTGCTGGTGACGGCCCAGTCACCCGTCATACGGAAGTGCACCACCAGCACATCGCCGCCCGCAAACTCGATTTCCTGCCACTTCGCGACCCGTCGGACTGCCGTCACCCGCTGGCCGATGAGGACATCGATGGATCGTGGCGCGGTGCGCACGAGTGACGGATGCAACCAGTCCAGACCGCGCAGCGTGCGGCCCATGATCTGCGCACCGAGGTAGCGCGCGGCGGCTTCGACTTCGGGGAGTTCCGGCATGATGTGAAGAATGCACCGAGTGTGCTGCGTGTTGCATGATCACACGGCAGCGGTCACGGGCTTGCATTCACGTGTTGGTATGGTCACCTTCACGCGCACGCCGTTACCACGGGACACCCATGCTGCTGTCGACGCCGACACGCTCGCTCAAGCACGAATACGCGACCTACGTTGATCTCGAGATCGAACGCTACAAGGATTCGATCCCGCGCAGTTCGCTGCTGAAGCTCGCTGATGATGCCGTCGCCTCGATGAGTGCGGGTGCACAGCTCGAGCTGAGTGAGCTGGTCCTCTGTGACGCCGTGAATGAACTGATCATGCGGCGCCTGAAGATTCCGCCGTACGACCGCTGGCGTCGCAACCGCCTGAAGATGCTCGAGCAGTTCCGTCGGGCCGAGCACTGGGGGCTGACCGCGACACAACATCTGGCCGACGCCGTGCGCCCGCAGGAGCATCCACACGTGGCGGTGGCCGGTCCCCATGTCGAGGAACGCACGCTGTACCTCGCCGCGCATGGGGCGCATGTGACGGCCCTCGGTGAACTGGACGACGAGGAACTCGTCACCAAGGTGCTGGTGGCCGCTGCGCAGGCAGGCCTGTCGGGCCAGGTGAACGGGTGCGCGGATGGTCTCGACGAATGGTCACCGGCGGCACCGGTGCGTGCGGTCGTCTGGCATGCGCAGATGCTGGAGGCGCTCTCCCCGGAGCGGCGGGCCCGTGTGCTCGCCCATCTGCAGGACGCCACCGCGGCGGGCGGCGTGCACTACATCGAGGGCTTCGCGACCGCCTCGCGGACCACGGCGAGCGTCCGGTCCCTGCTGGCCAACTATCCCGGCTGGCAGGCACCGGCAGATACGGGCGACGGGGTGATCGTCCTGCACAAGCCCCGCGTCGCGTAACGACACAGCAAGGGGCACCTCGACGTGTCGTTATGAGACAGCCTGCAGACTCGACTGCGGTGGCGTCAACGAGTCAAGTCATTCATTCACAGTGACTTGGCTGTTTTGCTCCGCTGCGGCATCATCCCTGCCTTGTAATCTCACAGACATGCGTCACAACGTGACGCCCCTGGATCAGATGGCCGACCGGTCACTCATATATATGTGAGTCGGGTCGTGATCCCGGGAGACGATGGGAGGCAGTATGGCGAAGAAGAAGCCGCAGGTCTCGGCGGATGAGCCGATGGGGATCGTGATCTCGCGTGGCACGGAAGCCGACATGGCACCGACCGTTCTGGCGTTCGTCTGGGGTCCGGTGGACGCCGACCTGCCGGAGCTCGCAGCGGTGTAATGAGCAGGGTGCGCGTGCGTAGCGCGTGCCAGGCGCGACGACTCTGAGGTCGCGCTGTGACGGAGGTGGTGCCGCGAGGCGCTGCCTCCGTTGTGCGTTTGTCCGGTCATCCCTGCAGCGTTTCGCCTACGGCCGCGACACCGACTCTGTCCCACTCGGTCATCTGCCACCGAGTAGACCTCGGTCGATCGACGCGACCAAAGGACTCCGAGTAAACCGCGACCAAAGGACTCCGAGTAAACCGTGGTCGACTGACTCCGAGTGCCCCCGGGAGGAGTAACCCCAGGAACGGAAACGACGACGGGGGCGGCGCCATGAGCGCCACCCCCGTTTGAATTCCGGAAAAACCGGAATTACATCGCAGGTGCAGGAGCCGGAGCAGCAGCCTTCTTGCTGGCGCGCTTGCCCTTCTTCGCAGCCTTCTTGGCGCCCTTCTTGGCAGCCTTGCGGCCACCCTTCTTGGCAGCCTTCTTGGCGCCCTTCTTGGCAGCCTTCTTCGCGCCCTTCTTCGCAGCCTTCTTGGCGCCCTTCTTCACTGCGCGCTTTGCACCCTTCTTCGCGGCGCGCTTGGCACCCTTCTTGGCGGCGCGCTTGGCGCCCTTCTTCGCAGCCTTCTTTGCAGCCATTGGAACTACCTCCAGAACTGGAGTGATGCGGCCCGTGTCTCCCCCGGTGGAGACCGGACCAAGGGGCCACGCCCGACCGGGCGGGAGGCCCCCACAGCCGACACCTCATACGAGGCGCCGACACCTGCGCAGGCGACACTTCGTCGCCCGCTGTGTCCTATACTGCGTCGCTCAGGCTGGTGAACATGAAGTCGCGGGCCTTGATGGCCGGCACGACGATCGGAACACCTGCAGACCCGCTCTCGCTGGCACTGACGCGCTGCGGCACACCGAGCGCTTCGACATTGTTCAGCAGAAAGACGGGTGACTCGTTGAAGCGTAAATTTTTGATCGCCCGGGTCACCTTGCCGCGCTCGATCAGGAACGTCCCGTCGCGCGTCAGACCGGTGTAGAGAATCGTCCGCGGATCCACCGGACGGATGTACCAGAAGCGGGTGACGAGGATGCCGCGCTCGGTCGACGCGATCATGTCGGCCACACTCTGCGAGCCACCCGCCATCTGCAATGCACCGGGCAACACCACCGGCGCGTGATTGGTCTTTTGTGCCCAATAGCGATCGTACGCCAGTTCCCGCACCACGCCATTCTCGATCCAGTTCACCTTGCGCGTGGCCAGGCCATCGCCATCGAACGGCACGCCGGGCGCCACGGGATGCTGCGGATCGGAGATGAGGTTCACCCGCTCATCCACCACCTTCATGCCGATCTTGGTCCCGCCGCCGGGCTTCGAGAAGAAGCTGCGCCCCTCGTCGGCCTGACGGGCGTTGGTGGCGAATGCGAGCAGCTGCACGAGGTTGCCGACCGCCGTGGGTTCGAGCACCACGGTGTAGCGTCCCGGCTCCACGGCGACCGCACTCACGGACCGCTTCGCCTTGTCGATGGCCGTGGCCGCCATCGCGGCGCCATCGATGCTCTCGATGTCACGCGCCGCCGCGCCCGCCCAGCCCGACCCGGCACCGTCCGTGGTGCGAACCGTCGTGGTGAAGGCGCAATCGGTGCTGCGATGGTAGGCGAACAGTCCCGCCGAGTTGGCGATGGCACTGGCCGAGGTGATGACCTCGAGATATCCGGTAGAGCTGAGTCCGGCGGCGCGCGACGCGTCGGTGACCTTGCGCACGATCTCGGCGCGCTGCGCCGGCTCGGCTGCGGCGGTGGCCGCATGGAAGGCATCGACGGCGGTGTACTGCTGCGGCCCGAGCTCGGCCATCAACTCCGGATCATCGGGCTGCAGCTTCGCGATGCGCTCGGCGATCTGCACCACCTGCCGGAGCCCGTCGTCGTCGAGGCGATTGGTGGTCGCGGCACCGACCTTCCTGCCGACCGTGACGCGAACACGGATGCTGACATCCTCGTTGTCGCCGGAGGTCGAGACCTGATTGACGGCGAAGCGGGTGTTGCCGCGTGCGGTGCTCTGGAGCGACACACGGCAGCTGTCAGCCTGCGAGAACCCGACGATGCGCTTGGCCAGCGACTCGGCCTCGGCCTGCGACAGAACGCGGGCGGGCTCGAGGAGGCTGCGCGGCGAGCTGTCGGCTCGCAGGCGATGACTCATGCCTTCCGTCCGGTGTTGATGATGTTGATCGCCCGGTGCCGCGTGGGCGGGCAACCATGGCTGACGGCATTCGACTGCGCCGGCTGTCCCTTGCCGTCACCGAACGCGCCGCCGAGCATGTAGCTCTTCTTGCCGCCGAGCATGTCCATCGCGCCCCAGAACTCGGGGGTGCGAATCTGGTAGGCGACGTCCTTCAGCATGCCGACGATCTTGCCGCCGCGGATCTCGTAGAAGAGTTGGCCGCCGAACTGCGAGTTGTAGCGCTGCTGGTCGATGGAGAAGGAACCGTCGCCGACGATCGCGATGCCGCGGTCGGTGGCGGCGATCAGGTCTTCGTACGACAGGTCCTTCTCGCCGGGAAGGAGCGAGACGTTCGGCATGCGCTGGAACTGCACGTCTGCCCAGCTCTGGGCGTACGAATTGCCATGGCTGCGCACCGGCTTGTTCTGCTGCTGATACCACCAGGCGAGTTCACCGGCCTGTTCGCGTGTGGTCTGGTAATCCACGACAACGCCCTTCCGGATGATGTCGTACGTCTCCGGTGCGACGCCTTCGTCATCCCAGCCGATGGCGCCGAGCGAGCCGTCTTCGGACCGGTTGCCCTGCACGTTCATGATCTCTGGACCGAACTTCAGCTTGCCGAGAACAGTGCGTGGCGGGGCGACGAAGCTGGTGCCGGCGTAGTTGGCTTCGTAGCCGAGGGCCCGATCGAGTTCGGTGGGATGGGCGACCGATTCGTGGATCGTGAGCCAGAGGTGCGTGGGGTGCAGCACGAGGTCCCAGCGACCGACGTCGACCGATTTCGCCTTCAGCTTCTCGACCGCTTCGGCGCCCCAGCGGGGGGCATTCTCGACCAGCTTGCCGTCGATGACATGCTCGTAGCCACGACCATGCGGCTGGATGTCGGTGGACTGGCGCGACTGGAAGTCGGAGTTGTCGGCCGAGACGGCGGTGACCGTCATGCTCGGCTGCGAGCGGTAGATCGTCTGGACGGTGGTGGTGCCGTCGGTCGAGGCGAAGGTCTTCTCCTCGCGGAGGAAGAACATCGCCGAATTGACGAAGCGCACACCCGGGACCTTGAGTGCCGCCTCGTTGGCGGCGAGCAGCAGCGCGACCTGATCCTCGATCGCGACGCTGAACGGATCGATGCGGATCGGACTGCTCCACGTGCCGTTGGCCGTGGGTGTGACGGGAGCGAGTTGCACCGGCGACACCTGTGTCCGGCGGTTCGCCTTGGCCTGAGCCACGGCGAGACGCGCGGTGCGTGCGATGGCGTCGGCGGTCAGCTCACGCGTGGCGGCAAAACCCCAGGTCCCGTCGACCAGGACGCGAACGCCGCATCCCAGGGTCTCGTTGTCGCTGAGGTTCTGCACGCGTCGTTCACGCGTGGAGAGGGTGCGGCTGCGGTTCTGGCTGATGCGGGCGTCGGCGTAGCTGGCGCCCGCGCGCTTCGCCGCATCGATGGCCGAGAGGACCAGCTCGCGAATGGCAGGGTCACCGACCGTCGGTGCGATCCGAAGGGCTTCGTCGGCGAATCGCGACGCGGGCGCTGCAGCGGCAGCGCGACGCGGGGATGCGAGATTCGCTGCGAGGCCGACGGCGGCGACGGTAGCGCTGCTCCTGAGGAATTCGCGACGGGAAGTTGTCACGCAGTACCCTCGGCTCTGAGAGCCCTTGACAAGTTGACGCGAATATAGAAGTGACGAAAAACGGCGCGCAAGACATACACGAGAAAAAATTCCGGACGGCACAGTACGCGTCACACGGGATGCAATGCCGATCGAGGTGCTGCAGCGTGAGTATCGGACGGTACGTCACGCGATTGAATGGTGGTCGCACCGGGGCGCCGCGCGGCATGCCGACGGCAGTCGTCCGCGATGCATCGCGTAATGAAATGCACATCCTGCGCGGTTTTCTTTCACGCGATGTGTCGCGGGTCGTGGTGACGCCGGTGTCGGGAGCGACCGCGGCAGACCGCCGCGTCCGGCAGCGGCGGCGGTCTGCCGCGATGCGCGCGGCGGTGGCCGACAGCCATCGATCATGGCTCATCGGCACCTTCCATCGGTGGTGCGCGTCCGGCACCTTTCACGCACTCCGGCGCACCGCGACGTGCTCCCGACGCGGTGAACGCACCGCTGCGATCCCTTCCTCAAGCCATGGAGCAGTGCTCGTGCGAGCACTCGTGAAGACCCACGCAGGCCCCGGATTCGAGCTGCATGACGTGCCGGTGCCCGCGATCCGCGACGACGAAGTCCTCATCCGGGTGCGACGCGCCGGCGTGTGCGGCACCGACGTCCACATCCACGAATGGGATGCGTGGGCCGCCGGACGGTGCAAGCCGCCGTTCACCGTCGGCCACGAATTCGCTGGCGATGTGGTGCAGGCCGGACCGCTGGTCCACCATGTGAAATCCGGCGACCGTGTCACTGCCGAGGGACATATCGTGGACGAACGCAGTGTGCTCAGCCGCACCGGCAACGCGCATGTCGATCTCTCCACCCGGATCATCGGCGTGGACCGTGACGGCTGTTTCGCCGACTACATCGCGATGCCCGCGTCCAACATCTGGCCCCTCGATCCGGCGCTCAGCTATGAGATCGGCGGCATCATGGACCCGATGGGCAATGCATTCCACACCGCGCTGACCGCCAACATTCCCGGCAGTGTCGTCCTCGTCACCGGGTGCGGACCGATCGGACTCTTCGCCGTCGGCATCTGCAAGGCGGCGGGCGCATCACGGGTGATCGCGGTGGACGTGAACCCGACGCGGCTCGCGCTGGCCCGGCAGATGGGCGCACATGACGCCGTCCTCCCGCAGGATGCGAAGGCCGCCGTGATGGGGTGGACCAACGGACTCGGCGCCGACGTCGTGCTGGAGATCAGCGGCGCACCGTCCGCCGTGCATCAGGCCTTTGCACTGGCGCGCCCCGCCGGTCGCGTACAAATGCTCGGCATTCCGTCGAAGCCGATCGACATCGACTTCGCCACCGAGATCATCTTCAAGGGACTGACGGTCTACGGTGTGGTGGGCCGTCGCATGTACGACACCTGGGACCAGATGTCGCGCTTCCTGCGCTCGGGCGCCTTCGACCCGACGCCGGTCATCACCCATCGTTTCCCGCTCGAAGCATTCGACGAGGCGATGGCGACCATCAAGAACGGCTCCGCCGGCAAGGTGGTCTTCGAGATCAATGACTGACCCCATGCTCCCCACCTTCGCCGACGTCGAGACGGCTCGGCAGCGTCTGCAGGGGCAGGCGCACCGCACGCCGGTGATGACCTCGACCACGCTCGACGCGATGGTCGGCGCGCAGGTGTTCCTCAAGTGCGAGAACCTGCAGCGCATGGGCGCCTTCAAGTTCCGCGGCGCCTACAATGCCCTCAGCGCCCTGCCCGTCGAGGTGCGGTCACGCGGTGTCGTGGCGTATTCCAGCGGCAACCACGCACAGGCCGTGGCCCTCTCGGCGCGCCTCCTCGGCATGCAGGCCACGATCGTCATGCCGTCGGATGCACCCAAGGCCAAGCTCGACGCCACCGAAGGGTATGGCGCCCGCGTGGTGCGGTATCACCCGGGAGAGGACAAGCGCGAGGTAGTGGCGCAGCAGATCGTCACGGAGACCGGCGCGACGCTGATCCCACCGTTCGATCACTTCGACGTGATCGCCGGTCAAGGCACCGCAGCGGCCGAACTGATCGAGGAGACGGGACCGCTGGATGCGCTGCTCGTGTGTTGCGGCGGTGGAGGGCTGCTGACCGGCTCCGCGCTCGCCGCACGTGCGATGTCACCCGGATGCCGCGTGGTAGGTGTCGAGCCGGAACTCGGAGACGACATGACCCGCAGTTTCCGCACGAAGACGCCGGTGCGGCTCTCCGGCGTACCGGCGACGATCGCCGACGGTGCGCGCACGATCGGCCCAGGCCAGCTCACGTTCCCCCTGCTGCTCGAGCATGTCGACGACATGGTGACCGTCTCCGATGCCGACCTCGTGGCAGCGGTCCGCTTCGCGATGCTGCGCATGAAGCTGGTGATCGAACCGTCGGGCGCCCTCGGCCTCGCCGCCATGATGAGCGGCAAGGCCGGTGTCACGGGCCGCGTCGGAATCATCGTGTCGGGTGGCAACGTCGATCCCGAAATGCTGCGCTGGATCCTGCTCGAGGATGACGAGCGGCCGGCTGTCCCCCCAGTGCCCTGACCTTTCATATATATGTCGCTCAATACGAACTTCACCGCCGAGCTGCAGGCGAACATCGATCAGCTGAAGGCGGACCGTGTCTACAAGTCGCTGAACTACATCAGCAGTCCGCAGGCCGCCCGCGTGCAGATGGAGGGACGGGGCGAGGTGCTGATCCTCTCGTCCAACAACTATCTCGGCCTCTGCGACGAGCCGAGCGTGGTGCAGGCGGGCATCGACGGGCTGACGAAGTACGGGGCCGGCACCGGGTCGGTGCGATTCATCTGCGGCACCTTCACGATCCATCGCGAGCTCGAAGCGGCGCTGGCCCGCTTCGTCGGCACCGAAGCGGCGATGAGCTACGTCTCGGCCTGGACGGCCAACGAAGGGCTCACCCACGTGATCGTCCGCGAAGGGGACTTCGTGGTGAGCGATGCGCTGAACCACGCCAGCATCATCGACAGCATCCGGCTGGCCAAGTCGATCACCAAGTGCACCACCGGTGTCTACCGGCACGGTGACCTGGACGACCTGCGAGAGAAACTGGCAGCCAACGCCGGCGCACGGCGGCGCGTGATCTGGAC
This sequence comes from Gemmatimonadaceae bacterium, assembly GCA_031411975.1. Classification (GTDB taxonomy): domain Bacteria; phylum Gemmatimonadota; class Gemmatimonadetes; order Gemmatimonadales; family Gemmatimonadaceae; genus JACMLX01. Next base: position 10,689 of record JANOCB010000047.1, read on the forward strand.
CGACGGTGTGTTCAGCATGGAAGGAAGCATCGCGAAGCTCCCCGACCTGCTGCAGATTGCCCGTGACACGGACTCGATCCTCGTGATGGACGACAGCCACGCCACCGGCGTGCTGGGCAAGACGGGTCGCGGCACCGCCGAACATTTTGGTGTGCTCGGTGAGGTGGACATCATCACCAGCACACTCGGCAAGGCGATCGGTGGCGCCGCCGGTGGGTTCGTGGCCGGCAGCGCTGCGCTCTGCGACACGCTGGTGCAGGGCAGCCGCCCGCAGCTCTTCTCGAATGCGCTGCCGCCCACGGTGGCGTGCAGCGCGCTGCAGGCGATCCGCGTGATCGAGGCACAGCCGGAGCGGGTGACCAGGCTGCACGAGAACGCCGACTGGTTCCGTGCCGCGATCATCGAGGCCGGTTTTTCCCCGCTGCCCGGTGAGACGCCGATCGTCCCGATCATCGTGGGCGAGACGGCCACCGCGATCGCGATGAGTCAGGCCCTGCTGGCCGAGGGTGTGTTCGTGACCGGCTTCGGCTTCCCGGTGGTGCCCAAGGGCGAAGCGCGGGTGCGCTGCCAGATCTCCTCGGCGCACACGCGCGAGGATCTGGAGTTCGCGGTACGGGCGTTCGTG
>JANOCB010000048.1:0-7378 GCA_031411975.1 Gemmatimonadaceae bacterium
CAGAAGACCATGCCGCGCACCAGCAACGACCCCACCGTACAGGTGAATGTCGGCAACCATCCGAGCGCCCGCTCCCACGCCATGCCGCTGCTGCCGAGCGTGACCGTTTCCCCGTCCACGACGATGACCGGCCGCAACAGCGGGGCATCGACACCTGTGGTGCTCCCAGCCGCGACGAACTCGAGCGCCGCGCGTGCCCCACGATGCAGGACGCTCATGCGGTGGATCGCCCCGGTGGCAGGGTGAATGCACGGCAGCGCAAGCCAGTGATTGCCGGTCAGCTGCCAGGGGACATTCGGGAGCGGAATACGATCCATGTGGTCAGGCAGGGTAAATTGGCTGTGTGCGCTCGTCGGGCGGGCTCGCCACACCGGCGGCACCTCGTGCGGGCGGATCGACCCATGGACCGATCTATGCTCGAGAGATGTGAACTTACGCGACCGGCGACGCTCGCGGGTGCGCTGCTGGTGGCGCTCGTGCTCGTTGCACGACCGCTCGCGGCGCAACCGGTCCGTGGCCTTGGCGAAGATGCGCTGACGCCGCCACGGGGATCCATCCGGATCCAGGTGAGCACCTCGATCACCGACTTCAGCCAGCGGTATGGCCGCAATTCCGCCGGCCGTCGCGATGGGTCACTCGAGCCGCTGGTCGCCGATTTTTCGGTTGACACACTCGGGATTGCCCTGTTTCCCGGTCTGGCACCGGTGCAGAGCGCCTTGCGCACACTGACGGGCAACAGTGCCTTCACGCTCAGCCTGGGGCGCTCAGCGGTCACGTCGAGCGTCCGAACGCAGGTGACGCCCCTGTTTATCGAAGCCGGGATCTCGAACCGATTGTCCCTCGGCGTGCTGGTGCCGGTGGTGAGTGCACGTCACCTCGTGACGGTGAACGTGAATTCACGCGGCGGCGGCAACGTGAGCTTCAATCCGACACGTACCGGCACCGGCATCGATGCGCCGAGTGCCGTGAACACGACCCTCGTGACCGAGCTGAACACCGCACGGGACCAGCTCGCGGCACTGCTCGCATCCTGCACCGCGAACCCGGGATCGAACGCGGCCTGCGGCGGCGTCCTTGCGAACGCGCCCGGACTGACGGCGAGAGCGACGGCGTTCGCCAATGCCGTGGCGACGGTGTACGGCACCACCGCCACGCGCGGTACGGCCTCCCGCTTCGTCCCGTATGCCGGCAGCCCCGCCGACTCCGCGATCCGCAACGCGGTGACGTCGTTCCGGCTCGCGTTCGTGCAGTACGGCATCACCGCCCTGCGCCCGGAGACGACAGGGCCGGCGCCGGCCGTCTCCGCGCTCACGCCGGATGGACTCCAGCGCACCATTCTCGATACGGCAATTCTCGGCATTGGCGCGTCACCACTCGGCACGGTCACACGGCAGGGCCTTGGCGACATAGAAGTGTCGGCGAAGCTTCGCCTGTTCGACACCTTCGGCGTGGCAAACGACACGATGCGTTTCGTGCCGAAGCGGCTCAGCATCCGACAGAGCCTGGGTGCTGCCGTGCGTCTGGGCACCGGCACCTTCGACACGCCGGAGGACTATCTCGACGTCGGTACCGGCGACGGACAGACGGACGTCGAATTCCGCTCGTTCACCGACATCGTGCACAACCGCCGCTTCTTCACGTCGCTGGTCGGGCGCTACACCATGCAGCTCCCCGATCAGCTGCTTCGTCGCATCACCGACACACCCGAGCAGGCCTTCGCCCCACGCTGGAGTGAACGACTGGTGGACCGGAACCTTGGCGATGTGATCGAAGTGTCGCTCACGCCGCGCTGGTTGATCAACGACCACTTCTCGTTCGGTGCCCAGTATCTGTACCGCCGGAAGGCGGAGGACACGTACGAGGGCACGTTCGAGGTGCCGGCGTCCGAGTCCGGCTTGCCTGCGGCTACCACGCTGATCGCCCGCACCCTGGCGCTGGAGACCGCAGGTACGGAGCAGCGTGTCGGCTGGGGGCTGACCTTCTCGAGCGTCGCGGCGCACGCGCGTGGCGCGGCAAAGCTGCCGATCGAGTTGCAGTACTTCAACTCGCGGACGGTGGCAGGGGCCGGTGGCAACGTGCCGAAGCTCTCGATCCATCAGGTCCAGATCCGCTTCTATCCGCGGCGCTGACACAACGCCCCGCGCGGCCGGAGCCTGATCAGCGCTTCTTCGGTGCGCGCACGGGGGCAGTGCGTGGCGGACGGTCCGCTGGCGCACAGCCACGGAGCAGTTCCTCGGCATGCGCAACGCTGACCGCGCTTGACGGGTCACCCCCAAGCATCCGCGCCACTTCCTGCGCGCGTTCATCGCCGGTCACGATGCGCACGTCGGTGGAGGTCACTCCGGCAGCGGTGCCCTTCTCCACCACGATGTGATGATGGGCACGCGAGGCCAGCTGTGGCAGGTGCGTGATGGCGAACACCTGATGCCGTGACGCCAGCGCTCGCAGCGCTGCGCCGACCTGCTGCCCCACCCGCCCACCGATGCCGGCATCGATCTCGTCGAAGACGAGCGTCGGCACACGGCCCTGCGCCGCCTGTGTGCTCGCCAGTGCCAGCATCACGCGGGAGAGTTCGCCACCGCTGGCGACACGCGCCAGTGCGCGCACATCGTGCCCGGCGTTGAGCGTCACCCGGAACTCGACATCCTCGGCACCCGTCGGCCCCGGTTCCTCACGCGGCACCAGCGCCACGAGGAACTGCCCGTCCGGCAATCCAAGCGCCGGCAGCTGCAACGTGACCGTCCTTGCGAGATGCTGTGCCCGACGTGTTCTCGCATCCGTCAGGCGCATGGCGGCCTCCGTGAACGCAACCTGCGCCACGTGGAGGGCGGCTTCGAGGCGACGCAGGTCCGAATCGGCGTCGTCCACGAGGCGCAGCTCGTCGCGAGCCGAAGCCGCCTGCGTCAGCACGTCCGACGACGACGGGCCGTACTTCTTCAGCAACCGGAAGATCACATCCCGGCGCCGTTGCGCGTCGAGCAGCCGCTCGGGATCGAGCTCGACACCTGCCTCATACGTCGCCGCGTCACGCGCGAGTTCCGACAACGCATACGCCGCCTCGTCAGCGAGCTGCGACAGCCGCATGGCGCCGTTGTCGATGCGACTCAGCTGGGCGAGCAACCGCTGCACGACCGCCAGCTGCGGTACCACACCGGACGCATCGTCATCGTCGCCCTCGAGCCGGCGCACGACCTGTTCCGCCAGCGCACGCAACTCATCGGCGTGCTCGAGTCGCTGCAGCTCCTCCTGCAGCCGTTCGTCTTCGCCGGGAAGCAGCTGCGCCTTCTCGATCTCGTCGACGATGTGCCGGAGGAAATCGGCGCGCAGTGTCGCATCACGCTGTCGCGCCGTGCGTTCCACGATCGCCGCGCGTGCGGCAACGACGTCCGCATGACGCGCCGCCACATCCCTGACGAGGTCGAGCGCATCGGCGGCGGCGTCCAGCCAGCGTCGCTGCGAGGTGGCATCGAGCAACGTGTGTGCCTCATGCTGCCCGTGCACCGTCACGAGGAGCTTGCCGATCGCGCCCAGCACGCTGGCAGTGACGGGCGTCCCGTTGATCCAGGCCCGCGCACGTCCCGGCGCAATCTCGCGCTTGAGCACGAGCATGCCATCCTCGACGTCGAGTCCGCGCTCGTCCAGCGCATCCAGCACATCGCGATACGCCGACACGTCGAAGACCCCTTCGACGCTGGCGCGCTCGGCGCCCGTGCGCACCATGTCGGCGTTCGCCCGTTCACCGAGGAGCACCGTCAAGGCGCCAACGATGATCGACTTGCCCGCACCGGTTTCACCACTCAGCACGTTGAACGCCGGAGCGAGCGGAAGCGTCACCTGGCGAATGATCGCGAGGTCGCGAATCCGCAGTTCAAGCAGCATCGGTCACGCTAGTCGCGATCGGCCAGTCCGCCCCAGCCGAGCTTCTCGCGCAGTCGCGTGAAGAAGAGACCCTCTTCATCGACGCGCGCCACGAGAATCGGGTCGGGGGAACGCTGCACGTGCAGTGTCTCACCCGCGCCGAACGTCGCACCGACCTGACCGTCCACGGTGATCAGCAGTTCCGTCGCCTCACGCAGCACCTCGAGCGTGAGCTTCGCCGTCGGCGGCAGCACCACCGGTCGCATCGCCAGCGTGTGCGGCGACACGGGCGTGAGGATGATCGACTCGACCGTCGGCACCACCACCGGTCCGCCTGCCGACAACGAGTACGCCGTGGATCCCGTCGGCGTGGCCGCGATCACGCCGTCGGCCGAATAGCGCGCCACCTCCTGCCCGTCCACCGTGCACCGCAGCTGCAACACTCGGGCGAAGCCGCCCTTGTGCAGCACCACGTCGTTCACGGCACGCCAGCGATAATGCTCGCGACCCTGCGCATCCGTCACGTGTGCCTCGAGCGCCATGCGCCGTTCGACCGCAAAGTCACCACGCGCAATGCCGTACAGGCTCTTGGCCAGATGTTCGCGTGAGCCCGACGTGAGAAACCCGAGCCGTCCCAGATTGAGTCCGGCGATCGGCACCGGTCGGCCACGCAGGAATCGCGCGCCACGCAGGAAGGTGCCGTCACCACCCAGCGTCAGCAGCGTGTCGAGTTCCGTCGCCTCGGTGAGCGGGGCCGCATCCCGGGCGTCGTCCACCAGCCCACGTTCCACGAACAACGAGACGCCGAGCTGCGGCGCGAGGCGCTGCAACTCGGCGAGCACGTCCTGCAGTCCGTCGTACCCGCGGTGTCCGAGGACGCCGAGCCGGGTACTCACCCGGCGAGCGCTTCGGTTTCGTGCAGCGAGCGGACCTTGTCGGCAATGCCGGCAGCGTCGAGCCCGCACATCGCCATCTGCCGCAGGCGCGAGGCCGCGTAGATGAAGCGATCGGGAATGCCGTGCGCCGTCACGCGGACCGATGGATCGAGCTTCGACACCACCTGCGCCATGTAGGCACCGAACCCGTTCACCACCGTGCCTTCCTCGACCACCAGCAGCTGCCGGTGATTCGTGAGCAGCGCCGACAGCGTGAGGGCGTCGTACGGCTTCAGGTAGCGACAGTTCACCACGGTGACGTTGAGCCCCTCGCCTGCCAGCGCTTCGGCAGCGGCCAGCGCCTGATTCACCATCGTGCCGACGGCGAGGATCGCGAACTCCGACCCCTGACGCAGCACTTCCCATGTGCCGTGGGGCACGGTGGGAATCTCCGACATCGGCGGCGCCGTGTCGGGCGCGGCATCACGCGGATAGCGCAACGAGAACGGCCCGTCGTTCTGCTCCACACCGGTGCGCAGCAGGGCCAGCATCTCCGTGCTGTCCTTCGGCGCCGTCACGGTCATGTGCGGAACCGTCAGCATGTAGGCGATGTCGTACAACCCCATGTGGGTCTCGCCATCTTCGCCCACGAAGCCCGCGCGATCCATCGCGAACACCACCGGCAGGTGCTGAATGGCGCAGTCATGGATGACGTTGTCGTACGCGCGTTGCAGGAAGGTCGAATAGATCGCCACCACCGGCTTGATGCCGCGCGTGGCCAGACCGGCCGCGAACGTCACGGCGTGCCCTTCCGCGATCCCCACGTCGAACGTGCGTGTGGGATGCGCCTTGGCGACGGTCCCGATGCCGGTGCCACTCGGCATCGCCGCCGTGATCGCGGCGACCTCCTTTCGTTCCTTCATCAGGTCGGCGAGGCCCTGACCGAAAACCGCCGTGTACGCCTGATTCGCGGTCGAGGCCTTGAGCTGCTTGCCGGTCGCGGGATCGTGCCCCGGCGGCAGCGCATGCCACTTCTCGGTGTGCTCGCCGGCAGGGAACCCCTTGCCCTTCTGCGTGATCACGTGCACGAGACGCGGCGTCTTGAGATCACGCACCGCGGTCAGCGTATCCATCAGCGCATCGATGTCGTGGCCGTCGATCGGGCCGAAGTACCGGAAGCCGAGCTCCTCGAACAGCACACCCGGCGTGAGGAAGCTCTTGACGCTCTCCTCCCACTTGCGCACCAGCGTGCCGATCGGCCCTGGCGCGCTGTCGACGATGTCACCGACGGCGCTGCGGACCCGGTTGTACAACGGATTGCGCTGCACGCTGACGAGATACTTGTGCATTGCACCGACGTTCGGTGCGATCGACATTTCGTTGTCGTTCAGAATGATGATGATGTCGCGATCGGAGCTGCCGGCGTTGTTCAGGCCTTCGTAGGCGAGCCCGCACGACAGGGCACCATCACCGAGAACCGCTGCCACCTTGAAGTCGTCACCGCAGAGGTCACGGCCCACCGCCATGCCAAACGCGGCCGACACCGCCGTGGCCGCATGTCCGGCACCGAAGGTGTCGTACTCGCTCTCCGAGCGCTTCAGGAACCCCGACATCCCGTCTTCCTGACGCAGCGTCTTGAAGTCGTCGCGCCGGCCGGTTAGCAGCTTGTGCGGGTAGCCTTGATGTCCCACATCCCAGACCAGCTGATCCTCAGGTGTGTTCAGCACCGCGTGCAACGCGACGGTCAGTTCGACGACCCCGAGCCCGGCGCCGATATGGCCGCCGGTCCGCGAGCAATTGTCGATCAGGAACGTCCGCATGTCGGCGGACAACGCCCGCAGTTCGTCACGCGACAACCCCTTCAGGTCGGCAGGCGACTTCACTCGGTCGAGGAGGGACATGGACACAACTCCGAAAAATGGTGTTCGTCACGCCATGCCGGTCCATCCGGAACCGACATCGCGCTGGTGCGATAAACGTACGGGTACTACGACTGCCGTGTCACGAAGTACCGGGCCAGGTGCTCCAGCTGCGGCGTCAGCAGGCCGGCGGTCTGCAACGCCGCACACCCTTCCTCCACCAACGCCTCAGCCCGCGAAACTGCTCCGTCGATGCCCAGCAGCGCCGGATAGGTGGACTTGGCCAGCGCGATGTCCCGACCTGCGGTCTTGCCCAGCTGGTCGGTGGTCGCCGTCACGTCCAGCACGTCATCGGCGATCTGGAAGGCCAGCCCGATGGCGTCGCCGTACCGTGTGAAGGCCGCCATCTGCTCGTCGGGCGCACCTGCCGCGAGCCCCCCAAGGCGGACCGACGCGGTGATCAGCGCCCCGGTCTTCAGTCGGTGAATCCGCTCCAGATCAGCCAGTGCCAGTGGTCGCCCTTCCCCTTCCAGATCGAGAAGTTGCCCCCCGATCATGCCAGCGCCACCTGCCGCTCCCATCAGTTCCCGGACGATGGCACCGGTGATCGTGTCGTCGAGGCCGAGGTCACGGGCCGCCTGCGCGGCCGTCCGGGCTGCCAGCGGCACCATCGCGAGACCGGCTGACGTGGCCACAGGCACCCCGTAGACGATGTGTGTCGTGGGCCGACCACGACGCATGTCGTCGTCATCCATGCACGGGAGATCGTCGTGCACGAGTGAATAG
>JANOCB010000049.1:0-119529 GCA_031411975.1 Gemmatimonadaceae bacterium
GCGACACGTCCGCGCCGCTCGTTCGGCTGGCTCACCGATTCACGGGCGCTGCGTCTCTCCCCGGTTGGAGTGCTCGCCGCCGCCTCGCTCCTGATCGCGGCCACCGCGGCCGTGACGGCGCGCGTGGTGCGCAGCGCGCCAACGGTCGCGGGCAGCAGTGCGACCATCACCGCGCCACCGGCAGGGGTGCAGGTCGTGCGGTTCTCGCTGTCGGCGCCACAGGCGCGTCAGGTGTCGCTGGTCGGTGACTTCAACGGATGGGACCCGGCCGCCACTGCACTCCAGGAGCGCGACGGGACCTGGACCGTCGTGATTCCGGTGGCACCCGGGCGGCACCAGTACGGCTTCGTGATCGACGGCACCGAGTGGATTGCCGACCCCGAAGCCGCCCGCACCGCCGATGCCGATTTCGGCACGGCGAACTCCGTCGTGTACGTGGGGAGCTGACCGTCATGCCGTCGTCGATCCGACATCTCGCACGAGCGATGACGCTCGCGCTGATCACCATCATCCTCAGTGCGCCGACCATCGTGGCGCAACAGGCCGATCCGCTGGCCGGCCTGCGTGAGCGCCTCGATGCCTCGTCGTACCGCGCCCTCCAGCTCCTGACCGACAGCGCGCGTGCGGCCGGCCTGCCCACCGAGCCACTGATCTCGAAGGTGCAGGAGGGACTGCTCAAGCGGGCATCGTCCCCCGCCATCGTGGCTGCGGCGCGAGGGCTCGCCGTTCGCCTCCGTCAGGCACGCGAAGCGCTGGGTGCGACGGCGTCCGCCGCCGAGATCGAGGCGGGCGCCAGCGCCCTCCGGGCGGGTGCGGCCAGTGCGCAACTGACCGAACTACGGTCCACCCGTGGCGCCTCCCGCGGCATCGCCGTGCCCCTCGTCGTCCTCGCCGACCTCCTCTCCCGGGGCGTGCCCCGCGACACGGCGGCCCGGGCGTTGCAGACCATGGCGGCGGCCAATGCAACCGACGCCGCGTTCCAGGCGTTACGGTTGAACATCGAGCGTGACATCACCGGTGGCATGTCCCCGGCCGCAGCGGCCGGACTCCGCTACAGAGCATTGCTGGAGAGGCAACCGTGACACCGACACACCGGCGCGCCATGCTCGTTCGTCGTCTTGCAGCCATCGGATCCATCGCTCCGGCTGCCCTCTCGGCACAAGTCAGCCTCGCCGCGTCTACCGGCGAACTGCGTGTCCCGGGCGTGCCCAGCACCGGGACGCTGACGCTCGCTCCCGAAGTCACGGCCACTGCGCTCGGACTCCGTCTCGAGTCGGTCGGGCAATTGTCGTTCGGCGGCATCGGCCGGACGCGCACGGCGTTCGAGTCGCTGCTCAGCACGCGCCGCAGCGCGAAGCTGGGTCTCGCGCCGATCCTCTCGCTCCGCGCGCAGGATGACCCGCTTGGCACCACGGTGCAGAATCGCCGGTTCGACGGCGCATTCGGCGTCCGGATGGGCGGTGCGCAGCTCGGCGGCGCTGCCACCCTTGGCCTCGCGCAGAGTGTGCACGCGGGAAGCCTTCGTGGAATCCAGACCGCCACCGCCTCGGTGCACATGGCGCGCCGCGGTCTGCAGCTGCGGCTTGCCTACGTCGGCAATGCCTTCGATGCCACCGGCCAGATGCCCGCCGCACTGAACAGCGCGGCAGTGGCCCGGACGCAGCTCTCCGACGTGACCTCCGAAGGGAGCTGGTCGTACCGCCGCTTCGAACTCGGTGGCTTCGTGGGGCGTCGCGTTGGTGGCCATCGCGACCATGACGCCACCTGGGGTGGTGCCCATGCCTCGATGCGGCTGACTGATCGCCTCGGACTGGTGGCGCGCCAGCAGACGACGCCTGCCGATCCGACGCGACACCTCGCGGCGCAGCGGATGACGACGCTCGGATTCCGGTACCGGCCATCGGTCGCGCGCGCACGATTCGACGATGGCAGTGACGCTGGTCGGTTTCGGCGTGAATTCGTGCTGACACGCATCGACAGCATGACACACGGCATTCGTGTCTATCACCCCGATGCCACCGACGTCGAAATTGCCGGTTCGTTCAATGGATGGACGCCCGCACCGATGCGACGGGCGGGGCGCGGCTGGTGGCAGGTGCAGATCCCGGTCGGCTCCGGCATGCATTTCCTCAACGTGCGTGCCGACAACGGACGCTGGACGGTCCCGCCCGGGCTGCAAACGGCAGCCGATGAGTTCAACGGCAGCGTCGGCGTCCTGCTCATTCCCTGACGGTGCGGCAGGCCCCTCAGCCCTGATCGGCGGGGAACACGAGCATGGGCCAGGTGCGTCGCCACGGCGCCTGATCCGCAAACGTCAGGTCGAGGGTGACCGTCCAGCGCACCGACTCGGTGCTGTCATAGAAAGATGGTGGCGCTGAGGTCGGGATGCGGAACGTGACGGCTTGCCGCCAGTCATTGCCTGCGCCGATGGATCCGCCGGTGAGCGAGACGGGCAGCGGCATCTTCAGGATCCGTTCACCCTGGGCCGCCCCCTTCCACGCGTGTGCCTCGGCCACGAGCGCCGCATTCTGCAGCTGCAGCGTCCGACGCGCGTGCAGCACCGCGCGGAAAGTCGCCGGCTCACCCACCGTGACACGACTGTCATCGAGCGACGGTTCCACCCAGCCGATGCGCCGCGCTTCCTCGAATTCCGGGCGGAGCGCCTTCACCTCGCCGATCGTACTCCAGAGCGCCACGCCGCCGATGCCGACCAGCACCAGCGCCTCGCCGTACGCCATGAAGGCGCCGACGATGCCGAAGACGATCAGTGCGATCGCCAGCACCCCCGTCAGGAGTGCACGTCGTGCCGTGCCACGCTCCAGCGGTGCGAGCCACTGCTCGCGCACCAGCTCGATGTACACATGACCTTTCGGGCCGAGCCGGTCGGCGTCGTCAACGGACATCCCGCGAGAATGGCGCGAACCACGGGCGGACGCAATGCCGGAGCGTCAGAACGTGATTGCCGACCCAGGCTCAGGGTGATCGATCGAGCGTGAAGAGAATGGCCGGAGCCGTCTCTGCCGCGGTCGGCTCTCGCAGCGCGGCGGTCAGGCCGGAGCCACCCCCCACGCCGTAGAGGCGCAACGCCAGACAGTTGCTCCCGTTGGATGTGGGCAGCGTACCCGCGGCGATCACACACAACCCGCGGTTGCCCGCGGTCCGGGACTCGATCGTCACGCTGCCACGATACAGCACCCGCTCGAACAGTCGTGCGGAGAGACTGAAGCTGCCAGTGTCCGCCACGTTGTACACATCCACCGCCCCCACGCTTGCGGCGCCGTGAATGAAGCGGAACCTCACGTTGCCCGTCGACACGGGTGTCATGTTGTTGAGCAGCACCAGGTAGCCGGGCGCACTCGCACCCGTGGTGCCACGCGTCCCCAGCGTGACGATGGTGTAGTGCTGCTGCGGCGTGAACGTGACGGTGCTGTCGAGCACCGTGGCCGTCGTCAGCAGCACGCGCAGTTGACGCGGTCCGGCGGCCGAGACGAAGAAGTACGTGCCATTTTCAACAGGCGCGACGCTTGGAAACGCGATCACCGACAGGGGACGCCCCGTCTCGAAACCGATCGACGCGTTGTCCACGCCCTGCAGCAGGTTGATCACCTTCACCGCAGCCAGTGGTCCCGACTGGTCAGCCGTGCTCGGGAGTTTGCACGATGCCACCGTGACGAGGGCAAGCACGGCGGCACGGCGGACGGCACACATCAGGAATCGCATCCCGGAACAGTCGCCGCCCCCATCGCAGGAGTCAAATCGGAATGCGGCACCGTACCGCCGCGCGGCACGGGATGATCGGCACGGCGACCCGCGCAGGGTGCACCACCAACCCGCTCAGCGCACCGGCGAGGGGATTGCCACGAACGCCAGCCAGCGCCCGCTGGGGTCGATGGTCACGCGCGCGATGTCGGTGAGACCAGCGGCAGCGAGATCGGCCACCTGCGTCCAGCCGCTCGTCCCGCGCGTCCATGTGTGCAGCGTGGTACCGGTTCCCGCCAGCAGCGTGTTGCCGTCGAGCCAGGTGTATTCCTCCACGCGCGGCAGGGTCGGCACCAGTCGTGTCACCGCACGCGTGGCCGGATCCAGTTCATCGATGAACCACTCGGATCCCTGCCGCTGCACGAAGGTCACGTGTGTGCTGCCCGGTACCCGCTTCACGCCACGACCGATGTCACGCGCGATGGTATCGCGTGCGCCGCTGACGGTGTCCATCAGTTGCAGCGTGGCCGGCCGGCCCAGGACGAACATCACCACCTGCGACCCCACCCACGCGTAGTAGCCCACCGGCTTCACGTTGCCGACGAGTCGTGCCGCCGTGCCCTGGGGGGTGAGCGGCATGCGCCAGAGATGCTGCGCCGAGTCACGCTCCACACGGATCACCGTCAGTGCGCGACCGTCGGGCGTGACCTCTGCGCTGTATTCACTTTCGGCGGTGACCATGGCCGGCTTCTGCCCTGACCCATCGATCGCCATCGACCAGATGTCGGTCTGCACGTCACGGTCGGCGTTGGTGAGCAGCGCGTTCGGAGCGCGGCGCGTGTAGTAGATCGTGCGACCGCGCGCGTCGAAACTCGGCTGGTTGTCGTATCCGGTGCGGCGCGTGAGGTTGCGCGGTGCGCCGACGGTGACGCGGTCGCCGGAGCGCGTCAGGGGTGCGATCCAGATGTCGGTGTCGGGCGCACCAGCCGCCGCGCCAGTGACTGGTGCCGCGGCCTGCGCCCCGGCCAGCGTGGCAGGGAGCAGCAGGATGGCGGTGCGCAACAGGTGCCGCAGGGATGTGATGGTCATGGGCGCACGCTAGGGCCACGCACAGTCTGACGCCAGCACCGACGCCCCCTGGTGTACAGGGTGTGAGCCGGGACCCGGGTGTGCGAGATTCCTCACATGTCACACCGCACACTCGCCGCCCTGCTGATCGCCGTGATGGCGACCGGCTGCAGTCAGCAGGACAAGAAGCCACGGCTCCCCGAACGCGCCGTGGTGGGCCTCTGGGTCAGCGACACGCTCCCGGCGGCCGATGGGAGCCGGCAGGTCTATCGCCTGCGCATGGAGGACAAGGGGATGGCGGAGTTCGTCAGCACGGTGGTCGGCGGCACGGAACTCCGTGAAGGCGGCACCTGGGATGGCGCCGACTCGCTGGTTCGTGTGGTCGTGCGCGCCGAAGGCACGGCCAGCCGCCCCACCTCGCTCCTCCTCGCCATTCGCGGGCAGCGTGAACTCGGGCTCGTGCGCTACGACACGACGGCGTGGGGCACGCGCGGCCTGACCCTGTACCGGCAGCGCACCGCCAGCGACAGCGTCGCGCGCTGACGGGCTGTGCTTCGGCGCACGTAACCGGTGCTCCGGTTGCTTGCGCCGATCCCCTTTCGGCGCGAGCGTGGGATGGTGTCGCAATGGGGTTCACGCGGCGCACCTCAGTCCCGCACTTTGGCATGTTGCCCCGCCCCAGACGGCGCTCCACGGCCGGCATCGCGTTCGGTGTTTTCCTTGCGATCCTCACCGCGATCTTCGCGTCGCGCGTGCCGCAACCCGCACAGGTGTTGCCGTCCGCACGACGCGCGCCCTCGGCCGCCGCGACCTCGACGGGTGGCCGTGCGACCAGCACGGCGCGGGAGTCGCAGTCCGAGCGGCGCACGCCGTCGTCCTCATCGCCCGGATTCACCAGCCGGCGCAGTCTCGAGGAGCACTTCGAGAAGCATGGCGAGCAGTTTCCGGGACTCAGCGTGGCGACCTATCTCGCGGCGGCGCAGACGCTGCGTGATGCCCCGGACGGTGGCGATGTGCTGGAGCTTCGCCGTCGGGATGGCGTGGTCACACGGTTCGACCGGGCCACGGGCGCGTTCCTCGCGGTGAACCGGGATGGCACGATCCGGACATTCTTCAAGCCGAACGATGGCGAGGCGTACTTCAGGCGGCAGGCGTCGCGCACTCCGGGCGGTGGCCCATGACGCCGACCGAGACGGACGCCGTGCACACCTATCTGATGAGCCGCGGCTGCGCGCCGATGGTGGTGCGACGCGGGCTGAGTGGCCTGCTCGATCAGTGGACGAAGATCGTCACCGCCACGGAGCGTGGGCAGGATATCTCGCTGGACGAGTGGCTGAACGACATGGACCTTCGCGACATCCTGTCGGGCGCCTTGGCGGCCGCCGGGCCGTCGGAGCGTCGCGCCGCGGCAGTGCGCCTCGACGAGGCCGACGACCGCTTTCATGCCATCACGGAGCCCGGTCCCTGCCTCTGGGGCGAGGCGATCGCCGAGAACAACAGCTGGCGACCCGAGTGGCAATGGTGGTACTTCCGACGTCCGAGCGTGCCGGGGCCGCTGCTGCGGGAGGATCTGCTGGTGCACGGATTCCTGCGTCCGGAGCGCTGAGCTGGTTCGCTCCGGGGCGGCTGGTTTCGATGAGCCCCGGGCGGGGGAGTCTGCGTAAACCCCGAGGTAAACCCCAGGTGGGGGGACTCCGAGTAAAGCCCGGTGGTGGGACTCCGAGTGCAGCCCGGGCGGGGGACTCCGAGTCGAGGGGGGAGCGAGTCCCGCGGGGCGTCACGCCCGAACCGGGATGCGGCGGAACCTGCCGTGGCGAGGCTGGTATGCAGGTGATACCATATCGTTGTGACATGCCCACCGCCTTCGCTGGAGCATCCGATGCCGGGACTGCCGCTGCTGCCTCGCCGTCGCACCCGCGCGGCCGTGGCCCGCGAGGGTAACACGCCCTGGCTGCGCTGGCTGCTGGTGGCACTCACGGCGACGGCACCGCTGACGCTGTTCGCGCAGACGGCCGGATATCGCGGCGATGGATTCCTGTTCCGACGGCCCCTGCTGACCTTCTCGATCCGGGGCGGTTACGACCGGCCCACCGGCAGCAGTGACATCTACGATTTCACGACGACGCAGCTCACGCTGAACCGCGGTGATTTCGCGGCGCTGAGCTACAACTTCGACGTGGGCGTCCGCCTCGCCGACCGGGTGGACATGACCTTCAGTGCGGGCGAGGCGCGTCGGGCGACGCCATCCGAATTCCGCAACTTCATCGACAACGACGACCTGCCGATCGAGCAGATCACCGCGTTGCGTAGGGTCCCGCTGACCGTGGGCCTCAAGTACGCCCTGACCGCGCCCGGCGAGCGCATCGGCCGCCTGGCATGGATTCCATCGCGCTTCACGCCGTGGGTCGGCCTCGGTGGCGGGGCGATGCAATACAGCTTCACGCAGGCCGGTGACTTCGTTGATTTCCAGACGCTGAACGTGTTCGCACGCACCTTCCGCTCGAAGGGCTGGACGCCGATGGCCTTCGCCAACGTCGGCGCCGATGTGTCGCTCAACGAGCGTTTCTCGCTGACCGGCGATGTTCGATACTCTGCGGCACGTGCGCCTCTCAGGGGCGCCTTCGTCGGCTTCGACAAGATCGACCTCTCGGGCACTGCTGCCACGATGGGCCTTTCCGTCCGGTACTGAGGACACGATCATGACTGCATTCCGCACAGGCGCAGTGCTCGCCGGCGTCCTGCTCGCGACGTCGTCGCTGCAGGCGCAGTCCGCCGGACCACGCGTGGATCCGCGCTGGCGTCCGTTCCTCGGGTGCTGGGCCACTTTCGGCGCAGGCACACGCGGCCCGACGGTGTGCCTGCTGCCGACCGACGCCCCCGAACGCATCGAGATGGTGTCGGTGTCGAGCGATTCGGTTCTGAGCCGGACGATCGTCACCTCCAATGGTGTGCGAACCGCCGTGACGCGCGATGGATGCAGTGGCTGGGAATCCGGCACCTGGTCGGACGATGACCGTCGCCTCTTCACACGCGCGGAGTTCAGCTGTGGTGGTGGCGCAACGCAGGTGGCGACCGGCGTCTACTCGATGACCACTCCCGAGGCATTCGCGCGGATCGAAGGGGTGAAGACGAAGGGGACGGCACGGGCACGCGTCGTGAACTTCGTCTGGGTCGACACGGTGCGTGTGCCCCCTGCCGTCGCCTCGCGACTGCCGGATTTCACCGCGCTGCGCATCTCCGGTTCACGAGCGGAGGCAGCCTCCGATCTCGTGCTGCCAGACGTCATCGAAGCAACGAAGACGGTGGAATCCGACGTGGCGGAAGCGTGGATCGCGAACCGTGGCCAGCCCTTCGCGGTCAGCGCACGGAACCTCCGTTCGCTCCGGGACGCCGGTGTGCCATCGACGGTCATCGACATGGTCGTCGCCGTCTCGCACCCGAAGGCCTTCGCGGTGACACCGGGCCTCCCGCCGGGTGCCTCGGCGCAGGCATTCACGCCCGGGAACCTGAGTGCGTTGAGCTTTTCCGAGCGGGAAGCGTACGAACGCGAGATCCGGAACCTGCGCATGCGCGGTGCCTTCGCATCGGGCTTCGGCGATCCGATGTTCAACATGTTCGGCTTCAATCAGTGGAACAACGGCTTCTTCTCGCCCTTCCAGTGGAACGGTTTCGGCAACCCGTATTTCTACAACGGCGGGTTCTTCAATCCATACAACGTCTACGGCAATCCGGGGTTCGGTGGCGGCCTGGGTGGCGGTGTCATCATCGGCGGCGGTCCCTACGTGATCGGGCCCGCGCGCCCGGCGCAGACGGATCCGGGACGCGTGATCAACGGCTCCGGCTACTCGGCCACCAGCGGCTCCGGTGGCGGCGGCATCGCTCGTCCCACGCCATCGGTGTCGTCGGGTGGCTATTCAGGCGGCGGTTCCAGCAGCGGCGGCACGTCGGGTGGCGGTAGCGCGTCGAGTGGTGGCGCATCGGGTGGCGGCGGCGAGCGCACGGCCAAGCCGCGTCCGTAACGAGGGATTCGCCTGTACGGTCGCCACGCGCCGCGACCGCGCAAGCGTGCAGTCGAGAGTGCTCCTGCAGGCGACACGTACATTCACGACGGTCATCGAGGATCAGGACGATGCACGGAACGAAGCTGGCGTCGATCGTTGTCGGCGTGATGTTCGCGCTGGCCGCGCCGTTGCAGGCGCAGTCGGTGCCGGGTGTGGTCACGTCGTGGACGCCGTTCCTCGGCTGCTGGTCCACGTCGTCATCCGGCACCATCGGACCGATGGTATGCGTGGTGCCGGGCGCGTCGCGCGAGCAGGTGGAGTTCATGACCGTTGACGGCGACTCGGTGGTCGGCCGGTCGCTGGTGGATGCGTCGGGGAAGCGGGTCGCCGCATTGCGCGCTGGATGCACGGGGTGGGAGCAGGGCACCTGGGCATCCGATGGCCAGCGCCTGCTGATGCACGCCGAGTATCGCTGCAAGGGACGTGTGCTCCAGCGCAGTGACGCCATTCTTTCGCTGGCGCATGCCGACGCATTCACGCACGTGGAGCGCAACCTCGCCGATGTGCGCGTGCCTGCCCGTGTCGTGAATTTCATCGTGCAACTCGACACCACGGTATTCCCCGCCGAGGTCCGCCGCCGACTTCCGCACCTGCGGCCGCTCGCCGTGGAAACCGCGGAACTGGAATCGATGCCCGAGCTGCCGGCAGGCGTCATCGTCGAAGCGGCCTCGAACATCGACCCGGGTGTGGTGCAGGCCTGGCTCGCCGATCGCGGGCAATTGTCGCCCGATGTCTCCACGACGACCCGACTCGTCTACGCTGCCGCTCAGGGGCGCGAGCTGCCGGAGCCTTTCGGGCGTGAACCGCGCGGTGGCGTGCGCCGTGGCCTCGGGCGCTTCGGTGTCGTCGGCCTCTACGCGTCGTCGCTGCCGGTGTACCTGACGGCCGATCATGGCGACCGCCCCGAACCCATCGGTGGCGTGTGGTCCTACTGGAATTTGGACAACGGCTACGATCCGACGCGCACCATCGGCGTGCCGTTCCGCTGGCCGTGACCAACGGATGGTTCAGCAAACCTCAACCTTGAGAGTGAGACGCATGGTGAGCAGAAAGCAGATCCATCTCGTCGTCGCGGCGACGGCCGCCCTGCTCGCCATGCCACTCGGCGCGCAGGTCGACACCACGCAGCGCTCGCCGTGGGAGTTCTATCACGGCTGCTGGTCCACGTCGTCCAACGGCGCCGTCGGTCCGATGGTCTGCGTCGTACCCGACAGCACACCGCAGCGCGTCGAGATGCTCAGCGTGGTGAACGACGTGATCGTCTCACGGGTGAAGATCGACGCCGACGGCATTGCCCGCCCGTTCGTCCGCGGCGCCTGTCTCGGGTACGAGCGCGCGAACTGGTCCCCCGACAGTCTCCGCCTCTACATGCAGGCGGAGTACCGCTGCAGCAAAGGTGCAGACAAGCGCATGACGTCGGCGGCCGTCATGGCGCCAACGCGCGCGGACGCCTTTACCCGAGTGGAACGAACGACGAGTGACAAAGCCGCGCAGCCCGTGGTGATGAACTTCATCGTGCAGCTCGACACCACCTTCTTCCCGGCCGAGGTGAAGCGGCGCCTCTCGTCCTACCGCCTGCTGTCGAATCCGGAGGAGCTCGAAGTGGGCAGCATCGTCTCCGACAGTGCGATCACGGAAGCGGTGCGCGTGCTCGACGTCGGCGTGGTGGACGCCTGGCTGCAGGATCGTGGCCAGCCGACGTATCTCGACCGCCTCCTCGTGCTGCGGGGCCGTGAAGGCGACAGGCAGCCGTCGGCCTGGCCTCGGGGTGCGTACTTCTCAGGGTCGGGCGGCCGACTGACGGCGTGGAATGGCAGGAATCGGGAATTCCTCTCGGACGGACTCGCCAGCGGGTTGCAGACCATCTGGAACAGCGGCTATGTCGACAATCGGTCGTTCTACGACGGGAACACGAGCTGGATGACGTCGCAATACATGGCCACCGTCGGCGCCCGCAGCTGGCCCTGACGCGACAGCGCCTCTGACAACTGCCGTCGCAGCGTCGGTGAGCGATCCGCTTGCCGACGCTTCCTGCATCGGTGAGCTGCCGCGCGCTCGCCCGGCCCGATTGCTGCACTGTCTAGCTTGCCCTGCACCGCCTCGACCGACGAGCCCGGCGCCGTATTCGCATTGACCCGACCCGATGTCGTCCTTCGGCAGCTTTCTGTCACTTGGCCTGCAGCACATCCTCACGCTCGAGGCCGCCGATCACCTGCTCTTTCTGGCCACGCTGATCCTCGCGCACGATTCGCGGAAGTGGCGCCAGCTGGTGATCCTGATCACCGCCTTCACGGTGGGACATTCCCTTACACTCGTGCTCGCCACCTTGAACGTGGTGCAGGTCGATTCGCGCGCGGTCGAGGCACTGATCCCGGCCACGATCATCGTGACCAGCGTCGTGAACCTCTGGACCTGGCGGCAAGGCCGCCGCGCCAATGATCCACCGCCCAAGGACGCCGATCGCCTCTGGCCCCGCTATGCCATGGCGCTGGTGTTCGGCCTCGTCCATGGGCTTGGCTTCTCGTCGGTCCTGCGAGGCCTGCTCGGTACGGAAGAGTCGCTGCTGATGCCGCTGCTGGCCTTCAACATCGGCATCGAACTGGCGCAGATCGTGGTGCTGGGGCTGCTGGCCGTTCTCGGCGCCGTCCTCACCTGGCGCCTGTTCGACCGGCGCGGGTACGTGCTGGCCGCGTCTGGGGTGACCTTCGGGTGCGCGGTGCAGATGGTGGTCAGCCGTCTGTCCTGACGCTGCGCAGCGTTCTGGTGGTGCGGGCATCCAACTCTTCTCACACGGAGCCTCGGAGGCTCGGAGACGGCGCTCGGAGAGCTGGAAAGTGGTTTGAACTGCGCTCCCGGGACGCAGTTCCCGCAACCTCTTGCCCTTTCTCCGTGCCACCGCGCCTCCGTGTGAGGGGAGTTCGCTGTGCCCCTCCCACGCTGCGCCTCTGCGCGAAGCGGGTCAGCGACGCCTCGAGACACGCAGGAGTTGCCACCCAGTGCGCTGGCGGAACTTGCCCGACGGAACAAAGGACGCCTGAGGCCGTAGGTTTCCGAATACAGGACACACCTTCAGACCGCGACACCCCATGACGACACAGTCTGTCTGGCGCACGACGCTCGCCGCAGCGGCGATGCTGGCCGCCTTGCCCGCCGGCGCGCAGCAGTGGCTCCATCCCGACACGGTCGGACGCACCAACCAGTCGATGTTCCGCGTCCTCGACCAGTGGCCCGCTCCCAACGAGACCCGCGCCGCGAACGGCAAGCCGGGCCCCAAGTACTGGCAGCAGCGCGTGGACTACGTGATCCGCGTCGGCCTCGACACCACCACGCACACCGTGACGGGGTCCGAACGCGTCACCTACCACAACAACTCCCCTGACGCCCTCGGATACCTCTGGTTCCAGCTCGATCAGAACATCGACAATCCCGAGGTCAGCGAATCGATGATCGGTGCGCCGGCGCTGCCGAAGACCATCAGCAGCCGCTCGCTCGCCTTCATCAACGCGCAGCTCGACACCAAAGGCTACAGCATCGCTCGCGTGCAGCTGGTCGGCCGCAACGGCGTGAAGACCACCGTGCCCTTCGTGTTGCAGGGCACGCAGATGAAGGTGCCAATGTCTGCGCCGCTGGCCACGGGTGCGACGGCGATGGTGGAGATCGACTGGAGCTACGTGATGCCCGAGTCGTTCGCGAGCCGCAACGGTCGCGGCGCCCGCGAAAAGCTGAAGGATGGCTGGGAGTACCTCGCCGCGCAGTGGTTCCCACGCGCCGCCGTCTACGACGACGTGGTGGGGTGGCAGAACGACCAGTTCTATGGTCAGGGTGAGTTCTACCTCAACTTCGGCAACTACGACGTCAGCATCACGGTGCCGCACAACCACATCGTGGATGCCACCGGCGTGCTGCAGAACCCGGTGGAGGTGCTCACGCCAACGCAGCGCCAGCGGCTCGTGCAGGCGATGACGTCGGAAAACCAGGTGTACATCATCACGAAGGACGAAGCCAACACGCCCGGTATCCGTCCGGCCGGTTCACAGCCGTTCACGTGGCGCTTCAAGGCCGACAACGTGCGTGACTTCGCGTGGGCCTCGTCGCCCGGTTTCATCTGGGATGCGGCGGGCTTCCGCTACACGGCTGCGTCGAAGCCGATCGAGATGCATTCCATGTACCCGCGCGAGGCGCTCGGCGTGTGGGATTCGCTCAGCACCAAGGCCATCGCGCAGACCATGCGCACCTACGGCAAGCTGGCGTTCGAGTATCCGTACCCGAAGGCGAGCAACATCCATGGCATCGTGGGTGGCATGGAGTATCCGATGATCGCGTTCTGCGGCGCCCGTCCGCCGGCCAACGCGAATGCCACGGTGCTCAAGAGCGTCGGCTACGGCCTCGTCGCGGTGACCATCCACGAGGTGGGCCACAACTGGTTCCCGATGATCGTCGCCAGCGACGAACGCAAGTGGACCTGGATGGACGAGGGGCTGAACAGCTACCTCGAGGGCATGGCGTCGGTGGAATTCGACGCGGCCTGGCCCAAGGCGCGCCTGCCGATGGTGGCGTCGAACATCGTCGGCTACATGCGCAACACCGATCAGGTGCCGCTGATGACCGAGTCGGACCTGATCCATCGCGGCTTCGGTCCAAACGGCTACACCAAGCCGGCGTCGGGGCTCTACATCCTCCGCGAGCAGGTGCTCGGCCCCCAGCGCTTCGATGCGGCGTTCCGCGAATACGCGCAGGCGTGGATGTTCAAGCATCCGCAGCCGGCCGACTTCTTCCGCAGCATGATGCAAGCCAGCGGCGACAACCTGAACTGGTTCTGGCGCGGCTGGTTCTACGGCACGCACGCCAATGATCAGGGCATCGGTGCCGTCGAGCTGCAGAGCGCCGACAGCCTCGGCATGAGCGCACGCGGCCGCTTCTACAACCGGGTCACGCTGGAGAACACGGGTGGCCTGGTGATGCCGGTGGTCATGGAGTTCACCTACACCGACGGCAGCAAGGAACGGGTGAAGCTGCCGGTGAGCATCTGGCGCAGCAACGAGAAGAAGTTCGAGTACGGCCGCTTCTCGCAGAAGGAAGTGCAGAGCATCGAGCTCGATCCCGATGCGGTACTCGCCGACATCAATGTGGCGAACAACAAGTGGTCCAAGCCGGCCGCCGTCCTTCCGTGATGGGTGGCTGGCTATCGACACTGCTGCTGGCGGGGGCGGTCATCACGACCGCCCCCGCCGGTGGCGCGCCGGTGCCCGCGCACCGCGACGTGGCGCACGATTTCCACGTGTCGTACACGCGCATGGCGATCGAGCCCACGGTGATCTCGGCGCAGATCCGGCTCTTCACCGATGACCTGACGCGGGCGCTGATCGAACGCTCGAAGCGCCCGTCGATGACACTGCAGTCGCCTGAGGGTGACGCCGCCTTCAAGGCCTACGTCGCCGACATGTTTCACGTCACCACCAACGACCGTCGGTTGGTGCCGGTGGTGGTGAGTGGTGCGCCCGACAAGGACATGTTCTCGTATGTCGTGACATGGACGTCGGCCGCACCGATCACATCGGTCTCCATGCACAATGCGGCGCTGTTCGAGCTGTTCGACGACCAGCAGAACATCGTGAAGGTGAAGCACATGGCCAGCGGGCGGGAATCGACGCTGTTCTACTCGGGCGGGTCGCGGGCGGATCAGGTGATCCGGTTCTAGCGGCACCGACGCAACCAGTCGTTCAGCGTGGAGGGTATGCGGACGGTGTGTTCGTGCCCTCGTTCAGCAAGGTGAGACCATGATCCGCACCATCCGCTCCGTCGTGCTGCTGTGCACTGCCACCACGGCACTGTCGGCACAACAGACCACCGACAGTACGCGGGTGCGTCTCAACGGATTCGTCGACACCTACTACGCGTTCGACTTCACACGTCCGGCCGACGGCGAGCGCCGCTTCACGACGCAGCCGGTCCGCCACGACGAAGTCAACGTGAACCTCGCGTGGATCGGCGTGACGGTGGAGCGGGAACGCATGCGCGCACGTCTCGCGATGCAGGCGGGGACCAGCGTGCAGGTCAACTACGCCAGCGAGCCACGCAACGGCGCGACCAGTGGCCCGGACCTGTCGCAACTGCTGCAGGAGGCCGTGGTGGGATACCGGCTCGCCGACAAGGTCTGGATCGACGGTGGGGTGTACTCCAGCTACATCGGACTCGAAGGGTGGACGTCGGCTGACAATCCCACCTACACCCGCTCGCTCGTCGCGGAATACACGCCGTATTACCTGTCCGGCGCGAAACTGACGTGGATTGCGACACCACGCCTCACCGCACAATTGCACGTGATGAATGGCTGGCAGAACATTTCCGAGAACAACCGCAGCAAGGCCATCGGCGCGCGACTCGACTACGCGGTGTCACCGGCACTGACGGTGACGTACGCGAATTTCGTCGGCAACGAAGCGCCACGCGGCAGTACCGGCGCCGTGCGTGTCTTCAATCAGGTGATGGCTCGCGGCACCACGGGGAGCCTGCAGTGGCAGGGCCAGGTCGATCTCGGCCAGCAGGCTGGCAGCAGGTGGCATGGACTGGTGGCGATCGTGCGACGGTCCGTCACACCGCGGGTGACCCTCGTGGGTCGTGTCGAACGTTATGCCGATCCGGATCAGGTGATCATCACGACCAGCCGACCGGACGGATTCACGGGCAACGGCGCATCGGCTGGTGTGGATGTGCAGCTCGACGGCGGCTTGCGGTGGCGTTCAGAGCTGCGAGGCACACGCACCAACGAGGCCCTGTACCCGGAGGGACCCGCAGCGCCCCCTGTGCGTACCAATGGCGTGCTCGTGACGTCGCTGAGCGTCGGATTCTGACCGCGCTCCCCTTAGAATACCCGCCATGACCCTGCCCTACCCCCAGATCCCGCCCGACATCATCCACATCGGCCCGCTCCGCGTGCGCTGGTACGGCATGATGTACGTGCTCGGCTACATCGTCGCCGCCCGTCTCTGCCGCAAGCGCATGCGCGACGGCACCCTGCCGCTGACGCAGGAGGGGCTCGACACCTTCCTCACCGCCATGTTCGTCGGCATGCTGCTGGGTGCCCGGGCGATGTACGTGCTGGTCTACGATCGTTCGCTGCTGACCGGCATCGAGTGGCTGAAGGTGTGGAACGGTGGGTTGTCGTTCCACGGCGCGGCGGCGGGCATGATCATCGCCTGCATCTGGACGGCCCGGCACTACAAGGTGCCGATCATGACGCTCACCGATGCCCTCGCGCTCTGCGCCACCCCCGGCCTCGCGTTCGGACGGATCGGCAACTTCATCAACGCCGAGTTGTATGGGCGGCAGACCGACGTGCCCTGGGCGATGGTCTTCCCCACCGACCCGCAGCAGGTGCCGCGTCACCCGTCACAGCTCTACGAGATGCTCGGTGAAGGTGTCATCCTCGGCACCTTTCTCTGGTGGTTCGAGGCCAAGGCACGGCGCGAAGGATGGTACCGACCGGGTGTCGGCGGCACCGCATTCCTGATCGGCTACGGCATCATTCGCTCACTGGTGGAGCTCACACGCCAGCCCGATGCGCAGCTCGGCTTCCTGCCCGGCGGCATCACCATGGGGCAGCTGTTGTCGAGCATCATGATCGTTGGCGGCATCGCCGTGGCGACGTGGGTCTACCGCCAGCCGCCGCAGACGCCCAAGCCTGCACTCGAGGTGCGTTCAGCCTGACCCTTCTGCGCGTCGGAGAGTTCTTCAACTCCACTCACACGGCGGCGCGGAGAGTCCTACCGCTCACACCAGCTCCATTCGGGCTCAGACAAAAAGCTGGGGGAACAGCATCAGTCAAGACGCTGTTCCCCCAGCTTTTCATCTCCGTGCCACCGCGACTCCGTGTGAGAAGAGTTTTTCTGCGGTAGAACTCAGTCGCGGTCGCGGCGCACGACCACACGCTTGCCCTTGATCGTGGTGTTGCGGAGCGCGTCGATGATTTCTTCGGCGATTTCGTCCGGCACTTCGACGATCGAGAACTTGTCCTGAATCTGGATCGCGCCCACGACGCTCGCGTCGAGCTGGAGTTCGTTGGCGATGGCACCGACCAGATCACCCGGCCGCACACGTGCCAAGCGGCCGGCGCCGACGTAGAGGCGGGCCACATCCCACTTCGGCTTGCGTGCCGCAGGACGCGCCGGACGCTCACCCTCATCACGCGGGCCGGCTGCCGGACGATCGCTGCGCGCCGGGGCGCCACGTTCAGGACGATCCGCCTTCTCGAAACGCGGTGCGCTGCGTTCCGGACGATCGCCGCGCGACGGCGGTCCACTGCGATCGCCTGACGACGGACGATCACGGCGCGGTTCGGCGGCCGGGATCTCCTTCTCTTCTTCCGCGGTCCCATTGGCGAGTTCGAGCGCCTTCACGGCAGCCGCCGCCACATCCATCACGTCGAACTCCTCGGCGAGCGATTCGACGATGCTGCGGAACGCATCGAGATCACCAGCGAGGATTCCCTCGCGCAGCGTGGCGCGGGTGAGTTCGAGACGACGGGCACGGAGATCGGCCACGGTCGGCACCGTCGCGATGTCGATCTTCGACTTCGTCGCCAGTTCGATGTTGCGCAGCATGCGATGTTCGCGCGGCTCGGCCAGCGAGATCGCGACACCCTCACGGCCGGCGCGGCCCGTGCGTCCGATGCGATGCACGTACGCCTCGGTGGACGTCGGCACGTCGTAGTTCACCACGTGCGACACATGCTGGATGTCGAGCCCGCGTGCGGCTACGTCGGTGGCCACCAGCAGGTCGGTCTTCTCGGCGCGGAACTTCTTCATCACGCGGTCGCGCTGGTCCTGGCTCAGGCCACCATGCAGCGCCTCGCAGCGATAGCCGCGGGCATTCATGGTTTCGGTCAGCTCGTCCACTTCGGTGCGCGTGCGGCAGAAGATGATCGCCGAGGTCGGCTGCTCGATGTCGAGCACACGACCCAGTGCGGCCATCTTGTGGGCGCGCGGCACGATGTAGGCCACCTGTCGCACCTTGGCGGTCTGCCCCGGTTCGACCTTGGCCTTGTCGATCCTGACCGTGATCGGGTTGCGCAGGTGCTTCTTCGCGATCTGGGCGATGCGCGGGGCGACGGTGGCAGAGAAGAGCGCCGTCTGGCGTTCGGTCGGCGTGGCCGCGAGGATCGCTTCGAGGTCCTCGGCGAAGCCCATGTCGAGCATCTCGTCGGCTTCGTCGAGGACGACGACACGCACCGAGTCGAGCAGGAGGGTGCCGCGACGGATGTGATCGAGGGCGCGGCCCGGCGTGGCGACGACGACGTCCACACCGCGGCGGAGCGCGCGAATCTGCGTGTCCATCGCCGAGCCGCCGTAGATCGGCAGCGCGATGATGCCCATGGCCTTGCCGTACTTGTGCACGGCTTCGGCCACCTGCATCGCGAGTTCGCGCGTGGGGGTGAGGATCAGCGCCTTGGTGCGCGAACGCGCCGGCGCGGTGGTATCGACCAGGTGCAGCAGCGGGAGCGCGAAGGCAGCGGTCTTGCCCGTGCCCGTGGCGGCCTGCGCCAGCACGTCATTGCCTGCGAGCAGCGCCGGGATGGCCGCGCGCTGGATCGGCGTCGGCTCTTCGTAGCCCAGCCCTGCGAGTGCGCCAACGAGACGCGGATCGAGACCGAGGCCGGAGAACCCGGCATCGGCATGTTCGGAACTTGTGGGACTCAGTGTCATAAGTTATGCAATCTACACGATCGCTCGCCATCGTGACGGCTGGCGGCTACCAACTTGCTTGCTTTTCACCGAGCTGGTCGCCCCCACCAGCCCCGATCAGGGCGCGCGACGAGCCGCGTCCTGGGCCAGTTCATGCCGCAGACGCGTGGCCAGCAGCCAGACCACGGCGGTGTTGACGGCGAGCAGCGCGAACAGCACGACGCCGGGGTGCTTGAGGCATTCGTAGACCTCGGGCGGGATCAGCGTAGCGGTGGCGACCACCGTGAGCCATTCCGCCCACCGTTTCTGCATCCACAGCCCCACCGCCTCGACCAGAAAGAGGGCGGCGTAGGCGAACAGGGCGCCGCCGAGCAGCAGCACACGGCTCGAGGGAGTCCCGCCAGCGATCCAGCCCAGGAATTTTTCGGCCATGTGCTGCACGTACCCGACCGGGAGGTCCTGCACCCATGCCGAGAAGGTGGAGACGACCGCCGGATCGACCAACCGGAGTGTCGCCAGGCCGAGCGCCGCGAGGACTGCGGTCTGCGCGAACTTGTAGACCGAGACCACGCGAAGGAACGCGGTACGATCGACGACGGACGAGGTGTGCGGTGCGGTCATTGGCGGCGGAATGTAAGCGCCGCGGCGACCGGAGTCGGGCGTCCGGCAGCGCAACGCTCGGGGATCGGCGCCGTCGTCGCCAGATTTGACGCATGCCGATGTATGACGCCACCGATTCGCCACCGTTCGCCGTGCGCCCTTCGCCCATGCAGGGGCTGGGGGCCTTCGCCACGCATCACATTCCGGCCGCGACACGGTTGGTGGAGTATGCCGGCGAGCGACTCACGCCCGAGGAGGCGGAGGCGCGCTATCCCGATCGGCCGGGCGAGCGGCATCACACGTTCCTGTTCGCGATCGACGAGGCGGTGGTGATCGACGCGGCGGTGAATGGCAACGATGCGCGCTGGATCAATCACTCCTGCGATCCCAACTGCGACGCGGTGATCGAGGCGCAGCGGATCTGGATCGAGACGATCCGTGACGTGGTGCCGGGTGAGGAGCTGGCGTACGACTACGCCTTCACGCTGCCGGTGCGGCATACGCCGGCGGCGAAGCGCCGGTATCCCTGCCACTGCGGTGCGGTTACCTGTCGCGGGACGATGCTCGCCCGGAAGCGGTAGCCTTCGCGGGTGAGGGCCGTGGCTCGATGGCGCCGGATCACGGGGCATACACCTGAAGCGGCGATGGGACAACTCCATTGCCTGGCTTGTGGTGGTCCCAATCGCTGCGGCGGCGAAAACCTCCCCGCCACCGCAGCGCCTACGCGGCGACTACCGCCGGAAGCCTGCCTTCAGCGCGTCCGCTGCGTACTGGACCGCCTCCTTCGCTGCAGGCACCACGGCGCCCTGCCCGAAGAACTCGTGCGCCGTGCCGGGCCAGGTGCGTTGCTGCACGGTCACGCCGGCGTCGCGCAGCTTCGTGGCGAGCAGCTCGCCTTCGGTGAGCAGTGGATCGATCTCCGCCGAGACGATCGTGACGGCCGGTAATCCCTTCAGGTTCGCGCCGAGGATGTTCAGACGGGGATCGGCGGCATCGGCCGATGAACGGGTGTACTGCCGGAAGAACCACGACATCATCGGGCGGTTGAGCGGCTTTGCCTCCGCATTCCGTGTGTAGCTCGTATTGGTGGTGTCGTTGCCGACCACCGGATACACCACGACGACGCTTGCCGGCGCTCTGACGCCGGACGTGTCTCGCACGCGCATCGCGGTGGCCAGAGCCAGGTTTCCTCCGGCGCTCTCGCCGGCCAGCGCCACGCGGGTGCTGTCACCGCCGATCTGTGACGCGTTGCGCACCGCCCACACGTACGCGGCATAGGCATCGTCATGTGCGGCGGGAAACTTGTGCTCCGGCGCCTTGCGGTACTCTACCGACATCACGACCGCACCCGCCGCGTTCGCCAGCGCGCGGGCAGAGGCATCGTAGGTGTCGATGGTCGCGATGACGAAGCCACCGCCGTGGAAATAGACGATCACCGGGAACGGCCCCGTGCCAGTCGGCGTGTAGATGCGCACGGGAATCGCGCCGCCGGGCGATGTGATGGTGCGATCGGTGACCTTGCCAACGGCTTCGGGCGTGACGGGTTGCTCGCTCTTCTTCAGCAACTGCATCACTGCGTCGGTCGGCGTCGGTTGCGTGCGCGCCTCGGCGGGTTCGAGCGTCTCGATCGGTTTGCCACCGAGTGCGCCGAGCTCGTCCAGCACCTTCTTCTGGTCGGCGTTCGGCATCGCCGCGCCGGACATCGCGCCAAGGCTGTCGGCCCGCGTGCTGGTGTCGGCACGCATGGCCGTGGTGTCGCTGGCGGCACGACTACTTCCGGAGCAGGCCGCGGCAGTGACGATCAGCAGGCCGGCAGAGACGTGAGACAGACGCAGCACGCTGGCGCGCCGTGAATTTCTGGGATTACGCAGCATCGAACCTTCCTCGAAATTGGTGAGCGCTGCGGATACGCAGCGGTGCATGCGGTCAGTGCAAGGAGCATGCTGCGAAGAAGCGCACATGCCGGTGTGCTGGCATGTGCGCTTCATCGCCCTGCAATGGTTCAGCTCAGACGATGAACGGATCCACAATGGCGAGCACATCAGCCATGGAGAGCGGCTCGTCGAACGCTTCGCTGATCTCCTTCGCGGCGACCGTGGTCACGGTCGTCACGTCCACTCCACCCTGCAGCGTCGTCGCTTCGCCCGCGTACACGGCAGCGGTACCCGGGATGTCGGTCTGCGCCAGCGTGACCCAGCCCTGATTCGGCTCATTGTCCTGAAAGCCGCCGCGCAGCCGGCGCACTTCGGCCGCATGTCGTGCCTCGACCGAGTGCACGCTCAACGCCGCCTGCAGGACATCCTTGTAGGGGAGCAGCGTGGCTGCCTGTCCCTTGAAGGCGCGCACGCCAGTGTCCTCGAACGCCTGCG
Organism: Gemmatimonadaceae bacterium; assembly: GCA_031411975.1. Classification (GTDB taxonomy): domain Bacteria; phylum Gemmatimonadota; class Gemmatimonadetes; order Gemmatimonadales; family Gemmatimonadaceae; genus JACMLX01. Next base: position 21,478 of record JANOCB010000049.1, read on the forward strand.
ACACGGCAAGGAACGTCGCGTAGTTCGTGAAGACGTCCGCGAACGGGCCAGTGCCGCTGCCGTTGCCTGCAGTGAAGTCGAAGGTCGGCTTCGGTCGTGCCGAGCTGCCCAGCAGCGTCCGGAAGTAGTCCACATGCGTGTTCTCATGCGACTGGATCGTCGTGAAGATCGTGCGGTCGGCAGCTGGAATCAGCCCCGAGGCGGCCACGCCGCGGTTGTAGAACTCTGACTCGAGGTATTCGAGCCGCAGCGCGAAATTGAGCACGCCGATGATCGCGGTGGGCAACCGGCCCTGGCCGAAGGCCGAGGTCGACAGCGCCGCGAGGGCGGCGGGCACCGTAGCGATACGGAGGCCGGCCATCACCACACCTGACGCGGTCGCACCGCGCGCAATCGCGTCGCGGCGCGAGACGAGTCGTGCGGTGATCTCAGGATCGATGGATTCGAAGACGCCAGCGGCGTCTGTCTGCTTCGTCATGTCGACAGTCTCCTAGGCGTTGATGACGGTGATGCTTTCGACGATGAAAGGATCCGCCGCCGTGAGTACGGCCTGCGGCGTGTTTCCCATGTCGAAGGCGTTCGGAGCAAAATCGCCGCTCCGTGGATTCAGGAGGTCGCGAATCGCCGAGGCGTGCCGTGCCTCGACCGATACGATCTTTCCGGCAAGGCCGAGAAACACTTCACTCTTCAGGAAGCGGGCAGCACCGTTGTAGGCACTCACGCCGAGATCCTCGAACGTCCGGGCCGTCTGCAGCACACTGGTCCGATTGTCGAACTGAATTGCGCCGAACGCCGGCGTGAGATTCGGGATCTTCCCGGCGCCGAGTGCGGCAGCGAGGAAGTCGCGGTGAACGATCTCGTGGTCGCGGATGTCACGCAGGACACGCTGTTCATTGGCTGGGAACACGGATCCGAACGCCGCATTCGCAACGACCTGCACGTAGAAGGCCGCCTCGAGCTGTTCCAGCGCGTAAGCGTAGTTGAGTACGTCGACATCGGTGGAGAAGTCGAGCGTGATCGATCCATCGGGTGCGACGACGGCACCTGACGGTCCACTGGAAACCGGCGCCAGGATATCGCTGCCGTTGCTGGAGCAGCCCGTGATGGCGAGTGCCGCGCCGGCAAGTCCGGCCATCCGCAGGAAGGCACGGCGATCAGAGGCCGCAGTCAGCGTACTGGCGGTCGTGGCCGTTTGGCCGAGGTTCGTGACACTCATGCGCGAGCCCTCCGACGAACGATGAGGCCGAGACCGAGGAGGCCTGTGCTCATGAGCACGATGGTTGCGGGCTCGGGAATGACGCCGACCGCCACTGCGGTCGCGGAGAAGTCATCGAACTTCACGAGGGGTTCACCGAACGCGTTGGTTGCGGCGATTTCGATCGAGCTCAGGCCGAGGAAGTCGGCAAACGTGAATGCCTGAAACCCGGACTGCGTGCCACCCAGCGTGACCGTGCGCACGATGGTGCCGCCGCTTCGCATGCCGGTCAGGACTACGGTCGTGGCCGCCCCATCGAAGGGGGCGAAGGAAATGCCGGTGAGGTTGAAGAATGCGCCATCCGTCCGCGTGACATTGATGCGCGATGCGGTAGGCGAATTGAGCAGCAACGACGGCGTTGCGCCGCCACCGAACAGCGGGCTGTTGGCCCCGCCGGCGACGAACGCGTTCGCCGACGCGGCCCCGGTGCAGGGCAACCCGACCGCCGTGAAGATGAAGCCGGATTCTGCATAGCAGTTTCCGATGTAGCGCGTACCGCTGCCCGGCGAACTTTCCGTGAGCGTATTGAACGTGACGATCGATGCAGCCTGCGCTCGCGCACTGCTGTGCGGAACGACACTGAGCATCGCGCCGACCATGAGCGCCAGACCTGCGCGTACGGATGTCGTGCGGAATGAGTCCATCGGCAAACCCTCAAGAATGTGGCGACGCCGCAGCAGGGTGGCGTGCGGCTGCACGATCACATGGCACGTTGTGGACCGCGCCGATGATGCGCCGCGCACGCAGTCCCAGCAGGCGCCGCACGCATGCCACCTACCCCTCAGTGGTATCAGCCGCAGGGCATAGCATCGCCAACGGCAGAGCGAATGACGCGTGCACACGAACAGAGACTGCAGCCAGCGGCTGCGTCTCGACACGCTACGCGGGACGCATGCGATCGTCAGGGTCGCACATGCGTGCGGTCGAATCGTCTACGCTGGGGCGTCACGATCGGATTTCTCACAGCCTTGCGATGCGCTGATGCTCATGTGGATCAGTGCAGTGTTGACCTTGCTCGACAGAATCGTTGCGTCGAGCGGTCACGACGGCGCACAGTGGCGGCCATCCTTTTGCGCCTTGCCGGAGGCGCAGCGTACGATCAGCCGTGCGCTGCCGTACGCCAGACGCGAGATCAGATCACGGCGTCGCTGCGGCAGTGACCTGAGGCCTCGGCATGGTCAGCGTCTCGTGCCATCGCTCGACACGATTACGGCCGTTGGCCTTCGCGACGTACAACGCAGCGTCCGCTCGCTTCATCAGCGGATCGAGCCCGGCCATGTCGGGCTCCATCATCGCGATGCCGGCACTCACGGTGTAGCGAATGCGCTTGCCATCGACCTCGACCACCTGCGCTGCGACGGACTTGAGCAGCCGCCGACCGACGACCTCGGCACCATCGAGATCCGTACTTGGCAGCAGCACCACGAACTCCTCGCCGCCGAAGCGCGCCACGCAATCCATGGTGCGCGAAGCGGCGGCGATGCCCGCCGCGAGGTGACGCAGGACCGCATCACCGGCATGATGCCCATACGTGTCGTTCACGACCTTGAAGTGATCGGCGTCGATCACCATCAGTGACAGCGGACTCCTGGTGCGCGACCAGCGCTCCAACTCCGACTCGGCCGCTTCGAGAAACGCGCGACGGTTGGCCAGCCCAGTGAGATGATCGTACGACACCGAACGCCGCAGCGCTTCGTTGACCTCGCGACGATCGGAGATGTCACGCACGATCAGGCTGTAGCCATGCGACTCGGGCCGCGATGCGTCGGTGGAGGCCAGCGGAGCGATGAGGCAGCTGCCCCAGAACTTCGTGCCGTCGGCACGACGTCGCCATCCTTCATCCAGTGTCCAGCCATGCAGATCGGCATCCTGCAGCCGGTCGTTGCTGGAGTGCGCGGTGATCATGTCATCGGGATAGAACATGTCGTACGGCCTGCCCTGCACCGCATCGGCCCGGTAGCCCGCGACACGTTCGATGGTCGGGTTCCATGACTGGATCACGCCGGTTTCGTCGAGCAGCACGGTGGCGTAGTCGGAGATACCGGTGACCATAGTGTTCACCCACGCCTGACTCTCGCGCAGGTCACGCTCGCGCTGCACATTGGCGGAGATGTCGCTGAAGACGGCCATCAGGTGGTCCCGATCGAGCTTGAGCAGCGTCAGCGACAACACCTGCGCGTCGTGCTTACCCTGCACCCCATGCCCGACCTGCATCTGGAAGTCCTTGCAGACCACGCCATGCAGGCTCGGAAACGCCGCAGCGCGCGACCGCATGTCGGGTGCAACGGCGTCGAGCAGGTCGAACACATTCGTGACATCGCGACCGCCATCGATCGGCGCCAGCAGCAGCGCCGCGAGCGGATTCATGAGCTGCACGTCACCCGCGATGTTCGTCTCGGCGAGACCGATCGGCGCCATGTGCAGGAACTGCAGCAGGGTGGCGTGATCGGCGTCGCCTGATGTATCTGTCAGGCACTGATGTCGGTCGCCCGACACCCACACTTGAGGGTTGGAATGCATGTGCTTGTAAGATTTCTGACACAACAAGCTCTGCCATAAGCAAAAGTGTCAGGCCGGAATGACGGTCATGGTGCGCCGCCTCAGCAGCACACCCGCGGCATCACGCAACGGCCGTCATGCGGTGCCGCGCTCAGCGACCGATCGTATTCGCATCGAGCCAGCCGCCCATGAAGCCGGCCCGGCGCAGTCCGGCACGAACGTACGGGTTGCTGCGCATCGTCTTCCACACGAGTTCACTCCGATAGTTCTCGAGCATCGCCACTATGGGCCCCTGATCGATACCGAGATGGTCGCGAGCGACCCAGCCGAACGTCGGATCGATCGATCCCATGCGCGGCACGATCGGCATGGTCAGGCTTGGATTGAAGCTGTCGCGAAAACCGTACTGCCCGAACAGGTGGGCACCGTAGCGCTCCCGCATGGCGACCATCGCCGGAAACGCCACCTCCGGCGCGAACGGCAGCGACCCGATGGCGGCAGTCGGTGCCAGTGTGCCGTCGTCGCGCTCGCCGCCGTCCGGATCGCCAGCGTTGGCTGCTCCGCGAGCCCAGTAGGTGCGCATCAACACATCACGGCCGTTGATCGTGATCGAGCTGTCGATCGGTCCGTCGCTGGCCGTCAGCCCCCAGAGGTTCGCGCCATAATCGGTGAAGCCGTTCGGGTTGTCGATGGCGTACTGGCGCTGGGCCAGCGTGGCGCGGCGCGAGTTCTCAAACCAGTCGATGCCCCTCGCCTTGATCCACGGATCCTGGATGCCGCGGAAGTCGATCCAGACGTGCGAGTACTGATGTCCGAACAGCGGCGAGAAGTTCGCATGCGCCTGCCCGCGATAGGTGCGCCACGCGTTGGTGCGCGACCACGCGGCCCAGCTCTCCGGCCCGAGCGGATGCGTCGGCGAGCCGAGTCCGAGGATATAGACGATCATCCCTTCGTTGTAGCCTTTCCAGTCGGCGGGGATGACGCCGCTCTCCGGCTTCCATCCCATCGATACCAGTGGAGCGCGGGCAACGGCCCAGCGCCAGTCCACCCGCCGGTAGAGCGAGTCGGCGTAGGCACGGATGGCCACCTCGGTGCGTGTGCCACCGATGTAGTAGCTCTGCGCGAAGAGCACGCCCCCGAGCAGCAAGGAGGTGTCGATGGTGGAGAGTTCGACGTCCTTGAAGCGCCGGCCATCCTCGTAGCGCAGGAAGTGATAGAAGAAACCCTTGTGCCCAGCCATGCCGGCGCTGTCGGGGCCCTGTGGCAGTGCCCACAGATATCGCAGGGTCGTGAGCGTGCGGGCCGCCGCCTGCGTCCGCGTGATCCAGCCACGCTCGGCACCGATGGGATACGCGGTGAGTGCGAACCCGATGCTGGCGATCGACGAGAATTCGCGCGTCGGCCAGCGATCGTGGGCCAGGCCCGTGGTGGTGTCGGTGGTTTCCCAGAACCAGCGGAAGGTGCGCTCGGCGACGGTGTCGGCGAGGGCGAGTTCGCGGGAGGTCGGCGCATACACCGCCGTCACACGTGGAATGGCATTTGGTGTCGCGCGATGGCAGGCACTGAGTGCGGTTGCGGCGACGACCGCGTGCAGCATTGAGACTCGAATCGACATGCCTCCAGTCTACGACATCGGATCGAGGGCGGTGACGGTCAAGATCCCTGACCCCTTGAAGTGCAAGATCCCTGACCCCTTGAAGTGGACCCCTTGAAGTGACGGTCAAGGTCTCTGACCCCTCGAAGATCCCGACCAAGGGGTCCGACCAAGGGGTCCGTCCGACCAAGGGGTCAGAGTCCTTGAACTGCGACCAAGGGGTCAGAGTCCTCGAACTGCGCTCAGAAATCCACCGCGATCCCTGCCTGGAACCGACGCGCATCCGAGACGACGCAGTTCGCGTTCCCGAAGTTGGCGTTGGTGCTCGGCAACGTGGGGATGAAGCCTTCCCAGCAGCCGAGATTGTTGAAGTTGAAGGCGTTGAACAGATCGCCCGTGACTGCGATCCGATTCCGTGACGACGTGCGGAACAGGTCCTTCCGGAGACGCATGTCGACGTTGCGGAAGCCCCAGATGTCACCCGGCACGATGAAGTTCTGCTTCGGCGGGCGACCCGTGTTCAGGATCACCCGCGTCGGGCCGCCAGCGCTCTGGTCGAAGATGTTGTACGGGTCGCCCGAGTGCAGGCGCACCACCCCGGAGTACTGCACGCCCCACAGGTACGGGATATCCACGATCCAGTTGGCCACCAGCAGATTCGGCACATCGATGCTCGTGGGGAACCTCGGGTAGTCTCTCGCCGTGCGGTAATCGAGCGAGAAGAGATCGCCACCACGCTGGCGTCCACGCGCATGGGTGTAGGCGAGGCCGACGCCCCAGTTGAACTTGTCACGCGCGACGAATGCGTATGGTCGATCCACCTGCAGCATGAGCGCCTGATACCAGGTGCGCGGATCGTTGTCGCTCAGCAACACGTTACTGTAGTTCGCCGAATTGTCGGCGCAGCACTCACCCTGTGCATTGCGGTTACCGCGAATGAAGGTGAAACCGTTCCGGCTGGCCACGTCGGTATAGGTGGCCGACAATCGCCAGGCACCGAGCAGCTGACGCACACCACCGCTGAATTGCCGCGAGCTCGGCGGCCGGACGTCATTCTGGATGAGGAACACTTCGGGCTGCGGGGCCGACCCGCTGGCGATGATCGACTCGAGGCCGGCCGCCGTCAGGTAGCCCGGATCCCAGACCAGCGTACGCTGGCCGTCACGCGGCAGTCCGTCGCGCGAGAACCGGAAGGTCCGGATGGCGTATTGCAGCCGGAATCGTTCGTCGAGTCCGTTGTTGAAGTTGCTGCGATCGAAGAAAATGCCCGCGCTGCCGAAGACCGTCGTCCTGCCGGACTCGTTGAGCGCATAGGAGAAGCCCACGCGCGGCTGAATCGCGCCGTAGAACGGCTTCCGCTGCGACCCGTCGCTGAAATAGTCGCCGGGATCGAATCCGCGGTTCCGGAGCACGGAATCGAGATCCGCGCGGACCTGCCCCGGTGTCACGTAATTCCGGTCGAACTGGTCGCTCTCGAAATCCTAGCGCACACCGAGGTTGAAGGTCAGGCGCGCCGTCGGGCTCCAGTCGTCCTGTGCGTACAACCCGACCTGGTTGTTGCTGGCCTCGACCAGCGGGTCACCACCGCCGTACTGCGCCTCGCGGGGGAAGGCGAAGCTCTCCGCCGCATTGAAGCGATACACCGGCGGCCGCACGAACGTCTTGTTCGCGGAATAGTTCAGGCGGTCGTAGTTGCCACCGACCTTGATCACATGTTCCCCCCCCGCGCGCAATCCTGTGTACGTGTAGTCGTGGCGCAGCGAGGCGCGATCCTGCACCCAGCTTTGACCACCATCACGTCCCCCAAGGCGCCCGACTCCCTGATAGTCGAGTCCAACCAGCGTGCGGTTCTCCGGTGTCGGCTCCCAGTTCCATCGGAAGAGGTTCAGCAGCGTCTCGTGCAACTGGGCGCCATTGGCCCACGTCCGCTTCGCCACCGCACTGTTCACCTTATTGCGCACGTTCTCCGCCGCCTCGATGCTGGTCTGCCCCCCGAAGCTGCGCACATCGGTTTCGAACCGCCCGTTGTAGCTCAGTTCGTACGAGGAGTTCTCGCTGGCGGTGTAATTGAGCTTGCCCAGGAACAGGTTCGACCGGAACGGCGACTGATATGCCCCGGTGTTGCGACCGAACCGTGAGATGACCTCGGCGGGAATCTGTGCCCCCGTCGGCACCGACCCGAAGTTCACGCTGTTGGCGCGGTTCTGGTCGTTGCGCTCGAACGACCCGAAGAAAAACAGCTTGTTCTCGATGATCGGCCCACCGAGCGTGGCACCCATGAGGTACCGGCGATAGTCCTGCCGGGCAAACGTCGTCGGGTTCTGGCTCTGGTTGCGCCGCTGGAACGAGTCGAGGGCGACAAAATCGTTGTTCACGTAGTTCCCGAACGCACTGCCCTGCCACGTATTCGTGCCGGAGCGGGTCGTGGCGACGATGATCGCGCTCGAAGCCTTCTGGTATTCGGCCTTGAAGTTCTGCGTGATCACGCGGAACTCCTGCACCGCGTTCTGCGGGAACGGGTTGCCGCGGCTGGCATCCTGACCCGCAACGCCACTGCCGGTGATGTCGTTCTTCTGGCTCGCACCATCGATGAAGACGTTGATGCTGCCGGCATCGAGCGCGCCGGCGCGGAAGGTCCGCGTGGTGCCTTCAGCCCCCTCGCCGCTGATGCGCACACCCGGCGCGAGGGACGCGAGGCCGAGGAAGTTTCGGTCGGCCGTCGGCAGCGCGTTTATCTGCGCCTGCGTCACGTTGGTCGCCACTTCCGAGGTACGCGTCTCGGCGCCACGCGATGCGGCGATGGTCACCCCGGCGAGCTGCGCCGCGACGGAGCCGAGCGTGACGTCGAGCTGCAGCGTCTGTCCGATGCCCACCGTCTGCCGACGCGTGGTCGGCGCCAGGCCGACCCGCCGGAAACTGACGTCATACTGGCCCGGCACGAGACCGGTGAGCACGTAGGTGCCGCGCTCGGTGGCCACGTTGCTGCGCTGCGCCCCCGTGGCGGCATTGGTGGCGGTGACGGAGACGCCAGTGGCAGGGGCGCCCGCGTCGGTGGTGATCGTGCCGCGAATGGTGCCGGTGGTGGTCTGTGCCTGTGCGACGTGTGCGCCTCCGATGAGCGCGGCGACGGCAGGAATGGCGGCGGATCGGAAGAGCCGACGGACGAACGTATCAGTAGACATGAGCGTGAGCGCCGGTGAAGGGATTGCACGCGACGTACGCGCATCGCTGCGCATCGCAGGGCATGCAGAGGTGCGTCAGCCCGGGTCGCAGTGCATGGCAGGCGGCAGCGGGGAGGCTGCGGCAACCGTGCGACACCGAAGTGGAGCACCCGGGACGATTGGCGTCTCACCGGGTGGTCAGTCAACCGGAAGGGGCGTCCGGATGACGAAAAGATTCGCACGGCGCAGCATGAGTCAAGCTCGTGCACAACACTGCGAGTCACATTTCTTGTCAGATCGAACCTTATGTACCGACGACGTTGACGCTACGCTCGCGTCCGGTCCACCTGTGGTGCCGCGACGGTGGACCCGCGCACGATCAACGTCGCCGGCACGAGCTCGAGCGTCGGTCGCGACGGCGCACCCTGCACCACCGAATTGATGAGCATGCGCATGGCGCGGCGACCGAGATCCTCGATCGGCACGTGCATCGTGGTGAGCGCTGGTGTGAGGAAGCGCGCCATCGGCACATCGTCGAAACCAGCGATGGCAATCCCATCAGGCACACGCAATCCCGCATCGCGCAGCGCGCTCAATGCACCGGTGGCCATCGAGTCGTTGCAGGCGAAGACGAAGTCGAAGCGGCGTGGGTGCGCGAGCATCGTGTGCGCGGCGCTCCACCCCGACTCCTGCGAAAAGTCACCGTCGAACTCGGTCAACGTGACCTCCTCGCCCGCCTGCGCGATGGCGGCACGGAATGCATCCCGTCGGGCGACGGCATCGCCATGCGTCACGGGACCGGTGATCATGGCGATGTTATGCGCGCCGATCGCGATGGCATGCTCGGCGATGGCACCGGCGCCCGCCGCATTGTCGATCAGCAGTGACGGAGCCCCACAGCGACGCGCATCCATCCCGACCACCACGATCGGCACCTGCTCGGCCAGGCTCGCCACCACCACCTCCGACCCGATCCCTGGCGCGACGATCAGGTAGCCATCCACCCGACCGCGCATCGCGGCCGCCGCCTTGCTGAGCTTCAACGGATCGGCGTGTGTGCTGGTGACGAGCAGGTGAATGCCGTGTTCGGCCGACGTGTCATCGAGTCCGCGAAGAAACTCGGAGAAGAACTCACCGAAGAGATCGGGGAGCAGCACGCCGAGTGCCCCGGTACGGGGCGCGGCCGCGTCGCGTGCGGAGCCGTGCGGCACGTAGCCGAGGGCGAGGGCGGTGGCCTGCACCCGGTCGCGCGTGGCGGGGTCGCCGCGGTGGCGTCCGTTCAGGATGCGCGAGACCGTGGCGGCGGAGACGCCGGCTTCGCGGGCGACATCGGTGATGGACGGGACGACGGGCCCATGGCCACCAGCGGCAGGGGCGGAGAGCGCCGGGACGTCAGGCGGGGTGAGCGAGGCCATGAGGCAGGGCTGCGGAGCCCGGGGCAGTCGGGGAGTCGAAGGGAAGGATGGGTGGGGTGGAAGGTGGGCAAACGTCCGGGGGGGACCGGAGGGAGTCAAGAGGTTGGAACCTGACGGCCGCAGCACGAACGCTCGCGTGCCGGGGTACAGCATGCGGTGCACCACCTGCGTTATTCAAGCACGCTCCTGTCGCCCCTTGCCCCTGCCCCGTGCCAATCCGCCGTTCCGCCCTCCTCGTCACCGCCTCGCTGGCGCTCTGCCTCTCGGCCCGGACCGCGCATGCGCAGCATCACGACCATGCTGCCGGCATGCCGCCGGTGACCATTCCTGCCGGCTCGATCATCACCGAAGCCGACGTGCGCTTCATGCAGGGGATGATCGCCCATCATGCGCAGGCGGTGGTGATGTCGCGCATGGCCGCGAAGAATGAGGCCACTCCGCGCGTGCTCAAGCTGGCGCAGAAGATCGACCTGGCGCAGGCGGGAGAGATCGCGCTGATGCAGGACTGGCTGCGCGCCTACTCACAGTTCGTGCCCGACACGTCGTCGTGGCGCACCATGACCATGGCCGGCATGCTGACCATGGAGCAGCTGGCGCAGATGGAGGCGTCGCGTGGCGCGGCGTTCGACCGGCTCTTCCTGACACTGATGATCAAGCATCACGAAGGGGCGCTCAGCATGGTGGCCGACCTGCTGAAGTCGCCGCGGGCCGGGCAGGAAGTGGACATCAACGTGTTCGCCAACGATGTGGAGACCACGCAGACGGCCGAGATCGGCCTGATGCGACAGATGTTGCTCGACCGCTGACCCTCACACTGGAGTTCGACCACATGCTTGTGCTTCGTGGCGTGCGCACTGCTGCGCCTGCCCTCCTGATGGCCCTCGCCGCCGCGACACCGTCGCTCGGTGCACAGACCTATCCCAGCGCCAGCGATCCCCGCAACGGGCTCAAGCCTGGACTCTCCGACGCCGGTGTCGCGATCTCCGGCATGACGCTGCTGTCGAATACGGGCAAGCCTGCCGTGTTCGATTCGGTGCGCGGGCTGACCTTCGTGAACAGCGATCTCGCGTTCCGGGGGACGAACGTGTACATGGGCAACTTCGCCGGCTTGTCGATCTACGACGTGAGCAACCCGGCCAAGCCGGCGCTGCTGTCGGCGGTGGCATGCATCACCTCGCAGGGTGATCCGTCGATCGTGGGCAACCTGCTGTTCGTGTCGGCCGAGGGCGGTGGCAACCGGAAGGATTGTGCGAAGGGTGGTGTCAAGGACCCGACGGAGCACATGACCGGCGTGCGCATCTACGATGTCTCCAACCCGCGCACGCCGCGGCTGGTGAAGAACGTCGAGACCTGCAAGGGGTCGCATACCCACACCGTCGTGCCGTCGCGCACCGACAAGAACGTCGTGTACCTGTACGTGTCGGGTCAGCAGGGTGCCCGTCCCGACACGGAACTGGCTGGCTGCCGCAATGGGTCGAACCCGGCGGACGAGTCGAACTCGCTGTTCCGGCTGGACATCATCAAGGTGCCGCTGAACCGTCCGGAGAATGCGGAAGTGATCAGCGGTGCGCGGATCTTCACCGGTCTCGGTCCCGCGCCAGCGCGTGGTGGTCGTCGCGCTGCAGCGCGGGCGATTCCCGGTGCCGACAGTGCGATGATGGCCGAGATGATGGCCAGCGGTCCCCGGAATTGTCACGACGTGACGGCGTATCCCGCGATGAACCTGCTGGCCGGCGCCTGCGGCAGCTACGGGCTGCTGGTTGACATCAGCAATCCCGAGAAGCCGGTGCGCCTGGATGCGGTGGCCGACACGAACTTCTCGCTGTGGCACACGGCGGTGTTCAGCAACGACGGCAAGAAGGTGGTGTTCACCGATGAGTGGGGCGGCGGCACGTCGCCGAACTGTCAGGCCATTCACCCGCTGGAGATGGGCGGCAACACGACGCTGGTGATCGGCGCCGATCGCAAGCTCACGCAGCATGCGTATTTCAAGATCCCGACCGCACAGGGGGCGAACGAGAACTGCGTGAGCCACAACGGCTCGCTGATCCCGGTGCCGGGTCGCGACATCATGGTGCAGGGGTGGTATCAGGGCGGCATCGACATCATCGACTTCACCGATGCCGACAAGCCGTTCGAGATGGGGTACTTCGATCGTGGGCCGGTGGATGCACCGGCGGCCGATGGTGCGGCGAACAGCCGGACGCGCGGCACGATCGGCGGGTCTTGGGGCGCGTACTGGTACAACGGTCGGATCTACTCGGCCGAGATGGCGCGCGGGCTGGACATTCTCGAGCTGGTGCCGGGGCCGATGCTGAGCGCGAATGAGATTGCGGCGGCGAAGCTGGTGCAGTGGAGCGAGTTCAATCCGCAGAGCCAGCCGACGATCGTGTGGCCGGCGGCGTTCCCGGTGGTGCGGTCGTATCTGGACCAGCTGGTGCGGAACGAGGGGCTTTCTTCGGCACGAACCTCAGCGATCGCGAGTGCGCTGGATGCGGCGGAGACGCAGGGCGGTGCGGCGCGGCGGGCGGCGTTGACGGCGCTGGCGGGGGCGGTGACGCGGGATGCTTCGTCAGCGAAGGATGGGGCGAAGGTGACGGCGATGGCGGGGGCGATCCGGGATCTCGCGAACGCGACGCGGTAGGCACTGCTCGTGGGAGTGCGAGGCGGCACCTGCGCGATGCGCGGGTGCCGCTTTGTCGTGATGGGGGGTGCGTGGGAATGGTACGTGGGCCGGGACCATCGGCCGCGATACTCCGGAGCCCGTCCATGGCCAACTCCGGCGCGGGGTTGCCTCGTCACTTTGACAAGTGACGCGTGTCACTATACACTATGTCGCGCGGGCCGTGATCCGAAACCTCAGGCACAAGGGCTTGAAACGCCTCTACGAGACGGGGAGCGGGCGGCTGCTTCCAGCGGCGGTCGTACCGAGAATCGAAGATGTGCTCTCGGTGCTGGACGTGGCGACGTCACTGGACGATTTGCATCTGCCTGGACTGCATCCGTTGCGGGGACCGCGCCGGGGCGAGTGGGCCGTGACGATCACGGCGAACTGGCGACTCGTCTTCCGGCTCTGCGACGGGCACGTCTGTGACGTTGGCTATGAAGACTATCACTGAGCGGAGCACCATCATGGCGATGAAGAAGCCCTCGCATCCCGGCCGAGTCGTTCGCTCGATGTGTCTGGAGCCGCACGGCCTGACGGTAACGGCTGCAGCGGCGGGGCTCGGCGTATCGCGTCAGGCGCTCAACAACCTCGTCAATCAGAAGGCTGCGGTGAGCGCGGAGATGGCCGTGCGGCTGGAAAAGGGGTTCGGGATCAAGGCGGAGGTGTGGCTGGCGATGCAGATGGCGTTTGATCTGGCAGCGGCGTACCGAGGGGCACGGACGATCCGGGTGAAGCGGTTTGGGGTCGCGGCGTAAGGACGGAGCGGGTTGAAGGACAGAAGCGGCACCTGCGTTTGACGCGGGTGCCGCTTTGTCGTGATACGGGGTGCGTGGAAATGGTGCGTGGTGGACCGGTTCCGGATGCGATGCTCACGACTGATCGGAAGGCTACGTCGCGCGAAAGGACGCGATTGGCCTTGCCAGCTGTACACCAGTCAGGGTACACTCCGGAGGTTCGTCGTGGGCTTCACCGACGTGAAGCATCTGGTGCTCGCCTGTCTCGATGCCGGCGCATTCGCTTTTGCGATTCGGGAGCAGATGTCCGAGAAGAACCTGCTCGCTACGGGTGCCGTGACGGTCGGGCAGGTCAGGCGCATGATCGGGCGGTGCACCGGGCTACAGTACAAGGCGCTGCCGATGACGGAGGATCCGAGTACGCTCAAGCACGAGTTGCGGCCCGTCGTTGACGGTAGGCAGTGGTTCATCCGCTTCTATTTCGTGAAGAGTCCTGATGATGTGGTGATGTTCATCAGCGTTCACCCAAGTACGCACTGGCGCTCACAGCGTCGTTCCCTGTGATTGGCGAGGACACGTAGATGGCGACACGGACAAACAAGACGGCTGCGCTGCGCACAACGCCAGCCTCACCGCGTGCTGCGCCACGCGCCATGCCGATCCGGTTTCTCAGGGCCGGCGACACGGGGCGTGCGATCTGTCCGAATTGCAAGGCGATGCGGGGCTTGGTGTATCAGTACCGCCCGGTGTATCTGACGAAAACGAAGGTGACGGTTCCGAACGTGCTGGTTGGTGCCTGCCAGGAATGCGACCGGACGATCGTGCTCCCCGCACAGTCTACGCCGCGGATCAAGGAGGCGCGCGAGCGAGTGGTGCGGGAGCAGAATGCGCGGATTCCGCTCGAGCTGGAGGATCGGCTCAACATCATGGCGCATTCGCTCGACATACGGCCGGAGCCATTCAAGGGTGCGCTCTGCCGGTACGTGCTGGACCGTGTCGTGCGCGACGCACGATTTGCGGATCGCGTGTGGGCGCTGGCGGTCAGTGCCGAGGCGAAAGGGACGCCCGGAGGTCGGGTGAAGTTCCGCGCGGATGTGGGGCTGCCGAAGGCGGCGAAGGCGGCGGCGGCCGCGGCGGGGATTGGCGACCTCTCGGCGATTCTGCGCGGGGCAATTCTGGCGGTGGACGTCATGCGGCGGGAGCCACGGGAGCGCGCGGCGATGGAGCATGACCTGCGGGTGCTGGCGGCGGGGAGCGGGGCGTAACAGATCGCAAGGCGTGTACCCCTTGAGTGTTGCGCGTGACCTGGTGCACGTCTCCAACATATGGCACCTTCAGCGTTGAATTCACACCTGAGTGCTGATGACCGACGAACCGATCCGCTACGGCTGGCAATCCGACTTTACGGACTTCACGGAGACGCCGCCGAGCGTCATCCGCGAGCGCCTCGCGGCGTTTGTCACCAATGCAACAAAGGAGCAGCATCGCGCGTGGGCCGATTCGATCCCTCCACTACAGGGCGAAGTCGGCAAGTCGATCGTCACGAACGAGCTGGCTCGCGATTACTCGGCGATTCTCGAATACATGCTACCGATGGAGTCGCGTCGACCAGACGTCATTCTGCTGGTCGGCGGCAGCGTGATGATCGTCGAACTCAAGGGGAAGACATACCCATCGCAGGCCGACCTCGATCAGGTAGCAGCGTACGCACGCGACCTGCGGAACTACCACCGCGAGTGCGCGGGACGCGAGGTGCACCCCGTACTCGTGCCGACGCGTGCCCACGGCGATCTCGGGATGCGGGACGGCGTCCGCATTGCCGGACCAGACGCGATTCATGCGCTGGTCGCCAGCCTCACGGCTCCCGAGCCGCGGCCACGGATCTCCCGGGAGGCCTTTCTCTCGGACTCCGCGTACTGCCCGCTGCCAACACTCGTGCAGGCAGCCCGTGAGCTGATGTTCTCCGGAACGCTTCGTACGATCGATCGGGCACGTGCCGCAACACAACCTGCGCTCGACGAAATCAGCCGTATCGTCCATCAGGCGCATCTCACGGGGTCACGACATCTCATCCTCCTCACCGGGGTTCCTGGCGCTGGCAAGACCCTGGTCGGGCTGCAGACGGTGCACGCCCGCTATCTCGATGATCTCGCGGTCGCACGTGACGACGGCAAACCGACGACACCTGCGGTGTTCCTGAGCGGGAACGGTCCACTGGTCGAAGTACTGCAGTACGAGATGCGCGCCAGCGGCGGCGACGGAAAGACGTTCGTGCGTGGCGTCAAGGAGTACGTGAAGCGCTACTCAGCCAAGCGTTCGCTGATTCCGCCGGAGCATGTACTGGTCTTCGACGAGGCACAACGTGCCTACGACATCGAGAAAATGCGGGCATCACATGACAGTCTTGTTTCGCGATCGGAGCCCGAGGAGTTCATCAGCTTCGCCGATCGCATTCCGGAATGGTGTGTGGTGATAGGCCTGATCGGCTCAGGTCAGGAGATTCACGTTGGGGAAGAGGGCGGTGTCGGTCAGTGGCGTGAGGCCGTGGAAGCCTCGTCACAGCGGCGGGACTGGACCATTCATGCCCCTGATGCACTGGCACCGGTATTCGCCGGCTCGACAGTAGCATTCGAAGCCCGACCAACACTGAACCTCGATCAGGAGCTTCGCTTCCATCAAGTCAAGGATTTGCATGGCTTTGTCGCCGGGTTACTCGGTGCTGAACGCGAGGCCGACCTCGCCGTCCGCGCCGAACGCCTCAATCGCGAAGGGCTGCACCTGCGTGTGACGCGAGATCTCGCAACCGCCAGGATGTACATGCGCGAACGCTACGCGTCCGATCCGCAGGCGCGCTTCGGTCTGGTTGCGTCATCAAAGGATAAGTCGCTGCCGCGCTTCGGCGTGATGAACGACTTCCAGTCCACGAAACGCGTGAAATTCGGCCCGTGGTATGGCGACACCGAGAATGCGTACGGGAGCCAGAGCTGCAGACTCTTGGAAACCTGCGTCACCGAATTCGGTGCGCAGGGGCTTGAGCTCGACGCGGCGCTGCTGGCGTGGGGAACGGACCTCCGTCGCCACGGCGGGCGATGGGACAACTCACTGTCCGGTAAGTACAAGAAGGGCTCGATCGTGAAGGATCCGTTTCAGCTTCGCATCAATGCCTATCGCGTACTCCTGACACGTGGGCGTGATGCAACCATCGTCTTCGTCCCGCCGATCAATGAGATGGATGAGACCTTCGCATATCTGGTCGAAGCAGGCTTTGCACTGTTGACCTAATCCACCGATGTCATCGAGGCGGCCCAGCCTGTCCGTGGCGCCCGACGTCTGAAGGCGAGCGACGGTCTTCCCGGTTGCCGACTTTGAGTCTGACCGTGACAGCGTAGAAGATCTGGAGAGCCTCCGTCGCGCCCGCGTCGAGAACAAGATGCGCAGCGGTATCGGCACGTCCAGGAAGAGAAGCTGCGCGCGGATCGTCGGCGACCAATGCCGCCTGCGATGCACCGGGGTATCAGAACCGCGCTGGCGGCGGTTCTCAATGCGCTGACGGTGCACTCGACTCTCCGCGAGACGATGCGTGCACTGCCACCGCAGCTCCCGACAATACGCTACACGTCTCCAGCGGCGTGCCGTCACTCACAATCATGGTGTGGCAACGAAACACCCCCGCCCGCGCCGTATTCTCCCAGTTCACCCGCCCCAACCCCAACTCCCGGTGCGTCGCCGCCAGCGACAGATCGAACCGCTCCGTCCACCGCCCCACCACCGCCTCCGACAGCACCCGCCCGTCCGCCTCGATCACCACTCCACTCGGCCGCTCGTCCCGCGGCCCCCATGCCAGCGTAACCCGCGCCTCTGACACGAACCCCGTCGCCACGATCGCCACCGCCACCTGCCGCGCCCGCAGCGCCCCAGCGCGATCCAGCCGCCACGGGTCCTTGCCGCTCAGCGCTCCGCCGCCGATCCCCACGTTCGGGCCGTAGAAGTCCATCACCAGCTTCCTGCCGGTCTGGCCGTTGTCGTTGATCGGGCCCCCCTCCACGAACGGGCCCGCCTCGTTCACCCGTACCACGAAGTCTGCCGGCGGCGGGGCGAGCAGGTCAGGCATCCGCGCCGCCTGCGCCGTCAGCACCCGCACGAACAGTTCGCGCACCGCGCGCTCGAGCGTGACCACGCTGGCCGCCTGCAGGTGCTGCACGCTGCTCACCACCCACGTCGGCACCCAGCGCGCGAAACCCGCGCGCACACCGGGTATCGGACACAGCGCGATCAGCAGCTTGCCATCGGGCCCGGCCCCCAGCGTGCGCTCGGTCGTGGTGAGCTGCAGCAGCGCGTCACGCAGTTCGAGCGCGAGGAACTGCTCCATCGGCAGCCACGCGGTCTCGGGCGTGCCAATGGCGTAGCCCACATGGATGGCCTGATCGTCACAGTACTCGCGCACCGCCTGCTCATCGGGGTCGGCCACGTCGATCACGCACGCCAGGTCCACCTCCACCTTCGAGGGATGCGGGCACTGATAGTCCTGCCCATCTCCCACGCCGGGAAACGGCACACCGAAACCGGCGCGCTCGTACACACCACGCACCGTCGCCTCCACCAGCGCGGGGTCGAGCGCGACATGCGCCGTGCTGATGCGACCGTTCACGTGGCAGCGGTGATCATGCACCGCCACTTCCACCTGCACGATGGCGCGATCGTCATTGTAGAGCGCAAGATCCACCAGCGCATCGGCGATCTGGTCGGCCAACTTGTCGGGATGACCAGGCAGCACCGCCTCGGCGAAGCGCAGGCCAGCGGGTACGGCAGTCGTTGCATTCATCAGGAACCTGTCGGTGAAGGAAGACGGACGGCGCTGGTCACCCAGGCCTCGCGATCGTGCAATGGGCCAGGGCCAAGCACCCCGATGCGCAGGGGCGTGCCATGTGCGGTGAAGGCGCGCGACACTGCAGGCGTCACCGCTTCGAGATATCCATCGGTCAGCATGACGATCGGTGTTCCATGTGTGACCGTCGCCACCGCGTGCCGCAGTACGGCGGTGACCGATGTGCCGCCGGTGGTCGGGATCCGTCCCGTCTCGAGATGGAGCGCCGTCGCCGGCACCACCTTCGTCGAGAACCAGTAGAGCGTTGGCGCGATCTCGGCGTGCAGCGCCTGCAGCGCACGACGCAGGTGGGGCAGCACACCGTTCATGCTGCCACTGACGTCCACGTAGATCGTGACGCCCGTAGGCTGCGGTCGGCGGTCGAGCGCCTGTCCGGCAAACAGCATCGGATGTGGTGCGCCGAGCATCCTCGCAGCATGGACGCGACCCGCAGCACGCCGGTCGTGCATTCGGTGTACGACCGCGATGGGGCGAGAGACCCACTCGAACGGGCGAGACGCGCCGTACCGCGCATGGGCTGCCGTGCGCAACAACTCGCGCAACGCGCGCTCGAGTGCCGGGACGCGCGCTGCGGCGCGCACCTGCGGCGTGTTCAGCGCGGCAGCACCACCCGGCAGCAGCCCGCGCAGTACGTCGAGTTGACCGGACAGCACCTCGGCGGCAACCACATCGCGACCGCCCGCCAGGAGTTCCTCCTCCAGCGGTGTGCTGCCGTGCGCGCCGAGCAGTGCGGCATCGGCTCCGCAGTCCGGCTCCTCCTCGCGCAGCGCCTCGATGATCTCGCCATACGTCACACCGAGCACGCCCGCATCGCTCACCGCGCCACTGTAGAGCGCCCGATGAATCCGTCGCAGGCGATCCGGGCGCCGCGATGGTGCCCCCCACGCCGGGGCGTGCGGCCATCCGGGTGGTGGCCGCAGGAGAAACTGTGGCGCGCGACTGTCATCATAGAATGCTTCCAGCAATGCCGCGTAGCGATGCACGGGCGCCCGAGCCAGGAGGAGCATGTCGAGCACCGTGCGATTGATGATCGCGTCGAATGCGATGTTGTGGAGCGCCGTGGGGCGCGGAAAGAGGCGCGTGTGTCCGAGCATCACATGCGCCAGTTCGTGCAGCACCAGCATCGTGAGGCGCTCAGGCGTGGTGCACCACCTACGAACGAAGTCAGGATTGAGCAGCAGCCGTGGACGCTCGGCGCACTCGATGCAGGCCGTCGCGATCTCGGTGGACCACACCACCTTCGAGACCGTGAGCAGCGTGTCCAGCGCCCGCGTGTGCATGCCGGCGGTGGCGATGACGCCCTCGAGCAGGCGGTCGAGGTCAGGCAACGCCGAGTCCCCGTGAATGAACGGTTGCGTCATACGGTCTCCCGCGACGAGAACTGGCGCAGGACCAGTGCCCCTTCGACACGGAAGTACTCGAGCGATGGCGCGCGCCGCATCGAGAGGATCGGCGGGGACGCGAACGCGATGGCCGTCAGTTCGAGCACGGCATTCGCGGCACGGACACGCGCTGTCGCACCACGTGTTGCCGGAGTCGCGTCATGCCGCGCGGCGCGGTCGATCCATTGCACGATGCCGAAGAATCTCGTGCCGTCGAGGAGCCGCTGGGTATGTGACGGCAGCGACGCCAGGCGCTCGAGGGCCAGATCGGCGTGGTGCGTGTGTGACGCTGCCGCGCCGTACCCCCCGGCGCGAAGATCCGCCAGCAGCGGCGCATCGTCAGGATCACAGGTCGGACGCCCCTTTTCCGTGGCCATGCGCAACGCCGCGCCGACGGCGAGCGCGACATATGTCGTCGCGATGTGGCGCGAGTGGTGAGAGTCGCTCAACTCTGTCGGACTCACGCGAAGTCCCAGTTCTGCCAGCAACCAGGTGATCGTGTGACTCGGGACACAATGCGACACTCGACCAACTGCCCCGGTGACGGCCACCGTGGACGTGGACGGGCCGCAGTTGTGCAGCACCGGCACATGATCCCGTTTCGGCACCCGCATGCCAGCCACGCCGCTCATGCGCAGAACCCGTTGATTCCGAGCGCCGCGACGCAGGCGCCGTGGAGCGCCAGCACACGCGCGATCAGCGCCCGCGGTTGCGGCATGTCGGTGCCGGTCTGCTGTGCCGGCGGCGTGGCGTGCTGCGCCAGCACGCCATGAATGAACTCCGCATCCTGCGCTGCAAGTGTCGTCCGCGACAACTCGGAGCGGAGATTCACCGCCCACGCGCGATGGGGTGCGTAGCCCGTCACACGCACTCCATTGCAGGCGATGTCCTGCACGATCGTCGCCACCGTCTCCATGGCACTCAGCGACACCAGCGGCCGCTCGATCAGGTGCGGCAGCACGAACCACGCGACGGTCAGGCGATCCACTGGTGGCAAGCCCGCCAGCGCCGAACACAGCACCTCGCCGCGCGCCAGCATCGGCATCCCGGGCAGCGTCAGCGACAGCAGCGCGCGCTGCACGGGATCACGCACCGCGAGCAGCGTGCGCATCGGGTCGTCATCAGGCAGTGATACCTGCCGCCAGGCGGCTTCGTGCGCCGTCTGCAGCGTGACGCGCGAAATGACGCGGCGCACACTTTCCGGCATCGAGACCAGCAGCGCCGCCAGGCAGGCGCGGGCGTCGCCCGGCAGGCCGAGCGCCAGGTGGGCGGCACGCATCGCGACGAGGTTGCGATGCAGCGTCGCCGCGCGGCGTCCACCGACGGCGATGCCGGCCGCGCCGAGTTTGGCGATCAGCACGTCCACGTAGATCGCGAGCGTCTCGCCAGCGCTGCAGCGAATGCCGGGGATCAGCGCACGCGTCGCCGCCACCAGTTCACGCACGCGCGTGGCCGCCTCCGCCTCGGGCGCGTCACCGACACCGCGGATGATCGCACCGCGATCGGCATCACCGAGTTCGCCGAAGTGTGGCAGTGCCACGATCCACGCGAACCGGTCGGCGAGAGCGGCGTCGAGCGTGTCCACACCGTCGTAGGCGAAGCGTGACGTCGCCTCGCGCGCTTCCTCCGGCGGGTTGGTCGCCGCCCAGCGATGGCGCAGCCGCTCGAGGGCCACACCCTGAATCCGACGTTCGTGGATGATCGGGAACAGCTTGTTCGCGACATCGGGACGGCAGCGACCGATCTCGTCGAAGAACGCCACCTCGGCGTCCCAGATCGCGCCCGGCGGCGCGGCGTACCGGATGCGTCCCTGGTCGTCGGGAATGGGAAAGCCGGCGAGGTCATCGAACTGCAGGATGCTCGCGTTGTAATGGCGCAGTTCGAGGCCGAGTGCGCCGGCGAGCCGCACGAGCAACAGCGACTTGGCGGCACCATGCTCGCTGATCAGCAACAGCGGTTCTTCCGAGGCCAGCGCGGCGAGGATCGCCGGTTCGATCGCCTCGTAGCCGACGATGCCGAGTGTGCGCAGGAAGGGGCGTCGGTGCGATGCGACCGATGCCGCATGCTGCAGCTCGGCGGGATCAGATTGCGTCGCTTCGGCCGATCGCGGACTGGCTGACGTGATCGCGTGCGAGCGCGGCGACGCGACGCGTGTGCGTGTTCGCGTGGTGGTGGAACTCATGCTGCAGCCTCCGCGCCGTGCAGGCGCAGAAGTGGCGTGCCGATGGCCTCAGCACTCCCGTGGTCGCTTTAGTGGTCCTGTTTAGCGTCGCGCCACAAGCTGGCCGGTCAAATCGCGACGTCGTGCAACAGCGGACATTCTCCTGAAATCGCCGGAACGCAAAACGCCCGGCGAGCGACATTCCGCTCCCGGGCGCAGACGGCAATCGGGTGGCGGTTTAGCTGTATTTGTTGCGCGGCCAGCAATCGCGAGAAATCGCCGC
The DNA here is from genome assembly GCA_031411975.1 of Gemmatimonadaceae bacterium. Lineage (GTDB taxonomy): Bacteria > Gemmatimonadota > Gemmatimonadetes > Gemmatimonadales > Gemmatimonadaceae > JACMLX01. The sequence goes on from JANOCB010000049.1 coordinate 43,515, forward strand.
GTCGTACGAAAGGGAGTGTAGCGATGTGCGCTGACAGCGCGCAAGCAATCGACGACGCTGCTCCGGTCGCAGCGCCCGAGCGGCACCACCGCAGCCCTCCTCCTTGACAGCCGCCGCGCTCGTGTGCTACATTTTGTAACATGACAATCCGTCGCACTCGCAAGCCCGCCCTTCCCCCCCTCAGCACCCTCGAGGCCCAGTGCATGACCCTGTTCTGGAAACAGGGCCCCATGACCGCCGAGGACGTCCGCATCGCGCTCCCCAAGCCACTGCGGGAGTCCACCGTGCGCACCCTGCTGCGCCGCATCACCGAGAAGGGCTACCTCACCCACGATGTGGACGGCCGCACCTACGTCTACCGACCCGTGGATCCCCCGGCCACCGTCGCCGCCTCGGGTGTCAGGAAGCTCGCCGACCTGCTCTATCGCGGATCGGTGGGAGACCTGCTGGTGGGGCTGGTGGACAGCAAGGAAATCGATCAGGCGGAGCTCGACGCACTCCTCGCACGCATTCAGGCCGCACGATCACCCGACCAGGGAGGCTCCCCCGCATGACCACAGCCATCGCACTCGAATGGGGCATTCGCGGCGCAATCCCGGCAGCCATCGTCGCCGGCGTACTCCTCCTCTTCCGCGCACGTGACCCGCGCCTCGAACAGCAGCTCTGGCGCTCGGCGCTCGCCTTCGCCTGCGTGATGCCGCTGCTCACGCTGCTCGTTGCCGTCGTGCGGCTGGCGACGACGCAGGCCCCGCTGGTGACCGAAGCGAACCTGACCGGAATGATTGCCACCGCGGGAGCCGATAGCGCGCCCACGTTGGCTGCCACGACGGCCACGGAAAACGTCGCCCTTCGCATCACCATGCTCGTGTGGCTCACGGTCTCCACCGTGCTCCTCACCCGACTCGTCATCGGTGGGCTCGGCGCCTGGCGTCTGCTGCGCACGAGCGTCGCTGCAGACCGCTCGCTCTCGTCCGACCACCGTGTTCGCATCAGTCACGCTCTCAGCACCCCGGCGACGATCGGATCGACCGTGTTGTTGCCTGTCGCCATGCAGGAGTGGAGCGCCGAGCGTCGCACCGCAGTCATCACCCACGAACTGACGCACGTGCAGCACCGCGACTTCTGGTGGCAGCTGCTGGCCCGCACCTACGCTGCAATCTGCTGGTGGAACCCCGTCGCATGGCTCTTCATGGCGCGCCTGCGCTGGCTCGCCGAGCGCCTGAGCGATGCGGCGGCGCTGCGCGTGATGCCCGATCGGCAGGCCTATGCCGCGCTGCTGGTTGACGTGGCCGGACGCACGCGGCGCACGGTGCCGACGTTCCACGTGGCGATGGCGCGTCCAGCGATGCTACGGCAGCGCATCGAGGCCGTCTTGCAGCAGGCCGACAGTCTCCGTCTGGCGGGCGTGCGTAGACTGCTGGCAGTCTCGTTGCCGTTGTGCGGTGCGAGCGCCGCCGCACTCACGCCGATGCCGCGAACTGAACTCGCCATCACCTCGCTCGGCCAGCGCACGGCGTCCATGCTCACCGCCACGGATAGCGTCACGATCAGGTTGTACTCGTCACCGGAAGAGACCAGCCGCGATCCCGAAGGGTGGGGACGTCTACTCTCGGCACCTCGAAGCACCGACCGCGTTCGCTGGTTCATGTGGAAAGCAGACGGCACGGAGATGTCGTCGGGGGAGACCCCAACAGTGATCACACTACCGGTCTCCGTGCCATTCGCGGTGACATTCTGTCCGGCAGACCGGGGCACCCCGCTCGTGGTTGACTATAAATTCACCAACCGCAGCGGCGGCTCCCACAGCAGCGCGGCGTGCGTGCGCATCTTCCGGGAGCGGAACATGACAGGGTCGCGTGGGGTGCCGCATCCAAGAAAGGGGTAAGCTGATCTCGCAATAGCGGTAGAGATCCGGGGACAGTGCACTCATCCCTTCAAGCAATTGCGGTGACAGTGCACTCATCTCTGCCTCGAGATGAGTGCACTGTCACCGGAACTGCGGGTTCGCACCAACGCGACGCAAGCGTGGTGACGCCTGCGTGACGGTGCAGCTCAGGTTGGCATCGTGCCCGTCATCAGCCGCTTCCTCGGAATCGCCATCGCGATCCTGTACCGCGATCACGCGCCGCCGCACTTCCATGCCACCTATGGCGACTTCGAAATCACGGTCGCGATTCGCGACGGTGCGGTGAACGGCCGCTTTCCTCCCCGCGCGCTGGCGCATGTCCTCGAATAGGCCGGCCTTCATCGTGACGAGCTCCTCGAGAACTGGGAGCGCGCCCGCGCCCATGACCCGCTACACACCATCGAACCGCTGGAGTAACTTCTCGCGGCATGTCTCGCGAGGAGGCTCCATGCTACACGTCGCAGCCGTCCGTCCGCTCGGCGACGCACGGCTCTGGGTGCGTTTCGATGATGGTCTCGAGGGTGAGGTGGATCTGTCCGCCGAACTCACGGGTCCAGTCTTCGTACCACTGAAAGATCCCGCGCTGTTCGCCAAAGTTGCCATTGATCCGGATACCCGGACGGTCACCTGGCCGAATGGCGCTGATCTCGCGCCAGAGTTTCTCGCCGAACTCATCGCAAACCAGATGCGGTGACAATGCAGTTATCTACAACGAAGAGATGAGTGCACTGTCACCGTAACACCGACGCCTTCTTCGACCGCAGGTTCACGCGATGAACTTCAAATACTTCAAGGACACGGACACCGCGCTCCTCGAGTTCTCCGAGGCGCCGGTCGATGAAACGCGCGAGATCACGCCGCATGTGTGCGTCGATCTCGATCGCGACGGGAACCTGGTCAGCACGACGATCGAGCACGCGTCCACCGCCGCGAACCTCCCACTCGTTCGCATCGAAGAGATCGGAGCGACGGTCGCATAGCCACAACGCACGGCCGAAACTCGGAACGGATGCGGTGACAGTGCACTCATCTCGGCCTCGAGATGAGTGCACTGTCACCGATTTCCCCGAGATGAGTGCACTGTCGCCGATTTCCCCCGTGCCCCCCGTACCTCCGTGCGAGCGCAGTTCCCGGCGCTCCGATCTACACCGACGCCGCGACGGCCGTGTGATCCTCACCCGGATTGATGAACCGATCCGTCTCGATCGAATGCTGCCGCTCATACAACTCGCGATACCGCCCGCCCAGCGCCAGCAGCTCGCGATGTGTACCGCGCTCCACGATCGCCCCCTGCTCCAGCACCAGGATCTGATCGGCTGACGTGATGGTGCTGAGCCGGTGCGCGATCACGAACGTCGTCCGCCCCGCGCGCAGACGCCGCAGCCCTTCCTGGATCAGCTGTTCGCTCTCGCTGTCGAGCGACGACGTCGCTTCGTCGAGGATCAGGATGCGCGGATCGGCGAGAATCGCGCGCGCGATCGCCACGCGCTGGCGCTGACCGCCGCTCAGCTTCACCCCGCGCTCACCGACGATGGTGTCGAATCCATCGGGGAAGCGACTCACGAACTCGTCCACGTAGGCGATCTTCGCCACCTCCTCCACACTCTCCTTGCTCGCCTCGGGACGGGTGAAGGCGATGTTCTCGCGCACCGTGCCGTCGAAGAGGAAGTTGTCCTGCAGCACCACGCCGAGGTGCTTGCGGTACTCGTGGAGCTTCAGGTCGGAGAGCGGCGTGCCGTCGATGCGGATGCGCCCCTGCGTGGGGTCGGCAAAGGCCATCACCAGCGAGATCATCGTGCTCTTGCCACCGCCGCTGCTGCCCACGAGCGCCGTGGTGGTGCCGGCGGGTGCATCGAAGCTCACACCCTTCAGCACCGGCACACCGGGCTCGTACTCGAACCAGACGTCCTCGAACTGCACGTGACCCTGCACCACCGGCACCGAGCGCTTGCTGGCGTCTTCCTGATCCTCGGTCTTCATGTCGCGCAGCTCACGGATGCGATCCAGCCCCGCGAGTGCCTCGGTGAGCTGCGTGCCGATGCTGGCGATGCTCACCAGCGGCGCAGCCACCAAGCCGATGAAGAAGATGTACATCACCAGCTCACCGATGGTCATCTTCCCCTTCAGCACGTCACCACCGCAGATCATCATCAGCAACACACCCAGCGCACCGATGATCGCGACGCTCAGCGCCGCCGTGGCCGAGGTGCCGGTGATGGTCGCGGCGATGTTGCGGAAGAGCCGATCGACGCCCTTGGCAAACACCTCGCGCTCACGCGTCTCGGCGGTGTAGACCTTCACGATGCGGATGCCGCCGATGGTCTCGGTGAGGCGGCCGGTCACGTCGGCCTGGATCACGCTCCGCTCGCGGAAGATCGGACGCAGGCGCTTGAAGGCGATCGACATGCCGACGCCGAAGATCGACAGGAACACGACGGTGGCGAGCGTCAGCTGCCAGTTGAGCCAGAACAGCACACCGATGGCGACGCTGGCCGTGAGCAGGCCACCCACGAGCTGGATGATGCCGGTGCCGACGAGATTCCGGATGCCTTCCGGATCGCTCATCACGCGATTCACCAGCACGCCGCTCTTGGTGCTGTCGAAGAAGCGCACCGGCAGCCGGATCAGGTGCGCCTGCACATCCTCACGCAGCTTGGCGATGGCCTGCTGCGCCGCCACGCTCACCACCTGCGAGAGCGCGTACGACGTGATGGCCTGGATCACGGTGGCGACGAAGGCGGCGATGGCGATCTTAGGCAGCAACGTGGCGTTGCCTTTCCCCAGCACCTCGTCGATCAGGTACTTGGAACTGGCCGGCAACACGAGCCCGGCCGCGCGGCTGATGAGCATCAGCCCCATGCCGATCCCGACCGACCGGCGGTACGTCCAGATCAGCGCCCGGGCCTCGGCCCAGGCACGCTTGGAGTCGAACTTCGGCTTCTTCGGGTCCTTCGCAGGGGGCGTCATCCCCCAAAACTAACCCCTGCCCGGTTATCACAGGCCACTCCCCGATCGTCCGCGAAGTCAGCCGGTACACTGCTTTACGCGGAAGCGCAGAGGACCGCAGAAGCCGCAGCGGACTTGAAGGGAACAGCTGACCGGTTCAGGTGAGCAGTTCCCAACTCCCCTTTCTGCGGCTTCTGCGGGCCTCTGCGCTTCTGCGTCACGCCCTGACAGTCAGCGCCGGCGCCGAACGAAGCTGAGCAAACAGGCCCCGCAGCGGTGCCTCCTGCAGCACTTTCCGCGCGGCAGGCGCTCCGGCGACGGCCTCCCACTTGATCAGGCGCAGATGTCCGTCGGCGATCTCCATGCCGGTGATGTCGCCGTCGATGAACTTGCAGCAGCCGGTGTTGAAGTAGGCGGGGAGGCTGCCGGGCTCGTGCTGCTGCTCCTTGGTACGACCGGCCCACACCGGACGATGGGTGTGCCCCACCAGCAGCATCATCTTCTCCTGGGCTTCCGCCCAGGAGTACATGATGAGGTCATGCTCGCCGCGCAGCGCCTCGTCCTCCGATGGCAGGTCGATGCCACCGAACCAGCCCACGCCGAAGCGGTTCTGCAGGAAGCGATAGACCTGCAGCGCCCAGCGCGAGAAGAACTTGTATCGGTCGCTGCCAAGTGTGCCCTGATGCCCGTGCGTCATGAAGAGGGTGCCGATCTTCGCGTCGCCATCGCGTATGCTGAGTCGCACTCCTTCGTAAGCGCGACGGAGGCCCGTGCCCGGAGCGTACTTGCGCAGCTCCAGCGCCACGAACAGCTCCTCCATCCAGCGATCGTCGTGATTGCCCCAGACACGCACGTACCGCGTGGGCCCGAACGCCGCCTCGGCCTCCATCACGTCACGATGTGCGGCGAGGACCTCGGCGAGACTGTTTTCCCACAGCTCTTCCACGTCGCCCAGCAGCACCAGCTTGTAGCCTGATGCGTCGTAGTGCCGCAGGGCGTCGAGATAGGTGTGCTTGCAGAGCCGGAACTCGTCGGCCCCGTCACCAGCGCCCTTGTGCTGGTCGGAGAAGATCACCCACGGCTCGTGCCCATTCACGTCGAGCGCCGTGCGGTAGGTGAAGAACCCTGAGATCGCCCGGTCGAGGCCCTTCTTCACGGCACGTTCGTTCATGCTCCAATCAAAATTCTGGCACCCACCGACGGCAACTGCTCGACGCAGAAGCGCAGAGACGCGCAGGGAGCGCAGGAAGCGCAGGAATGACTGGAATGTGCGCTGGGCCATCTTCGCCACGGTCGAACCCCGACCAGATACTGCGAGCTCCGCGCATCTCCGCGCTTCTACGTTTCGCAGTTCGACGAACCGCCGGGAACGACAGGCCGACAGGATGGTTGTAGGTTGCAACGCGGCCGGATGGCTGGAAACAGGCGTTGGTGAGATCCGTTCACCGCACCCCATCGTAGACCAGATGCTCGAGACTGATTCGCAGGACGACCCAATTCGCCGCCGGAGGGACGCGGGTCCGGCAGCCAGCATCCCGGAGGATGCCGTGCAGGATGTGGCGCTCGTCGGGTTGATGGCCGCCGGCGACGAGCCGGCGCTGGGCGCCCTGTACGACCGGTGGGTGGATGCCGTCACGGCGCTCGTCGTGCGGATCGTGCGCGATGCGCAGGACGCGGAGGAAGTGGTGGAGGCAGTGTTCTGGCAGGCGTGGCAGCAGGCGGGGCGGTATGCGGCCGATCGCGGCACGCCCGGGGCCTGGTTGCTGGCGATGGCGCGGAGCCGGTCGCTGGATCGCCTGCGGTCGCTGCGGCGACGACGCGATGAACAGCCGGCCGACGAGACGATCTTCGATCGACAGCCCGCCGCCGGCGATCCCCTCTCGCATCTGGATGCGCGCGAGCGCGCCGATCGGGTGACGCAGTCGATGGCGACCCTCCCGGCCGAACAGCGAGAAGTACTCGAGCTCGCTTATTTTGAAGGGCTCAGCCAGACGGAAATCGCCGATCGGCTGGGGCAGCCGCTGGGCACCGTGAAGACCCGCGCACGACTCGGGTTGCGGAAGCTGCGCGATCGTCTCGATGCGCTGCGTGAGGTGGACGCATGAGTACTCCCAATGAACTCGAGGAAGTGACGCTCGCACTGCCCGATCTGGCACTCGGCATTCTGCCGGCGGCTGAAGCGGAGCGGTTGATGGCCATCGTGCGTCTGAACCCGCGGCTGCAGGCCGAACTCGCATCGCTGCGCGGGGCAAACAACGCGCTCGCATCGGCCGTGCCGCACGTCGTGATGTCGGCTGACCGCAAGCAGGACATCCGCAGCCGACTGATGGCACGTGCGGCGGGTGGCGAAGTGGGAGCGAGCGACGGGGTGACACAGGCCGCGACGGTCTCCAGTCCGCCCACGTTGCGCCTCGAACCGACGCCGGAGCGTGCGGCATCCGCGCCGGCCGCGCGCGACGTGTCGGCACCAGCCCGCATCCCGCTGGCGTACCGCGCGGCGCCGCTGCTGGCCCTCGCAGCCACGGTGTTGTTCGTGGTGTCGGTGTTCCGTCTGCGTGACACACTGCAGGAGCGGAACGACGCGCGTGTGGCCCTGCGTGACGCGACGGCCGCCACCACGGCGATGTCGGAGCGGCTGGCGCGCAGCGACAGCCTGGTGGCGGCGATGAGTGGTGCGAACGTGCGCGTGGTGGATCTGGCGTCCACGCAGAACATGGCGCCGGGTGCACGGATGTTCTGGGACCGCGTCGCCAATCGGTGGACGCTGGTCACGCACGACCTTGCGCCGCTGGGCGCGGGTCGGACGTATCAGCTCTGGCTGGTGACGGCGAAGGCCGAAAAGATCAGCGCCGGCACCTTCAACACCGATGCCAAGGGTCGCGCGGTAGTGCAGGCGACGTATGCGCTGGCCGAGGCCGACCTTGCAGCGATCGCGATCACGGAGGAGCCGGAGGGTGGCTCACCGCAACCGACCGGCACGATCCTCGTGGCCGGCGCGGCGACGCGCTGACCACGCAGACGTCTTCACCACACCACACGCACACCCTGGAACGCACGTGGCCATCACGGATTTTCAGGTCGCGCAGACCTTCGAGGAGTCACGCACTTTCACCGAAGCGGACGTGATGGCGTTCGCGGCGGTGTCTGGGGACTTCAACCCGGTGCACGTGGATGCCGACGCGGCCGCTGCATCACCGTTCGGCGAGCGGATCGTGCACGGCATGCTGACGGCCAGCCTGCTGTCGGCACTGCTGGCGCGTGAAGTTCCGGGTGCGATCTACCTGTCGCAGACGCTGAATTTCTTGCGTCCCGTGAAGCTCGGCGACACGGTGCTGGCGCACGCCGTGATCAGCGAGATCGACCCCGTGAAGCGCCGGCTGACGCTGACGACCACCGTCCGCAATGCCCGCGGCAAGAACGTGCTCGACGGGGTGGCGCTGGTGCAGGTCCCTGCCTGAGTACTGCCGGCGAACGGCAACGGCGAACGGCGAACGGCGAACGGCAACGGCAACGGCATAAACGCAGAACTGCAAACAGCCGCAGAATAGCAGGTCAGTGCGTGGTTCGCAGCCCGGCCCGCATTGACGGATGAATTTTTTGGGGAACAGCAACTGCTTCTGCTGTTCCCCAAAATAAACGATCGAATTGGATCGAAGTATCAGGCTACGGAAACCGAAGCCGTGCAGTTCTGCGGCTGTTTGCAGTTCTGCGTTTATGCAGTTGCCGTTGCCGTTGTCGTTGCCGTTGTCGTTGCCGTTGTCGTTGCCGCTCAGCGGTTGCCGGTCGCCAAGCGAGATCAGTGTGGTGTGATCAGCTCTTCGACGGCGCTCTGCACGGCGGACAGGGCGGCGGCGTTCTTGAGGGCGCTGAAGCCGATGCGGAGGCGTTCCTCGGGAAGGAGCGGCTCGCGCATGTGGGCGTTGAGCGTGTTGGTCAGCTTCTCACGATCCTCGGCGCTCAGCGTCTTCGACGACTTCGGCACCAGCTCGAGGCTCGGCACATCCTGGCGGCGCGGCGAGGCCGCCCAGACGATCATCTTCGAGCCCACACGCTCGAAGGCCAGCGTACCCGGGGTGTCTTCCACCTCGCGGAACTTGAGCAGCGTCGGGTGCTTGTTGCTCCACGCGATCAGCGCATCGAGGACGGCGACCAGTCGCGGCTGCTCCACGGCATGCGTATCACGGGCAATGGCCTTCACGAACTGGTCGCGGGCAGCGGGCAGGGTGCGTTCCATAGGACTCTCCTCGTCGGTGCATGGCAACCCGACGGCCGCACCATAGCGGCAGCTCCGAGCAACTCAGCTCTGTAAGGTACCCCGATTGTACGCCGTTCGGGCAATATCGCGATATCGCATTCTCACTAACGCGACATGCGTTCGCGCGTACAGGGTGTAACGGCGAGGCTTGCTTCCGTCGGTCCGACCATGGTGTCTGACCCCATGCTCGGACCCCGCGGTCGCTCGATCCTCAGTCGTTACCCCGCGCTCTGATTCCGCTCCCCCCAGCCCGAGCCCGCTGATGCCGCGTTTCCGTGCCTCACTGCTGTGTGCCGCCACCACCCTCCTCTGGCAAAGTCCCCGCGATGCGGCGGCACAGGTGGCGGGGATCACTCCGGCGCCGACCACCATCCAGCGCGCGCCGCTCGATCCGCGTATCGAGCGCCTCAAAGCCGAGGCCGCCACGAAGGTCGAGGCACGCGCCAAGCTCATTCAGGAGATCATCGATCAGGTGTACTCGTACGGCGAACTCGGCATGCAGGAATTCGAGACGTCGAAGTACCTCACGGGCATCCTCGAGAAGAACGGCTTCACCGTGACCCGCAACGTGGCCGGCATGCCGACCGCCTGGGTGGCCCGCTGGGGCAATGGCAAGCCGGTGATCTCACTCGGCTCCGACATCGACGGCATCCCGCAGTCCAACCAGGCGCCGGCAACGGCGTACCGGCAATGGCAGGTGCCCGGCGCACCGGGACATGGTGAAGGCCACAACTCCGGGCAGGCCGTGAACATCGCCGCCGCGCTGGTGGTGAAGGAGATCATGACGCGCGAGAAGATGGCCGGCACGCTCGTGCTCTGGCCCGGCGTCGCGGAAGAAGCGGTGGCCGGCAAGGCGCATCTGGTGCGTGCCGGTGTGTTCAAGGATGTGGACGTCACGATGTTCACGCACGTCGGCAGCGACCTCGCGGTGAGCTGGGGGCCGCAGGCATCGCTGGCGGTGGTGTCGGCGGAGTTCCGCTTCAAGGGATCGTCCGCCCACGCCGCTGGCAACCCGTGGCGCGGCAAGAGCGCACTCGACGCGGTCATGTTGATGGGCCAGGGCTGGGAGTTCCATCGCGAGCACATGGAGACCAACCAGCGTTCGCACTACGTGATCAAGGATGGTGGCGATCAGCCGAACGTGGTGCCGAGCACCGCGTCGGTCTGGTTCTACTTCCGTGAGCGAGACTACGATCACGTCAACGAGATGTTCAACGCGGCGAAGCGCATCGCGACCGGTGCCGCGATGATGACCGAGACGTCGCTCGACACCGTGGTGATCCTCGGCTCGGCGTGGCCGCAGCACTTCAGCCGTCCGGTGGCCGAGGCGATGCAGGCCAACATCGAGACGGTCGGCATGCCGAAGTGGGACGAGAACGACATCGCGCTCGCCAAGGGGCTGCAGCGCGAACTGCAGGTCGGACAGAACGGGCTCGGCACAGCCGTGCGTCCGCTGTCCGGACCCGTGAGCAGCCAGCTGGCTGGCGGCGGCAGCGACGACATCGGTGACGTGAGCTGGAACGTGCCGACGATCACGTTGCGCTACCCGTCGAACATTCCGGGCACACCAGGCCACAACTGGGCCAACGGCATCGCCATGGCCACGCCGATCGCCCACAAGGGCGCGGTGGCCGGTGCCAAGGTGCAGGCGATGACGCTGATCGACCTGCTGACGCAGCCGAAGATCGTGGCCGACGCGTGGGACTACTTCACCAACACGCAGACCAAGACGATCAAGTACACGTCGTTCCTCGGCCCCAACGATGGCCCGCCGACGTGGCTGAACGCCGACATCATGGCGCGCTACCGTCCCGAGATGCGGAAGTACTACTACGACTCCACCAAGTTCAAGTCGTACCTCGAGCAGCTCGGCATCGCGTATCCGACCGTGAAGCCGCCGACGAATCCGGTGCCGTGACAACAACAGCAGTCAGCCTGACCGCCGTGCCTGCAATTGCTTCAACTGCAACTGCTTCAACTGCAACTGCTTAAACGCTGTTCGCTCTTCGTCGGACAGCAGTGCGGCGCTACTTCGGAGGCACCGGCATCGCGTCATTGGTCATCCACCACTGCTTCGCCATCGGGCGCGTGCGCGGCCAGACTTCGTCGAGGGTGTTGCCGTCGTAGAGCCGGCCGTTCTTCATCACGTGCGTGATGGTGTTCGTGTTGCGGATGTCGTCCAGCGGATTGGCGCTGAGGATGATCAGGTCCGCCAGCTTGCCGGCCTCCACCGACCCGAGGCTCGCCTGCAGCCCGATCGCTTCGGCGCCGAAGATGGTGCCCACGCGCAGGGCATCCATCGGCGTCATGCCGCCACTGGCGATGGTCCACAGTTCCCAGTGCACACCCAGCCCCTGCAACTGCCCATGGCCACCGAGCCCGACTCGCCCACCGGCCTCGATCACCTTGCGCGTCTGCTCGGCGAAGAGCTTGAACGAGTACTCGCTCTCGCGGAACCACTGCGGCCGGCGCAGGCCACGGCGCTCGAGTTCGGAGAATGGCGTGAAACGCGCCAGCTTCGGATCGGCGAGGATGTCATGACGCTCGTACCACCAGTTCTCGGCCCACGGGCCACCGTACTGCACCAGCAGCGTGGGTGTCCAGGTGGTGCCGCTTTGCGCGAACAGGCTGATGGCGTCCTTGTACATCGGGGCGATGGGCAGCGTATGCTCGATGCCGGCGTAGCCATCCATGGCCTCGGTCATGTTCTTCTTGAAGTCGAGCCCACCTTCCAGCGTCGGCGTGATCTGCTGCGCGCGGGCCGCCATCACGAGCCACTGCCGCTGGCGCCGGTCACCGGCCTGATACTGCTTGATGGTCTGCGTCTGGTAGAACTCCGAATAGCGACGCATCACATCCTTCGCGTCGTCGGCGCCGTTCACGTCGTCCTGCGCGAAGATGCCGGGGCCCGTGGCGTAGATGCGCGGACCGAGGATCTGCCCGACGTCCACCGCGTCGCCATACGACACCACGTCGGCGGTGCTCGTCTGCGGATCACGCGTGGTGGTGACACCGTAGGCCAGGTTCGCCGTGTACATGTACGGCTGCGGCGAATGAATGCCCCACTGCGGCCACATGTGTGCGTGCACGTCCACGAGGCCGGGCATGATGGTCTTGCCGGCCACGTCGATCACCTTCGCACCCGCTGGAATTGCGATGCTGCCCTGTGCACCGACGGCCACGATCCGGTTGTTGGTGACCACCACGTCGCCGTTCGCGATCACGTCGGTGCCCTTCATGGTGATGATGCGCGCGCCACGGAGCACGACCGTGCCGATGGGCCGGTCTTTCGGTGCGGTGATGGTGACGTCGATGCGGACTGGCTCGTACACCGGCTTGTTGGCCGCCGCAGGTGCCGTGCCTGCGCCCCCTGCCCCACCCGCGCGCGGCGCTGGTGCCCGCGACGCGGAATCAGCGGCGAGTGAATCGGCACGCGCGACGTCGTACTGGAAGAATGCGCGCCCCATCGAGTAGAACGCACCCTTCGAGTCGGCATTCCAACCCATGAAGTCGCCGCCGATGCGCGACAGACGACGGTACGGCATGGCACCGGTGGGCTGCTGCACCGAAATCGACGGCGTGGTTCCACCGGTCATGGGCAGCGGCACCACGAAGAGCCGGTTGTCGACACTGGCGAGCACACGATTGCCGTCGGGGGACGCGATCAATTCGGCGGCCTGACGGGGTTGTGCATTCGGCCCACCACCGGGTGCCGTATAGCCCGTCACTTTCAGGTGCATCATCCGGTCGGTGCCATCCCAGCGCATCGACACGAGGCCGTCGGTGGGTTCGTAGATCCAGATGCGCGACGTGTCAGCCGTGAAGTGCGGCCGACCGGCGTTGGTGAGTGCGGTCACGAACGTGGAGGGGCCACCGCCGGCGGGTAGCCAGACGAGGTCCGTGATGACCAGCTTCGGATTGATCTCGTCATTGACGATCGCACGCTGTGTGCGTGGGGCACGCTGCGCCACGATGCGCGATCCGGTGGGCGAATAGGCGATGTCGTCGTAATAGGCCGTCTGCGTGGTCAGCTTCTGCGGGGCGCCGCCGGCAGCGGGAATGCGCCAGATGTCGCCGCCATCCTCGTTCCAGCTGACGTAGGCGATGAACCTGCCGTCAGGTGACCAGACGGGCATGTGTTCACCGTCGGTGACCGTGGTCAGCCGCTTTGGCGTTCCGCTCGGCAGGTCCATGATCCACAGGTGATCGAGCGCCGAGAAGACGAGACGCTTGCCGTCGGGCGAGGGTCGCGCGCCACGAATCTGACGCACCGTCAGCAGGGTGTCGTTCACCGGATACTCGAACTTGACCAGCTCGCCGATCATCTGGTCCACCTGCGCGGTGAACGGGATCATCGTCTGCTTGCCCGTGGCGACGTCCATGCTCCAGATCTTGCCGTGGTGCGCGAGGATGATCGCCTTCGAGTCGGCGGTCCACGCGTAGCCGGGCAGCAGGTCGCGCGAGCCGCGCGACTCGATGTCGTCGCGCTGGATGTCGTTGCTCAGCCAGCGTTCATCGCCGGAGGCGAGATCGCGCAGCTTGAGTCCAGTGACCGCCATCTGGCGCGACGCGTAGGCGAGCGACTTGCCGTCGGGCGAGATGGCTGGCCGAAAGGCGTTGCCGAGGTTGAGCGTGCGGGTGGCGAGACGACCCGTGCGACGATCGTACATCACGACCTGCGTGGTTCCCATCATCTGGTTGTAGCCGGCAGGCCCGGTGCGTGCGCCGGCGTACACGAAGCGACCATCAGGTGACACCGAGGCGCCCATGAAGTTGGTCGGCTGTGCGCCGCCACCTCCACCGCCGCCGCCCACCGGTGGCGGCGTGGTGCCGGTCATCCGCAGGCCGTTGCCTCCGCCCACGCTGTAGAGCCAGAGATCGTTGCTCTTCGACACCACGACATACTGGCCGTCGGGGGTGAAGTCGGGGGAGATGAAGGCCTGGTTCGGGCCGCGTGTCAGCGCACGCACGCGCGTGCCATCGGGATTCACGAGCCAGAGATTTTCGCTGCCCGATCGATCGCTGACGAAGACGATCGACTTGCCGTCGGGTGAGAAACGCGGCTGGCCATCGAAGCCGGAGCCGCTGGTGATGCGCGTGGCCGCACCGCCGGTGGCGGGGATGGTGTAGATGTCGCCGAGCAGGTCGAAGACGATCGTGCGGCCGTCGGGCGAGAGGTCGAGCGACATCCACGTCCCCTCGTCGGTGCTGAACCGGAGGGGACGGGTGGGAATCAGCGGGAGATCCGAGTCCGGGGCGGTGCGCCGGGTGGTATCGGTGGTGGGCTGCGCGTCGAGTGGCGCTGCGAGCAGGAGGGAGAACGCCAGAATCTGACTGGCGCGTGATGCACGCAACATTGCCACTCCGGAGGTGATGGGCCCGGTGGCGACGGTGCACCCGCGCCGTCGATCTGGCAAGCGCGTGGCGCTATTTCACTGCGGGCGCGGCGGCTGGGGCGGGGGCGGCGGCGGCCGCACGCGAGCAGACGGCGGTGAACATGGTGCCTGTCCCCCCGGTGTCGCCCTGCGCGACCGCGATCCAGGTCGTGTCGTTGAGCTTCCCCGACTGCTGGGCCATGGCCTGTTTCGCCAGGCTGTCAGGCATCGGTGTGCCCTTCACGGATGCGCTCATGCTGTCGAGCCCCGCCATGCGATAACGACGGCCTGCACAGTCCATCTCCATCTTCGTGCGCATGGTGGTGGAGATGCCACCCATCTTCATGTCCATGTGCATGCGCTGCACGGTCTGCGCGTAGCCGGTCGCTGACATCGTCACATGCTGCGTGTCGACCCACATCGCCATGCGGCGCATCACGATGTTGCCGGTGGTGTCCACCATCACCGGCATGTACTCCGGACCGACGGTGAGTGGCGGCAGCGGCGTGGTGTCGCCACCGCATGCGGTGAGTGACAGGGCGAGCAGAGCGACGACGGCGGTACGCATGTTCATGATCCGGTCAGGAGGGGGCCCGCAGATGGGTGCCCCACAGTCTGCCGACGAAACGTTTCCCACGCAATCCCCGGGCGGGCCGATTTTCACGCAAAGCGCGAAGAATGCAGTCGCGGCTTCACACCGGGGTCGGCGCCAGGCGAGCAACGCCGTGCATTGCGCCTCAGTCGTCGCGTAGACGTGAACCGCGGTGTGAGTCCACGCATCGCAAACTGCACTCGCACGGAGGCACGGAGGCACGGAGCAACAGACGAATCATATGGGTGCACATCTCGCGACACGGCACTCACTTCTGCAGTCCGGAGCACCTTCATCAGTTCTCCTCCGCGCCCCCGTGCCTCCGTGCGAGTGGAGTTCTCGATCTCACTCGCAACGAGGAGCAGCGAGCAGCGAGCAAAGAAATACGGGGCCGGCGGCCTTTCGGCTACCGACCCCGCATACTCCCACCCAGGAGGTTTGCGTGGACTCCCCTCCACGCCCGTTCTACTACCGCCGATAGCCGGCAGTGTTCCGCGTGCCATCCACGCAGCCCGGCCAGCTGCCGGGCGTACCGCTGGGGCCGGCGGGCAGCGGGTCCAGCTTCTGGCGACGCATGAAGACCGGGTCCTGATCGGCGAGATAGATCATCATCGCCACCATCGTCGCATTCTGCTTCAGATCGTCCACGATGATCTTGTCGTACGTGTCACGATTGGTGTGCCAGGTGGTGGACCCGTAGTCCCAGCCGAGGGCACCGAAGCTGAAGCCCGGCGCACCCGCGCAGACGAAACTGACATGGTCGGTGCCGCCGGTGCCCGGCAGGCCCACACCGCCGTACCTGATCCACTGTGTGAATTCGTTCGGCAGCTGCGACAGGTAATTGCGCAGCACCGTATCGGCGCTCACAAGGCCGCTGGCATTCAGGCCGACCACACGGCCCGTGCCGTTGTCCTGATTGAACAGGGCGTGCAGTCCGGCCACGACCTCGGGATGATCCTTCACGAACGAGCGCGAGCCGTTGAGCCCCTGCTCCTCACCGGCCCAGTGACCGGCCAGGATGGTGCGCTTCGGCTTGTAGCCGATCGTCTTCAGGATGCGCATCGCCTCGAGCATCATCACCGTGCCCGTGGCATTGTCGGTGGCACCGCTGGAAGCTTCCCACGAGTCCATGTGCGCGGACAGCATCACGTACTCGGGCTTCTTGCCGCTGCCCTTGATCTCCGCCAGCGTGTTGGTCACCGGCTGCTCGCCGAGGAACTCGGCCTGGATGTCCACGCGCAGCTTCGGGCCCTGGTTCTTCGCGGCGAGACGGTAGACGAGCCCGTAGTCCTCACAGCTCAGGTCGAACGTCGGCACCTGCTGGCGCGGCGAACCGAAGATCTTGTTGATGCCCGGATAGTTGGACCAGCCGAAGGTGACCACACCGGCGGCACCGTACGCCTTGAGGCTGTCCTGCAGGCCGGCGGCGTTCAGGTTGCGCTGGTTGAAGCTGACACGGAGCGAGTCCTGCGCGACGCGCATCGACGCGATCGTGGCCGGCGTACCGAATTCCGCCATCTGCTGCGGGCTGCGGCAGGTGATGTTCGGCGCACTGATCATCACGAACTTGCCACGCGTGGCCATCAGCCACGCATGCGCGGCCTCGCCAGACTCGAACTGCGGCAGCACCACCACGTCACCCGTCACCGCGCCATTGGTGGCGGGGCTCCACGCCAGCATGTGCGCCTCGAGGGTGCGTGTGCGCGGCGCGACGAGATCGACGTGTGTGATGCCACGCCGGAACGAATTCCAGGTGCCCCACTGCTCCTTGCGGGCTGAAATGCCCCACTCCATGTACTTCTTCACCAGCCAGTCACCGGCCGCGGTGAAGCCAGGGGATCCGGTCAGGCGTGGGCCGATGGAATCGGTGAGCACCTGCGCCAGCGAACCGGCCTGCGAGCGCTGCATGCCCTCGTCCATGATTCGCAGGAGCACGGGATCGGTCACCGGCGTCCGCCGCACCCACTCCGGCCACTGCTCGGCGGGGATGGGGCGCGCCATGGAGTTCTGCATCATGGGCGCTTCGGCGGGACGCTGAGCATGGAGCAACGCCGGCAGCAGTGCCCCGGCGGCGAGAGTCAGGCGTCGGACGGACAGGGTCATGCAAAACCTCGTGGTGTGAGTCGAACCGAATACTCGCACCTACGATCCCGTCGCGCTCGCCGTTGGCTGGTGCGCGCCCGTGTCGCGCCCCTCGTCGCTGCCGCCGCAAAGACCTCTCGCACGGAAGCTCGGAGTCCACACCAACCACAGTCCACCGCCCACAAGAGCCTCTCACACGGAGCCTCGGAGTCACGGCGGAACAGAACCGCCTGCATTTTCCTCCGTGACTCCGAGGCTCCGTGTGAGAGGTGTTTACGATGACAGTGTGAGGGGGGGACTCCGAGTCCACGGACCACGAGTCCACGGACCAGAGTCCATCGACCACCGACCACCGACCACCGACCAGCAAAAAAATACGGGCCGCCTCCCCGCAGGAAGACGACCCGGACCTCACGCGGCGGAGCGCTCGGGATCGCTCACACACGCGCACGATAGCGGCGCGCCATCGCGCCAAGACTGATCACGCCCGACGCCACGACGCGCACGGGCGATGCCAGACTCTGCCATTACTGGTCGTCAGCTCATCGGCCGATTCACGAAGCAAACGCCTAAACGTCTGCACGACAACGGGTTGGGAAGCATTTACGGGGCCGCCGAGGACTGAAGACCGACTCGACAATTCGCGACCGTACAATGCCCGAGACGTCGGATCCGTGGCGTGCGCGCCACTGATACAGCTCGCAATTGTGGCGCAGGTACGTCGGTAGCGCGCCGCGGCCAGCTCACCGCACTGGGCCACAATTGGCAGAAATACTGGCGTGATGGACGCGCAACGGCGCACTGGCCTGCCCTTCTCGCCGGAAGGCTACAGCCGTGGGCTGAGCCCGTCGGCCAGCGAGCTGCGGTAGGCCCGCCACGCCGGAACCAGTCCAACCAGCACGCCAGCAGTCAGCACGATTCCGATGTACGCCCACTCGAGGGCGCCTGGCGGCTGCACGGCGATATGTACGCCTGTGCGTGCCTCGATCACTCCCTGAGCCGCCGCAAATCCTCCCAGCGTCAGCGCCACGCCAAGCGCACAGCCGAGCAGGGTGAGCAGTCCACTCTCGAGGACAAGCAGCGACACGATCATGCCGGGCCGCGCCCCGACCGCCCGAAGCACCGCCATCTCACGGCGCCTCGCCTCCAGCGACGAGTACAGCGCCACCAGCATGCCGATCAGTCCGACGATGATCGTCAGTCCGCCCACCAGTCGCAGGCCACCTTCGATGGTGCCGAGCGTGCGCCACAACTCCGCCAGGGTCACCCCAGGAATCACCGCCGTGAGCGGCTCCGCCTTGAACTGGTTGATCTCGCGCTGGAGGCGAAGCGTCTCGAAGCGCGTCTTCGTCCCCACCAGGAATGCGCTGAGCGCGCGCGGCTCATCCTGAAAGATGTTGGCGGGTGGCGTGTAGGCCGGGCCCGCTGCGCCAGGCATGACTGGCGGAGGGCTGGCCCCCGGCATCGCCGCTGGCGGCGGTGCGGCACCAGGCATGGCACCGACGTCAGCCCCTTCACCGTCCCCGGCATCGTGCATCGCCTCGATGCCGTCGAGCGTCACGAAGAGCGCGCGGTCGAGTGGCGTGTACGTCCGCTGCAGGATCCCCGTCACGGTGAACGGGTGCGACTCGTGATCGCCCAGTCCGGCCACGGCGTTCAGGCCATGGCCCACCGTCACCGGCGATCCGACGCGATAGCCGAGTGTGGCTGCCACGTCACTGCCCAGCACCACATCGTGATCGGTGGCGATCACTGCGCCCTGCGCAAACTGCAGCGTCCCCGAGCTGCGATAGCGCCAGTGTTCGAAGAGCGCGGGCGTGGTGCCGATGACACGAAAGCCGCGATGCGAATCACCGATCGCGAGCGGCACCGTCCACCGAATGGCCGGGTGCTTCGTCCACTGTTCGTACACGGCAAACGGCACGCTGCCGGTTGGAGATCCGATGCCGAACACGCTGCCCAGCAGCAGTTGCAGCGTGCCACCACGCGCACCGACGACGAGATCGGTGCCCTTGATGGTGCCGGTGAAGCTTTCGCGCATGCCGCGCCGCGCCTGCTCCACACCGAGCAGCAGCGTGATGCTCAGCGCCACGGCAGCGACGGTGAGCACCGACGTGACGGGCCGGTTGCGCAACGAACGCCAGGCCAGCGAGAGGAGCATGTTCATGCCACATCCCGCCGTGCGGCGCGATTCAGGTCGGGGAGCGACAGCTGCGTGTCGAAGCGTGCACCGAGCGAGGCGTCGTGACTCACGAACAGCAGCGTGGCGTTTGCCGTGGCGATGCTGGCGGCCAGCAGGGTGAGGAAGGCATCGCGGCGGTCGGTGTCGAGCGACGATGTCGGCTCGTCGCAGATCACCAGCTCAGGCGCGGCCAGCAGTGCACGCGCGGCGGCCACGCGCTGTTGCTGGCCGACGCTGAGTGCGGTGGCCTGCTGCTGCAGCAGCCCGGAGATGTCGAGCTGCGCGGCGACGGAACGAATTGCCGCATCGAGGCTGGTGTTGCCCAGTCGCGCGCGTCGCCGCGCATCGAGTCGGCAGGGGAGCGCGATGTTGTCGTAGGCGCTGAGGTACGGAATCAGGTTGAACTGCTGAAACACGTAGCCGATGTGCTCGGCGCGAAAGGCATCACGCTGGCCACCACTCATGGCCACCAGATCGCGATCGAGCACGCGGACACGACCGGTGCTGGCGTGCAGCACTCCGGCGAGGATGCCGAGCAGGGTGGTCTTGCCGCAGCCGGATGGGCCGTGCAGGAAGACCCGGGTCCCTCGCTCGATGACCAACGACGGGATGTCGAGCACGCGCGGGCCGGTGCCGTAGGCGAACTGCAGACCGTCGATCGCAATGGCAGGGCCGGGGGTCCCCGGCACCGTCACTTCTTCACGTACGGCGACACCTTCATGCCCTTGATCGTGAAGCCGGCGGTGCCGTAGAGACTCTCGACGAGATCGATCCCGAGACGGCCCTCGAGCCAGATGGCTTCGAACAGGTCGAGGCGGACCTTCTGGCGCCCCTCCATCTCCACCAGCACCATCTGGTTCGGCGGCGGCGGGGGGGTGTGCACACAGGCCCCGTAGTAGGGCACCAGCAGGAATTCGGCGTCCTCCTGGCTGGCATCGTCCAGCGGCACCACGTAGCCGGCGATGCGGACGACCTGCCCGGCCAGCGCGCGCAGCGCGGGCAGGACGGCCCCGGTCTGCGGGTTCATGCCGCCGAGTGTGCGCCAATCGATGAGCACCGGATCCGCCTCGGTGCCGGAGCCCGACGCCCGGATGCCGGTCAGCACCGATGGCGTGGACGGCGCCCAGGGATCACCGACGGGGGCGGCGAGGGCGAGGGAGGCGGCGAGAGCGAGCGACGTCAGGGACATGGGACTCGATGGCTGGACGATACGGGGCCGGACGGATGCAATATCGCGCAGACCGGTTCTACACCGCGAGTACGGAATGCTCCCCCGCGGTGCTGGCCAGCCCCCCGGAGCGGAGCAGACGCGGCTGTGACGATTCCTCTGTTTGTCTGTCTTGCTCGGAGATAAGCACCGCGCAATCCACCCGATGAGCGGTTGCATCAAGCCTGCCCCGGTTCCACATGGCATCGATCCAGCTTCCCACCCCCCTGTTCCTGACGGCGCAGCGCCTGAACGCGCTCGAGCCGCGAGCGCGGCTGTCCGTGCGGGGGGCAATCCTGTACGCGCTGGGCTACGCGGCGATGTTGTTGTTCGACGCGCCGAACATGCTGCTGCACGTCGCGCTGATCCCGCCCGCCCTGGTGGCGGCATGGTTCGCTGGAGAGGCGGCACGACGGACGGCGGATCCGCGGACGCGATTCGCCTGGCGACTGGTGTCGGCGGCGCTGCTGATTCAGGCGCTCAGCGATGGTGGGTGGACGTATTTCGAGATCGTCGGCCGGACCACGATGTGGGACCGCCTGAGCCACGCACCGCAGCTGCTGATCACGCCGCTCTGGTTGGCCGCCGTGCTGACGTTCCCGCGCGGCACCCGGTCGCGCGCCGATGCGATCCGGTTCACCCTCGACTCGCTGACGGTGGTGTCGGCAGCCTCGATGGTGATCTGGCATTTCGTCCTCAGCCCGCTGCTGGCGCGGGAGCCGGCGAACGACACGATCCTGATTTACACGACGTATGCGGCGATGGACCTCATCACGCTGGTCGCCGCCGCGTCGATGCTGCTGCAGGATCCCGGCATGACGCTGCGCCGCAGCTCGTGGTGGATCGCGACGGGCTTGATGGTCTGCACGATCGCGAACGCGATGTGGAGCGGTCTGCAGCTGCTGTATCCGCCCACGGTGGCGCAGGTGTCCGACGTGCTGCGCATCGGCGGCTACCTGATGATCGGGCTTGGCACGTGTGTGGGCTGGAGCGATGCGCGGGGCGTTGCGACGCCGGTGCGTGGCATCCAGCTGCGCGCCCGCTTCAGCATCGTGCCCTACGTGGCCGTGGCCCTCGGCTACGGGCTGCTGTTCTTCATGGCTCTGCGTGAGTCGTACCGCATCACGGACCTGGTCGTCGGCGCGATGGCCTTGACCGTGCTCGTGATGGCGCGGCAGCTGACGTCGGTGCACGAGAACATGCGTCTCTACATCGAGCAGACCCAGAAGGAGACCGAAGCACGCTTCCGGTCACTGGTGCAGCACTCGTCGGACGTCTTCGCCATTCTCGACCCCCTCGGCATCATCCGGTACGTGAGTCCGGCCGCCGAGCGGGTGTTCGGCAAGTCCGCCGACCGGATGGTGAACCGGACGATGGCCGAGCTGGTGCACGAAGCCGACCGTGGGGCGTACGAAGCGCATTTTTCCGCGTCGCTGATGGGCAGCTCGTCGATCAGCCACATCGGCTGCCGGATGATGCGCACCAACGGCGACTGGATGCGCACCGAGACGGTCGCCACGAATCTGCTGGCCGATGCGAATGTGAACGGCATCGTGCTCACCATCCGTGACGTGACCGAACGCGTCACCCTCGAGGAACATCTCCGCCATCAGGCGCTGCATGATCCGCTCACCGGCCTGGGCAATCGCGCACTGTTCCAGGATCGCGTGGCGCATGCCCTGTCGCGCGCCGAACGCACCAACGACGAAGTCGCGGTGATCTTCCTCGATCTCGACAACTTCAAGGAAATCAACGACTCGCTCGGCCACGCCGCTGGTGACGCCGTGCTGGTGCACACGGCCAACCGCCTGCGGACCTGCCTGCGCGACAGCGACACGGCGGCACGGTTCGGCGGCGACGAGTTTGCCCTGCTCCTCGAGCAGACGCGCGGTGAAGGCGAAGTGACGGACGTGGCCGACCGCATTTCGGCGGCGTTGTCACGTCCGCTGCAGGTGGAGGGCAAGGATGCCGCCCTGAATGCATCGATCGGCATCGCCCGTGCGCAGCCGAGCCAGACCGCCGACGAAGTGCTGCGGAATGCCGACGTCGCCATGTATCACGCCAAGGCGCGTGGCAAGGCGTGCGCGGTGCTGTACGAAAGTGGCATGCATGCGGCGGTGCTGGATCGGATCGAACTGCAGGCCGACCTGCGCAAGGCCGTGGACCGCGGCGAACTCGCGGTGGTCTATCAGCCGATCGTGGAGCTGGGGACGCAGCAGATCATCGGTGCCGAAGCGCTGGTGCGCTGGAACCATCCCTACCGTGGCACGGTGTCGCCGATGGACTTCATTCCGCTGGCCGAGGAGACGGGCATCATCGTCGAAATCGGCGAGTGGGTGCTGAAGACGGCCGCGTCCGATGCCGCCAGCTGGCCGGTCCCCCCAGGCCAGCAGCCGGTGACGATCACCGTCAATCTCTCGGCACGACAGATGGTGGACGGCAACTTCATCGACGTGGTCAAGCGTACGCTCGAGAGCACGTCACTGAATGCCGACCGCCTGGTGCTGGAGCTGACGGAGAGCATGCTGGTGGGCCGCAGTACCGACACGCTCGCCCTGCTGCACCGGATCCGTGGGCTTGGCGTGCGCATCGCGATCGACGATTTCGGCACGGGCTACTCCTCGCTCGGCTATCTGTCGCAATATCCGCTGGACGTGCTCAAGATCGACCGCAGCTTCGTGCAGGGTATGGACAAGGGCCCGAACGGTCGTGCGCTGGCGTCGGCCGTGGTGGCGCTCGGCCGCTCGCTGAAGCTCAAGGTCGTGGCCGAAGGCATCGAGCGCGCGGAACAGGAGTGGGACCTGCGCAATCTCGGGTGTGATTACGGCCAGGGTTACCTGTACTCGAAGCCGATCTCGACGCATCAGCTGGAGAGCCTGCTCGAAATCGGCGACCTCGGTGCCCCGCGGCCGATGTCGCCGCAGCGCGGCCCCGACGGCCCACTGCTGCCGAAGCGCAGTGCGATGAACACGCCGATGGCGCTCGCCGCAGTGCATGCGGCACATCAGCCGGTGAATGCCAGCATCGTGCAGTCGAGCGCCCCGTCGCTGGATTCGATCATGCCCGACATCCCCGGCGCAATCGCGGTGGAACGTCCGCAGCCGATGCACACGCCGCTGGTCTGATCGCCTCGAACTCACGCAAGACGGAACGGCCTCCTGATGTTCGGGCGGCCGTTTCGTCTTGCGTCATTGAAAAAGAATCAATTGCGCTCAGCGCGCGCGTGAGGCGAGGACGGGAATGAGCTGGGCGGCGACGGTGGTGACGGCCTCGCGGCCGGCGCGGCGGGCGATGGCGACGAGCGAGCCGAGGGTGGCACCGATGGCGGTGGCGACATCGCGCTCGCCTCCGAGTGGTTCACCAAGGGAGGACAAAATCTCTCGGCGGAGGCGGAGCACGATCGGTGTGGCGAAGCGGATCGCGTTGAAGCGTGCGTCGTAGCGCACACCGAGCCCCTCGATCAGGGCGGCGGTGCGGGCGAAGTAGACCATGTCGCCCGGCAGCAGCACCGGGAAGTCGTAGAGCGTCGCCATCACGTCTTCCGCGAGGCGCGTGACGCGCTGAATGCGCTCGACGGCGGTGGTGTGCTCGTTGGCCAGTTCGATCAGTTGCGCGGCCAGGGTGACGATGGTGGCCCGGTCGGCGCCCGGTTCGATCAGGCCGAGGGCGTAGAAACCGTCCACCACCTTCTCGACGTCCCCGCGGATGGAGGCGAACACCGTCTGCACCAGCGTGCGGCGCGTCTCGACCGGCACCTCCACCACCATGCCGAAGTCGAGCAGCGTGAGGCGGCCCTGCGTATCCACGAAGACGTTGCCCGGGTGCGGATCGGCGTGGAAAAGCCCGTCCACCATCATCATCTGCACGTAGAGCTCCATCACGGAGCGAAGCACGTCGTCGGCCTGCACGCGGCCGGACGTGATCCAGTCGCCCAGCTGGTCCACGCGGCGCCCATCGATGAACTCGAGCACGAGTGCCCGCTGCCGCGTGTACGAGTCGAACACTTCAGGCACGCGAATGGCGGGATTCTTCGCGAAGTTCTTCCGCACCTGCTGCGCGTAGCGGGCTTCCTGACGGAAGTCCATCTCGTCGGCGACACGCTTCTCGAATTCGTCGAGCACCGTGCGCAGCCCGGCCACGTGTGGCGGGTTGAGCCGCGACGCCACGAGATCGAGGATGCGTCGTGCCGCGCGGATGTCACCCTCCACGAGGCGCTCCACACCGGGGCGGAGCACCTTTACCACCACGTCGCGGCCATCGACACGGGCGCGATGCACCTGACCCAGCGAGGCGGCCGCCAGTGGCTGCACATCGAAGAACTCGAACACCGTTTCCGGCGGCGCGCCGTAGCTCTCGATCAGGCTGGCGCGGATCTTCGCGGCAGGCACACCGGGCACCCGGTCGGTGAGCGTGCCGATGGCGCTCACATACGGTTCCGGGATGATGTCGGCACGGCCCGCGAAGAGCTGCGCCAGCTTCACGAACGTCGGGCCGAGCGACGCGAGGGTGGCCACCATCCGTTCGGCGCGGCGTGTGTGGAACGCCTCGCTGCGCGCGAGCTTGCCGCCCAGAACGAGCCACCGGCGCTGATCCCGGCGGAAGCTGAGCAGCAGCGGCAGGCATCGCAGCAGGATCTGGATTACACGCATGAGTGAAGATACCCCGCAGGGTCTGTCCCGAGCCGTTGGCGTGCGATGGGAACCCGTGGCGGATGGGTCGGATGTTGATCACGCACGGGGTGGTGCTGCGGCACGGCTTTCCTCGTCGTCCATCGGTCGTCATTCTTCTGTTGGAGCACGCGGCGCAGGAGCGCTGCCGTGACCCGTCTCGCGAGCTGTTCGCATTCGTGCTGGCGCGCTGCCGCGCCATTTCTCTCTCGTCCCGCCCCTGTGCCAATCCAGACCCTGCCCACGCTGGCGACGCTCCCGCCGTACGTCTTCTCGGAACTCGAACGCCGGAAGCAGGTGGCTCGTGCCGCAGGGCTGGTGTTCCAGGACCTGGGGATCGGCTCGCCCGACCAGCCGACGCCCGCGCCGGTGGTGGCAGCGCTGCAGGAAGCCGCACTGCACTCGCCGCTGAACGGCTACCCGCCCTTCCGGGGCAGCGAACGGCTGCTGACCGCCGCAGCCCGGTTCATGGCCTCCCGCTTCGGCGTGGAGTTCATCCCCAACCGAGAGGCGGTGGCGCTGGCGGGTTCGAAGGAGGGCATCGCCGAACTGCTGGCGGCCATCTGCGGCGTGGGTGACGTGGTGCTGGCGCCGTCGCTGAGCTACCCGGTGTACCTGCGCGCGCCGCTGATGCATGGCGCCGAGGTGCACATCGTGCCGATGGATCCGGCGAATCGCTGGCAGCTCGACCTGTCGAGCATCCCGGCCGACACACTGAAGCGCGCGCGGGTGCTGATCGCTAACTACCCCAACAACCCGTCCGGTGCCGTGACGACGCTGGATGACCTGGCGGAGCTGGTGGAATTCGCGCGCCGGCACGACCTGCTGCTGCTCCACGATCTGGCGTACTCCGAGCTCACGTTCGACGGCTACGTGGCACCGAGCGTGTTTCAGGTGCCAGGCGCGAAGGACGTGGCCGTGGAGTTCCACTCCTGCTCGAAGTCGTTCAACATGGCCGGCATGCGGGTGGGCTTCGTGGTGGGCCGCGCCGATGCGCTTGATGCGCTGCTCGCGTACCGCGCCAACGTGGGCTACGGCGTGTCGATGCCGGTGCAGCACGCCGGCGCCTTCGCACTCGACAACGTGCGGTCGCTGACCGCGCCGATCGTGGCCGAGTACACGGCGCGCCGTAATGCGCTGTACGGCGCGCTGCAGCAGGGCGGGTGGGACGTGAAGGTGCCGACGGCGGCGATGTACGCCTGGCTGCCCCTGCCCGACGGCATGGACGCGTGGGACGCCGTGGACCGAGTCCTGCACGAGGCGCAGGTGATGATCACACCGGGCCTGGCCTTCGGTGCGGCCGGGGCACGCTATTTCCGCCTCTCCCTCGTCGCCCCCGCCCCGCAACTCGCCGCCGCCGCCGCGCGCATCACGCACGTCCTCGGCAACGTGCCCGCGCTGCGCTGATCGCCGACGGGACGGCGTGACGCAGAAGCGCAGAGACATGCAGAAGGCGCAGAGGAGACGAAGGGAACTTCGCACACGGGTTGTGTTGCAGTTCCCAATGCCTGCCGCTGCGCCTTCGGCGCCCCTCTGCGCTTCCGCGTCCGGCAGTTACGGCCGTGCACCGATCGCAGGTCAGCCTTCGATCAGGTGCGGCACGAACTGTGACAGGTTGTCGGTGATGAGGCGCTTCGATTCACGGATGCCGATGCCGGCGGACTCCTGGCCGATGATCCAGGAGCCGATGATCGCGTGGTGGCCATCGAAGTTCGGGATCGACGCCAGCGCCTGATAGACGTAGCCCTCGTCGCCGTAGTCGCCCTGTGATTCCATCAGCGTCTGGTCGAACATCGTCACCGTCACGTTCGCGCCTTCGCGCGACAGCAGCGGTTTGCGGACGTAGGCATCCCACGTCAGCGTTTCGGCGATGTCGAGTGAGGCCGGCAGGAGGTAGGGGCTGTCGGGGAACAGTTCCCAGAGGATCGCGAGGATGCCCTTGTTCGACAGCAGCATCTTCCAGATCGGTTCGATCCACTGCATCCGTGTGCCCTGCTGCAGCAGTGCCTGCACGAAACGCTCATCCTCGGCGACGATCCACTCCCACGGGTAGAGCTTGAAGATCGACTCGATGACACGATCGTCGGCGTCGGTGAAGAAGCCGTCGGACGTGACGCCGATCTGATCGACCGTCAGCGTGTCGCACGAGAGGCCCGCCTGCTCGGCCGTGTCGCGCAGGTAAGCGAGCGTCATGCCGTCCTCGATGTCGTCCATGCCGGCGAAGTGCACACGATCGCCCTGCAGGAACACCATCATCGCCTTCCACTGCTCGATCAGGCGCTCATGCATCGAGTTGAACTGGTCCTTGGCGGGAAACTGCTCCTGCAGCCAGAACCACTGTACCACACTCGCCTCCACCAGCGACGTCGGCGTGTCGGCGTTGTACTCCAGCAGCTTCGGGGGGCTGATGCCGTCGTAGGCCAGGTCGAAGCGGCCGTAGATCGACGGGGGCTCCTGTTCCCACGCCGCTTCGATCAGCGGAATCACATGCGCCGGAATGCCGAGTCGCAGGAAGAGTCGCTCGTCGATGACATGCTGCACCGCCTTCAGGCACATGCCGTGGAGCGTGTTGGTCGCATGCTCCAGCTTGAGCACCTCGTCCATCGTGAAGCTGTAGTACGCCGACTCGTTCCAGTACGCGCCCTTGGCGGAGTGCCACGCGAGGCCGAGCGCCTCGACCTTCTTCTGCCAGTCGGGACGCGGCGGATGGACGAGACGCTTCACTCCGGCGGTCCCCACTGGCAACGCAGCGTGTCGCCGCGCACCAGCTGGAAATATCGCGTGCTGGTCACGGCGCAGACCTGCCCCGTGGTGCCAACGGCCTCGTGCCGCGGCGAGAGGTACTCGTAGCCGTTGTCATCGACCGTCTTCACGTCCCGGATGCGGACATCACGAATGCTGTCCAGCGTGATCGAGCCGGCCAGCGCCAGCGAGTCGGCGATGAAGTCGGCCTCGGCGGCTGAGTCGGCGCGGGCCTGCTCCATCATGTCCTGCTCGCGCTGCCGTGCCTTCTCTTCGGCGCTGGTGCAGGCCGCGAGGGTCAGCATCAGCGCCAGCGTCGTGCGGCGCATGCTCATCCCCCGAACGACGAGCGGCCGCGCCCGATCGACCCGAAGCCGCCACGCCGGACGGTGGATCCCGACCGTCCGCGCGCGATCGACGCCGGCCGGCGCAGGATCGACGACATCCGCGCGCCGGACAGCTGCGTGCCCTGCGGCGCCACACGTGCGGCGTACGATTGTGCCCGTGCATCGACTGACCGGTACGACGGTTCGTAGACCGAGCGGGGGGCCGAAATCACCGGCCGGCCGGCACCGAGGGCGCGCGTGAAGCCGGCGTAGTAGAACAGGTACGGGCTCGGGTACACCATCGGAATCCACGCCCCGTGGTAGTGGTATCCGCGATTGGTGACTGCCGTTTCGCAGGCCGGGGCGTTGAAGGTGGTGGTGGCGCACGGGTCCACCGGCGGCGGCTCCGAATCACAGCCGGACACACCGAGCACGATCGAATTGACGAAGAGCAGCTTGATGCTGGTCGACTTCTTCATGAGTCCTGAGGAATGACGCCGGCACTGACCGGTGGGGGCCGCCACGACCTGCCCGTTCCGCGTCGCCGGATACCGAATACTACGGCTCGCGGGCCCCTTCGGTGTCATGTCGCACGGTTCAGGGGTGGGCACAATGAGCCGATCCTCAGACGCAATGGATCGCCTCCACCCCACCCATCCCGCTCCGGCCCATCCCGGCACCCGTTGGCTGCCCTGGACCCGGCATCTGGCCCTGCTGTGCATCGTCGCATCTGCGCTGGCGTGCGCCGTCCTCGCCTTCGGACCGGCGCGCTGGAGTCCGATCGGTGACCTCTGGATTGTGGCGGGGTGTCTGGCGGCATCGATCGTGGCGTACATGCAGGGGGGCGCCGCGCGCAGCGTCACGACGCGGCGTGCCTGGCGACTGATCGGGCTCGGCGAGGCCTGCCAGACCCTGGCGCAGCTGTCGTGGGGGCTGGTGCCCTTCTCCACCATCCCCGACCTGTTCGTGGAGTGGTCGATGGTGAGCCACATCCTGGCCACGCTGCCACTCGTGACCGGGCTGCTGCTCGTGAGCGCGACACTGCGTCAGCGGTCGGATCGTTGGAAATTCGGGCTCGACGTGGCGGTGAGCCTGTTGCTCGGCGCCATGACGAGCTGGTTTCTGCTGGGGCGCAGCTCGGCTGGCGTCGTGGCCGCCATGGTCGTGTCGGTGAGTCCGTCGCTGCTGCTGATGCTGCTCCCAGGGCTGCAGCTGCTGGCGCTGTTTGCGCTCTCATCACTGTACGCGCGGGTGGGGGGCAGCCATCGGGAACGGCGCGGGCTGGCCCTGGTTGGCGCCGGTCTCGCGGCCCAGCTCATCAGCCACGCCGTCCGCCTCTGGCATC
Organism: Gemmatimonadaceae bacterium; assembly: GCA_031411975.1. Taxonomy (GTDB): domain Bacteria; phylum Gemmatimonadota; class Gemmatimonadetes; order Gemmatimonadales; family Gemmatimonadaceae; genus JACMLX01. Next base: position 73,140 of record JANOCB010000049.1, read on the forward strand.
CGGAGACGACGTCGGCCGTCGCGACGATGGTCGATGGACTCGGCACCGCACTGTTGCTGCTCGGCTTCCTGGTCGAGGTGAACACGACGCGCCGACCGCCGACAGCCGCGACGCGCACACCCACGACGCTGCGGAATTCGGTGCTGCCATTCCTCGCGGCGCTCGCCGGATCGGCCATGCTGCTCGATGTGGTGCGTCGGATGGACGACGGGGGTGATCTTTCGATCTACATCCTCGCGATGATCGTGATGACCGTGCTGGTCACGGTGAGACAGGCGATCGTGGTCCGCGAAGACGCGCTGCGCTCGAGCGCGCTGGCGCAGGAGGCCAGCGAGACACGATTCCGCTCGCTGGTGCAGCACTCCACCGACCTGATCACGATTCTCGACGGCGCCGACAGCATCCGCTACGTCAGCCCCGCGATCAGCCGGGTGTTCGGCTACGAACCACATGCGCTGGAAGGGCGACAACTGCGCGAGCTGGTACATCCCGATGACGTCGTGCCGATGCTTGGCTTCCTCACCGACGCCAGCAAGCCGGGCGCCAGATCTTCCACCAGCAACTGGCGGATGCTCAGTGCATCCGGCGCGTCGTGTCGGGTGGAAAACGTGGTCGTGAACCTGCTCCACGACGAGACCGTGAACGGGCTCGTGCTCACCACCCGTGACGTGACGCACCGCGTGGCGCTGCAGGAGCAGCTGGTGCATCGCGCCTTCCACGACGAGCTCACCGGGCTCGCCAATCGCGCACTGTTCAGCAACCGTGTGGAACAGGCGCTGCTGCGCGGGTCACGCAATGCCCTGCGGACCGCCGTGGTCTTTCTCGATCTCGACAACTTCAAGGAAGTCAACGACTCACTGGGCCACGCGGCCGGTGATGCCCTGCTGACGCAGAGCGCTGACCGGCTGCGCGCCTGTCTGCGGTCGGGCGACACGGCGGCCCGCCTGGGTGGCGACGAATTCGCCGTCCTGGTGGAGGGGTGCAACGACGATGGCGAGCAGGCGATGCAAGTGGCGGAACGGATCTCGTATGCGTTCGCGCGGCCGTTCACCCTCGACGAACGGGAGGCCTTCACGACGGCAAGCATCGGCGTGGTGGTGAGCCACGGCGACGAAACCGGCGACGACCTCCTGCGCAATGCCGACCTGGCGATGTACCTGGCCAAGAAGCGGGGCAAGGCACGGGTGGAGCGATTCGCACCGCACATGCACGAGGAGGTGGTGGAACGGCTCGACCTGCTCGCAGACCTGCGCTACGCGATCGAGCGCGATGAGCTGCAGCTCGAGTACCAGCCGATCGTGGATCTCAGCAACCGCGCGGTGGTGGGGCTCGAGACACTGGTGCGCTGGGACCATCCACGTCGCGGGCGCATCGCGCCGGCCGACTTCATCCCGATCGCCGAGCAGTCAGGGCTGATCGTGCCGATCGGTCGTTGGGTGCTGCTGCAAGCCTGCACACACGCGCGGCACTGGAGCCGGTCGCTCCCGCAGTTGATGCCGGTGACCGTCACCGTGAACCTCTCGGCGCGGCAGCTGGGCGACGAGGACCTGCTCGACGACGTGGCCAACGCCCTGCGCGTGGCGGGACTGCGCCGCGATCAGCTCGTGCTGGAACTGACCGAAAGCACCCTGCTCGCCAACAGCGAAGAGACCGTCGGGATTCTCACGTCGCTCAAGTCACTCGGCGTGCGCCTCGCCATCGACGATTTCGGCACGGGGTATTCGTCGCTCAGCTACCTGCACCGGTTTCCGGTGGATGTCTTGAAGATCGACAAGAGCTTCGTGGACGGCGTGGGCGGCGGCCCGGGTGCCAACGCACTCGCCAGCGCGGTGATCGCCATGGGCAACGCCCTCAGTCTGCGCACCGTGGCGGAGGGCATCGAAACCGAGGCGCAGTACGCGGCGCTCCTGGCACTCGACTGCAAGTTCGGCCAGGGATTCGTCATCTCGCGGCCGCTGCCTCCCGGTGACGTGATGCCCTTCCTGCTGATGCACGGGCAGCGTGCCACCGTCAGTCACCTCGTGTCGCAGCGACTCGCCCCGTTGTCGAGCGACGCCGTCGGCTGACGAATCAGCCACTGCATCGGTGGCGATTAGATTGCACGGATGCCCGACTCGATTCGCACCGCGCCGCCCTCCCGCCTCCTGCTGGTGCTGGCCTTCGCGGCGCTCTACATCATCTGGGGCAGCACGTACCTCGGCATGAAGATCGGTGTCGAGACGATGCCGCCGTGGCCGATGATCGCCGCGCGCCATGGACTGGCCGGGCTGCTCCTCTACACCGTCCTGCGGCTGCGTGGTGTGCCGGCGCCGCGCCGTGAGCACTGGAAGGGTGGCCTGATCGGCGGCGTCATGCTGCTGGTGGTGGGCAACGGCCTGATCGCGCTGGTCGCGCATCGTGTGCCGAGCGGCGTGGCGAGTCTGGTGGTGGCCACGACACCGATCTGGATCGTTGCGGCAGCGAGCACGCGGCCGGGTGGTCGCGCACCGATTCCGAAGGAGTGGGTCGGCCTTGCGCTCGGGCTGGTGGGGCTGGCGCTGCTCGGCGGCCCGAGTCTCGGCGCCGCGTGGCGCGGTGATGCCGGAAGCCTCGACATCGGTGCACTGGGGCTGGTGTTGCTGGGGTGCATGTCGTGGTCGATCGGCTCGGTGATCGGGCGTGAAGTGGCACGACCGGACAACGCGTTCATGGGCACCGCCGTGCAGATGCTGAGCGCGGGCGCCGTGCTGGTGATCGGCTGCACGCTCACCGGGCAGTGGGCGAGGGTCGATCTCGGCGCCATCTCACATCGCTCGTGGATGGCCTTCTGGTACCTGATCTTCTTTGGCAGCCTGCTCGGCTTCAGCGCCTACGTCTGGCTGCTGCGCGTGGCGAAGACGTCGCACGTGGCCACCTACGCCTACGTGAATCCGATCGTCGCCCTGCTGCTCGGTGCCTCGATCGGGCACGAGGTGATCACCCCGATGATGCTCATCGCCGGCGCGGTGACGCTGCTTGGCGTGGTGCTGGTGGTGATGCCGACGCGGAGCGCTGCGCGTCGTTAGTCGTCACCCGTGAGCGCGTCATCGCGCTTGCCGAGTGATTCCCAGAGATGCAGGGTGGCGTAGGCGCGCCACGGGCGCCACGCGGTGGCGCGCGCGGCGATGTCGCGACGTACCACACCGGCCAGCTCCATCGCCTTGAGCACACCGAGATCCGCTGCGGGAAAGGCATCGTGATCCCCAAGCGCACGCATCCGCACGTAGTGCGCCGTCCACGGACCGATGCCCGGCAGCGCGATCAGCGTCGCCTCGGCCTCCTCGGTCGGCGCGCCGCGCAGTGCGTCGAGATCGACCGCCTGCGTTGCCACGGCGTACGACACGGTGAACAACGTGGCTGACTTGGCCCGTGTGAGTCCGATCGTGCGCAGCGCGTCGGCGCCGGCATCCGCCAGTCGCGCTGGCGAGGGGAAGCCGAACAGCGGGAGCCCGCCATCGACGGGTGCCAGCGGTGTGCCGAAAGCGCGAACGAGCCGGTCGGTCATGGTACTGGCACCCACGACACTCACCTGCTGACCCAGCACCGCGCGGATCAGCCCCTCGAAGGGATCGAGCAGTTGCGGGAGGCGGAGGTACGGCCGGGCCTGCAGCAGCGGTGCGAGGAGCGTATCCCGCATGGCCATCCGGCGAAAAGCCGTCAGGTCGGTGTCGAGATCGAAGCTGCGTCGCACCAGCGCGACGATGTCGGCGCGCGGCAGTGCCGGGCGACTGCGGGCGATGAGCGCGTTGGCTGCGGCGTCGTGCTCCAGATCGAGCAGCAGGTGCACGCCGGTGTCATGGATGCGGATGCTGCGCAGATAGTGCGTGCCCCGCACCCGCTCCAGCGACCCGACGGTGCGCACCACCAGATAGCGCAGCGTCCACCGGACATCGACATCGACCGGCAGCGGGATGCGTACACGTCGCGACCACGACGACGTTTCGTTCACGGTGCGTGCCGGCGCCTCACTGCGGCGGGCGCAGTGCCGTCGCCACGCGGCAGCGCGGCGCCCTCGGCCTGCAGCAACGCCTTCTTGATCTGGTTGCCCCACCGGTAGCCGCTCATCGATCCATCGGCGTGGATCACGCGATGACAGGGAATCACGACGGCCACACGGTTGGTGGCGCAGACGTTGGCCACGGCCCGGGCGGCGCCGGGCTTGCCGATGGCTGCGGCGATCTGCGAGTAGCTGCGCGTCTCGCCGTACGGAATGGCGATCAGTGCGTCGAGCACCCGCTGCTGGAAAGCGGTGACCTGCATGTCGATCGCCACATCCGGTGCCTGACGCACACCCTGCAGCCGCGCCGTCACGGCGCGCTGCATCGCGGCGAGACGGTCATCCACATCCGCCAGGATCGTGGCGCGCGGAAACTCCTCGTGCAGTTCGGCAACGAGTGTCTCGTCGCTCGCGGCCAGCGACACCCAGCAGAGTCCGAGATCGCTGGCACCGATCACCAGTCGGCCGAGGGGCGTGTCGGTGGCGGCCCAGCGGATCGTGACGCCCTCGCCGCCGCGGCGATAGGCCGACGGGGTCATGCCGAGGTGTCGTGTGGCGTCGGCATAGGCACGGCTGGAGGCCGCGTAGCCCGCGTCGAACGTGGCGGTGCTGACCGTGGCCGATTCGCGGAGCGCCCGTCGAAAGAGATCGGCGCGTCGGCTGCGCAGGTACGCCGAGGGCGACGCACCGACGATCGCCGTGAAGAGGCGCTGCAGGTGCGCGGCACTCATCCCCGCGGCGTCCGCCAGTTCAGCCAAGGGAATGCGGCCTTCCCGACCCTGCGCGACGGCGTCGTCGAGCACGGTGCGCGCCCGCAGCACCGCAGCTTCGGCACGGGTCTGTTCGATCGGCACGGTCTCCAGCAGTGGCATGTGGGGCAAGCTGGCAGCGGTCATCACGATCTCCAAGTCGGTGAGGTGTGATGATCGCTGCCGACGTGCGCCGGCGCCTCCCGAATCGTGCGACCGGCCGTTGCCGGTGACAGCAGCTGCGCGACTACCGGAGTTCGAAGGAGAGGCGGAAGGTGCGCCCCGGCTGCGGCAGCCCGCACTGATCGTAGACCGTCCGGTTGCCGATGTTCTCCACCGCCATCGAGGCGACGACGCGCTGCATCAGACCACCCTGACGCAGCGGAAACACACGGGTGAGGCCCGCATCGGTTGTGGTCTGCGCCGTGAGACGCACGAGCCGACCGAGATCAGGATGCTGACAGAACTGCGAACCGACGTGGCGCGCCATGACGCTTGCCCCAAGGCCCGCCCGGAGCGGCACGGTACCCGTCAGCGAGCCGCGCACTTCGGGGGTGTGCTCCGGGCGACGTGCATTGTCGGCGCCGTTGGTGATGGTGCGATCGTAGATGCGGACATGCTGCAGCGTGGCGTCGGCGGCGAGACTGAATCCCCCCAGCGACGGTGGTGACCAGACCGCCAGTCCCTCGAAGCCTGCGCTGCGCAGTTCATCACGATTGATGCGCCGGAAGCGGCGATCAGGCAGCGTGATGCGCACCACGGCATCGTCCAGCCGGTGACGGAACGCCACCACCTGCACCTGAATGCCGCGGGCATCCATCGCCCCTCCCGCCAACGTCACGCCCGCCTCGTAGCCGACCAGACTCTCCGGCGTGAGCAACGGGTTCGGATCGAAACGCTCGAGCGCACCGCTGTACAACTCTCGCAGCGCCGGAAAACGCGCACGACGGCTTGCCGAGGCATGCAGGCGGACGGCGTCCGACAGGAGTGCCGTGGTGCCCGCGCGCCACCCCATGCGTGAGAGCGTCCCGAGTTGCGGTCGTCCTCCGCTCAGCGGCGTCTGCGCTTCGTCCTGCACCACACCGCCAGTCAGCAGCACACGCGCGACCACCGGCACTTCGACCTCCGCGCCGATGCTCGACAGGCGCTGCTCGTACCGCGCCCGCGTGGGCGATACGCGCTGGGCATTCAGCGTTTCATCGTAGCGCACCCGATTGAACGTGCCACCGACGCGCAGGTGGGCGTTCATCGGCAGCGAGTGTCTGGCCTGGATGCGCGCGATGTCGCTGGCTTCATCGCCCAGTTCACGTACCGTCACAGTGCTGAAACTGCGCGTGCCGAAGGTCTCGATCTCGAGGGCGTTGCGGTTGGTGCCGAGGCTGGCCTCGATCGCGCCGAGACCGAGCGGCGTTGTTCGCAGCCCGGTGCCGGCCGAGAGGATGCCGAGTTGCCGACGCTGCATGGGATAGCGCCAGAACCGCGGTGCCGCGACGTGCTGCTCGGGTGCCACGCCGCGGGCGGCATCGTTGGCCGCGGCCGTGAGCCCGACGAACGCACCGGAGCGATGGTCGTAGCGCAGCGCCGCAAACCCGTCGACCTGTCGCAGGTCGGTGTTGGTGCGCAGATCGGCGTCGGCGGCGCTGCCCGGGTCCACGGCGCCACCCGTGACGCCATCTCCGGCGCTGCCGCCGCTCAGTGCAAAGCCGTCGCGCTGCCGGTAGCTGGCCCCGCCGCGCATGCGCAGCATCCCGTCGCCGACCGTCACCGGCACCATCGCAGTGCCGGTGATGACGCGTGCCGCGAACTGGTCGAGCCCCAGGCCGAACCGCACCGCGCTGCGCGCCGCGGCCCGCGGGCCCGTGATCGGTGCATTCAGCTCGAGCCGGATCACGCCGCCAAGCGAATTGGGGCCCGCCAGCAGCGTGGACAGCCCACGGGTGACCGTGATGCGATCGATGCCCGTGGTGGGAAAGAGCGACGGATCCATCCGGTGATCCCAGCCCAGCGTCAGCGGCAGTCCGTCCACGAGCACGGTGGCCTGACGCGAATCGGAGCCGCGCACCGACAGCTCCACTTCTCCGCGCGAGTTCTGTCGCGCGAGCACGAAGGCCGACTGCCGCAGCACCTGCTCGAGAAAGGGCGAGGGCGACATCGGGATCGGCAGCGAATCAGGCCGGATGAGGATCGTGGCCGCCCCACCCACCACCGACGGTACGCGTGAGCCGGTGACGCGCACCGGCTCGATCCGCTGCGCCACGGTGTCGCTGCGTGTCGGCTGCCCATGCGCCTCCCCGCCGCTGAGCGCGGCAGCGACGAGGGTGGCGATTCCCACGCAACGGGCGCGGGGGCGGCAGACGGATCGCATCACGGTGACGAGGTAGCGGGCGACGGGGCGGGAACGGCTGGAGCGGGGATGCGGGCGACTCGGCAGTATACGCGGCCTCGGGCCCGAGTGTTCATGAATAATTCACGTACGGCGCGATCTAGGGTTAGCCTGTCCGTTTGGCCGATGTTCCGTGGGCGGGGCCGGCGGCACCCTTCTGGTCACGCACCGGACAGTCGCCGGCGCGGGTAGCAGTGTCAGGCCACATCTTTCCCACCGACCCATGTCCTCTCTCTCCGATTTCTCGGACCAGCTCGCCGAGGCGGTCAGCTCGGCCGCTGCGAGCGTCGTCGCCGTGCACGCCCGTCCCCGCCTCGCCAGCACCGGCGTGCACTGGCGGGATGGCGTGATCGTGACCACCGATGCCACCGTCAAGCGCACCGACGACATCTCCGTCACCTTGCCCTCGGGCGAACGGGTGACGGCCACGCTGGCGGGCCGCGATCCGGGTACGGACCTGGCGGCCCTCCGCATCCCGACCGGCAAGCTGCCGGTGGCGACGCGCGCGGCGGCGGCCGACCTGCGCCCGGGGCATCTGGTGATGGCGCTGGCGCGCACCGGCGGCGACGGGCCGCAGGCGACCTTCGGCGTGGTCAGCAGCGTGGGCGAAGCGTGGCGGACCTGGCGCGGCGGCACCCTCGACCGGCGCGTCCAGAGCGACGTGGAGTTGTTTCCGGGCTTTGGCGGCGGGCCACTGGTCACCGCGCATGGCGGCATCGCGGGCATCAACTCCGGCGGCATGAGCAAGCCGCTCTGCGTCACCATTCCCGATACCACGATCGATCGCATTCTCGACTCGATCCTGAACCGGGGCTACGTGGCGCGTGGCTGGCTCGGCGCCAGCATGCAGACGGTGCGATTCTCGGAAACGGCCACGGCGACGCTTGGCATGGACGGACAGGGTGGTCTGGTGGTGCTCGACGTGGAGCACGACAGCCCGGCGTCGCATGGCGGGGTGATGATCGGCGATGTGATCGTGCGCATCGATGACACACGCATCACGCGGCACGACGACGTCATGCCCTTCCTTGGCAGCGATCGCGTGGGCACCACGGTGCACCTGCAGGTGGTGCGTGGTGGCGCGGTGGTGACGCTGCCGGTGGTGATCGGCGAGCGGTCGCGCGGGGCGCGCTGATCACGGTGCGCGACGACCTGCTGCACCTGACGCTGGGTGCGATGCCCGCGATCGTGCGGGCTCGCCTCAGCGCAGGGCTGGGCAGCAGCCGTGACGTGGCGGTGGATGACGGACGGGCCCAGCGTGCGCCGCGTCCACACGCCGCACACGCGGTGTACGTGACCGAATGGCCACACGCCGACGAGCGGTCGGCACACCGGCAGCCGACGATCTACCTGCTCGATCCGGGCGTGAATCCCCCGGCCGCACAACTCGCCCGCGGCAGCGCGGCCTGGTTGCCGCTCGACGCCGACCCCGACGATGTGATCGCTGCCGCGCACGGCGTGGTGCGGGGCCTCACGGTGGTGTCGCCCTCGGTGCTGCCGAACAGCGGCTCGCGTCGTGAACGGGCGCAGCACCGCGAACAGCTGCAGCAGCAGGTCACGCCGGGCGATGACGAACCCCACCTCACCGATCGCGAACTCGAGGTGCTGCGCGCGCTCGCCGAAGGCCTCGGCAACAAGCACATCGGCGCCCGCCTCGGCATCTCACCCAGCACGGTCAAGTATCACCTGCAGGCGATCTTCGCCAAACTCGGCGTGCGCACGCGGAGCGAAGCCGTGTCCTACGGCCTGCGCCACGGCGTGGTGCCGCTGTAGCCGCAGCAACAGCACCGGCATTGGCAGCAACAGCAACAGCATCAACGCAGAACTGCACAGCCGCAGAACAGCATGACCGCAGAACCGCTCCTTCGAACGTTCCACCGATGCGCGGCCTTCACGGCACTGCGCGGCACCGAATTCTGAGGGGAACTGCACTCGCGGTGGCAGTGCCCCCCCCATCAACGAGGCTCCGGCAAGCCGGGAAGGTGGCTTGGCGGCCTGACAGTTCGAGAGAGCCGTTCTGCGGCTGTGCAGTTCTGCGTTATAGCCGTTGCTGCTGCTGCTGCCTCCAGGAGTCGGACGGGCGACCGCCGTCGGGCAATCGCGGATCGCGCGGGGCCGCGCGCGGCATCATGTTCAGGGTGCTGGTCCGCGCACCGGGCGCGGCCGACCGGACTTCCTGCCCTGCCCCGCCAATGATGCGCACGTCCCTGGCCCGCGCCATCGCGCTCTCGCTCCTTGCCACGCCACTCGCCGCGCAGTTGCCGAAGCCCGCGGCCAACACAGCGCCCATCCTCGCCTCGCTGGAGGCCGGCGCCGCACACTACGGCGAGGTGGCGCGGCAGATCTGGGGCTTCGCCGAAGTGGGCTACATGGAGGTGAAGAGTTCTGCGCTGCTCCAGCAGGAACTCAGGGCCGCCGGGTTCACGATCACGACGGGTCTGGCCGGTGAACCGACGGCGTTCGTGGCGGAGTACGGCAGCGGCGCGCCGGTGGTTGCGATTCTTGGCGAATACGATGCACTGCCCGGCCTCTCACAGGCCGCCACGCCGGAACGCCAGCCGCTCAGCGTCGGGGGACCGGGCCATGGGTGCGGACATCATCTGTTTGGCACCGCCAGCACTGCGGCGGCCATCGCGCTCAAGCAGTGGATGCAGGCCAACAACGTGAAGGGCACGCTGCGCATGATCGGCACACCGGCCGAAGAGGGCGGTGCCGGCAAGGTGTACATGGTGCGCGACGGCGTGTTCACCGACGTCGATGCCGTGATTGCATGGCACCCGAGCGACGACAATGCCGTGAACGGCAACATGTCGATGGCCAACATCTCGGGGAAGTTCCGGTTCCGCGGGCTCAGCTCGCACGCGGCCTCTGCGCCCGAACGCGGACGCTCGGCGCTGGATGGCGTGGAAGTCATGAACGTGATGACCAACTACCTGCGCGAGCACCTTCCCGATGGCAGTCGCATTCACTACGTGATCACCAATGGCGGGAAGGCGCCGAACGTGGTGCCCGATGAAGCCGAGGTGTACTACGTGGCGCGGCATCAGGACATGCGCATCGTGAACGACATCTGGGAGCGCATCACCAATGCCGCACGCGGCGCCGCACTCGGTACCGGTACCACGTCCGAGCTCCAGCTCGTCAGCTCGGTGTATTCACTGCTGCCGAATGCCACGCTGGCCCAGGTGCAGCAGCGCGCGCTCGAGCGCGTGGGTGGGTTCACCTACACGACGGAAGAACGTGCCTTCGCCCTGCAGCTGCAGAACTCCACCGCGTTCACCAAGTTGCCCCTCGACGTGGCCGCCAGGGTGAAGCCGCTGACGATCGATTCCACTGGTGCCGGCGCGCTGGGTGGTGGCTCCACCGATGTGGGCGACGTGAGCTGGGTGGTGCCGACGGTGCAGCTCTCCGCGGCGACCTGGGTGCCGGGTACCGCGGCGCACTCGTGGCAGGCCGTGGCCGCGGGTGGCATGAGCATCGGTGCCAAGGGCATGATGGTGGCAGCCAAGACGATGGCGCTCACCGGTGCGGATCTCTTCTCGTCGCCGGCCACCATCGCCACGGCGAAGGCGGAGCTCGCGCGGAAGCGTGGTGCCGACTTCCGATACACCACCGTCCTTGGCACACAGAAGCCCCAGCTGGACTACCGGAAGGGCAGCGAACCCTGACACAGCGCCCCGTGCGCGCGGAGTGAGTCGATGCTGATCGAACTGCAGAACCTGCGGAACCATCTCGAGTGGGCCGACCATGCCGTGCTGGACGCCATGCGTTCCGCACCGGAGTGGCCGGCCGCGGCCGCGCGCGAGTTCGGCCATGTGCTCGCGTCGGAGGAGGGGTGGCTGTCGCGACTCGAAGGACGTCCGGCGCGTGTCCCGCTCTGGCCCGATCTCGACGCTGCGGGCCTGCACGCGCTGGCCACCGATCTGCATACGGCGTATCGGCGGCACCTCGATGCACTCACGCCGGCCGACCTCCACCGCATGGTGTCCTACCACAACAGCGCCAACATCGCGTTCGAGACGTCGGTGCGGGACATCCTGCAGCACCTGTTCCTGCATGCGCAGTACCACCGCGGCAAGGTGAACCTGCTGCTGCGTCAGGCCGGGATCACGCCGGCGTCGGTGGACTACATCGGGTTCATCCGCGGGTTCCCGACGGCCGTGACGCCGGTGCCGTCGCTGGTCTGACCAGCGAGCGCCCGCCTGCATACGGTGGTGACGTGGGACACGCCTGACGCGGTGACGCCGAGCGCAAGCCAGGCGTTCGACCCCGTGCGCGAAACTGCGGCGCTCCACTCCCGAATTCGCTGCCATGCGGCAAGACTTGTGCAGCGACAGGCGTCGCGTGGCAGGGTCAACGTTCAGGGACCGCGATGAAGACGATCGAAGAGAAATTCCGGGCGCTCGCCACCGAGCATGCGCCAGGCCAGGAGGTCCGCCAACAGGTGGGCGATCTCGACTCCATCATGCGCGGCGACCGGTACGAAGGTGTGCCGGTGGACTTCTCGCACGGCGACGTGGACGCCTTTCCGCCGACCCCCGGCGCGCTGGAGGCCTGGAACGCGGGCTACGGTCGTGGCGCAGAGCAGGCATACACCGAGTATCGCGGCGCCGCCCGGATCCGCGAGCGACTGGCCGAGCGGCTCGGCACGTTCACCGGTCGGCCGATCGCTGGCGGCAGTGAGCTGATCATCACGCCGGGTACGCAGGGGGCGCTGTTCGTCGCGCTCGGCGCAACGGTCACGGTGGGCACGAAGGTCGCGGTGGTGGAGCCGGACTACTTCGCCAATCGCAAGCTGGTGGAGTTCTTCGGTGGCGAACGTGTGCCGATTCCGCTGCGCTACCAGGGAGAACCGTCGGAGAACGGTCCCGACCTCGATCGCATCGAGGCGGCATTCCGGACGGGCACGACCGTGTTCGTCTTTTCCACGCCGAACAATCCCACCGGCGTGGTCTTCTCGCACGACACCATCATCACGATTGCGGCCCTCGCCGCGGCGCATGGTGTGACGCTGATCGTCGACCAGCTCTATTCGCGCCTGCTCTACGGAGGCGAGGGATACACGCACCTGCGCGCCTGCGAGCCGCAGCCCGCGGACCTGATCACGATCATGGGCCCGTCGAAGACCGAGTCGCTGAGCGGATTCCGTCTTGGCGTGGCATTCGGCACACCGGCCCTGGTGGATCGCATGGAGCGGCTGCAGGCGATCGTGTCACTGCGCGCCGGCGGGTACAGTCAGGCGGCCCTCGAGACGTGGTTCACGGAACCGCCGGGGTGGATGACGCAGCGCATCGCCGAGCATCAGGCCATCCGTGATGCGTTGCTGCAGATCTTCCGGGCCGCAGGGCTGCCGACGGCCACGCCGCAGGCGGGGAGTTATCTCTTTCCCGAATTGCCGCCGCTGGCGGTGGACGCCGCCACGTTCGTGCGACTGCTGCGTCATCAGGCTGGCGTGACGGTCACGCCGGGCACGGAATTCGGGCCCGGCCTCGAGCGGAGCATCCGGCTCAACTTCTCGCAGGATCATGCCGCCGCCGTCGCGGCCGCCGAGCGCATCGTTCGCATGGTGGAGGCGTACCGCTCGTGAGCCCGCTCGTGGAACAGCCCGTGCCGCAGGGCAAGTACCTGCCGGCGGTGCGGCACGGCAGCCAGATCTTCACCTCGGGCATGACGCCGCGTCGTGGCGGTGTACTCGAGTATGCCGGCCGTATCGCGACCTCGGACGCATTGGAGTCACACCGCGACGCCGTGCGACTGGCCACGCTGAATGCGTTGACGGCGGCGCAGGGGTGCGTGGGCGAGGGTGAGCGCATCGCCGTCATCCTGCAGCTGACCGTCTTCCTCAATGCGGAGCAGGATTTCACCGCACACTCGAAGATGGCGGACTTCGCATCGGAGACGCTGATGGAGCATCTCGGTGCCGGCTGCATCGGCAGTCGTGCGGCGATTGGTGTGTCGTCGCTGCCGGCCAACGCGCCGGTGGAGATCACGGTGGTGGCGCAGGTCGTCGTGGGGGGCTGACCGCCGTCGCCGCCCGGCGCCACCATGGGGTCAGTCACCATGGTGGACTTCGCGCGCTTGCTGCCCCGTGGTCCCCGGCGCAGACTTTCCCGACATGATCGAGATTCGCATCCTTCGCGCGCATGAAGCGCACCTGCTCGACAACATCGCTGCGGACGTGTTCGATGACGCGGTGCACCCGGCGTGGTGTGCCGAGTTCATGGGCGATCCGCGGCATCATCTCGCCATCGCGCTGGACGGCGACCGGATCATCGGCATGGCCAGTGGCGTGCACTACCTGCATCCGGACAAGCCGCACCAGCTCTTCATCAACGAGGCGGGAGTCAGCGACGCCTATCAGTCACGCGGCATCGGCAGGCGCCTGCTGCGGGCGCTGCTGGAGCATGCCACCGCGCTTGGCTGTGAAAGCGCGTGGGTCCTCACCGAGGCGGACAACGTGGCGGCGCGGAAGATGTACGCGGCCGCTGGTGGCACCGAAACACCGGAGCCTCCCGTGATGATCGAGTTCCGGACGTAGCCCCCGAGGTTGCCAACCCGCGTGCACTCCGACAGCGTTGCAGCGGGTGTGACGCCGGGGTGGTGTCGCCCAACGCCGATTCGCCGGGAGTATCGCATGGAACGCCGCACCTTCGTCCTGCAGGCCGCACTGGCGGCCACCGCCCTCCCTGCCATGCTGCATCGCCAGACTGCCGCCGTACCCTTCCGCATCTCGCTGGCGCAGTGGTCGTTCCACAAGGCGCTGTTCGCGAAGCAGATGGAGCATCTCGACTTCGCGCGAGTGGCCCGCCGCGACTACGGCATCGAGGCGATCGAGTACGTGAACGTCTTCTTCAAGGACCGCGCCACCGATGCGGCCTATCTGAAGGAGATGAACCAGCGCGCCAAGGGCGAAGGGGTGTACCAGCACCTGATCATGGTGGACGGCGAGGGGGCGCTCGGTGATCCCGACGCCGCCAAGCGGACGCAGGCCGTCGAGAACCACCGCAAGTGGCTCGAGGCGGCGAAAGCCCTCGGCTGCGCCACCATCCGCGTGAATGCGCAGAGCACCGGCACGCCCGACGAGCAGCAGAAGCTGGCCGCTGACGGCTTGCGCCGGTTGACCGACATCGCCGCCCCGATGAACCTCAACGTGATCGTCGAGAATCACGGCGGGCTGTCGTCGCACGGCGACTGGTTGGTGGGCGTGATGAAACTCGTGAATCATCCGCGCTGCGGCACCCTCCCCGACTTCGGCAACTTCTACGACTACGACCGCTATCAGGCGGTGGCGGAGATGATGCCGTTCGCGAAGGCCGTCAGTGCCAAGTCACACGACTTCGATGCCGCCGGCAACGAGACCCGGACCGACTACAAGCGGATGCTGCAGATCGTGCTCGCGGCGAAGTTCAATTCGTGGGTCGGGATCGAGTACGAAGGCGAGAAGCTCTCCGAACCCGACGGCATTCGTGCCACACTGGCGCTGCTGAAGCGGATGCAGACAGAGCTCGGCTGACCACTCGCCGGCAACGGAAACGGCAACGGCAACGGCAACGGCAACAGCCTGACGCAAGCGGCCTGCAGCCGCCGCAGAGAGGCAAAGGCGCAGAGGGGCTGGACCCGCACACAGGCTGAGTTGCGGACACGACGATTTTTTTGGGAACAGCGGTGGCGAGGGCAACGTCAGCACTCCGAGACAGCATGATGCCGGGAGAGCGTCTGCCCCACGAGTGCAGTTCCCAAAAGCAGTCGCACCGCGCTGGGCCGGCCTGGCGAGTATCGAACCGATCGTCGCTGCGTTCTCTGCCTGCTCTGCGTCTTTGCCCCTCTGCGGCGGCCGCAGGCCGCTTGCGTCAAGCAGTGGCAGTTGTAGTTGCCGGTGCAAGCAGCGCTGGCATCGCAATCGGGGACAACCCGACCTCACACCGACGCCGCGCACTGTCGAGACCGGCTTCGATGAGTTGCATGACGGCGAGCGCCTGTTCCGCCGGCACCGGGTTGGGGCCGGTGCCGAGGATCGCCGCGCGGACGGCGGCGTAGTAGCGGCGGTAGTCGCCGGGCACACCCTCGATGGTGCGGATGTCACCGGATGCCGTGGTGAGCGTGCCGGGGCGCGGGTCGTGGCCCCAGTCGGCGTCGCCGGGTGTGCGTCCTGCCTTCAGCGCATCTTCCTGGCTGTCCATGCCCTGCTTCACAAAGCTGCCACCGGTGCCGTGCACCGAGAAGCGGAGGTCGTTGGCGGCCACCATCGTGGACGCATGCAGGATGACGCGGGTGCGCGGGTAGCGCAGCACCGCATGGAAGTAGTCATCCGCGATGCCGCCGTCGCGCTGCACGGCGATGTCGGCGGCGATGCCGATCGGTGCGCCGAAGAGCTGCAGCGCCTGATCGATCAGGTGCGGACCGAGATCGTACCAGAGGCCGGCGCCGGGGCCGGCCTGTTCGCGCCAGCGGTCGCGCACGTCGAGGCGGAAGCGGTCGAAGTGGCTCTCGTATTGTGTCACCGCGCCAAGGGTCCCCGATGCAATCAGGTCGCACAACGTGACGAAATCGCTGTCGTAGCGCCGGTTGTGGAACACCGACACGAGCCGCCCGACGCGCCGGGCATGCGCGATCACGGCATGGGCCTCGTTGACCGTGACCGTGAACGGCTTGTCGACCACCAGATGTTTGCCGGCGTCGAGCACGGCGTGCGCCTGCGGCGCGTGCAGCATGTTCGGCGTCGCGATGACGACGAGGTCGACGGCCGGGTCGGCGAGCGCATCGTCCAGTGCCGGCGCCACCCGCACGGCAGGCCAGTCCGCGCGCACATCGTCAGGACGCGTGGAGACCACCGTGTGCAGGTGCAGCCCCGCCGTCGCCGCGATCAGCGGTGCATGAAACACCTTGCCGACGAAGCCATACCCCACGAGTGCGACGTTCAGAGTGTCGGCCATGACGGCGGATAGGGCGACGGGAGTGACCGGCTACTTCGCGACGATCTCCTGACGCCATGCATCGAGCATGGGCAGGCCAGCGCCGGAGATGGTGAGCACGAGTGCCACCACGATGTCGCCCTCGGGCAGCAGCAGCATCGACAGGCCGATCGAGGTCAGCAGCGCACCGATGGCCAGCATCGTCTCTTCGCGGCGCTGCATCAGGCGGCCCCAGAAGGCACTCACCCAGCGGCGATGCACCGGCAGCAGCTTCGTCTGCGTGACCACGAGCCCTTCGAGCGCCCAGGCGTTGGTGGGATCGAGCACCCGCGCCTGCTGGAACTCGGAATGGGCGCCGCGCACGTCACCCGACTCGAGCATCACCCAGGCGTGTCCGGTCCGCGCGAGCGCATTGGCGGGGTACCGCTGCGCAAAGGCACGCCACGTGTCGCTGGCACGTGCATCGAGGCCTCGACCGGCGGCAATCGCGGCGCGCAGCGGCAACAGTTCCTCCTCGTCGGCACCATGCGAATCGGCATCGGCGATCGCCATGCGCGCCTGCTCCCACATCGACTTCTGCAGGTAGACGCGCGCCAGCAGCACATGCGTGTCGGGCTCCTCACCATCCAGCGCCACCGCACGCTCCGCGGCACGCTGTGCGCCAGGCAGGATGTTGGCGCGGAGCAGAACCACACCACGCGTCCAGTGGGCAAAGGCGGCATTCGGCGCTTCCTGCACCGCCGCGGCACTGGCGTGCAACGCGCCGGTGGTATCGCCGGTCTCCAGCAGGAGCAGCGCACGCATGCCGTAATGCCAGGCGTCTCCCGAGCCGGCCTGCAGCGTCACCTCGAGCAGGCGCAGCGCCTCGGGATAACGGGCGTCCGCGATCAGTTCGCCGAGCCGGGAGCTGATGATGGATTCGTCGAGCTGTGACATTGAAGCTCTTTAATAAAGCGTGACCCTGACTGCTCTCAGCGCAATGCTTGGGCCACCGGACGCGGACGTCCGCAATTGCTTCCAAGACTACCTTCCGATCCGTGCCGCACAACATGCCTGACTTCATCGCCGAGCTCCTGGCGGCCCGCGCGCAGTACACCCTTCCGCCTCGCCTGCACGAATCGGCCCGGGAATGGATGCGGAGCGTGCTCTCCCTGCTCTTTCCGCACGCCGCCCCGCCGGGGGCCAGTCTGGATTCTGCCGGCGTCGTCGCAGAGTACCAGAGTGTGGCGGCCACGCTGCAACTGCTGCTGCGGGAGCTCATGCCGGAACCGGCAGGGACTGCCGAATCCGTTGCCGACCGGCTCATGGAAGCGCTGCCGGCGATCCGCCTCCGGCTGTACGCCGACGCCGAGGCCATCCATCGCATGGACCCCGCGGCCCAGACGGTCGACGAGGTGTTTCTCGCCTACCCGGGATTCCTGGCCACGATCTGTCATCGGGTGGCGCAGCCGCTCTGGCTCCACAAAGTGCCGATCCTGCCGCGCCTGATTACCGAATGGGCGCATGAGCGCACCGGCGTGGACCTCCATCCCGGCGCCCTGATCGGCGACCGGTTCGCCATCGACCATGGCACCGGCATCGTGGTGGGCGAGACGGCGCGCATCGGTAACGACGTGCGTCTCTACCAGGGCGTGACCCTCGGTGCGCTGCGCGTGAGCAAACGGCTGAGTGGTGTGCAGCGCCATCCGACGATCGAAGATGACGTGACGGTGTACGCGAACGCCACGATTCTTGGCGGCCGCACGGTGATCGGACACGGCAGTGTCATCGGCGGGAACGTGTGGCTCACACACAGCGTCCCACCGGGTTCGATCGTGACGCATGCGGTGCCGAACGAGCGGCTCCGCGACGACTATCCACTGGAGTTCGAGATATGACCCGCGCGGCTTCGATCCTCGACACCATCGGCAACACCCCGCACGTGCAGCTGTCACGTCTCTTCGGCACCCGGGTCGCGGTGTGGATGAAGATGGAACGCGCCAATCCGGGTGGCAGCATCAAGGACCGCATCGCGCTGGCGATGATCGAGGATGCCGAACGCCGCGGTGTGCTGCGGCCTGGCATGGTGATCATCGAACCCACCAGCGGCAACACCGGCATCGGGCTGGCGATGGTGGCCGCGGTGAAGGGCTACCGCCTGATCCTCGTGATGCCGGACAGCATGTCGATCGAACGCCGTCGCGTGATGCTGGCGTACGGTGCCGAGTTCGAGCTCACGCCACGCGAGATCGGCATGAAAGGCGCGATCGCCCGCGCCGTCGAACTCGTGGCCGCGACCGACGGCGCGTGGATGCCGCAGCAGTTCAACAACCCGGCCAACATCGCGATCCACGTGCAGACCACCGCGACGGAAATCCTGGCCGACTTTCCCGAGGGCCTCGACTACTATGTGACGGGCGTCGGCACCGGCGGGCACATCACCGGCGTCAGCGAAATGCTGAAGCAGACGATGCCGGCGCTGAAGACGTTCGCGGTGGAACCGGCGAAGTCGGCGGTGATCAGCGGCGGGGCTCCTGGCCCGCACCGCATTCAGGGCGTGGGCGCCGGCTTCATTCCGGAGAACCTCCACACCGCCACGCTCGATGGCACGGTGCAGGTCACCGAAGAGGAGGCCTTCGACTTTGCGCGGCGCGCTGCGCGCGTCGAGGGAATCTTCGTCGGTGCGTCGAGCGGTGCCTCACTGGCGGCGGTGGCGCAGCTGCTGCCGTCGATGCCGGATGGCGCGCGGGTGCTGACCTTCTGCTACGACACCGGTGAACGGTATCTCTCGGTTGACGGTCTTTTCCCGCTGCCCGACGCCTGAGATGTCCGGCACCGCGTCAGCACGGCGACGCGTGACGCGGCACCGGGGCAGTGCGTTCGTGTGGTTCGGATGCGCCGTGCTCTGCGGCGCAATCCTCACGGGCTGCAACAGCACCGCCGATGCCGCCCCGGTTCCGCGGGCCTCCACGCCGCGCACCAGCGGCCCGAAGCCACAGCGCGTGCGCGGCACGGTGCACACCGTGCGCATGCTGCTCGACGACGAAGGGTTCCGCTTCGAGCCGGCGTACCTCACGGTGGCCGAGGGCGACGGCGTGGAGTTCCGGATGATCAGTGGTGTGCCGCACAACGTCAGCTTCGACGACGCGTTCATTCCCCGTGAGGCCCGCGCACAGCTGGCGGCGAATCTCGGGCAGGTCGGCGCGCGCGAACTCGCCGCACCGGTGGTCACCGCGCTCGACTCGGCATACGTCATCAGCACCAGCGGACTGCCCAGGGGCGACTACCTCTTCTACTGTGCCCCGCATCGCAGCCTGAACATGCACGGGGTGATCACCGTGCGCTGACCCGCTGGTGGGCTACGGCTGCCGCTCGCCGCGCACCGTCAACGCCAGGTCGCAGACGATCACCCCATCCTGCCGCACGGCGCTCAGCCTGACCACGCCCTGCAGCACACCACCACGGCTCAGTCGCCCCGACAGCCGCGTCGAGACGAACGACGACTCGGGGCCACGCGTCGGCGACATCACCACACCCGACTCGAACAGCCCGTCGGAGCGCACGGCGGCGTTGAAGCCCTGCCCTGCCACGAACACCAGCTGCATCATCGGTGCGCCGCGCAGATGCCGGATCTCGACCTCCGCACCCGGCGCCCAGCGACGCGCCACATCGCTGCAGGCGCCACGTTCGGTGCCCCACCGCTCGGTGTAGCGCAGGCGGTAGCGCCCGCGGTGCGACATCGGGGTGAGATCGTCGTCGTCGCCGATCAGCGGCACGTTGTCGTCGCTGAACCGCATCACGCGACCCTCGCGGGTCACGATGCGATCCACATCGTTCTTGGCGATCTCGAAATCGAGGCCCGTCTCCTCGTCCTTCACCACGATCGTCTGCTGGCGGATGCTGAGCACGCGGCCCTCGAACACGCGACCGGCGTTGAGCACGATGTCGTCGGTGGTGCGCACGGGTGCCGCCCCGACGTCGATGCGGGGCCGCGCGCGCACGGCTGACGAGTCGGCCACCGCGGCGGCGACCGGCACGACCGTGTCGCGCATTGCCGCTGCCGCCGCCGTGTCACGCTGGCGTGGCGCAGCGTCTGCCACGGCCGGCACCGGCAACGCGACCGTCTCGCGCGCCGTGTCACCGCGTGCCACCGTCGATGCGGCCTGCTTCACCTCGGCGCGTTGGCGTGTCTGCCGGAAGGCCATGAACACGAAGCCGACCAACATCACGGCCATCGCTCCCATCAGGTACTTCGACAGCCGGTACGCCTGCATCGACGCGGCGCTGCTGGCGCTCGAGGCCTGCGCCGAGGCGGCGGTGCGCTGTGCCGCGACGACGGTGGCGCTGCTGCGCGGCGGCTGTCGTGGGGCAGGGGCCGGTGTACGGGGGACGGCGACCTTTGCCGCGGGCACCGGATCGGGGCCCAGCGCAGCAGCCCACGCCTCTGCCACGAAGCGCGCCACCCCCGGCTCCACGAAACGCTGCACCTGCAGGTCGCCTGCCAGCCGCGCGGTGGCGGCATCCCACTGCGCGCGTGCGGCCGCGCGATCGGGAAACAGGCGCAGCAGTCCGTCGTCGTGCGCGCGCAGCAGCAGCTCCGCCATCGGCATCGCGTCGGACGACGTCGCGTCGAGCAGCAGGTTGCGGAAGCGGCGCCGGTCCCGCACCGGCCACTCGCGCGGATCGCGCACCAGTCGCTTGAGCTCCGCAGCGAGCCCTGCCTTCACGTCGATGGTCGTCGCCATCAGGCCGTCCGCATGGCCACGCGCCAGGTGCGACCGCTGCCGCCATCAGCGCGCTCCGAGACCTGCAACTCCAATCCATCCACCAGCTGCACCGGTGTGTTTCGACCGATGTTGCCGCCATCGGCAGTCTGCCACACGCGATCTGTGAGATTCACCAGCCACCAGACACCATCGTGGAACGAGGCGTACGCCATGGCATCACGCGACACTTCCTCGCGCGGACGGACGTCTGCATCGAGGTGCCACTGGTGCAGGGTGCGATGGTGGAAGATTGCCGTGGCGATGCCATCGTCGCGCCACGCCGCGCCGTATCCGCGCCCGGCGCGAAGCATCGGTACCGCGCGGTGCACCTTCTCGCCGCACCAGGGATCGAGCAGGGGTCCCTCGTCGCCGGCGATGATCCATCCGCGCGACGAGGGCGTCGGCATGATGCGCTCGAGCGTCCGGTACAACGCCTCTTCCCATTCCACCGCATCGGGCCGGCGCGACGGCACATGCAACGCATCCTCGAAGGCGCGGCGCATGAGTGGAGCGAGATGCGGTCCGAGCGCATCCACCGTGACGGTCACCGGCAGATCGGGAGGATTGCGCCGGTCGGACCGATGTTCGATGAAGAGCGCCTTCGTACCCATCGACAGTTGCTCATCTTCCTCGGCGCTGCGCGTACTGTGCACCAGTCTGCCGCGCAGGGGATGCCGCTGCAGCAGCAGTTCGTAGAACAGTACCGACAGCGCATGGCGATCGGTCTCGATCGACGGCAGCGCCTTCCCGGCCACCACTTCCGGCGCCATGTAGCCCGGTGTGCCGAGCACGGTCGGTGGAGCGAGGCCGGGCACGACGAGCGCGTCGATGTCGATCACGCAGGCGTCGCCGCCGCGCAGGTCCACCAGCACGTTGCGGTTGGACAGATCGCTGTGGGCGAGCCCCGCGAAGTGCAATCGTCGCACGGCGCGAGCCAGTCGCATGCACACCTGCAGGCGCGTCAGCAGGCTTCCTTTCTCGGCATCCATCACCAGTGCACCGGCCTTGCGACCGGTGAACCAGCGCACCTCCTTCTCCACGCGATTGCCGAAGCGATCCTGCATGAAGAAGGCGTTGCGGTACACCGGCATCACCACACCGAGCGGGGGCTGCGACAGCGAGTGTGCCCGCGCGAAGTCGGCGGGGACGGCTCGTGCACCATCCACGATGCCGGTGGGCCAGCAGAACGCCGCACGCCAGTACTCGGCGCCGGCGCCGCGGGTGGGATCGTAGCTCGAGATGATGCGCTGCAGTCGCTCCACGCGCGCGGCGCGATCGCGCAGCGTGCCGAAGTAGAATGCCACGACCTCACGACCATCCTGCGTCAGGAACGCTGTCTTCTCGGCGCCGCTGGCGAGCGGGGTGCCACGCAACTGGAGCGAGCGACCATCCGTGGTGTGCACCGTCACCGGAGTGAGCGCCGGCGTGGGCATCAGGCACCCCTCGCAGTGTGTGCACTGTCACCGGATATCGGTGTGTGCACTGTCACCGGATTTGTGGGACGCCAGGCCAAGAGCAGCGTGCGATCATCCACTTCGCCGCGCTGCTCGAAGGTCATCCACTGCAGCAGCGCCTCCGGCCCGGCGAGCACGGGGCCCAGCGTGGGCTGCCTGGCCGTGCCTATGGGTGTGGCGGTGCCGTGCTGCCACTGCGCCACGAGGGCCGTGCCGCTCTGTTCCAGCGGATGGAAGGGATCGTCGATGCCGTCGGTCATCAGCGCGATCAGCTGCACATCAGCGGCATCAACCTGTCGCAGCTCGGCCGCCTGCGTCATGGCGCACGCATCGGGCACGAAGCAGGTCACCTCGCCGGCCCATGCCGACTCACGCTGCGCGCCGACGCGCACCACGCTGCCGTCACGCTTCTGCACCAGCACGGCGCCGTCACCGACCTGCGACACCAGCATCAGGTCGTGGTGCATGGCCACGACGATCAGCGTGGTGCGCAGCGCGGCCGGTGACACCTTGGCCGCTGCGGCGAGTTCGTGCAGACGCAGCGCCGCATCGTGCACGGCATGCGCCATCGCCGTGCCAAGCCGCGACGCATCAGCGGTGTTGCTGGTGTCGGCAGCAAAGCGTGCGGCCGTCCGGGCCACGACCATCTCGGCCACCACGGCAGCACCGATGCGGCTCAGTGCGCTGCTGCCGGCACCATCGGCGACGGCGAGGATCAGCAGTGCATCGTCAGCATGCACGGCGAGGGCGTCGTCGCGATGTGTGCCGCGGTGGGCGTGCGACCGTCCTCGCACACTGGCGCCGAGCACCTGCCACGCACCGTGCGCTCCGGTGAGTGTCATCGGCTCCGACGCGCACCGCTGCTGCAGTGCGTCATCGAGCGAGTCGCACAACACATCAGGGCACCAGGCCGTGGCCGGCTCGCGTGCGGACCATTCCGCGGGCGCCGGTGCCGCTTCGGTTCCCGACGCCGGCGCATCCTCCATCGCGTCAGCCACCCGTCAGGGGATGATCGTGATGCCGGGCGGCGGCGGCGGCAGCGTGATCGCACCGCCGTCACCCACCGAGCCCACCTTGGCACTGGTCGTCTTCACGCTCGCCGACACGAACTTGAAGAAGGCGCGGAAGGCGTCGGGTGACATGTCGCGCATCTGGATCACCGTGTCGGTGGTTTCGCGCAGGGCAGCGAGGTCGGCGTGATCACCGCAGGCCACGGCAATGATGTTCGCCGGCCGACGCGCACTGAGCTGCGCCGCGTACTCCTTCCACCCCGTATCCGTCGGTGCGCCGTCGGAGAGGATGAAGACCAGCGGGCGCCAGTCACCCTTCTGCTCGGCCGTGGTGCGCACCACCTCCATTTCGAAACACTCCAGCAGCACGCGCAGCGCATCGCCGTAGTTCGTCTGCCCGTCGGCCAGCATCTCAGGGGGGATGAAGCTGCTGACTTCGGTCAGCGGCACCACCTGAATCGCCACGTCGGCAAAGGTGATCACGCTCAGGTAGGCACTCTCGACCGCCTGCGGATCGGTGAGCAGATCGCGATGCAGCTGGCGGATGCCAGCCTTGACGCTTTCGACGGGTGTGCCCCGCATGGAGCCGGACACGTCGGCGAGGATGTAGACGGGAAGACGACGCAACGACACGGACACTCCTGAAACGGGTGCGGGACGGGCTGGGCAGCACGTCACTCCGCAATCGTAACACCCCAGACCACGGCGCTGTTTCTGCGACGCCTCCGACGGCCCGGTTCCCTGCGTGCCGGATCAGCCGGCGACTGGCACCGGCTGCGGCAGGCCGAGCTTGCCGGCGACCTTGTCGGCCAGCATGACGCTGGTGAAGGGCTTGGCCAGGAAATCGGTCTCGAGACGGAGTCCGTCGGCCTCCTCCAGCGCATCCTCGGGGTAGCCGGACATGAAGATGACCGGCATGTCGAGCCCCCGTTGCCGGAGGCGCGCCGCGAGCTGCGGTCCGCTCATGCCCGGCATCATGA
Source organism: Gemmatimonadaceae bacterium (assembly GCA_031411975.1). Classification (GTDB taxonomy): domain Bacteria; phylum Gemmatimonadota; class Gemmatimonadetes; order Gemmatimonadales; family Gemmatimonadaceae; genus JACMLX01. The sequence continues at coordinate 97,388 of JANOCB010000049.1, forward strand.
CGTCAGTGAGCAGCAGGTCGAGCTGGCCGGCATGCTGCTCGGCCAGACGCAGCGCCTGCTGCCCGTCGGGGGCCAGCAGCACGGTGTGACCGAGGCGGGTCAGCATGCGGGCAACGGTGGCGCGGGTGCCGTCGTCATCCTCGGCCACGAGAATCCGGACGCCGTCACCCGAGCGTACGAACGGGGCTTGCACCTTCGGGATGGGCACGGGGGCGGCGGCAAAGGGAAACTCGAGCACGACGCACGTGCCCTTGCCGGGCACCGTTTCGATGTCGGCGCGGCCGCCGCTCTGCATCATCATGCCATGCACGGCGGCCAGCCCCAGCCCCGTGCCACGGCCGCGCGGCTTGGTGGTGAAGAACGGCTCGAAGGCACGCGCCCGCGTGGCGGCGTCCATCCCCCGCCCCGTGTCGGAGACGCGCAGACGCACCCACGTCCCGCCGTCATCGTTGGTCATGCGCACCACGGAGATGCGACAGGTGCCGCCGTCGGGCATGGCGTCGCGCGCGTTGCTGACGAGGTTCACCAGTGCCTGCTCCACCTGCCCCACATCGGCGCGGATGCGACAGTCAGGCTCGACGTCACAGGAGATGCGTGTCTGTTCGCCGGCCACGCGCTGCAGCAGCCGTCGCAGCGTCAGCACCTGCGCCGACAGATCGAACACCAGCGGCTGCAACACCTCGCGCCGCGCGAAGGCCAGCAACTGTCGGGTGAGTGTGGCGCCGCGTTCCTGCGCCGCGAGGATGTCATCGAGGAGCGGCGCGTGCCGATCATCCGTCAACTCACTGCGCATGACCTCCGCCGACGCGCCGACGATGGTGAGGATGTTGTTGAAGTCGTGCGCGATACCGCCGGCGAGTTGTCCCACGGCTTCCAGCCGCTGCGAATGGGCGAGTTGCATTTCCATCTCGCGGCGTACCTGGTCCGCCTGCGCACGTTCGGACACGTCGCGCAACACGAGCTGTCGTCGCCCGGCGTCCATCGTGCGCCAGGTGACTTCGAGCTCGACCGACGTGCCGTCGTCGCGGTGCAGCGTCCAGGCGCGCGGTCGCTCGTCGGTGTGGGGCACGACCGAACCCACCGCCGCGACGCCGAGTGTGTCCGCATGCCGGACGACGTCAGCGAGCGGTTTGCCGACGCAGTCTGCACCACGCACGGCGAGCAGGGCCTCGGCGGCAGGGTTTGCCACTTCCACGACGCCCGCAGCATCGATCACGAGAATGCCATCCGGCGCCTTGTTGATCGTCTCGGCGAGTGCGCTCTTCGTGCGCGACATCTCGGAGAAGGTCTGGTCGACGATCGAGAAGGCGAGCGTCACCAGCGCCCACACGGACAGTGTGACCGTGGCGTGGGACATGAGCCAGAGCAGCACCGACGTCGTCAATCCGCGGGTGGCGAGCGCCGGCGATTGCAGCACCAGCACCCAGGTCAGCCCGATCGTGCCCAGCGCGAAGATCACCGACTGCCGCGGGCGCAACAACAACGTTGCTGCGACGAGGATTGCGGGGGTCGCAACCAGTGACGGTGAAGGAAAGTCCTGCGCCGTGAGGAGATTCGACTGCACCTCAGACCACGCCGCAGCCACCGCAAGCATGCCACCGGTGAACACCCGGCCGCGACGCGCCAGCAACCCGCCGGCCGCACACAGCAGGCCGGCCAGCATGAGGATCGTGTCATGACTGGCGAACTGCCAGCCATGTGCAGCGACGTTCACGATCGACAGCAGCGCGTAGGCAACGCCACCGATGGTGGAGCCGATGATCACCCAGCGCTGAGTGTCAGCGAATGCGAAGCGGTAGTGACGCGGCTCGGCGGGCAGGAGTTGCACATTGCAACGCTAAGCCGTCGCAAGCAGGGCCGCCACAGCACTGCGACCTGTCGAACTGCGGACGAACCCCGAGCCAGACAGTGCGGAAACGCCTGTTTTCGGCGGGTGGGAGAATCTCATGGCAACCCGAACGGCGTCACATGCGCACGTCACTGCCGTCCGGCAACGCCCGTCATGCCGCAAGGGGTGCAGCCGACGCACGCCGGCGGCGAAGACGCAGCAGCCGGCGCAGCGACACCACCAGCACACCGGCCACGCCAAGCAGCGGCAGCAGGTACACCGTCGTCCAGATGGCACCGTTCACCGCCACCCTGAACGTGCCCACGAGCGCGCGTGTGGCGTCGCGAAGTACGCCGCGAGGCTGCCAGCTGTCAGAAGCGATCGGCGTTGCGATCACGTCGGGACGCAGCTCGAGCGTGATCGTCGAAAGCGCGGCGAGCTGCGTCAGCGACTGCAGCGCCGCGTCGGTCCGTTCGATTTCGCCCCGCACCCGCGTGAGCTCCGTGTGTACCTCGAGCACGTCGGCTGCACGCTTCGTCTTTTCCCGTACGGTCACGAGCAGTGCCCGCAGCTCCACCTCGGTTGCGCGCAGGTTGATGAGCTGTGCCTTCAGGTCCACCGCCTGCCGGGTGACGTCCTCACCCGTCACCGCCTCGTCGTCCACGCGGACTGCCATGGCGCGCAGCGCCGCGAGCGTGGCATCGAGCTGCGGCGCCGGCACCCGGACCGTCATGCTGGCGCGCTCATGTTCTGCGTCGCGCCAGAGACGTGAGGCACCGAGGAAACCGTTGGCGGCGAGGGTCGCTCGCGTCACCGCCTCGGCGGTCTTCCGCACATCGGCCACCTGCAGGCTGAGCGTGGCCGTGCGGACGATCATCCGGTCCATCGCCGGCGCCGCAGGGACGCCCAGGGCTCGGTCGGCGAAGCCATTCCCCACCGCCATGGCTGACGGGACCGCGGCCTGTTCGAGCGGCGCAGCACTGTCGGCGTAGCCGTCCACCGCAGGCGTCGCCTCCGAGGCCGCGCGCGAGCAGGACGCCACCACCACCACTCCGCCCAGCGCCCACCACAGATTGTGTCGCATCGTCGTCTCCCCACGGGTGATGGCCGGTGCGACGCGGTGTGCGCCGGCCGGCTCGGTGGGGAGAGGCGCGAGCATGGCGGGCGTGCACAGCCGCCGTCGGGCGAGCCGGCGGTGGACAGCCAACGCCTCGTCCTGCCAACGTGTACCACTCCATGGAGCCGCATCTGTCGCGCGGTTCTTCCTCACTGATCGCGCCACCGTGGCGCCCCCACACTGGCGTCATGACCTCGGCCGGATTCAGCACCGGTCCACCCGTCGACGATACGACCGACGAGCCCGGACTGGTGGTGCAGGTGCAGCAGGGGAACAGCGAAGCCTATGCAGTGCTCGTGCGACGGCATCTGCCTCGCGCGCAGCGGATTGCATGGCGCCTGCTGCGGCACCGCGAGGATGCCGAGGATGTGGTACAGGACGCGTTTCTGCGGGCGCTCGAACGGATCGACCAGTGCGACCCGACTCGTTCGTTCGGACCATGGTTCTTCCGCATCGTGGCGACCACGGCCATCAACCGGCATCGGTCGGCGAAGCGGCGCGAGACGGAGGAGTTGTCGGACACGGACGTGAGCGAAGGGGTGAGTCCGATGGATGCGGCGGTGCACGGCGTGCTGCGTGACGAGGTGGATGCGGCACTCCGCACCCTGCCCCCGATACAGCGGCAGCTGATCGAGCTGGTCACGTTCGAGGAGTTCACGCCGACGGAGGCGGCCGGGATGCTGGAGATTCCGGCGGGGACGGCACGGTGGCATTTGCACGAGGCACGCAAGGCGCTGCGAACGCAGCTGCAGTCGTGGCTCAGTGACGGTGGAGAGGACGACGCATGACCGACAACCCGATGGATCGCGCGACCGACCGGCCGGATCTCGCCCTCGATGCCCTGCTGCGTCAACACGGGCGCCCGGTGCCGGGCGCCGCGCTCGGCAATCTCGAGTCGCGCATCCTGGCACAGGCAGCGTTCCCGCTGGCCGCGCGTCGCCGAGCCGCGCGACTCGGCGTCGCCGATACACTGGCGGCCTGGGTGCGTGTGGCGTTGCCGCTGGCCGCGGCAGCCGCGATCGTGGCGGTGCTCTTCCTCTCGCGCATCGACACCAGTGCGCTGGCCGACGCCGAACTGCGGGACAGCGATCCCGGGGCGCTGCTGAGCGCGCTCGAGTCGGATGACGGCAGCGGTCTGGCGCATCATGTGATCGCCAGCGACGCCGTGAGCGGCGGCGCCGTGGACCTGGAGCCCCGATGACCACTCCGCGCTCCCGCGCGATGGCAGTGTTGACGGTTCTGGCAATGCTCGGGATCGGCGTGGCAATCGGCGTGGCCGTGGAGCGCACCATCCTGCACCGCCGCAACGATCAGTGGCGCGGTGGACGTGATGGCGGCGGTGGTCGTGGCGGCAGCGGAAGCCCCTTCGGCATGATGACCGAGCCGGTGGACACAGGCAGCCGCAATCGCATGCGGGCCCGCATCATCACGCGCATCACCGACGAACTGTCGCTGACGCCGGCGCAGGCCACGGCCATCGATGCCATCTTCGTGCGGCGTGAGCTGCAGCTGGATTCGCTGCGCGCACGCGTCGGCCCGCAACTGGATACATTACGCGACCATATGCGTGCCTCGATGGATTCCGTGCTGACGCCGGAGCAGCGCGTGAAGTGGGCCGAGGCGCGCAAGCGGATGGACGCGCGTCGCGGGGGCGGCGAGCGGCGCGACCGTGATGGCGGCAGAAATCGTGGGCCCGACTCGACGCGGCGCTGACCCGCGTCGCGCGCTGTCAGCGCCCTGATTCGATCCGCACGAAGCGCGTCCAGTTGTCGGGATCGTCCTGTATGGCGTCCGACAGCACCGTCAGGCCATACCGCGCAGCGGCGTTGCGGCTCGCCACCGCCGCAATCGACGGATCCCGCCGTTCACCCACCATGCGTGCGGCACCCGCCGTGTCGTAGAACGGCTCGGTCCTTGCGCCGAACGCCTGCAGGAACCGGCGGCACTGGGCCAGCGCCACCGGGTGACTCGTGATCACGCGCACCTGATCGAGTGTCGCGCCGGGCACACCGAGCAGCGCGTGCACCACCGGCACATCGATGGTGTCACCGAGAGTCAGGCCATCGCTGAAATCGTCCAGCGCATCGAGCGCGGTCTGGATCGGCCCAACCACCATGTTCTCGACCGGTAACACTGCACCGTCGGCGTCGCCGTTCCGCACGGCGGCGAGCATCGTGGCGAAGCTCTCGCACGGTACGGTGGTGACGTCATCACCCCACGACGCTCGGATGGCATCTTCGCTGAACGCGCCGGGTTCGCCCTGATAGGCGATGCGGGGCCGGGAAGTGGTCATCACCGAATCTATTCCTGCGGCGCGGGACCGGCGAAAACGAGGTGCCCCCGGCAAGCCGTCGCTCACCGGGGGCTGAACGTGCTTCAGGGCCCACCCGCCCCTCCACACGAAACACTCATTGTCGCTGCGAGGCCATCACTGGCGCCCGGATCCTCTCGTGCCTGCCGCTCGTCCGGGTGGGGATTTGAGCGGGTCGAACCAGATCCTTTCAGCGTACTCATCCATAAGACGCGTGTCCGGCTGTGGCGTCACACTTCCGGATTCCGATGCGTAAACCCGGTCTGCATTGCCCTGTACCGTTCGCCGAGGGTGAGACGCCCGACGCCCGGCGAGGCAACCCGGAGCATTCGCGGCGCGGGGTCCGGACCAAAGGGGTCAGACCCCTTTGGTCGGCGACCGGGGGCGACCATGGGGACAGTCGCCACGGTTGCACGGCAGGCTCGGCCGCAGTGCGAGGCAGACGCACGAACCCTGCATGTGGAAGCGGGTACGCCTGCGACCGATGCTCGCCGCACCCATCCGCGCACTGCTCCGACCGACCCTTCCCGCCCCGTTCATGACCGCTCCTGCACAGCCCGGCGCTCCCATACCGGACATGGCACGTCATCCGGCACTTACGGCGGATCCTTCGGCGCACGCCTATCCCCGGCCCCAGTTGCAACGCGAACGCTGGACGTCGCTCAATGGCCCCTGGGATTTCGCGATCGACGTCGTCGGCGCGTGGCGGCGTGCGGAGGCCGTGCGTTGGGACGGCGGACAGATCATGGTGCCGTTCGCTCCGGAAACTGAGGCCAGCGGAATCGGCGACACCGGCTTCTATCAGGCCGTCTGGTACCGGCGCGCCTTCGCGGCCCCGCGACTCGAGTCTGGCGAGCGGCTGCTCCTGCACTTCGGCGCGGTGGACTACGCGGCGACGGTGTGGGTGAACGGCGCCCAGCTCGGCTGTCACGAAGGAGGCTATCTCCCCTTCACGATCGACATCACTGACGCACTCCGTGAGGACGCCGCGACGGGGGTGGAATCGGTGATGCAGGAGATCGTCGTGCGGGCCCACGACGATCCGCACGACGTGGCGAAGCCGCGCGGCAAGCAGGACTGGCAGCTCGAGCCGCACGCCATCTGGTACCCCCGCACCACCGGCATCTGGCAGACCGTCTGGCTCGAAGTGGTGCCCTCCACGCACGTCGCCTCGCTGCAATGGACGTCGTCACTGGAGCGGTGGGAGATTGCCGTGACGTTGCGCATCGGCGGCGAGCCGCGGGCAGGGCTGCGTGCCCGCGTGAAGCTCTCGGTGGGCGGCACGATCATCGCCGACGACACCTACCAGGTCGTCGCCGGTGAGGTGCATCGCCGCATCGCCCTCTCCGACCCCGGCATCGACGACTATCGCAACGAGCTGCTCTGGAGCCCATCACGTCCGACACTGATCGACGCCGAGATCGAACTGTGGGCGGGGCGCGGCGAGCGGCTCGATGCACTCACGAGTTACACCGCGCTGCGGCAGGTGGGCACGCAGGGCGACCAGTTCATGCTCAACGGACGTCCGTATCCGTTGCGCATGGTGCTGGACCAAGGCTACTGGGCGCACACCGGACTCACCGCGCCATCGGATGCCGCACTGCGACTGGATGTGGAGCTGGCCAAGTCGATGGGCTTCAACGGCGTGCGCAAGCACCAGAAGATCGAGGACCCGCGCTACCTGTACTGGGCCGATCGGCTTGGCCTGCTAGTGTGGGGGGAGATGCCCAGCGCCTACCGTTTCACGCAGCAGAGCGTGCAACGGCTCACGCAGCAGTGGCCCGACGCCATCGCCCGTGACATCAGCCATCCCTGCATCGTGGCGTGGGTGCCGTTCAACGAAAGCTGGGGTGTGCCCGATCTGCCCACGATGCCCGAGCAACGGCACTGCGTGCAGGCGCTGTATCACCTCACGCGCACACTTGACCCCAGCCGCCCCGTGATCGGCAACGACGGGTGGGAGAGTGTCGCCACCGACATCCTCGCCATCCACGATTACGATCACCTGCCGGATCGACTCGCCAAGCGCTACCAGAGTGACCACGAACTGCCGCGCATCCTCGAGAAGGAGCGTCCCGGCGGCCGGCGTCTCGTGATCGCGGGCCACACCGAACACAGCAACCTGCCGGTGATGCTCACGGAATTCGGTGGCATCGCCTATCACCCCGATCCGACGAGGACCTGGGGCTACTCACGCAGCGAGACGGCCGCGGAGTTGCTGGATCGCTATCAGGCCCTGATGGCCGCCGTGACGCATGTGCCGCTGTTCTCGGGGTTCTGCTACACGCAGTTCACCGACACCTATCAGGAGGCGAATGGCCTGCTGACGATGGATCGTGTGCCGAAGATTCCCATCAGCGCGATCCATGCGGCCACGCGCGGGCTGTCTGCATCGGATCCGGGGGCGGTTCCGGGTGTGCAGGTCTGGCCGGCAGAGGCGCGCTTGCACGGGGTTCTGCACGGGGCGGGCTGACACCGCGAACAACGATTGCACGTCCGCTACGGTCCAGCCTGCGTCGGATCGTCCTCCCACTCGGCATCATTCACCGGCGGCTCGTCCTCGCTGCCGCCCCGAAAGCCGTCGGCCAGATGCTTGTCGGTATCGTTGTCGAACAGCGCCACGAGATCCTCGTCGGTGCCACTCGCACGACCCGTGAGTTCCTCGGGCAGCGGCGTGATGCCATCGACGTCCAATCCATCCGGCGCCGCGACGAACCGGTCATCCGGATCGAGTTGCTCGACATCCACATCGCTGAGGATGTCGTCATCGTCGAGCACGTCGACTTCCGCGATCTCTGCGTCCTTATCCGCGCCGGTGTCGGCAGTGGTCTCGACGTCGTCTTCGCTCGTGCCATCGGCTTGTTCGCGCATGGTGTCGTCTCCGGTGAGTGGAGCGTTGCATTACTCACCAGCGTTCCGTTTGTGCCGTCCCGTGACGGCCCCAACAACTCACGCGGATCCTGCAAGCGGACACATCACGGAGTGACCGTCGCCGGCCCCATCAGCTGCCGCATGAAGTACGTGAACTCGAGCGCCGTGGTCTGCACGCGCTGTGCGATGTTCGCGCCGGCGCCATGCCCGCCTTCGATCACCTCGTAGAACAGGTACGGCAGCCCCAGCGCCGACATCTGCGCCGCGAACTTGCGCGCATGCTGCGGCCCGACGCGGTCATCCTTGGTGGTGGTCCAGATCAACGGCGTGGGATACGGCACGTTGGCCTTCAGGTTGTGCAGCGGCGAGATGGAGGCGAGAAAATTCCGCTCCGCCGGTACCGTGACACTGCCGTACTCACTCACCCACGACGAACCCGCCGCGATCTTCTCGTAGCGCAGCATGTCCAGCAGCGGCACCTGGATGTCCACCGCCGCATACAGCTCGGGATGCTGCGTCATCTGCACCCCCATCAGCAGACCGCCGTTGGAGCCACCCTGGATGCCGAGCTTCTTCGGCATCGTGATCTGTCGTGCAATCAGATCGCGCGCCACGGCGGCGAAGTCGTCGTAGATGATCTGCCGCTTGGTCTTGAGCCCCGCATCGTGCCACGCCGGGCCGAACTCACCACCACCACGGATGTTCGCCACCACGTACACACCGCCGCGCTCCACCCAGAGCTTGCCCATCTCGGCGTCATACTGCGGCGTGAGCGACACCTCGAACCCGCCATACGCATACAGAATCGTCGGATTGTTGCCGTCCAGCGTCATGCCCTTCGGACGCACCACGAAGTACGGCACCTTCACACCATCCGACGACGCCACCTCGAACTGTTCCACTTCCGCGCGCGACGCATCGAATCGTGGCGCGAGCGTCTTCACCTGCGACACGGCCGCCGTGCCGGCATCAGCGAGCCAGATGCTGCTCGGCGTCAGATAACCCGTCACGCCGATGAAGGCGCGGTCGGACCGACGATCGGCCGTGAGCACATTCGTCGAGACGTTCCCGGGCAGCTTCAGCGTCACCGGCGTCCACGTGCCCGCCTTGTCATGGGCAAAGGCCAGCACCTGCCCCGTCACGTTGCGCGTGATACCGACGAGCAGCCGGTTCTCCGTGGTCGCAGTGCCTTCCACCGACTCGCGTGCATTCGGCACGAACACGGTCACCGGCGCGAGCGCATTCGGCGTTCGGAGCGCCAGCGAGGCATCGAACGAGGCCAGCGCGCCGCTCGCAATGGTCGTGGCACCGGCCGTCCACTCTTCGGCCAGCCGCACCAGCACCTGATTGTTCAGCATCCCGACGATGTTCGCCTTGGCCGGAATGTTCAGGCGTGTCACGCCGCCCGCGCGGACCAGATGGTGCTCCGACTCGAAGAAGCTGATCCCGCGATCGATCATCGTGAGGCGGTGGCCGGCGGCATCGGTGACGGTATACGGTCGCGCCCACACGTCACTCGGCTTGCCGCGGTACACCTCAACGGCCGAGGCCAGCGCCTGTCCGCGCACGAGACGCTTCACGACGTAGGCGTAGCCCGACGTCGTCATCTCGCCGGGCGTCCACTCGCGCGCCACCAGCAGCGTGTCGGGCGACAGCCACGCCACGTTCTGCTTGCCCTTCGGCAGGCGGAACCCGTTCGGCACGAAGCGGCGCGCCACCACGTCGAACTCGCGCAGCGTCACCGCATCTTCACCACCATCGGAGAGTGCCACCAGACAGCGGTCCTCGGTGGGCTGGCTGCAGATCGCCCCCTGCCACACCCAGTTCTCGTTCTCCTTGCGGGCCAGTGCGTCGAGATCCAGCACGGTCACCCAGGTCGGCGACGCGGTGCGGTAGCTCGTCAGTGACGTCTTGCGCCAGATGCCGCGCACGTGCGTCGAGTCCTGCCAGAAATTGTAGAGCGCCCCGCCGATGAACGTCACGTAGGGCAGCCGGTCCTTGGCCTGCGCCATGGTCAGCGCCTGCGCCCGAATCCCGGCGAAGCGCCGATCGTTCTCGAGGATGTTGCTGGTCCGTGCATTCTCGGCGCGGACCCACGCCATGGCCCGCTCGCTGCTCAATTCCTCGAGCCACCGGTGCGGGTCGGGCTGCGAGTCGGGCCGGACGGACTGCGCGGTCGCGGAGGAGGCAGCGATGATCGTCACGAGAAGGGAACGAATGGAGCGGCGCATGGGCACGGGCGGTGAGATGCGGCGGCGGGTGCGGGCCATGACAACGTACCCCGCCAACTGACGGCTCACAGCTGCATTGGTCGTACCACGGCGCTCTGCGAGCGGCGCCCCGGCCCGTGAGAGCTTCCCGGTTGGTCTGCCGCGTGAGTGGACATGCCCCTCCACCCCACACCCCGCGCCATCCCGATGCACCGCCCGGCGGTGGCGGGCCGCTTGACGCGACACCGGCGGCCGTCGAACGTGTGCGTTCGCACCAGCACCGTTCCACATCGCCTCCGACTCGTGGACCCGACCCACTCCGACGTCACGACTCTCCTCAGCGCAGTGGCACACGGCGACCCGGGCGCCATGGACCGTCTGCTGCCGGTGATCTACGGTGAGCTGAAGCGACTCGCCGCTGCGCAGCTGCGGCGCGAGCGCGACGAGCATACCCTCGGCGCCACGGCCCTGGTGCACGAGGCGTATCTGAAGCTGATCGGCCAGCGCCAGGTGGATTGGCAGAGCCGCGCGCACTTCTTCGGCATCGCCGCCCAGTCGATGCGCCGGATTCTCGTGGACCACGCACGTCAGCGTGCCGCAGGCAAGCGATCGAAGGATCAGCAGGTGGCGCTCGACGAGGCCGCCCCGATCGCAGCCGATTCCGACAGCGACGACGTGCTGGCAGTGCACGAGGCACTGGACCGGCTGGCGGCGCTCGACGCGCGTCAGGCACGGCTGGTGGAGTTGCGCTATTTCGGCGGATTCACGGTGGACGAAGCGGCCGATCTGCTGGAGATCTCACCGGCCACCGCACATCGTGACTGGGCGGTGGCGCGGGCCTGGTTGCAGCGCGAACTCACGCGCGACCGTTAGCCGACGCGAGCCCCATGGGAATCAATCCGGCGCGCTGGCCGGCGGTCACAGCGCTGTTCAGCGAGGTCGCCTCGTTGCCGCCTGGCATCCGCACGCAACGCCTCAACGACATCGACGACATCGAGCTCCGCGACGAGGTGAGGTCGCTGCTGGAGGCCGACAGCGCCGTCGGTGACCGCTTCGAGCGCGCCCCGGTGCTCGTCACCAATGGCACCCGTTCCGTGATGGAGCTGAGCCCGCCGACCACCGTCGGTGCCTGGCGCATCGTCCGCCACGTCGGCGACGGCGGGATGGGCACGGTGTACGAAGCCGTGCGCGACGATGCCGGATTCACCAAGCGCGCCGCGCTCAAGATGCTGCAGGCGCGTGGCGCTGCGAACCCGGCGCTGGTGCAGCGGTTCGAGGCGGAGCGCCGGATGCTGGCGCGGCTCTCGCACCGGAACATCGCCACACTGTTCGACGGTGGCGTGCACGACGACGGCCGTCCCTGGTTCGCGATGGAGTACGTGGAGGGTGAGTCGCTCGTGCAGTGGTGCACGTCACGCGCCCTCGACACCCGGGCGCGTGTGCAGTTGCTGCGTCAGGCCTGCAGCGCGGTGCAGTACGCGCACGAACATCTCATCGTGCACCGCGACATCAAGCCCGCCAACATGCTCGTCTCGGCCGACGGCACGCTCAAGCTGCTCGACTTCGGCATCGCGCGCCTCACCGACGACAGCACCGCCCCGCTGACGCAGGCGGGCGACGCCCTGATGACTGCCGCCTACGCCAGCCCCGAGCAGCGTGCGGGCCGGCCCGTCACCACTGCCACCGACATCTGGTCGCTTGGCGTGGTGCTGTACGAGGTGCTGACCGGGCAACGCCCCGGCACGGGCAACGGCGGTGACGGTGCCCCGGTGCTTCCCAGCGCCCGTGTCTCCGACGCGGCGCGCCGTCCCGATGCGACGGCGGCCGATTCCAGCGCGCTGCGTCGCACCGGTCACACACTTCGCGGTGAGCTCGACGCCATCGTGATGATGTGCCTGCGTCCCGAACCGGATCGACGCTACACCAGTGCCGCCGAGCTGGGTCGTGACCTGCAGCGCTGGCTCGAGGGCCGCACCGTGCTCGCGCGCCCCGACACGCTGCGCTATCGCGCGACGATGTTCGTCCGGCGCAACCGCCTTGCCAGTGCGGCGTTGACGGTTGCCGTCATTGCGCTCGTGACCAGTACGATCGTGAGCATGCGACAGGCGGACATCGCACGCCGTGAACGGGACCGTGCACGGGTCGAACAGGTTCGCACCGAGCGCGTCGCAGCCTTCTTCCAGCAGGTGCTGAACGACGCCGTCCCGCGGCGTGGTGGCCGCGCACTCACGGTCAGTGAGGCGCTCACACGCGCGGTGCCGATCATCGACACGGCGTTCTCGAGTGAGCCCGACCTGAAGGCCGCCGTGCAGTTGTCGCTCGGCTCCACGCTGCAGAATCTCGAACAGCCCGAACGGGCCCGTCCGCTGCTGCGTGCGGCCTATGCCTACTTCCGGCAGCACGATGGTGCGACGGCGTCGCGCGACCAGACCGATGCCCTCTGGGATCTTGCGAACCTCGCGCGGACGGATGGTCAGCTGGCCGAGGCCGAGTCGCTGTATGTGCAACTGGCCGCGATCTACCGGCAGCCGGGACATGCGAAGAACGATGCCGCGTTGTCGCTGCTGCGCGTGGCGGGAATCCGCACCGACGCCGGCGACCTTGCGGGTGCGATCGCGGCATACGACTCGCTGCTGCCGCAGCTCGAGGTGCGGACGCGGGACGACTCACTCGACCTCGCGGCCAACGTCGGATCGCGCGGGGTGGCGCTGACGGCGCTGGGGCGATTCGATCGTGCCACGACGGATTTCGCGCAGGCACTGCGCCTCAACGAAGCACTGCTCGGCACCAACAGCGTCGGTACCGGGCAGGTGCTGCAGCCGTACGCCGCCGCGATGCTCTTCACGGGCAGGGTGGCCGTGGCCGAGTCGCTGGCGCGGCGGGCGCTTGTCATCTCGCGTCGCGAGTATGGTGACGGTACCGCCGCCACGCTCGGCGCGATGCGGATGCTCGGCACCGTCCTCGTGTCGGCCGGACGGTGTGCGGAGGCTACGACGGTGTTCACCGACATTCTCGCACATCGCGGGAAGGATCTCGCCGACAGCGATCCGACGGTGGGTTATGCGCTGGCGCACCGTGGCTTCTGCCGTGCGCAATCAGGTGACGTGCGTGGCGGTATTGCCGACGCGCAGGCCGCGGTGCCGCTGTCCGCCGCGGCTGTCGGAACGCAGCACTACGCCTACCATCTGGCGCAGAGCCTTGCCGGTGCCGCGCTGGGCCGTGGCACCGGCAACGAACGGGCGCAGGGTGCGCGGCTGCTGCGGGAGGGAGCCGACGGGTTGCGCCGGACACTCGACGCCTCGCATGCGCGGGTCCGCGAGGCGGACGAGCGGCTGGCGACATTCCAACGCCGCGTCGGCGTGCCCTGAGGCATCACGTACCGGCCGCGTGAGAGTGTTTCAGCCGAAGCTGCGCGTGACAGGGAGGACCGACATTCTCCTCCGCCTCGAGGTATCGCATGACTCGCCGTGCCCCACTTCGCTCCACCTGCCGTGCCCTGATGGCGCTGGCACTCCTCGTACTGCTCACCGCCTGTGGCGGCGGTGACGGCAGTACGTCACCTGTCGTTCCAGTCGGCAGCACGGGCACTCTGGTCGTCACTGTCGGCGGTCTGCCCGCCGATGTGCCGGCAGCCGTCGTCGTGACGGGACCGTCGGGATTCTCACGGACCGTCTCGGCCACGGAGACGTTGACCGGGCTCGCCGTGGGGGCGTACACCATCACACCCGCGCGAGCCTCCGATCGCAGCATCGGGTATGCCGCTCCCACGATTACTGCGACTGTGAGTGGCGGCGCCTCGGTCAGCGCGGCCGCGAGCTACGGGCTGCGCCTCCTCGGGCGCAGCAGCAGCAATCGCACGGATGAAAGTACGGCTGGACGTGTGAAACTGCTGTATACGCTGCCGAGCGACGGCACCGATCGCGGTCTCGACACGAACGGGACCATCCATCGGACGATCAGCAGCGGACAGCGCTGGCTCGCCTCGCAGACCGGCGGCCGCTTCATGCGCTACGACGTGAGCGACGGCGGCCTGGACATCACGTTCGTGCGGCTGCCAAGAACCGATGCGGCATACTACGGCTATGGCGCGTTCATCCGCGACTCGCTGGAGAAGGATCTGCGAGCCGCCGGCTGGACGCAGGCGAACGTCATTCTGCTGGCGTACTACGATGGTCGCCACATCGACCGGTGTGGCTCATCGGCACAGGCCCCGCAGCTGCCTGGCAATCTCGCGGCGGTCTATCTCCGTGGGTCACCGAACGCGTCGAATGGATGCGCCACGCAGCCGTTCGCCGCAACACCCACCGCCGCGCCGGGTTACATCGATTTCATCGCGCTCCACGAACTCTTCCACCTGCAGGGACTCGTGAGCGCGGCCGCGCCGAATCATGCCTTGTCGGGACATGTCGGCAACGATCCCACCGATCTCATGTACGCCGGCCCACTCGTGTGGCGGCCATCAGTGGTGGACGTCACGAAGTCGAACTATTACAACGCCACCGGGCTGGCGACCGGCGTGAACAACTTCATCAATTCACCATACGTGGTGCCGGCGCCGTGACCCTCTGACGCGGATGAGGTCAGGGCTCCATGCGTGGCCGTGCGGCGGATCAGCTACGGCGTGCGGACATCGAAGGTGCCGCCGGTGACGGCGAGTGTGCCCGTCGCACCGGCGTTCGGCGCCAACGTCCCACTGAACGTGCCGACGATGCGGGTCGGCGTGATCGACGTGATCGTGAACGTCCCCGTATCGCCCCCCGCACCACCCCACGTCTGCGTGGTGCCGAGACGCTGCACCACGATGCGACGCAGCGGTACGGTCTGACCCGTGAGCGTCCCGCTCGCCGGCGCGCTGTACGGTCCTGCCGAGAGGCTGATCGACCAGACGAGGTCCTGCCCCCCGAAGAACCGGGACGCGGAACCACCGCCCGCACCGGTCACGGTGGCCATGACGCGCGGCGACCCACCGATCGTGGCCGTGATCGTGCTGCCAGCCAGATCCGCCGTCGGTACGACGTATCCTGCCGACCGAGGCACGTCGAAGGTGCCGCCGGTGGCAACGGCCGCTGCACCACTGCCCACGAGCGGCGTTGCCGTGAAGGCGAAGGTCCCCGCCACACGCGCTGCCGTCAGTGACGTGATCGTGATCGTGCCGGCCGTGCCAGAGAGCGGCGTGCTGTAGCTGGTTGCGCCGTTGACGTATGTGACGATCCCGCCTGGCGTCGTGCCGATGTTCGCGCCGAGCGGATAGGTACCGGTGCCCGGAATGAAGGCGAGCGAAAACGACATGACGCGCGCCGCACCGCCTGCCACCTGCGTTCCCTGAAAGGCGAGACTGCCCGGCGTGGTCGAGACGGCCACCGACTGTGCCGCCGTGGTGCTGAACGCCACGCCGTCAACGGTGGCCGCGATGGTGCCGGTGGCGGGTGTGCCTGGCCCTGTCGTACCACCACCGCCGCCACAGCCCGCAGCCAGCAGCATCAGGGACAACGTGAACGGCAATATGTGACGGGGCATGGGGCCACTCCTGTTCGAGGAATGAACGGCACCCCGAGCGGGGCACCGCACGACGACCGCTGTTGCGCCTGCCCGACTCGTCCGGTTCGCACACCACGCCGTGGCGCCAACGTTGCATTGTGGCGCACGGCGTTCAGCTGCGCAACGTTCCATCCCGCCGACGCTTCGGCGACAACGGCCGCACCTCCACGATGAACTGCAGTGTGTGCGACGGCGTGTGCACCATCTGCCGCACTGCCGCACCGATGTCGTCAGGTGTGCACATCCAGCTGGTATCGGTACCAGCCGGGAAGAGTTCGGTCTCGACACTGCCCGGCATCACCACGCTGACCTTGACTCCCGCATCACGCACCTCGAGCATCAGCGACTCGCTGAAGCCCATCACGAAATGTTTCGTGCCGGCGTAGCACGAGCCACCGACGAAGGTGTTGCGCCCAGCCGTGGAGCCGATCGTGATCACATGACCCTGCTGGCGCGACACCATGCCGGGCAGCACCGCACGGGTCACGTGATAGAGCGCATTCACGTTCACATCCACCATCGACTGCCACTCCGCCGGCGACAGCGAGAGAAACGGCTTCATGCTGGCCACGCCGGCGTTGTTGACCAGCACGTCACACGCGACGCCATCGAGGGCAGCCGCAATGGAGGCGGGATCGGCGAGATCACATGGCCGCACCTGAACGGACGCGCCAAGGGAGGCGGCGGCGCCTGCGACGGCATCGAGTGCGTCGCGGCTGCGGGCGGTGAGGATCAGATCATGCGAGGGCGCCAGCGCGAGGGCGATGGCGCGACCGAGGCCGCGGGAGGCGCCGGTGACGAGAGCAGTTGGGCGATTGGACATGGCTGCATTCTACACCACACCAGAACTGGCACGGTTACGGCAGCATGCGCATGTTGCGAGCACGGCCGCAACTGTTGCGTCCCTCACCTTCGCCTACCGCGCTCATGCACCGGATCGGCATCGACATCGGCGGCACCAAGATTCAGGCGCTCACCCTCGACGCCGAAGGTACGGTGCTGCACGACGCACGCATCGAGACCCCGCCCGACTACGACGGCATCCTGACCGCCGTGGCCGCGCTGGTTCGTGACGCCGGCAAGGGCACAGTAGGCATCGGCGCACCCGGCTCGTCGTCACCGGTCACGGGACTCTGGCGCAATGCCAACATCGTCGCCTGCAACGGCCGGCCCTTCCACACCGATCTGCAGGCCGCCATCGACCGCGACATCCGCACCGGCAACGATGCGAACTGCTTCGCGCTCTCGGAGGCGGCACATGGCGCCGCACGCGGCCGGCCGATCGTCGCGTTTCTCACCATCGGCACAGGGCTTGGCGGCGGGCTCGTGATCAACGGCCAGCTCATCACCGGCGCACATGGCGAAGCCGCGGAGTTCGGGCACACCGGGCTGCCGTGGCTCACCGACGACGACCTGCCGCCGCGTGACTGCTTCTGCGGCAAGCGCGGCTGCGTGGAGATGTACGTCTCGGGGACCGGACTGACGAAGGACTACCGGCTCACCACCGGCCAGACGCTCACCGGGCCTGCCATCATCGACGCGGCACGCGGCGGTGAACCCGAGGCCGTGGCCGCGCTCGCACGTCTGCAGCACCGGCTCGCGCGCACCTGCGCCAACATCGTGAACATGGTCGACCCCGACATCTTCGTCTTCGGCGGCGGCATGTCGGCGCTGCCGGAACTGGTCGAACAGATGCCACCGCTCATCGCCGGCTACACCTTCTCCGGAACCGCCACACCGGACGTGGTCCGGGCGATGTTCAGCGACAGCGGGGCACGGGGCGCCGCATTGCTCTGGGCGTGAGCGTGTGACATCCGTCACGACGCAACGGTGTGTGCTGCGTCGGACGCGGGATCAGCGGTGTGCCTCGGGCTCGATCAGGGCGATGACCAGGTCGTTCACGTTCGTCCCGCTGGCGAATGCGGGGATCAGGCAATCGCCCGCGCGCAGCGCAGCGTGACTGTCGTACGCCGCCAGCAGCGCGGCGGGATCGTGTCCGGTGATTCCGATCGTCGCCCAGGTGCTGCCATCGACCACGGCGCCTGCGGCATCGGTTGCGCCATCGCGGCCATCACTGCCCGCGGCGAGGATCGTGATGCCATGCGCCGCATCCACGCCAGCCTCGTGCAGGGTGCGCGCAGCCGACAGCGCCAGCGCCTGCATCCGTCCGCCAGGCGGCGCAGTGGCTGGCAGCGACACCACCGGCTCTCCACCCCAGCAGAACAACGTCGGCACCAGCGCCGTCTCACGCGCCTCGACGAGGTGACGCGCGATCATCTCGCCGCACCGTCTGGCATCGTCCACCAGCAGATCAGGGATGACGATCGTGCGCCACGTCTCGCCCGCCGCCGCAGCGACCGCCTCCCGGGCGATCAGGTTGCTGCTGACGAGATGGTGCACGCTGTCAGAACGCCCGTTCACCGACGACGGTGCCGCGATGCGGAGCGCCTCCCGCAACAGCACGCGTTCGGGTTCCGTCAGCGATGTGGCATGCAGTATGGCCTCGTTCACCGCCACCGACACCGGCGTGGCGATGCATGGTGCGCTGCCGATCGACACCGGCGCATCGCCCGGCACATCGGAGATCGCCAGCACGGTCACCGCGGCACCCGCATCCTGCAACGCGGCCCCGAGCCGGCCGTTGCCCCACATCGCGAGCTGGCGGCGCAGCGCGTTGTGCGCGTGGATGTCGAGACCGGAGCGGAGCAGCAGGCTGCAACTGCTGCGATACATCGCCGCCATCAGTGCACCCGCCGGCGCACCGATCAGCGCCGACGTGCCGCCCGACAGCAGCACCACGGCGGCGCTGCCCGGGTGCACGTGAGTGTGCACGTAGGTCTTCAGCGCCATCGCCGCGGTGGCCGATGCCTCGCCGGGATGTGGATGATCTCCGGGCGTGGTGACGAAGCCCGGCGGGAGTGACGCTGCGGTGTGTTCGTGGCTGATGCATACCCCACCCGCCACCGTGACCGCGTGCGCCTCACACCACGACAGCGCCGCACGCAGCATGGTGTGCGCCGCCTTGCCGATCGCCAGCAGATGCAGTGGACGCGCGAGGTCCGTGACCGAGACATCGAGCCCGGCACACACGGCGCGATCGGGCTGAATGGCCGTGATGGCGGCGTGGTACATGGCTTCGAGACGCTGGCGCGGCGACGGAGGGCTCACGCGTGCAACATACGCCCGAGGTCAAACCACTCACCGCCGACGGAAGGCGACTCGCCGATCAGTGCACCGGCGCCACACGTGGCAACCGCACCTTGAACACCGTCTCGCCACCGTCGGAGCTGAACCCCACGTCACCGCCATGCGCCTCGGCAATGGCGCTCACGATGTACAACCCCAGCCCCATACCATCGCCCTGCTCCGAGCCACGCTTGAGCGCCTTGAACATCTCCGTCCGCGCCGACGGCTCGATGTTCCGCCCTTTGTTCGTCACCGCGAGGAACACGTTCGTCGCATCACCCTGCACCAGCACGCGCACGGGCTCGGCCGCTGCACCGTAGCGCAGCGCGTTGGACACGAGGTTGCGCAACAGCTGCTGCACGCGCGCGCCATCCCACTCGCCATGTTCCTCAGCAGACACGGTCAGTTCGATGGCGCGGTCAGGGTACGCCCCACGAAGCTGCTCCAGTTCATCGGTGACGATGGCGGCGAGCTGGGTCGGCACCGGCTGCACGCTGAGACCGAATCCGAGCCGCGTACGGCTGAAGTCGAGCAGGTCGTCGACCAAGGCCTTGAGCGAATGGCCGCTGCGCGCCAGCCGCCTGGCCGCGGCCGCCACCTGCGGACCGGCATCGAGCATCTGCAGGACGTCGGCGGTCATGAGCAGCGTGGTGAGCGGGCTGCGCATGTCGTGGCCGAGCATGCTGAGGAGCAGATTCCGCGACGCTTCCACTTCGCGATGGAAGTGCATCACCGACTCCGCCACCGCCTGGTCGATGGCTTCGTTGAAGCGCAGCATGTCCTCGAAGGCATACCTGTCGTAATGCGCGGCATCGATCCAGAGCCGCAGCACGCTGCCACGCAGCGCCCGGTACTCCGCCACCAGCTGCGCGATGCTGAACCCGCTTCGCGCGCGCAGCACCGCGTGTACCTCGGCCGCCGTGGCCGGCGGCGCCTCGACGAGGGAGAGCCCCTGCGCTTTCGCGTGCTGCTCGGCGCTCGACTGCGCGGTGCGGAGATCCTGGCTGATGGCCTGCAGGATCTGTGGCGCGTGATCCCGTAGGGCGAGGTCCGCCATTCCGGTGGCGGCTGGCAACAGCGTCCTGGCGAACGATTCCCATTCGATGAGAATGGCTTCCGAATCATGTTCGAGAAACTCCGCCAGTCTCATCAACGCCTCACATGCGACCGCAGCGCGCGGGCGTGTTACGATGGTGGGTTGGGCACTTGATGCGGAACGCACATTAACATATCGGAGCGCCGCCAAGAACCAGAGTGGTAGCACCGGTGGGCCGCACAACTCGGCGACGTTCGAGGCCGCTCAGGTCACCGGCAGAGCGCGTGGCAGCCGCACGTCGAACGAGGTGTCGCCGTCCACGGACCTGAACGTCACCGTGCCTGCATGCGCCTCGGTGATGGCGCTGACGATGAAGAGACCCAGGCCGAGTCCGTCACCCTGCTCCGTGCCACGCTTGAGCGCCGCAAACATCTCGTCGCCCATCTGCGCGTCGATGATCTTGCCGCTGTTGGTCACGATGATGTGCACATCGGCATCGTCTGCGTCCACGTCAACCCGCACCGGCCGGGCGGGAGTGCCGTAGAGCAGCGCGTTCGACACGAGGTTGCGCAGCAGCTGCTGCACACGCCGGCCGTCGAAGTTGCCGGAAACATCGCCGCTGACGGAGAGGACGATCTCGCGATCCGGATGTGCGCCGCGGAGCTGCTCGACCTCGTCGGTGACGGCAGCCGCCAGATTTATTGGTTCGGTGACCACCCTGATCCCGAGACCGAGCCGCGTGCGGCTGAAGTCGATCAGGTCGTCGAGCAGGGCCTTGAGCGAATGTGCACTGCGGGTGAGGCGATCAGCGGCGGCCGTGACCTGCGGCCCGGCGTCGAGCAGGCGCAGATGGGCGGCCGTGGTCAGCACGGTCGACAACGGGCTGCGCATGTCATGCCCGAGCATGCCAAGGAGCAGGTTGCGCGCGGTTTCGACTTCGGCGTGGAAGTGGGTCACCGATTCGGCGATGGCCTGGTCGATGGCCTCGTTGAAGCGACGCATGTCGTTCATCGAATCCAGATCGGTCGCCGTGTGATCGACCCAGAGCCGCAGCACGGAGGCGCGCAGTGCGCGGTACTCGGCCACCAGCTGATTGATGTCGAATCCGCTCCGCGCGCGAAGGACGGCATGGATCTCGGCGGCCGTCTCTGGCGCATCGTCCAGCACCGGGGCGCGCCCCTGCGACTTGGCATGCTGGGCCTCACGCGTCTGACGGGAACGCAGATCCCGGCTGATGGCGTCGAGGATCTTCGGGGCGTGGTCGCGGAGCTGCACAGCACACATGTCCGACGCAGCGGGCAACATCGTCGAGGCGAAGGTGACCCACTCCGCGAGGATGAGTTCCCGCTTCTGGTCCACGAAATCTGCAAGCCGCATTCAGTCCCTCTGCCTCGGTGCACGACTGCGGCAATTCCGCGAGCCTGCGCATACCGTTCTCAGCGGGCGCATGATGTAATTACGCGCAGCGGCACGCGGCAGGATAGTGCGGGCGCCAAGATCAAGGCTACCGAGCGGGAGTGTACTGCAGCCAACCACTGTGCGCGCAGCGGTAGAAGCTGCCGAGCAGAATGGTGCGCGTGGATCGCATACCGGCGCGCCGACACGCAGCCCGGCCGTTCGCGTTGCGCGCACCTCGACGAGGCGTCATTGTGGGAAGTCCGCTCGGTCGTTCGTGCTGTCCGTGATATGGCAGGCACCCGACCGCACCACCCTCGCCCGTCATCGGAGAAAGCCGTGCTGCGATCCGGAGTCGCAATTGCCCTCTCGCTCGTACTCGTGCCGTCCGTCGCGCGCACACAAGCGCTGTCGCTCACGACGGCCATGGCAAGCGGCGACTGCACCGGCACCTCGTTTTCGCAGGCGGCAGATGTGTCGGGCAGGTTTCTTGCCGCCGACTGGGCGGTGGCGGGCCAGTTTCCGGTCGCGATCAATCGCGGGCGCGTCCGGTGCAACATCCGGTTCAACGTCACGATACCGGCGGGTTACCGGATCGTGGTCGGCGGAGGCAACGGCGTTCCCGTCCGCATGGCGACCGTGCTGCTGTC
>JANOCB010000050.1:0-5799 GCA_031411975.1 Gemmatimonadaceae bacterium
CGTCACGCCATGGAAGTGGTGAGCGCCCGAAGTCCGTGTCGGAACCCGCAAGGGACCAAGCGGCCGAAGGCGAGCATCATGACTGGGGCGAAGTCGTAACAAGGTAGCCGTAGGGGAACCTGCGGCTGGATCACCTCCTTAACGGAGTCGACGAGTAGACCCCTCGGGGCCGAAAGTGACTCAGTAGTCGCACCACCACACACATCTTCTCTCGATTGACTTCATACCACGCGCCCCCGGCGCTCTTCGGAGCTCCGGGGGCGTCGTGCGTTCCCGACATGTCGGCATCCGCGCGAACCGCGAACTGCGAACTGCACATCGCAGAACAGCACAGCCGCAGAACCACACGGCCGCAAGAACGGTACTCCATTCCACTGGGCCCTTTTACGCGCACGCGGCAAGGGGAGGGACAGTCAGCGAATCTGTGGCTGGCGAGGTCTCGGCCGCTCCTGGTGGCGAGCGACGGAAGGTTGGCGATCTGAAGACGCTGTCGTGCTGCACAGCTGAGCCCGCACATGTTCCACCCCACCCCACCCGACCCCACTGCGGTTCCGCGGTTGTGCTGTTCTGCGGCTGTTCTGTTCTGCGATGTGCGGTTCGCGGTTCGTGGAACCCAGAACCGGCTGGTTCCACCGCCAAGATGACGTGCGCGTGAGGCGCTGACCGCACGGTGAGCATTTGCCCAGATGGAGCAAGGCCGGCTGGCATGGTCGGCACGACACCTGCCCTCAGTGATGGTGAACGGATGAGCGGGGGAGGTACTCACGCTCGGACTTCACCAACAGGCTGGAGCTTACCAATGACTCGTTCCATCAAGGCACTCAGCAGCGCAGCGATCTTCGCAGCGCTCGCGCTGCCGGCGGTCGCGTCGGCGCAGGATACAAGCAGCACCGGAAGCCGGGTCACGCGTGACAGCGCTGGCGCGCGCAACGCTGCGAGCATGAACCGCATGCGTTTCGATACCACGCAGGCCATCGCACTGACCGGCGTCACCATCGCGCGGATCGACAGCACGGGTCCGGGCGCATCGCACGGCGCTGACAAGTCGTCGTCGGCCGCCACCGGCGCCATGGGCAGCGCCGCTGCCGGCACCATGGGCGCCACTGCGTCGGCGACGTCGCCGACGCATCACGAGAAGGGGCAGTCCCTGACGGCCATCATTCGCAGTGGCACCGACTCGATGCAGATCGTCCTGGCACCGGCGGAATACCTCGCGGCGAAGCAGCTGACCCTGGCGATCGGTGATGTGATCAACGTGAAGGGTGTGCGTATGGACGCCGGTGCCTCAGGTCAGGGCGCTGGTGTCACGACTGCGAGCGTCGCCGTGACGACGATCCTCGCGACGGAGATCGTGAAGGGGAGCACGACGGTCCAGTTGCGCGACAAGTCGACCGGCGAGCCGAGCTGGGAGACGATGGGTTCGGATGCCGGCAAGAATCGCGCATCGATGACCATGCCGCCGATGAAGAAGGATTCGGTGAGTGTCACGTCGCCGGTCCGGAAGCCGTAATCGAAGCTGCGTCGGCGCGGCGGGCAGGGACGGAAGCTGCGGCGCGTCGGCACGGTAGCACGCACTGAGGCACTCGAGACTGGTGCCGGAGGATGGGGCGACGATGTCCCGGAATCCGCTGCCGCTCGGGTGCCTCGTCCGTTGCGGATCGGGTGATGGCTGAATAACTTAGGTGACTCTTGGGGCCTGTAGCTCAGGTGGTTAGAGCGCACGCCTGATAAGCGTGAGGTCCGAGGTTCAACTCCTCGCAGGCCCATATCAGTGAGTGAGGGCGGTGCAACGGCTTAACGTTGCACCGCCCTCACTCTTTTGTGCCCGTCCAATCTGGGCGGGTAACGCTTTCGGTAGCAGGAAAGACTCGTCGTGGACCGGCGGACAACGTCATCGGCGGAGACTGGATGGCCGCGACGCGATTGCGCCACCCGCCGACGGCGGCAAGCTGAAGGCATCGATCCCGCCAAGCTGACACTTTCGCACGACCGTCGTGCGAATTACTCACGCTTCACAGACGCGCTTCATATCCCGACTCGAGCACTGGGCAGATATTTATAGAGGTTAAAAACGACCTTTTTAGTCAGATGCGCCAATTACAGGTTGATAACGAGTTGTAATTGCGTGTTCATCGTATTATAGTTCGCTTTCAACCCGTATTGAGGAGCCCCGCCGTGGCGAGAACCGTCTCCAAAGTCCCTCGACCCGTCTTGCATCCCGCCCCGAGGGACTGCGACGTCCGGGGGGCGGTCGTGGCGACCGCGGCCGAGGTCGGGCAGGTCGTGCGGTGGGTGCGCGGGGAGCGTCGGGTGCCTCGGGAAGATGCTGCGGCCCGCGCCGGCGTGAGCCGCGACCTCCTCCGGGATCTCGAGCGCG
Source organism: Gemmatimonadaceae bacterium (assembly GCA_031411975.1). Taxonomy (GTDB): domain Bacteria; phylum Gemmatimonadota; class Gemmatimonadetes; order Gemmatimonadales; family Gemmatimonadaceae; genus JACMLX01. The sequence goes on from JANOCB010000050.1 coordinate 2,378, forward strand.
CCGCACGCGGCGTCAATCTGGTGCAGGCCCTCGATGTGCTCTCGAGTTGTGGCGTCGATGTCGTGCTGGTGCCCCGCGACCGCACGCTCACTCTGCGCGATCCGCGCGACCTGCCGCCGGCACAGCCGGCGTCATGACGAGCCCGTCTCTCCCGACCGATACCGCAGACGTTGACGTCTATCTCGACGGGCGGCGCGTCGGCACGCTGAGCCGCCCCGCAGCGCGCGGCGGCCCGACCACCTTCACCTACGACGTTCAGGTCGTGGGTGACCCGACGGCAGCGGTCAGCGTTCGCATGCCGGTCCGCGCCGCGCCGTACCCGGAGCACGACACGCTGGCGTGCTTCGAGAATCTTCTCCCCGACGGCGATCTGCGCGATCTGCTCGCGGTGAGCCTCAAGCGTGCCTCCACCGACGTCGTCGGTTTGCTGGGGGTGCTCGGTGGCGAGTGCGCCGGCGCGCTCTCGCTGTGGCCGCGCGGCCAGACACCGCCGGCACGGCCCAGCTACCTCCCCTGCGGTGCCGCCGACGTCCGCGCTGCGTTCGCGCCGTCGTCGCTGGCGGGTGCCATCAACGTCCGGCGACCCCGAAGCCCGGACGATGCCGGCGGTGACGTGAGCAAAGGACTTGCCCAGGTGCTGGCGTCTGCGCGCATGTCGATGAGCGGCGCGCAGGAAAAACTCGTCCTGTACCGGCGGCCGCAAACGGGCACCGAACTGTCAGGAGAAACTCCAGAGTATCGCCTCCCCGTGGCCGGCGCGCCGAGCACTGTGCTCGTGAAGCGAGAGCGGTCCAAGTTCCCCGGGCTGCTGCACAATGAACTCGCCGCAATGGCGATGATGGCCGCGATTGGTGTCCCAACGGCCGATCATACCGTGTGTGCCCTTGATGCCGGTGTGTACGAGACTGCGCGATTCGACCGGATCTGCCACCCGGACGGAAGTGTGACCCGATTGCACGCCGAAGACGGGTGCCAGCTGACAGGCAAACCACCGCTGGCGAAGTATGCGCAGACCGGAGGGCCCACGTACGCCGAACTGACGGACGCGCTGCGACGGCATGGCACAGATCCGGGTACGGATACCCCGGTCCTGTTTCGGTGGGCGGTCGCGAACCTCGCGCTCGGCAATCGTGATGCCCACGCCAAGAACATCAGCATGTTTCGCACTGAGGAGGGGGCGCTGCGCCTCGCACCGGCCTACGACGTGGTGTGCACGATGGCATACACAGACCTCGACACCGCGCTGCCGCTGGGATTCGCTGGCGCACAACACCTCTCGCAACTGACGCCGCCCTCGATCGTGAAGGCGGCGCGCTCCTTCAAGATCACGCCGGCACTGGCGAAGGAGCTCGTCGCCGATGTGTGCGACCTTCTGGATACCAGTCGGGACGACGCGCTGCATAGGGCCCGGCAGATCGCTGGTGAACACGACGTCCTTGCGTCAGTCGGGCTGGTGGTGAAGGCGACCACCGACGAGACCCGGCGCAGACTGCTCGGGTAGGTCGTGGAGACCGAGCGACCTACGGCATCGCGACCGGAATGCGAACGCGGCCGCGAAGCCGCCCCTTCATCGTTCCCGACTCGGCACGTCGTCCGGCCGCCACCGTCAGCGGAACCAACGCCCCGACTGGGGCATCCGTCCGCCTTCGCTTGCGGACTGACCATGGTCACAATGATGTGACCACAACAAGGAAACGCGATGCCTCAGCCGACCGAACGGCCCACGGCAGCACACGTCGGCACACCAACGATCTCCGCCAGCACCTTCAAGGCAACCTGCCTCGAACTGATGGATGACATCGCACGAACGGACGGCGAGATCATCGTCACGAAACATGGTCGCCCGGTGGTGCGGGTGTCGGCCGTGCAGGCGACGACGGAATCCCCGTGGGGGTTCATGCGCGGCAGCGTGGTGCAGCATGGAGACATCGTCTCGCCGGACGACGAGCTTTGGGCGGCGTCGCCGACGGAGCCACTCGCCGTGCGTCGGCGAGTCTGAGGTGGCGTCCACGCCAGCGGGACGCCGCCGCGCTGAAGGCGCACCGCATGGCGACCCCGCCGATCGGATTCTGCTGGCGCATGCGCAAGCGCTTGGTGCATCGCTCGTGACCTGCGACAAGGGCATCATCGCGTATGCCGCGCGTGCACAGGGTATTTCGGTGTGCGATGCTCGGTGAATCCCCGACACCGCAGCGTGGCGCCTGCCAGTGGAAAAGGTCAGCCCGCCGTCAGGTCCCCGCCATCGCCCGCCGCGGCACCCCGGCCCGGAACAGATAGCTCAACTTCACGAAGAACCCATCCGCCCGCGGCTGCAGATCACCGGGGCGGTTGGTGAGGCTCGCGTCCAGCGAGTTGCCATAGCCCATGAACACCACCGTGCCGGGCGACGGCAGATACTGCACCAGCCAGTCGGAGCGCGCGAGGAGACTCTGTCGTGCGGCGATCGGCGCCCACGCGCCATTGGCATTCCGCTGCAGGATCGGGGCATCCGTGCGCGGATCGCGCAGTGCGTCACGACGGCGCGACTCGAGCTGGCCGATGTAGCGCAGGAAGAGGGCGCGCGTGAACTGGTACTCGAGGCGGATACGGGGTACCACCTGCTCGCTCAGGCGTGTGCCGTCGCGCTCACGGTCGTAGCGCTGATAGCGGAACAGCAGGCCGACGCGCACCTGTGGACTGGGGCGCATGTCGACGGCCAGATCCACATCGCGACGCCGGACGGTGGAGGTCTCGAAGAAATCGGGGTCCTGACCGAGCGTCGATTGCAGCGTGACGCCGGCGTAACGCCACTGCGGCGAATTCAACTGGAACTGCACGGCGCCCAGTGTCTGCCGTGCATTCGGCGTGAACATCACCGTGTCGCCATCGTTCACCACGCCGAGGGCGCTGTAGCGCCGCGGGTCGAACGCGATGAACTGGATCTCCGGCTGGACACCGACGCGCCACCCGCCGCGGATGGTGATGGTGTTGTCGAGCGAGGCACGCGTTTCGAGGGCGGTGCGGCCGCGCTGAAAATCATCCCACGTCCAGAGTGACGACGCCGTGATGAAGTTCTGTGCCTGATCCCACCACCCCCCCTTGCGACCGAACCGGGTCCAGCGCTGGTTGACCTGCGTGCGCACTAGGTCGGTGCGATTGACGAAGCCTGACTGTGCGTCGAAGTCGGGAGACACACCCATCACGCCGTATCGGTATCCGTACGAGCGCCCGGTGCGCCCGGTGTTGAACTCGAACATGGTGCCGTCGCGCCGGGGGCCGGTGTCGCGCGTGGCGCTGCCATGCGCACGCGCTTCGACGCTGTACATGTTGCGAAACTGAAAGCGCGCGTCGAGACCACCCACACGATTGAAGCGCGCACCTTCGGTGCGGTCGGTGTACAGCAAGCCTGCGGTGCTTTCGTTGCCGATGTCGCGGCGGATGCG
>JANOCB010000051.1:0-41545 GCA_031411975.1 Gemmatimonadaceae bacterium
TTCGGCACGCACGGGGCGGAGCAGGGCGCTGCGGTAATCCTCCTCGACCGACGTCCACCACTTCCAGCCACCGGTCACGATCACAGCGAGAATCACGAAGGCAATGGCGGAGGCGAACCGTGCACGCCGATGGCGCGGCGCGTCGGGGGTGATGCCAGTGGGCAGCGTCGCCTCGCGCGAGGCGGCGCCGATCACCGACACGAGTCCGAAGACGAGAAAGGCACCCAACGCCGCCAGCACCCAGCCGAGCCAGTCGGGCATGCCGAGTGTGGCAGTGGCGGCGCTGGTGTACGGCACGATGAAGGTGCCGGAGCCTGCGGGCCCGTTCGCCGCGACATGAATGGCGTACGATCCACTGCTCATGATCCAGATCTGCGTCTGGAACGTGCCCGGTTCACCGACGACCGGTATCGTCGGCTCCGGTGCGGGCGCGCCCTTGGTGCCGTAACGCCAGAGTGCCGGCTGCAGCGTGACCGACGTGGGCAGTGCACCGGGTGTTGTGGTGCGGATGACCACATCCACGAGTCCCGGAATCACCGCCGGCGGACGCACGAGCACCCGCAGCCCGTACGGGCCTGCCATGCCGTCCTGCACCACCATCGTGCTGCCGACATGTGCGCTGCCCGTGAGCCACACGGCGGCCAGCAGCAACAGCGACAGGAGCCGCCGCTGGAGGGTCACCGCTTCACCTCGCGCAGCCAACCACCCCACGCCAGCCCGATGCGCGCCGAGATGATCGCCGCGAGCACGCCCCACGTCATCGTCTTTGCGAGTGCGACGACTTCGCCGCCCTGATCCACCCAGAATTCGCGAGCACCCACGAGCATGTCGGCCGGCATCTGATATGGCGCGAAACCGCCACCGAAGAACGGATGCCGCCCGATCTCCGTCGCCAGCAGGGAGCCGAACGGCCACTGCACCGCCAGATACGCGAGCACGAACGCGAGACCCAGCACAAACGACGTGAGCCACGCATTCCGGTGCACCATGCGCTGCAGCACGAGGTCGATCGCCAGCGCCGGCGCGATCAGCAGCAGTGGAAAGTTCATCGGCACCATGTGCGTGACGTCATGCCCGATGGGGCCGAGCTTGGGCGTGGCGCCGAACAGCGGGAAGATCCAGAGCTGCGCCGCCATGATGCACATGTAGAACGCGGCCGTGGCCGTGGCGGGCCAGCGCAGGCGTGACGCGCGCGACGCGGCCACCAGAAACATCGGATAGATGGCGCCGGCGACGATGTAGAAGAGCGAGTTGTGCATCATCTGCACGTCGCTGTATTCGGTGATGGCGATGGCCGCGAGCGTCAGCAGCACACCGCTCGCAAACGCCACCACGGTGGCCCGCGACGTGGTGTAGCCTTCGACGTTCTGCGACGACACCGCCATGGTCTGTGCCCCGATCAGGATGCCGAGCAACCCGGTCAGCAGCACCACGTGCGGCGGGCTGAGGATCTGCACGTCGAGGCCGTAAGCGTTGTGCCACCAGTCGTCGAAGGGCGCCGAGGTGAGCATGGCCAGCGCACCCCAGATGCAGATCCAGCCACCGATCGGGCCGGTGAAGAACTTCCAGAGGCGCACCCCGTCGGCTGCGTGGGTTTCCTTGCGCCAGAACGAGTTGGCGAGGACGCGCGCGCCGCACGAGAGGCCGGCCAGCGTGCCGCCGAAGTAGATGGCCATGTGGGCCGGCGTCCAGAACGTGTCGCGGCCGATCGTCATGTGCCACGAGATGTCCCAGATCAGCCCGACCAGGATGCTGGTGGCGCCGAGGACGACGGCGGTGAGATGGAGCGGGATCGCTCCGGCGGCGGGCTCGGCCTTGGTGGCCGTCGAGGTGCCGGGGGTATAGATCGAGGTGGCCATGGTCCGGACGGGTCAGGAGGGCGGTCGGCGGCGCTCCTGAACAATACGCTGGCAGCGGGCAGGCGTGTCAGCTGGGACGCATCGCGACGGGCTTAGGGTGTCGGCGTTACAGTCCGGATGAGATACCAGCGGTCCTGCGGCGGGCGGAACCACTCGTAGCCGGTGGGCGTGAGAAACGCGTCGTCCTCGAAGGGAATGGTGAGCTGGCCTCCGTTCCACTCGGGAATCGCCGTCGTGGCACTGAGCTCGATGGAGCGGTAGCTGCCGAGCCGCAGTTTCGAATCACGCTCCGGGGGTGCCGGAAGGATGGCTCCGCGCGCATTGATCGACGGCCCGACACCATGGCCATGCGTGCCGATCGGATGGGAGTAGATGCTCGGCGTGAACTGGGCACCCGACAGCGCGCCCACGGTCGCGGCGGCCGCCTCGTAGCCCGTCATCCCGGGCCGCGAGACGGTGCGCAGCGCATCACGCGTGCGCATCGCGTTGCGCAGCGCCACCTCGAGTCCGGCTGGTACCGTGGTTTCGCCGGGGGGAAGGATGTACGCCACCTTCTGCCAGTCGCTGGCCATACCCATGTAGTTGAAGCCGCAGTCGAGGTGCACCACGTCGCCGGGCTGGAAGACATAGTCGTCAGGGGCGGGATGCACGTACGGGATCATCGCACCAGCCGCGCGATCGAAGCGCTGCACGGCGGTGTGCACTTCGAACCACTGCGTGGCGCCCACACCGAGTCGTGCCACCTGGTCGTTGAACCACCACGCCACGTCGGCGGCCGTGGTCACACCCGGAGTGATCACCTCGTTCGACAACAGGCGCTGTGCCAGGAGGTCGGTGACCTGCACCAGCTGCCGGTAGTGCTCGCGTTCACCCGGGAGTCGCGTGTCGAGATACTCCTCGATGAGCGGCGCGGCCGGGATGATGCGTCTGGCATACTCCGGACCGATGGCGTCGACGATGAGCGCGTACGAATCCTTTGACAACCCACCATCCTGCCCCCGTGCGCCATCGATGGCGAGGGCGATGGTGGCGGGTTGTGTCTGCGCCACCAGTTCGCGAAGCCCGAGTGTGAGGTTCGACGTGCCACGATCCGTGCGAGGCGCCGGCAATATGCTGAAGAAGCGGCCGTAGGTCGCCGTGGGGCGCCAGTAGTTGGAGTACCGCAGCAGCCCACGCGCCCCACCATCCACGAAGACGTGTGCATCGCGCCGGCTGACGAACACCATCGGCGGCGCGACGTGCTCGGTCAGCGGATCGTTGTGGAACTCCTCGTTGATCACGATCCACATGCTCACGCCATGGGCCCGCATCATCGGCAGCAGTTTTCCATGGCGTTCCTCGAGCCAGCGCGTGCGCAATTCGAACTGCTCACGGACGCCAAGCAGGCGTGGCAGCGGCGGGATCACGCGGCCGTCGCCGAGGCGGAGGGTGTCTCCGGAGCGCCGGACCGACGGCAGGGATGTGTCGTCGCGCACCGGGGTCGGTCGCGCCTGCGCGGTGAGCGCATTTCCCGATGCCGCCAGCAGCAGCGCGCCGAGCAGGAAGTGCGTCTGTGCCGCGCCGTGCAGACAGCGAAAAGGCGGCATGACGAACTCTCTGGTCAGGTGGCAGGGCGTACAGGCGTGCCGGAAAGGATGCAACCGTCGGCGCCGCAACGCCAGTTGATGGCGATGCGGGCACTGATCACGTCCAGCGGCCGTTACATTCCGATGTTACCGTAGAAGCGCGACGATGCGTGACGACTCCTTCTGCACGATTTCTGGTTGGTACGCGCCGTCGGCCTCGCGGGCGATGCTTTCCGGAACGTGCTCCTGCTCACCCTCGCCGCGCGACGTCTGCGGCCTTCCGGCTTCATCGTGATCACACACCGACTGGTTCCCCCCAACGACGGCGGCCTCGCGCTGGGTCAGGCGATGATCGCCGCCACTTCGGTGCACCCGTCGTGATCTCCGGACTCTTCGCCTTCATCGGCATCGGGTTCCTGATCGGATTCCGGCACGCATTCGAAGCGGATCACCTCGCCGCGGTGAGCATGCTGGCGACCCGCGAGCGCGGCTGGGTCACGTCGGCGCGACTCGGCCTGGCCTGGGGTGCCGGGCACACCGGCGCAGTCGCGGCGGTGGCGCTGTTGATCATCGTGCTCGGGATCCGCGTGCCCGAGTCGATGTTCTCCATGTTCGAGCTGCTGGTCGCCGCGATGCTGATCATCCTCGGAGTGAGCACGCTGGTCGCCGAGGCGCGTCGTCACCGCCGAGTGCTGGGTGATGCGCATGCGCACGCCCATCATGATCATGTGGCACACGTGCACCCCGAGCGAATCCGCAACATGCGCAGTGCGCTCGGCTTCGGGTTGGCGCACGGCTTGGCGGGCAGTGGTGCGGTGATCGTGCTGCTGGTGGCGGCGGCGACGTCGGTCCGCGAGCAGTTCACCTACCTGTTCGCGTTCGGCGTCGGCACGGTCGGCGGGATGTGCATCGTGTCGTTGCTGGTCAGCGGGCTGGCCGGTATGGCCGTGACGCGCAGCAAGCACTGGGCGATGAGCATTCGCGTGGTAGCCGCGACGGCCAGCGCGGTGGTGGGTGTGATGCTCGGCTGGTCGGTGCTGACGGGCTGACCGCCCGCCGCGATCAGTCCTTCACGCCCAGCCATCCACGCACCCGTTCCGCGATCCGTTCGGCGGACGGTGGATCGAGGTTGGCAAGGACGATCAGGTCGTAGCCGCCGGGCAACTCGCCCTCGACGACCGCATTCACGCCGGGCGAGCCACCGGCGATGCCCACTCCGGCGGGTGGTCCGCCGCTGATAGTGGCGGCGCGCAACGCGGCGATGAACCGCTTCAGGTCACCCATGGTGCTGTAGCCACCACCGGCCGCGCTCCCCCGACCGGGGAGCGTCGTGGCGTTGCTGGCGAGCGGTGCGCTGCTGCCCGCTGCCGGCCGACCACCGCGCGAATACCCGATGGCGGTGCGCGGTGGGAGCGAATCGAGCGGGTCGTGCGCCGTGCGTGTCATGCCGGCGGGCGCGAAGATGTGGCGCTGCACGTAGGTGTAGTACTCCTCGCCCGACACGCGCTCGATCAATCCACCCAGCACCACGTAGCCGGCGTTGGAATACTGCTGACGGGCGCCGGGCGTGAAGCCGAGCGGTGCAGACATGATGGCGGCCAGCACCTGTCGGTTGTGTCGCACGTCCGTCGGCGCGAGGCCGGGCAGCGCGAAGATGTTGCCGGTGATGCCCGAGGAGTGCTGCAGGATCTGGTTGATCGTGACACGGCGTGCGACGTCGGCGTTCGGATAGTCGGGCCACGCGCGCGCCAGCGTCGAGTCGAGCGCGATGCGCCCAGCGGCCGCCAGCTGCCGGACCGCGGTCGCGGTGAAGATCTTGTTGATGGAGCCGAGGTTGAACGCGGTTTCGAGCGTGTTCTTCGTGTGCGTGGTGCGATTGGCGTCACCGTAGGCACGTTCGAACACCGGTGCGCCGCGCCTGGAGAGCGAGACGACCCCCGCGAACGCATCGGCCTGAGAGAGGCTGTCCAGCAACGTGCGCAGGCGAGACACCAGCTCGGCCTGCGGCATTGCTGGTGGCCGGGGGGCGGATGCCGGTGCGGGTTCCTGCGGCATCGTCATCGGCTGGAGCCCGAATGCATCGGCCACGTTCATGGCGTTGAGGATCAGTTCCATCCGCACCGGCACGTTGGTCTTGCGTTCGCGGAGGATGGCCTCGACGGCGGCGTCGTCGCTGCGCACGATGCCCTCGACGACGAACCCACCGGTGCGTCGCGCGAGGGCGAGCTGGCGATTGGTGCGCAGCACCAGGTCACCCTCGGGATCGTAGCGGGTGAGCCAGGCGATGATGGCGGTGGAGTCGGCCGACTCGAGCGCCGTGAGGTAGGCGCGTACCGCGTCACCGGCGCGGCCCGGCGGCACGGTGACGGTGGCGGCCACCACCGGCTGTGCGTGCAGTGGGCTGCCGGCCGGCACCGCGAGGGTGCCGAGCAGCAGGGCGGCTGATGTGACCGCGCGCGTGATGGGACGCATGGGAATGAGGCCGGTCAGGAGTGGAACGACGACCGCGACACCGCGCAGCGCATCAGGGCTTGGCCTGCTTGGTGGTGATCTCGATGACGCCGTTCGCCGCGCGCGGATCGGTGTACTTGGCGGTGGCGGCGGGGCCCTTGATGACGTTGATCGATTCGATGCGATCCGGAGAAAGGGTGTTCACGTTCGCGGCCGGTGTAATGACACCGTCGATTACCATGAGCCCGACGAACCCGTTGTTCTCGATGACTCGTCCCGATGAGTCGCGGGTGGTATTCCGGAACATCGCCCTCGCACGATCGCCGGAGATGTTTGGCGAGCTTACGTCGCCTGGCTTGACCGTATTCGCGCCAACGATAGTCGTGATTCGCACCTCGTTGGCTGCCTCGTCGCTCCTGATCGCGTTTACGGTCATGATCCGCTCGGCAGGGATTCTGTTCGCTGAATCCTTGCTCACACGTGCGCCGTCGACGTAAAACTTCATCTCGGTCGTGTCCATCAGCGCCACGCGACCGACCGCGGCGGTGGCCGATGCGGCCGACATGTTGTTCACCTCGTCGGACGTCGGCAGTTTCGCCTCGCACGCCGCCAGCAGCGCGAGTGATGCCAGCGCACCGGTGGACAGCGCACGAACGAGCGGGTAGCGCAACGGCTTGGGCGTCATGGCGATCAGTCTCCGTTCCAGATGGGATGGCGTGCAGGAAAAGGCGGGTAGTGCGGCACCGAATCCGGTGCGATGGTCGGTCAGGTCGATCAGCAGTGTGCCGTAGTCACGCGCACTGGCGCCGCGCTGCAGCACACGTCGGTCACAATCCAGTTCCACGGCGAGTCGCAGGCGTGATGCCATCCACCACACCGCCGGATGCCAGGGCAGCAACACGATCGTGGCCTGCGCGATGGCCAGCAGCAGCGGGTCGTGCAGGCGCACATGTTCGCGCTCGTGTGCCAGCACCAGTTCCTGCTCACGAGCGTCACGTGTCAGCAGCCACTGCGGCACCACGATCTCGGCCTTCGTCACGCCGATCACTGCCGGGCCGACGTCACTGGCGATGCGCACCGTGGTGCCATGCACCGTGCCCACCGGCCACTGCGCGCGGCGACGCTGGAATCGCAGGTGGACGGCCGCGAATGCCACCAGCAGTGCGACGCTCGCGATCAACCAGGCCGTCAGCAGCACACGATCGGTGCCGACGGGTACGGTGGCGTGCCATACGCTCCACCCCTGCTGCGCGGTGCGCGTGGCCGCTGCGGTGAACTCCTGCCAGCTGTTGCCGAGTGTGGCGAGCAGGCCGGTGGGTGCGACGATGATGTTGGTTGCCGTGGTCGCGGCTGGGAGCAGCAGCGGCGCATTCGTCACGCGCTCCGCCATGCCTCGCATCGGCGCCAACGCCGCCAGCACGACCAGCATCACCAGCGCCCCCACCCACGCCCAGCGCGTGGGACGCGTGGCGGCACGCAGCGCCGACTCGGCGCCATACGCGGCAAGGGCCAGCAGCCCGCCCAGCAGTGCGATCTGCGCGATGGTCCAGGCGATCATGCTTCCTCCCCGAGCCGGTCGGCGAGCAGCCGGCGCATCCGCTCGAGCTCGGCCCGACTCAGTTTGTCGTCCGAGACGAAGTGCGCGAACAGCTTCTCGGCCGACCCGTGGAAGATCGATTCACGGACGCGGGCGAGGGCGCTGTCTCCCGCGGTCTCAGCTGCCACGGTCGCACGGTAGCGATACGCGCGCCCCTCGGATTCGTGCGTGACGTACCCTTTTTCCTCGAGCGTCTGCAGCGCCGACAGCACGGTGGTGTACGCCAGCGGCTCCTCCAGCGCCTCCTTCACCTCGGCCACCGTCGCCCCACCGGTGCGCCAGAGGATGCTCATGACCGCCAGTTCGCGGGGCGGGAAGTACAGCGTGTCGTCCATCGGTGCGGCTCCCTGTCTACGGGTTCTTCCGTACTATGCAACCCGTAGGTCGGTTTGTCAACGGCTTTTTCCGTAGCTCTTGGATTTTGAACTCCTCTCACACGGAGGCTCGGAGGCTCGGAGGGGTCGTTCGTCCGGCCGCCGCCGGTGCATCTCGAGGGCTCGTCAACTCTTTTCACGCAGAGGGGCGAAGCAACTGAGGGCGAGAGGGTCCTACCCGCCGGCGGCGGTCGTCGACGCTCGGAAGGTTGGAAATGCGGTGGGAACTGCACTCGCGAGACGCCGTTCCCACAGCTTTTTGCAGTGCCTCCGTGCCACCGCGTCTCCGTGTGAGAGGAGTTGAGTGGCTATCGCCGCACCGACCCTCGCCCCCTTTGTTGCTCTGCGACCTCTGCGTGAAAAGAGCTGAGAGCCCTCGAGGTGCACCGGAGGTCCCCCGTGCCTCCGTGTGAGCGGAGTTGCAGTTGCCGCCTAACGCCCCCGCCCGTACCGCGACTCCGCCGCGCGGCGCGTGTGCGGGCTCCGGTCCACGCGCCCGATCGGCCGGGCGACGGGGGCCACGCCGGCGGTGGTCTGACTGCCACCGGCAGCCGTGGGCGGCATGGGGGTGCTGCGCGCCACGCCGCGCCGGTCAGGCACGTCGGCATGTCCGCCGAGCCGTTTCGGGGTGGTGATCACGTATGGCAGGCGGAGGGTGGACGGTGGCCCGCCCTTGGCCACGGTGATGGCGAGGGTGGTAGACGGCGGAACGACGGGATCGGGCTCCCCGAGCGCCGCCGGCACCCCTTTCTTCACCAGCCGCATGGGTCGCGACATCGCGCCATCGTTGCGCCACTTCCGAGGCAAATCACTGGCGCCAGTGGTTTCCAGCCGGATCCCCAGCCGCACCGAGGCGCCGACGGTGGGAATGGCCTGTTCGGCGTCGCCGGAGACCAGGAACACCACCTGCCGGTCGTGCGCCAGACGGGTCAGGCGGAGCAGCACGTTGCGCGGCAGGGCGGGAACGCCGTCCAGCACCACCAAGGCGTAGGCCCCCGAGCGCAGCAGCACGTCGGCGCACCACGGCGCCTTGCCCGCATCCATGGGACGGATCACCGCCAGCCGGCTGGTCTCCTCCTCGGGCGGGCGCGGGCCTCGCGATGGAGGCGGCGTGGTGCCGATGGCGCCGGGACCGCTGGCGGCGGGGCTGGCCAGACGGGCCCAGTCGGCCGGGGCCAGGGTCCGCTGCGCATCGATGATCGCCACCCAGCGCCCGGTGGCGAGGGTGTGCGCCACCATCGAGCGCAGCAGCGTCGTCCGCCCCTGCCCGCGGGGCGCCTGCAGCTCGGACAGCCGCCCGCGCGGCAACCCGCCGCCCAGCAGCGCATCGAGCTCCGGCATACCGGTGGGCAGGGCGGGATCATCGCGCGGCCGCTCCCGTTCGACGACGGTGTCGAGGGCGTGGCGCAGGGCATCGAGGGCAGCGGCGGGTGCAGGCATGATTCAGAGTCCGGTCCGGGGTCGGACTCAGGACAATACCGAACAAACACCGAAGTTCAAGCAAGGCGACAGTGCTGGCAGCGGTGTCGCGACGGTGCGTCATCCGCGCGGGACGAATGACGCCCTGATGATGACGACGGGTAGCGTGGCTGCATGCGCCCCTCTATATCCCATCGATATGCAAAATGTCATACGGTATCCCGATCGATGGAGCCTCCGGTGGACGTCGTCACCATTTCGCCCAAGTATCAGGTCGTCATTCCCCGCGCCGTCCGCGAGCAGCTCGACCTGCTCCCGGGGCAGAAGCTGCAGGCGATCGCGTATGACGGCCGAGTGGAGCTGATTCCGCTGCGACCCGCCACGGCACTGCGTGGGATGCTGAAGGGTGCCGACACGACGTTTGAGCGCGACGCCGACCGCCTCTGATCGTGCCGACACCATCTGCCCCATACAACGTCGTCGATTCGTCCGCCTGGCTCGCCTATCTCGCCGACGAACCCGCCGCCGGCGATTTCGCTGCGGCCATCGAGGACACCGCCCATCTCGTCGTCCCCACGATCTGCCTGCTCGAGGTCTTCAAGGTGGTGGCCCGTGTCCGTGGCGAACGCGAGGCCATCGCGACGGTGGCCGTGATGCAGCAGGGCACGGTGGTCGACCTCGATGCCGACCTCGCCCTGTCCGCCGCGCGACTCGGCGGCCGCCACCGGCTGCCCCTCGCCGATAGCGTCATCTACGCCACGGTCGAACGTGTCGGCGGCACGCTCTGGACGCAGGATGACGATTTCGCTGGACTCGCTGGCGTGCGGTATATCCCGAAAGAGGTCCCCTGACCGGACAGCGGGGCTCACACGGAGGCGCGGAGCCTCGGAGACTGGTGAGGTTCCTGCCCGGAGACATGGGGACAGCTCACCGATCCCCGATGGGAGATGAGTGAACTGTCCCCGGATCCCCGGATCTCTCGCCGGCCATCGCCGACGACCGGCGGGTGGAAACGGCCGTAGGAACTGCGCTCGCGAGACGCCGTTCCCACAGCATTTGCCGTTCCTCCGTGTCCCCGTGCCTCCGTGCGAGTGCAGTTCGCAATGCACGAACCAGCGTACGCCCGCCAACTTCCACCCCCCAATCCCCGGAGCGTCCGATATGACCAAGCCCCCGCCGCCCGTAGGCACGATCGGCTGGACCGACCTCACCGTCCCCGATGCCGTCGCCGTCAGTGCGTTCTACGAAAAGGTCGCCGGCTGGACCGCCGCGCCACTCTCCATGGGCGACTACGACGATTACGTGATGACGGCGCCGGGGGGCGAGACCGTGGGCGGGATCTGTCATGCCCGCGGCAGGAATGCCGGGCAGCCGCCCGGGTGGATGATGTACATCACCGTCGCCGACCTCGATGCCAGTCTCGCTGCCTGCACCGCCAACGGTGGCCGCATCGTGGCCGAGCCGCGCGGTGCCGGTGGGACCGCGCGCTATGCGGTGATCGCCGATCCGTCGGGCGCCACCGTCGCGCTGTTCGATACGGGCGTGCGCGACGGCGCCTGAGTACGCGACGTCACAGCACCCGGCTGCGCCACAACGTAAAGTCCGGCACGCTCCACTCCTCCTTCCCGCTCATCGGTCGAGCCATGTCTCTCGTCACACCCTCCGTCATCCGGCGCGCGCTGCTGGCCAGCATCGGCCTCGCCGGCGCCCTGCCCGCGCAGTCGGCCACGCCGCGCGCCATGACCCTGCGCGACTGGTACCGCGTCACGACGGTCAGTCAGCCCGCCGTCAGCCCCAGCGGCAAGCACGTCGCCTTCACCGTCACGACGGTGCGTGAAGCGGAGAACAAGCGACATCAGGAAGTGTGGGTGGCTACCACCGATGGCGGCGCGCCGCAGCGCTGGACGTCGCCGGGCTACGAAAGCAGCAGCCCGCGCTGGTCGCCCGATGGCAACTACCTGCTCTTCAACTCCACCCGGCCGCAGGGCAAGGGCAACACGTGGGTGATCCGCGTCGATGGCCCGGGTGGTGAAGCGATGCAGATGCCGTCGATGCCGTCGCAGGGCAGTGTGCCGCAGAACGGCGCGTTCGCCGTGTGGGCCGAGGCGATGCCGGCCGACACGACGCCGCTGCGCGACGCCTTCGCGCGCATGCCGGTGCTGGCCCGTCCGCCGTTCGAGGCGATCACGCTGCCCGCCGATCCGGCGCGGTTCGATGGTCGCCATTTCACCGACATGAACTTCAAGTCGAACGCCACCGGCTTCGTCGCCAGCCGTCGCACCGCGCGCACCTGGCGCCCGTCGCAGCTCTGGAAGCAGGCCTACGGCGACACGGCCAAGGCGCAGCTCACGCGCACCACGTACTCACATCGCAGCCCCGTCGTGTCACCTGACGGCCAGTGGATCGCCTTCATCGCCGACGCCAAGCTGCGCCCCGACAGCATCGTCGATTTCGAGCGCGACTCGCTCGGCAGGCTGCCGTACGACAAGGTGCGTGACGAAGCCGAACGCAACGAGAGCGACATCTACGTGATGCCCGTGAGCGGTGGCACGCCGCGCAAGGTGGCGGAGTGGATGGGCGCCGAGTCGGATCTGGAGTGGTCGGCCGACGGCAAGCGCGTGGCGTTCATCGGCCGTCCGGCCCGCGCGAAGTCGTCACGCATCTACGTGATCGATGTGACCGGTGGTACACCGAAGAACCTGCTCGGCACGTGGCAGTACGAGCCGGAGAGCATCACCTGGATGTCGAACGGCACGATCCGTTTCTCCGCGTCGATCGGTGGTCGCGCGGCGATCCTCGATGCCGACATGAACGGCGGTGCACCGAAGGAGCTCGTCGGTGGTCGTCGTCGCGCCACCGACCCGTCGATGAACTCAGCGGGGACGGTGATGGCGTATGTCTCGACGTCGATGACCAAGCCAACGGAACTGTTCGTGTCGGATGGCAATGGTGGTGGTGAGAAGCAGGTCACCCGGTTCAACGACGCCCTGAACGCCGAAGTGGCGTGGAGCGACGCCGAGCGATTCACCTATCGCAGCGTGGGCAACCTCGAGATCGAGGCGTGGCTGATGAAGCCGTACGGCTACCAGCCGGGGAAGAAGTATCCGGTGGTGCTGTACATCCACGGCGGTCCGCACAGCCAGTACAACGAAGGGTGGTTCGACGAATTCCAGAACCTCGCCGCGCAGGGTATCGCGGTGCTGTTCACCAATCCGCGCGGCAGCAGTGGGTACGGCGCCGACTTCACCTACAGCACGCGTGGTCGCTGGGGTCTGGAGGACTACGACGATCTGATGAAGGCGACCGACATCGTCGCGAAGCGCGCCGATATCGACAGCACGAAGATGGGCGCCAGCGGTGGCAGCTACGGCGGCTTCATGACCACGTGGATGGCCACCAGGACCAATCGCTACGCCGCCATCCAGACCGATCGCACCATCACCGACTGGACCTACTGGTACGGGGCCAGCGATGCGCAGGGCCTCACGGAGTACGAGTTCTTCGGCAAGCCATGGGACAACCAGGCGCTGTACGATCGGCTCTCGCCGATCCGGTTCGTGAACAAGGTGAAGACGCCGATGCTGCTGGTGCAGAGCGAGGAGGATTTCCGGACCTCGATGGGCAGTGCCGAGATCTGGTACCTCTCGCTGAAGAAGCGTGGCATTCCGGCCGAGTTCGTGCGCTATCCGCGCAGCAACCACGACCTCTCGCGTGCCGGTGAGCCGTGGCTGCTGGTGGACCGTCTGGGCCGCTTGCGGCAGTGGTTCGGGTACTGGCTGCAGGGGCAGAAGGCCACGCCCCCTGCGGCAACCGCCACTGCCGCAGGCGGGACGCGCTGATCTGTCGCTCTGCGCACCATCGTAACTGTTCTCACGGGGAACACCGCCAGCCGGATGATGCGCTCCGAAGGTCGAACAACTAGCCTTCACCCATGCAGATCACCCGCACCATCCCCGCATGAACGACATTGGCGAAGGGCTGACGTTCTACGTCGTGTTCCTGTTCTCCACCACGCTGCACGAGGCCGCGCATGCGTGGGCCGCGAAGCTCGGTGGCGATCTGACGGCATATCACGGTGGACAGGTCTCACTCGATCCGATGCCGCACATCCGCCGCGAACCGTTCGGCATGGTGATCCTGCCGCTGCTCACGGCGCTGACGATGGGCTTCCCGATCGGATTCGCCAGTGCGCCGTACGATCCGGAGTGGGCCCGGAAGTATCCGAAGCGTTCCGCGTGGATGGCGCTGGCGGGCCCGGGTGCGAACCTGCTGCTGATGCTGCTGGCGGGGATCGCGATCAAGGTGGGCGGCATGGCCGGCATCTTCCAGCCGCCCGACTCGATCACTTTCGGGCACATCGTCGGCACCGTGGGCACCAGCGGGGCGCTCACGGCCGTCGCGTTCTTCCTCGGGACGATGTTCTCGATGAACCTGCTGCTGGCGGCGTTCAACCTGCTGCCCTTTCCGCCGATGGACGGCAGCGCCGCGATTCCGCTCATCGTCGGCGAGAAGAATGGGCGCGTGTGGCAGAACCTGATCTGGCGGACGCCGGCGCTGAACTTCGTCGGGTATTTCATCGCCTGGCAGGTGTTCGGCTACATCTTCCGGCCGTTGTTCAACGGATCGCTGGCCGTGCTCTATCCGGGCGTGACGTACGGCGCCTGAACGCTTGCCGTCGATGGCAGCGCGACCACTGTGTCGTCGGCGATCACGTGCACCTCGCGGTAGTCACGGCGATCGATGATCGCGCCGCCGGTGAACTCACCGAAGGCCGGCAGCAGACCGCCGTGACTACCGAACGCAAAGCAGGGCAACGTCAGCTTCTGACGCCCACGCCCGAAGAGCTG
This sequence comes from Gemmatimonadaceae bacterium, assembly GCA_031411975.1. Classification (GTDB taxonomy): domain Bacteria; phylum Gemmatimonadota; class Gemmatimonadetes; order Gemmatimonadales; family Gemmatimonadaceae; genus JACMLX01. The sequence goes on from JANOCB010000051.1 coordinate 14,113, forward strand.
TGCCACCGGATGCACGTGTCCGGCCAGGACGTAGCGGGTGTCGTGCTCGCACGGATGGTGACAGAGCGCGAATGGCCCGAACGGCATCGGGGCATCGACGCAGGTGATGCCGAGTGAGGCGGGGGGATCGCCGGCGTGCAGGTCGTGGTTGCCGCGCACGAGTGTGATCGGCAGCGCGCGACAGGTGTCGCGCCACGCTTCGATCGTCTGCACCGTGCCGGGCGCCATGCCGGCCCGTGCATGCCAGAGATCCCCCAGCACGATCAGCTGTGCCGCGTTGGTGCGCCGCAGCGCCGCATCGAGTGTGGCCAGCCCCGCCCTGGTGGTGCCGTGCGGCACCGGCACGCCGAGCGCGCGGAACGCCGCTGCCTTGCCCCAGTGCACATCGGCCACGATCAGCGTCTGCTGGTCCGGGAGATAGAGGCTGCGGTCGGCGTCGAGGACGACGGTGGTTCCGGCGAGTGCGATGCGGTGCGTCACGTCAGGAATCTAACGACGCCAGCGACCCGACTCCTGCGGCGGCGGCAGCATCTGAACGTTTGGTGCCGCCGCTGCGTCAGGCGCGTTAGCATGCACCGGAGCGAGGCTCGGGAAATGGTCGCCAAGTCGTGCATGACACCAGTGGAGACGAGATGGACGCCAGCGCCGTGATGAACCAACCGCGGGTCGATGAGGCACCAGCCGACGCACTGCGCGACGCGCTGGTGGAGGCCGTGGGCGACGACTACGAGATCGTCCGCCTGATCGGCCGCGGTGGCATGGGGGCCGTGTACCTCGCGCGCGACAAGGCGCTGGAGCGGCTGGTGGCGATCAAGGTGCTGCCGCCGGCAGGAGCCGATGCTGGCGTGCTGGAACGGTTCCGGCGTGAGGCGAAGACCGTCGCCAGTCTGCAGCATGTCGGCATCGTGCCGCTGTATGCGTTCGGCGAGCGCCGTGGGCTCTGCTGGTTCGTGATGGGCTACGTGCGCGGTGAGTCGCTGGCCACCCGACTGGAACGTGAGCAGGTGATGGATGTCGACACGGCGCGCACGCTCCTCTCGCAGGTGGCCGACGCCCTCGATCATGCGCACCGGCAGGGCATCGTGCATCGGGACATCAAACCCGACAACATCCTGCTCGACGACGGTACCGGCCGCGCGATGCTCACCGACTTCGGCATCGCCCGCGCCGACACGATGTCGTCGGGCACGAACCTCACGCAGGTCGGCTCGGTGATGGGCACGCCGCACTTCATGTCGCCCGAGCAGGCCACGGCGGAGCCGACGATCGACGGACGCAGTGACCTGTATTCGGTGGGTGTGGTGGGCTACCAGATGCTGAGCGGGCAACTGCCGTTCAACGGCGGCAGTTTCCGCGAGCTGCTGATGCAGCACGTGTCGGCCACCCCGAAGCCGCTGTCGGTGATCGCGCCGCAGGTGCCGCCCGACGTGTCCGATGCCGTGATGCGCTGCCTCGAGAAGGATGTATCGCGTCGGTACCCGGACGGGCGCAGTCTGCGCACGGCACTCGGTGGTGAATCGCACGATGACGAATCGCTCGACTACGAACTGGCCGAGTTCAAGCATCTCGTGTCCTACTTCGTGCTGACGGCCGTCGTCGCCATCACCATCGCGGCCAGCTCGGCGGTGCGTGAAGTGCCGTTCTTCGGCAAGTCTTCGCTGATCTGGCTGTTGATTCCGACCATGTTCCTGTCATATGGCACACGGGTGCGTGAGGCACGGCAGCGCGGCTTCGAGTGGAAGACGATCTGGCGTGTGATGACGCTGCCGCCGCGGTGGTGGCCGTTCTGGTGGCCGCGCAGTTGGCGACGCAGCGGCGACGTGTACGATCGTCTGCCGGCGGTGGTCAAGTCGGCGCGGTTTGCCTACCTGCTGATGTACACGCTGCTGTTCATCGAGGCACCGCTGATGATATGGGCCACCGACGCGCCCCGCTTTGCGCTGCGCGATCTGGTGCCGCCGACGCACGCGTGGTACGCCGTGCGCTGGCTGGCCGGCATGCAGATCCTCACCGTCCTCGTGCTCCTGATCGCATTCCTGATCATTCTGATGGGCGTCGGGCTGGGCATGCAATTGCTGTGCGGACGCGCCGGGAAGCCGTACGGGCTCACGCGGCTCGACAGCCGCCGGCTTGCCCACAAGGCCACCGACGCGCCGTTCTGGCGTGACCCGCGCATCCAGAAGGTGTTGCGGGGCAATCGCGCGGAACAGAAGCCCACGACGCCGCAGGAGTTCGTCTCGCAGATCTTGGCCTCGACCGGTCGGCTCACGCCGGTGAGCGGCAGTGTGAGTGCCGAATCGCCCACGGCGGCGCGACGGCTGCAGGATGCGATCGTCGCGACTGATCGCGAGATCGCCATGCTGGAGAAGGCGGCCCCGCGAGAGCAGCTCGACCGGCTCGAGGCGGAACTGGTGCTGCTGGAGTCGGACGGAGGCGACCCCGAGTCGATCGAGCTGCTTCAGGGACAGCGTACGGCGTTGCTGCGCTCGCGTGAACGGATGCAGCTGTTGCATGGGCGGCGTGATACGGCGTTGGGGGAACTGGAGACACTCTGGGCCGAGGTGCGGAAGCTGGCCGGCAGCTCCGATCCGGCGCAGTTGCGTGAACTGGCCGACCGGATCAGTGCCCGCTGCAAGGCCGTGGAGCGCGACTTCCCGCCGCGGCGTGGCCGGACGACGACGATGTCCGGCACGGCTGCCGCAGTGCTGGTGGCAGTACTGGCCGGAGGCCTCACGCTCACGGCGCAGAGTGGCGTCGTCGATCTGGGTACGGTTCGCGCGTTGCTGCAGCGCGAGCAGCCCGACTCGGCGCTGGTCATGCTCGATGCCTCGCCGCGCGCTTCGGCCGAGGCGCACACACTGGCGGGCCTGGCGCACCTGCAGCGCGGCCATCGGCGTGACATCCCGTTGCGCGTGACGTCGTCGCGCGCCGCACTGCGGGAGTTCACCGCCGCCGTCGCTCGCGATTCCACCGACGTGCGCGCGCTCGAACTACTCGCGTGGACACGGCGGCTGCTCCCCTGGTTCCTCGGTGGTGACGTCACCGAGGCAGGGCGCATCATCGACCGGCTCGAGGTGCTTGCACCGTATCGTGCGCAGCTGCTGCATGGCTACTTCGCCCGTCTCGACAAGCGCAACGCGCTGGCGGACAGCCTGTTCCGCGACCTCACGGTGGTCTCTCCCGACAGCGCCGGTGCCTGGTTCGCGCTCGGCGAGAGCGCCGCCGACGGAGGACGCATCGACGAGGCACGCGCGGCGTGGTTGCGGTATCGGACACTGATGCCCGGCGATCGTGCCGTGTTGTATCCGCTCGGCACGCTGTCGGCGAAGCACGGGATCGCCCTGGCCGATGGCGAGGCGGCGCTGCGCACGTACCTGCAGGTGCCGCCACTGCTCACGCAGCAGGGGGCGGATGTTGCGTGGTGGCGGCTCGGGCAGGTGCTCGAGAAGCAGGGGCGCGTCACGGACGCGCGTGCGGCGTATCAGAAAGCGGTGGCCCTCGATGGCAAGGACGCGGACTTCCGCGCGTCGCTCGACTCGCTGGAGCGGCAGCTCGGGACACGCTGACGACCGCACGCATGTTGAACGCGCAACCCGTGTGGGAGCATGGGCTTACGCCGGAGTATCCATTCGCGGACCGGGCGCGGATACGCAATCAACGCGCTCGCATGACCTGACGGTGGCACGACCGTGACAGCGGGCCGCTGCTGTCTCGATGCGTTTCAAACGATGTTCACCTCCGAAGTCCACGACGCCGTGGACAGCGAACTCCCCCTTCGCTGGTGAACGCAGGCCATGCGCGTCGTTGTTTCTCCGGTGCTCGTTGGCCACCGGATCTGCCGAATCGTGTCCGCCCTGGAGTCGCTCCTCGAGGTCGAGGAGTGGGTTGGGGCGTGGTGGGCACCGAGTGACGTGCCGCTGACGCTCGTCAGCACCGCCGAACCGGTCTCCGACGACCTGCTGCAGGCACAAGGCGTTCCTGAATCGGACCGCGCGGTGCTGACCGTGCGCCCGCTGCAGAGCGATTTCGAGGCGCTGATGCGCTCACGTGACCCTGAGCGACCCGATGGCATGCGTTTCGACGAGGAGACGGCGGAACGTGCGCAGCCCGCGCGCAAGCCGGAGTATCCCGGGAATGCGCGATTCCGGAAGAACGGCGGCACGGTCCGCGCACCGGCATCGAAGGCCAGACGGGCGCCGAATCCGAAGGGTGGCCCGTTCTCCGGTGAGTCGTAGCCGCGGCTGAGTCACGGTCAGGTGGCGGCGCCTGCGCTTGGCGTGTGCCCCGTGACCTCAGGATACGTGGCCGTGACGAGCCCGCGACAGCACGACGGCGGAAACAGCGGCATGCCGAACCGATACTCCGCCCACTGCACGAACTCCAAACACACATCAGGCCCGCACGCGTGCTCGTCACGCATGCGCGCTCCACACGCGCCGGACGAATGTTGCACACCCCGCTGCACCTCCCACTGAGTCTTCCGCGGCAGCTGTTGGTCTGCGCGCTGCTGGCATGCGCCGTGACGCCGATCGTGCGGGCGCAAGTGCCTGCGACACCGGCACCTGCCACGGCATCGGTGCAGCGCGGGTATCTCTCCGGTCAGGTGATCGACAAGGCGACCGCGCGTCCGCTCCCTGCAACGAACATCGTGGTCGTCGGCACGACGCTGCGGACGCAGACCGATCTGGATGGCCGCTACCGACTGCCGGTACCGGTGGGTGTGTACGCGGTGCGGGCGTTCCGGCTGGGGAACATGGCGCAGCAGATCGAGGCGGTCCGGATCACGGCCGGGACCAGTACCACGGTGAACTTCGCGCTCGGCAGCGCGGTGGTGCAGCTGCAGGCGCAGCGGGTGACGGCGGCACCGACGAAGGCAAACTCGGAAGATGCGTTGCTGGCGATGCAGCGGGCGTCGTCGCGTGTGTCGGATGGCATCAGTGCGGAGGCGATCAAGCGGACACCGGGTTCCAATGCTGGCGACGCCGTCGTTCGTGTGACAGGTGTGTCGATCGTGGACGGCAAGTTTGCCGTGGTGCGCGGACTCGCTGAGCGCTACAGCAACACGCTGCTCAACGGTGTGGAGCTGCCAAGCCCGGAGCCGCAGAAGAAGATCGTGCCACTCGACATCTTTCCGTCGTCGTTGCTGGAATCGATCGTCGTGAGCAAGACGGCCACGCCGGACAAGCCGGGCGACTTCGCTGGCGGGTCGGTCGAGGTGACAACGAAGGAGTTCCCCAACACGACCGTGGCTGACGTGAACGTGACGACGGGGTACAACTCGGTCACGACGTTCCAGAGCATCGCGCACGCGCCACGGCGTGGGATCGACTATCTCGGCTTCGACGCAGGGGGACGTCGCCCAACTGCACCTCTCCCGCCACAAGGACCGGAAACGCCGGCAAACGAGATCTTCGCCGAAGGGGTAAGGAACGTCTGGACACCGGCGCCGAGGCCCATTGCGCCGAACTTCGGCGCCACTGCGAACCTCGGCGGCCGCTTCGGTGGCGCGAGCGCGCCGTTCGGGTATGTGCTGTCGGCCAACCTGAACAGCGAGACACAAGCCGTACCGGACCGGTTTTTCCAGAACATCTTTCTCGCGAACGGTAACCCAGAAAATCAGCTGACACTGAGCCAGGCCACCACGGCCACCGATCTTGGTGTCATCGCCAACTTTGCGGCGCGACTCGGAAGCTCGAACAAGATAGGAGTGAAGAACCTCTTTTCGCGCAACGCCGAGGAGCTTCTCTCCGAGGGATTCGGCGGGACGTCTGGCACCTTCACCCGCGTGCATCAGGTGCGCTACATCACCCGGACGCTCCGCCAGTCACAGCTGAGTGGCGATCATGTCCTGAATTGGCTGCTCGGCTCGCGACTCGAATGGAAAGCGACGACGGCCGTGGCGGAGCGGGATGAGCCGGAGAACCGTGCGCTGCAGTATCAGCGCGGTGCGGCTGACTCGGTCTTCCGCCTGAATCCGCTTGCGCCAGGGAGTCGCTTCTGGATTCGCAACCTGAAGGATGAGGTCCGGACGGGTCAGGTTGATTTTAGCGCTCCGTTGCCACGCCTGCGTGGTGACGGGTCGATCGTGAAGGTCGGTGCGCTGGCACGCCAGCGGCAGCGTGCCTTCGACGGTATCGTATTCTCGACGTTGTTGCAGGGTGTGGATCCAGGGGCTGCCTGGCTGGAGCTTCCAGCAGAACGCGTGTTCACGCCCGAATTGCTTGGCCCGTCCCTATTCCGACTTCGTCGTGAGGGCACGCGCACGCTGCCCTACGAGTCGCAGGATAACGTGACGGCGGTGTATGGCATGGTGGACCTGCCGTTGCGGTCCTGGTTGCGCGTTGTCGCAGGTGTCAGAAACGAGTCGTGGGCGCTCGACATTTATCTGCCGCGTCGCGACACCTTGCCACCCACGACGACGCGTCGCAACAGTGATTTGTTGCCCTCGGTGAATACGACGTTCAAGCTCACCGAGCGTCAGAACCTCCGGCTGGCAGCCTACGAAACGGTGGCGCGACCCGATCCACGCGAGGTCACCTCCGATGCCTATGAAGCCGTGTCCGGCGAATGCTCGAGCATTGGCAATCCGGCATTGACTCGCACGCGAATCCGCAACGCCGATGTGCGATGGGAGCGATACCCGAAAGCTGGAGAGGTCTTGTCCTTGAGTGCATTCGTGAAGGATTTCACCGACCCGATCGTCGAATTCCTCGGGACGGATGCCGGCGACTGCTACATCCAGCCAGCCAATGCGATCAACGCACGGGTGACCGGCGGTGAACTCGAGTTCCGGCAAGGACTCACCGCGCTGCCAGGGCTTCTCAAGCGTGTCAGTCTGGGCGTCAATGTCACCGTCGTGAGATCGCGGGCGACCGCCCGGGTCACGGCGGACACGGTGCGTACGCTGCAACTGCAGGGGCAGTCAGATCGGCTCGTCAACACGAGTCTGTTGTACAGCAGTTCGGATGGCGGTTTCGAAGCGGGCATTCTCGCGAACTACTTCAGCGATCGCATCGCGCGCTACGGCGATGTGATCGTCTCTGGCGAAGGCGCCGAGGTATTGCCTGATGTCTTTGAGAAGGGCCGCTTGACGGTTGATGCTCGTCTGCGGAAGCGACTCGGGAGGGCGAATGTCACCATGTCGCTTCGGAACCTCACCGACAATGAGGTGCGCTTCACGCAACAGACGGAGCGGGGAAACCTTGTCGTCGGTTATCTGCGCCAGGGAATCAGCGTGCGAATGGGAGTGGGTTATGCGATTCGTTGAGCGAACGGTGTCGACGTCCATCCGTGCATTGCGACAACTCGTGGCGACGTGTGTGACGGTCGTTGTCGCGACGGCGTGCGCCGATGGATTCACCCCGTTGACGTCTGCGCCGGCACCTGAGGCCGTGGTCGTCGATGTTCTGCGACCGGGTGCCGTCCGGATCACGTGGCAGCGAGTGACGGCGACGCTGGGTGGAGTGAGCGCCTACGTCGTCGAACGCCGGGTGAACCTGGCAGGCCCGTTCGCAGAGATCGGTCGCGTGCTCGCGAACGCCGAGCAGGCCACCGTGTGGATCGATACCGATGTCAAGTCCGATTCCATCTATGGGTACCGCATCTACGCGGTCACCAATGATGGCGAGCGGTCACCGCCTTCCGTCATCGGTGGGGCCGCTATGCCCCCGGCGCCGGGGATGAGCGTCGAGACGATCTCGTCCGCTGTCACGAGCGACGCGCTGGATGCGGACGGCTACGAACTCGTGATCACTGGGCCTGACTCCGTGCGGTCCGCGATCGCGCCATCCGGGACGCGCCGCTTCACCCCCTTGCGGACCGGACGCTACCGTGTCGCGCTGAGTGGCTTGGCCCCGCAGTGCGCGGCCGAAACGGCCGAGCAGGACGTCGAGGTGACCGATACAACGGCACGGACGATCGCGCCGGTACAGTTCCGTGTCAGCTGCAGTGATCCCAACCGCGGAGCGTTCACCGTACTGCTCCGCACGACGGGTGCCAATCTCGATCCGTCCATTGTGGTCGATGTGCTGGGGCAGGCTGCCGACGTGACACTGCCAGTGGCGCAGCGCACGTATTCCGCGCAGCGCACCGCCACCACAGGGGCGCCGCGTGTCAGGTTCGACAATCTGCTGCCCGGCAGTTACAACGTGTCTCTGCGCGATGTGGCCACCAACTGTTCGGTGCAGGGATCCGGCGATCGCACGGTCAGTGTCTCGAAACTGAGGGTCGACTCGCTCGAGTACGTCGTCAGATGCACCGGGGCTGCCGCACCGACACCGCCTCCCACGGCGCCGATCGGATCCAAGCCCTTCACGTGGCGAAGCCGGTGGAATCCGAAGACGGCGCCGAACGGTGCCTCGGTCGAGCTCGAGCAGTCGCTCGATCTGACCGCACGAGCCGGTCAGACCGTGCGCGTGACACAGGCCTCGCTTTTCTTCAACGAGGCAGTCCTGCGATATGAGGAGGAGATCACGGGTCAACTGCCGATGCTGACTGTCAACGCGGCGACACCGGGCCGAATCAATTTCATCGCGGCGACAACCGGCCCTGCACGCTCGGGAGTCGTCAACCTCGCCAAGTTCCGATTCACCGTCATAGGTGCGAGTGGAACCACGTCGCCGATCCGGACGCAACTCGTGGTGGCATCGGGGCCGACACCATTCGTGGATTCTGTGTCAGTCGTGGAAGACACACTGACGGTTGGTGCCGTAAATGCAACGAATCAGGCACCGATTGCTCGCGCCGGTGGGCCATACGCGGGCGTCGTTGGTTCGCCCGTCGTCCTGTCGGCGGCGGCGTCAAGTGACCCGGACGGCTCGATCGCCTCGTATGCGTGGGCATTTGGCGACAACACCAGCGGCACGGGCGTGTCCCCCTCGAAGATCTACACGTCGGCGGGCACGTTCACCGCACGCGTCACGGTGACGGACAATCGTGGGGCGACGGCGACCGCCGACGCAACGGTGACCATCACGGCCGGCGGAACGCCGCCGGTCACACCGCCCGCGGCGCCAGTCGCCGAAGCAAATGGACCGTATACCGCGCAGGTCGGGCAGCCGCTCACGCTGTCGTCGGTTGGCTCCACGGGCGCCACCAGTTTCAGCTGGGCGCTGGGCAATGGGCAGACCGCCACCGGAGCTGCTCCGGTGGTGACGTATGCGGCGGCTGGGACGTACATGGTCGTGCTGACCGCACGAAACGCTGCCAACGCCACGAGTACGGATCAGGCAACCGTCACGGTCACGGCGGCGCCGGTCACACCGCCGCCAGGGGGATCCGTCGGACGTCCACTCGTCTGGGCGACGGCATTCGGTGCATACAGTGCGGTGAACAACCTCGTGACGGTCGCGCTCACGCTCGACCTGACGCAGGATCTGCCCGAAACGAGTGGACCCGAAGCCATCGAGACCTTTGCGCTGGACTCGCTGAAATGGAATCCGGCGCTGCTGCAGCTGTCTTCGGTGAATCTTGGGCCGGGTGTCGCCGGCACGGTCAACCAGAGCGCGACACTCACGGGTCGGCTGTCGATGCGCGGCACCGTCGCCGCGCCGAATCAGCAGGGTGTCGTGACCATCGCCACGTTGCGCTTCCGTCTGCTCGGAACGACGGGGCAGTCGGCCACGCTGACATCGTTCCTCGGAGCTTTGCTCGGTCCGTCGTCCACCAACTTCTTCTCGTACAACTCGAAGACCACGATCGTCGACGGGCAATACACCCTGCCGTAGCGGTCGCAGGTTCAAGGCAACGCCACGCGCACACGCGTGTGGCGGTGCCTGCGCATCGCCGCACCCGTTTGTTGGAGCACGTGCGCTTCCCACGCCGGTGAACGCGGTGACACGACGCGGACGATCGTGATACAGACGCCTCGCTGTGACGTGACTGCGGCAGCCGATCCTACGGTGCGCTCCGGAGAGCGAAGCGCCGCGCCCGCACAATCGCAGGCGTGTGCCTGGCGGCAAGCAGGGCCCACCATTCAGGAGGATAGCATGTCAGTATTCACCCGGCAGACGAGCGTCATGCGCCGTTCTGCCAGCGTACTCGCGGCAATGAGCACGCTGCTCATTGGCGCCTGCGCCACCGATCGCGCGGCAGCGCCCGTCATTCCTGGTCAGACGCCGCTGTCGCAGTTCCGTCCGCAGGCGTTCATCGTGGACGTCAATGCGCGGACCGGTAAGGTTGCGATCAGCCTGCCGGAAGGCTCCACCCGCAATGCGCCGACGCTGTCGCTCGACGGCGTCGAGCGTCCCAACCTCTCCCTGCTCGGCGGCGAAGCCGTGCAGCTGGTCGCGTCGGACTACTTCGCATCGACCGTCGGTGAGGCGCTGCCGGGCCTGCTGCCGAACCGCATGCGCGTGACCTTCCGCGTCAAGATCGTGAACAAGCTGCCTGGCGTGCGGTTCATCACGCCGACGTGGCCGGTCGCCCCGGCGGCTGGCGTGATCCTGTTCCCGCTCGACTACGTCCCGACGATCTCCGAAGGCAGCGCCATCGGCGGTGCAGACAACGTGATCACCGTCGAGCAGCCGAGCCGCGCTGGTTCGATCGTGCCGTCGATCAACTGGAACGGTGCTGACGAAACCGGCGGTGGCACGACCGGTGGTGCACCATACAGCTTCTTCAACGACGCCGATTGCGGCTTGGCCACCTCGAACGATTGCTTCCGTTGGGAAGCCTTCGAAGCCGAGATCCTGCCGAACCCGGGTGAGTCGACGGAGCGCACGATCGGCTTCGACATCGATCCGCAGGTGGGCCAGTTCCGCGTGCGCATGATCGTGGCTGCTGACCTGGCTCCCGGCGTCGCCCCGACGCCTGGCACGATCAGCGGCTTGGTGGACTCCGACACGCGCGGTCCGCTCAATGCCGTCACGCTGACGCTGGGTAGCGGTGCTACCGGCACGACGCTGAGCGCTGGCGCTGGTGCTCTCGCTGGTCGCTACACGTTCGCCGGCGTTCCGGCTGGCTCGCGCACGGTCACGGCGTCCAACCTCCCGTCCGGCTGCACGTTCGCGAGCGGGGCTGGTTCGCCCTCGGCGAATACTCGTACGGTCTCCCTCGCCTCGGGTGCGACTGGCACGGCCAACTTCACCGCAACGTGCGTCGGCCTTCCGGGCACGCTGTCTGGTGTGGTCACGGGTGTGACGACGGCTGGTCTGCCGGCCGCTCCGATCGCCGGTGTCACGGTTGCCGTCGGCGCCATCACGGCGGTGACGGATGCCGCCGGCGCCTACTCGCTGCCTGGCGTGCTGTCCGGCACCGTGTCGTTCACGCCGCCGACCTCGCTGCCGAACTGCGCTGCTGCCTCGACTGCCTTCACAATGCCGAGCGGTGGCACGCAGACCGTCAACCGCCTGCTCGTCTGCACGCCGCCGTCGTACCAGTACAACACGACGTGGACGAACCTGCCGGGCAACCAGGTCCAGCTGGACATCCGCATCGACATGCGCAATTTCAACCAGGCTTCGGTCATCGATGTGACGACGTCTGGCGTGACAGGTGATCCGCTGAACGTGGCCGACATCTCGGTGCTCTTCAACACCGCACAGCTGACCTACAACGCGGTTGCAACGGGCGATGCCGCCATCCCGTCGCCGCGCCTCAGCCCCGGAGCAACCATCGGCGCCGGCACGCCGGGCCGACTGAACATTCTCAACGGGTACATCATCCCGACCGGCGGTGCTCAGGGTGTGACGGGCAACGTTGCCATTGCACGGATCATCTTCGACCGCGTCGCGCCGGCGGGAACGAGCGTCACCACGACGACGACGTTCAACGCTGTCTCGGGCCGCAGCTCCGGACTCTCGGTACCGCTGATTCCCTTCCTGACGAACCTCGAAGCCGCGTACGTCCTCCCGCCGGCGCTGTAATCGCACCACGGTCCGACCTGATCCTGCTGTTGGTGTCGCGTCACAGCGGCGTGACACCAACGGCAGGCTGGCCTACCTCATTCATCACATCGGAGTGCAGCACTCATGAAGTCTCTTCGCACGATCCCGAAAATGGCGACGGTAGTCGCCTGTGCGGCGATCGGCCTCACGGCCTGCTCGGATGAGCCGACGATCGGCGAGCGGCCGTCGTCGCGCACGGTCCCGCTGGCCCTCGAGGTTTCGTCGCAGCATGCCAAGGCCGGCGAGCTGGTCGCCGTCGCCGTGAAGCTCGACGTGCAGCCCGGTACGGCTGGCGTCATCCAGGGCAACCTGGAGTTCGACGCCGCGCGTCTGCGTTACGTCGGTCAGTCGCCGGTCGGCAGCGCCATCGCCATCGTCAACGCCAAGCGTGCCTCCTCGGGCGCGCTGACCTTCGGCGCGTTCAATCCGAATGGCATCGATGGTCGCGTCGCGCTGTTCGTCTTCGAGTCGCGTGGCGATGGGTACGCCTCGGGCTTCCGCTACGTTTCGGACATGGCCAGCGGCGCCAAGGGCGATCACCGCAAGATTTCGATCCGTACGGTCGGCACGACGTTCAACAGCGGCCTGCTCGTTCCGACGGATGCGTCGGTGATGACGGCCGCCGACTGGTCGGCTCGCATCATGCCCGCTGGTGCCGGCAAGGCTGCCATCGCAGCTCGCCCGGGCGAGTATCGCGAAAACCTGCGTTATGGTGACGTGACGCTCGACGGCCTCGTCAACGGTGACGACTACATCGCCGTGGCCAACACCGCGGTCGGCAACGACCAGTTGATCATTGGAACGGATGACCCCGGCAACGACAAAGATCTCGTGATCGCCGGCAACGTGTTCCCGACCAACTCCGGCGGTGTCTGCGGCAACGAAACGGACGGCACCCGTCGTCTGGACGGCGATGACTACATCGCCGTCGCGAACTTCGCCGTCGGCAATCCGGAAACCTGCGCCGGTACGCAGATTCTCGGTCGCGGCCCGCTGGCCACCAACCGCATCCAGATCAATGCGGCCGACACCATCCGCACGGCGGTGAGCTGGACGCGGAACAACGTGTACCAGCTCAACGGGATCGTGGTCGTCGCAGATGGCGGCAGCATCACGCTCGAAGCCGGTACGCGCGTCGAAGGGCTGACGCAGGCTGCGCCGTCGGCGCTGTTTATCACGCGCGGTGGCCAGATCTTCGCCGAAGGGACCCTGGAGCGGCCGATCGTGTTCACCTGCACGGGCGCGAAGCAGCCTGGCTGCTGGAGCGGAGTCTGGATTTCGGGTAAGGCTCCAATCACCGCTGGAACCACGGGCAATCCGTCGCCGGCATTCCCTGCAATCGGTGGCCGTGCTCCCGTGCCAGCGGATGCGGGTGGCTGCAACCAGCGTGTGGGTGAGGCGGGCAATGCGCCGTTCTTCGGCGGCTGCACACCGACCGACAACAGCGGCATCCTCCGCTACGTGGTCGTTGAGTACGGCGGCTTCGTTGTGGCGCCGAACCGTGAGCTGAACAACCTCACGCTCGCAGCTGTCGGCAGCGGAACGATCATCGATCACGTGCAGGCCCATGGTGGCCTGGACGACGGCGTCGAGTTCTTCGGTGGTACGGTGAGCACGCGATACGTGCTCAGCACCGGCAACAACGACGACGGCTTCGATGCCGACTTCGGCTTCAGCGGCACGCATCAGTTCTGGATCATCCAGCAGGATCAGGGCAACGTCTCGAGCACGGACGACTCCCGTGCCTTCGAGATCGACAACAGCAGCGCGAGCACCACGCTCACGTTCCGGACGTCGCCGCGGATGTCGAATTTCACCGTGCTTGGTGCGAACGTGACGGCCGACCTGAACAGCACGGCATCGATGATGATCCGTACCGGCGCAGGTCCGAAGCTCTATAACTCGATCATCGACGGCTATCGTCGGGCGATCACGCTCCGCGACGCCGCAACGTGCAATGCATTCGCGACGGGCGTTCCCGAGATCCGGAGCACCACGTTCACGGATGTGCTCGCCCTCGGAAGCTCTGTGGATGAGGCCCTTCCGGGCTTTGCGGCTCCGCAGTGCGCTCCCGCCACGGTTGCTGGTACCGTTGGCGAGGCCGAGTTCCTGAGCCTGTCGAATGGCTTCCGCCAGGTGGCCGGTGCCGGTGCAATCGATGGCATCCTGTTCGGTGCCCGTAACAACGTGACGCCGGACTGGCGCATGCGCGACGCTGTTGCCGGTGGCCCGATCGAAGGTGCCACGGAGTCGGTGTCGGCGTTCGGCATGACCGATGTCGCCTACCGTGGTGCCGTGGGTCCGCTCAACAATGGCGCGATCCCGTGGTACGCTGGCTGGTCACGCTCCTTCACCAGCACCTTGGTTCCGTAAATTATGCGGTTGCAGTACTCCAGGGATCGCGGGAGACAGGTCGTCTCAGCGCTCCTCCGATCAACGTTCGCCGCCGCACGAATTCGTGCGGCGGCGGCCGTGCTTTTCATGGTGGCGTGCAGCATGCCCACCGAGCAGGCGGGGCCGCCGTACATCGCCATCGTCAGCAACCTCACGACCTGGCCCGGCGCCAGTCCGCCGCCCTCGCTCACGTACCGCGTGCGCGAGGCGTCCGGCACGACCGGGTACGACAGTACCTTCACCATCGCACCAACCGACACCGCCATTCTCTCCGTGGCGCCCGGTAGCTATCTGGTGGATGCCATTGATGTGCCGACCCGCTGCGTACTGCCGCGCGGCGGCGCGAAGCGCGGCGTCGTGCTGACGGAGAGCGACAACACCGGTGTGCTCCGCTTTTCGATCGAGTGCCGCGGCATCGTCAGCGTGACGGCGCTCGTCAGCGGAGCCGAACCAGACCGTGAATTCATCTTCCGGTTCCGGCGCACGGGGGCACCGGAAATCCTCGGCGTTCTACCCGCCAATGACACACTCGTCGTGGCGCAGGCAACACCGGGTGACTACGAAGTGGACATCGGTGGCGTCGCACCGAATTGCACCGTCACCAACGATGGTGGCGTGACGCAGCGCGTCCGCGTGGTACCCACTGGTGGCGCGACGGTCGACTATCGCATCGTGTGCTCGGCCGCCGCGGAGCGTCCTCGGATCCTCGCCTTCTCGAGCGGATACGAGTCCGGCGCCAGCATCTTTCAGTTCCGTGTCTACGACCCCGATAAGGATCTCGACGGGTATACCTGGGACATCACCGACTGCCAAGGCAACAGTGTGCTGCCGGACAAGACCGAACGCACTCGCCGAGGGTTGAGTGCTGGCCGCGGCTTCGGAGCGGATTCGCTCACCGTCGTCGGGGCCTTTGAAGTCGGCGTGCTCGACGAGTTGATGGTGGGGCGCTGCACGGAAATTCGGGTGTTCGACGTGAAGACCAACCTGAGCAGGATCGTCGTGCATCGGATCGGATCGGCGCAGGGCTCACCGCCCGTGCTCCGCTTGTTCAACGCGGTACTTCCTGACTATACGCGAGTGACGAGCATCCTCGAGGCACAGGATCCGGACTCCGACATCATCGGCCACTTCGTGCTCATTCGCCTGCGTGATGGCACATTGGGCGCGCGCGACGGCAAGCTGGATCTTGGATACATGGATGCTGCCGGCTTCGTCGGCATAGTGCCGCGCGATATTCCGCTCGTCAGCCCGAGCCGCGTTCGGTGGGAGGATGTCTACGCGGTGATCGTGTATCTCATCGACTCGCAGGGCAACGTGGTACGCAGGGAGGATCCCGATGTTTTCCGCTGACCACCGTCGCCGCGTGCACCGATTCGCTGTCGCAACTCGTGCGGCCTTGCTCCTCGTCACCGTTGCTGGGTGCAGCGACGGGAACGGGATCGTCGCGCCAGTGGTGCCGAGCGTCGCCGAGTGCAATGGTGTCTCCGTCGCCGTGCGCAACCTGGCTCCATTGGAAAGTGTCGTGATCAGCGGTGCTGATGCAGCCTGCTTCGCGCTGGCCGGCGAAGGGCGCGACTACCTCGTGGTGCCACAGCTGGTGGGGGCCTCGTTGCCCTACGGCGGCTACGGCTTCCGGCTCGGGAACCCGACGACCGTGACCGCGAGTGTGGTGTCGAACACACCGGATCCGGCGTGGCTGCAGATGGCCCAAGGACGCGCAATAGCTGAGCCTCCGATGGACGCACAGGCACGACTCGACGCGCGCATGCGAGCACGTGAGCGGTCAGAGCCTCGCGGCGCGGCGGTTCCGCAGGGAGCGCCGCAGTTGTCTGTGTCAGGCGCTGTGCCGGCCGCGCCTGCCGAGCTCCGCACGTTCAGCGTGCTGAATACGCTCGACGCAGTGGAGGCGTACTCGCCGGTCAACGCACGACTTCGATTTTCCGGTGCGAAGATGCTGCTCTATGTGGACACGTTGGCCCAGGCGGCACTGAGCGAGCAGGAACTCCAGAGCATCGGTTCGCTCTACGATGAACGGCTCACGCCTGCGGTGACGAGCAACTTCGGCGATGGGTCCGACATCGACGGCAACCAACGCGTCATCTTCCTGCTGACCCCGACGGTGAATGCACTGGTCAGCAAAGCGCAGTGTGGCGCCACGGGGTTCGTGCGTGGCTTCTTCTTCAGCCACGACCTGCGCAGTACGAATGTGACATCGAATCGAGGCGAAGTATTCTACGGGTATGTGCCAGACGAATCGGGACAGTGGAGTTGCGCGCACAGCAAGGCGGAGGTGCTCGCCAACCTGCCACCGACGTTCATGCACGAGCTGCAGCACATGCTGTCGTACGGTGAGCACGCCGTGAAGCGGAACGGACCCGCCGAGGAGGGCTGGCTCAACGAAGGGCTCAGCCACATGGCCGAGGAAGTGGGATCGCTGATTTACGAGTCGCGTTTTCCCGCACCGACAGGCCGCACGACGCCCACGTCGATCTTTCCGGATTCGGCGACACCGTTCATCAATCCGAACCTGCTCTATTCGTATCGATATCTTTTCTCGAGTGCGACGTTCTCCCTCACCGGTTGTGCGCCAGGCACGTTCTGTACCCTTTCCGAGCGTGGCGGTACGTGGCTCTGGCTGCGCTGGATGGCCGACCAGCGCACGACGCGTGACTTCCGCGCCTTCGTCGAGACGAGTCGGACCGGTCGCGCCAACCTCGAAGCCGTGACGGGACGATCGACCGCTGAACTCCTCGGCAACTTCGTCCTCGCGGTCAGCGCCGACAGTATTCCCGGAGTGGCACGTACGGCCGTGTCGGCACGGCTGCGATTCACCAGCAGAAATCTTCGTCGAATCTACCGCGGTCTGTTCGAGGCGTACGGCGTGATCGGAGGCGTCGGCCGTCCGTTCCCCATCGAGCCGCTTCCGCTTGTGGCGAACGCCGCTGTGACAGGGACGATGCGTCCCGGAACGTTTCTGACGTACCGCATGTCCGTGCCCGCCGGTACGCCGAGTGCCTTGCTCCGGATGCGTGCACTCGATGGGACGCCGTTCCCAGAAAGCAGCGGTGCTCAGGTCTCAGTGCTCCGCCTGCCGTGAGCCACCACAGAATCGTGACATCATACGGGCTCATCTATTCGGTCGAGACGTCGATACCCCTGAACAGGTAGCGTCGTCCGGCGTCAGGTCGCTGGGCACGAGGCTGCCATGCCTCTGCTCAGGACGACCTCGATGCACTCTGCCCTCCGCCGGGACCGTCGGCGTCACGATGCGGTGATGATCGTCTGCGCGATCCTGCTGACGGCCTGCGGTGCCGACGCGCCGGTCGCACCTCGGAACGCCGAGACGTCACCAGCATCACCGCACAGCGGCGTGGCCTTCGCGGCGTTGATCAACGTCAGGACGCGATCCGTGACGGTGACCCCGCCAGCGCGACGTGGCCCCGCAGGAGCAACGCCGTCGATCGCCGGACGCGATGCGCCGTCGCTCTCCTTGCTCGGCAGTGACGTGATTGGACTCGTGGCATCGAACGTCCGCATTTCACCGGTCGGGGCCTACGCGCCGAACAAGGTCCGCGTCACCTTCGACCTCGGAATCGAGATCCGACTGCCGACGCTCGCGCTCACCGTCCCGACCTGGCCGGTACCGCCGGCGCCCGAGGTGATCCTGTTCCCCATCGCCTACGCAACCACGGTGGCGCCTGGGAACGCTGCAGGCGGCAACGGCAACGTCGTCGAGGTCACGCAACCAAGTCTCGGAACCGTGTCACCATCGCCTGACTGGAATGGTACCGGCGCTCCAGGCAGCGGTTCGCCCTACAACTTCTTCACCAGCGCACCGTGCACCGCAGAGGCCAGCGCTGACTGCTTCCGCTGGATCACGTTCGGCTCACGGCTCGAGCCGGGGCGGACACGCGACACACGCACCGTCGGCTTCGACATGGACGCCTCCGTCCAGCAGTTCCGCACCCGCATGATCGTCGCCGCCGATCTCGCGCCTGCCGCAGTCAAGCCATGAACGCCAAAGCGGGCCGCAGCATTGTCCGCTGCGGCCCGCTTCGCCTGCGTCACTCAGCCTGCGAGTGCCGGATAGTCAGTGTACCCCTTCTCGCCCGGTGTGTAGAACGTCGCGAAGTCCGGCGCGTTGAGCTCGGCACCAGTATGCAGTCGCGCCACGAGATCGGGGTTGGACAGCGCCGCTCGCCCGAACGCCACCAGATCCGCGGCACCTGACGCCAGCGCCGATTCGGCCTGATCAGGCGTGGTGAACCCGCCCGATGCGATGAACGGGCCGCCGAACGCTGCCTTGAGTTGCCCCGGCAACGCCGCCGGCATGGCCGGCGCCCCCATCGACTCGTGGTTCACGAGATGCAGGTACGCGATGCCATGCGCGCCCAGCGCTGTGGCCAGCGCGAGGAACTGCGCATCCACACCATCGAACGCACCCATCGCATTGAACACACCATGTGGCGAAATCCGCACGCCGACACGGTCGGCGCCGATCGCGTCCCCCGCCGCCTTCACCACCTCGAGCAGCAGCCGGTTGCGGTTCTCGGCCGAGCCGCCGTAGCTGTCGGTGCGCGTGTTGAGGTTCGCATTCAGGAACTGTTCCAGCAGGTAGCCGTTCGCCGCGTGCAATTCGATGCCGTCGAAGCCAGCGTCGATCGCATGCTTCGCTGCCAGCACGAACTCCTGCACCACCGTCGTGATCTCCGCCTCGGTCACCGCATGCGGCACCGGCACCGGCTGCATCGACTCGGCGTCCGTCCAGAGCGGCTCGGGGAGCGCGGTGGCCACCGAGCTCACGATGCGAGTGCCCGCAGGCATGTTGGCGGGATGTGACGCACGACCGGTGTGCATCAGCTGCGCGAAGATGTGCCCACCTGCCGCATGCACCGCCGCCGTGACCGGCTTCCACGCGGCGACCTGCTCGGCGGAATAGAGACCGGGAATGCGTGCGTAGCCGGCGCCGTCAGCGGCAGGTGCCGTGCCTTCCGTAACGATCAGCCCATTCGTTGCACGCTGCGCGTAGTACTCGGCCATGATCGGCGTCGGAGTGTGGTCGGCAGTGGCGCGGTTGCGTGTCATGGGCGCCATCACGATGCGGTTGCGCAGGGTGATGCGGCCAAGCTGGTACGGTTCGAACATCATGTCGTGTGTCCTTGTGGATTCGGCGTTCTGCAAGTCGGCCAGCGATGCACGATGCACCGGCGGCGCGTTGCGCTCTGCCGGAAATATGACCGACGGCCCAAATGCGTTCCCTGCCTGCGGCCGCCAGCCGGTCAACCGCGCTCAGCCATCGTGGTCATGCGCTTCACGCGGTCCGCCAGCTTCTCCGAACTGAGCCGTGCCCGCGTCCGATCGACGAGCAACGGGAAGGCCAGCGGCGTGGGCCGCTCCACGTCGATCAGTCGCACCGTACTTGCACTCAGCCGCTGCAACGTGCTCCCGATACGACTCGACTCGAGCTGACGCTCCAGCACCTCCCGTTCGGCCTGCAGCAGCAGCAGGTTCTCGGGATCGTACTTCGCGAAGACGTCGTACAGCAGCCCGCTCGATGCCTGCACCTGCTTCATCGACTTCGACTGACCGGGGAATCCCTGAAAGATCAGCCCGGCCACCCGCGCGATCTCGCGGAACTGCCGCCGCGCCAGCTCAGCGGCGTTCAACGACTCGGTAATGTCGTGCAGCAGATGTTGCGTGCTCAGCAGCCCATGCTCCAGCGCCTCCTCGATCGGGGCGACCTCAGGCGAGAGCAACTCGAAGCCGTAATCGTTGCACGCGAAACTGAAGGTGATCGGCGCGTACTGCGCGATGCGGTAGGCAAACAGCGCCGCCAACCCTTCGTGCACGAGTCGGCCGTCGAAGGGATAGACGAAGAGGTGATGCCCCTCCTTCGTCTCGACCCGCTCGATCAGCAGTTCATCCGTGGATGGAATCAGCGAGCGCTCGGCCTGCACCTGCATGATGCCGCGCACGGCCTGCATCTCCGGACTGCTGAACGTGCCGACCCGCGCTTCCTCGAGCTTGTCGCGCACAGCCAGTGACAGCTCGGTGGACAGTGGCATTCGTGATCCCTGCCAGCTCGGCACTGCACCGCTGCTGCTGCGCGCCTTCCGCACCCACGCGGTGAGGTCCTTCATCCGCACGAACTCCAGCGCGCGGCCGGCGAAAATGAACCGATCCTTCGGCTTGAGCCGCGCGATGAAGCTCTCCTCGATGGTGCCGAGCCGGCCACCGGTGAGAAAGCGCACCGCCAGCGCCGTGTCGCTCACGATCGTACCGATGCTCATGCGGTGCCGTTGCGCCACCCGCTTGTCGGTCACGAAATAGTGCCCGTATTCGTTCACCACCCGCGAGTACTCGGGGTACGCGCGCAATGCCTCACCGCCACGGGTGATGAAGTCCAGCACCCAGTCCAGCTCCGCGTCGGTGACCTGCCGGTACGCGCGCGTGGTCCGCAGCTCGGCCAGAATCTCCGGGCGCGTGAATCCGCCGCCGATGGCGCGCGTCACCAGGTGCTGCGACAGCAGGTCGAGCGGCCGATCCACGGGATCGCGACTCTCGATCTTCCCGTCACGAATCGCATCGCGCGCGGCGGCAACCTCCACCAGCTCGAAGGCATGCGTGGGGACACACACCACCTGCGACACGCGGCCCGGCGAATGCCCCGAACGACCTGCCCGCTGCAACAAGCGCGCGACGCCCTTGGGACTGCCGATCTGCATCACCAGATCCACCGGCGCAAAATCGACACCGAGGTCCAGCGACGACGTGGCCACCACCGCACGGAAACGCCCGGTCTTGAGCCCTTCCTCAGCCACGGCGCGCTGCTGCTTGTCGAGCGACCCGTGATGGATGGCCACGGTTTCCAGCCAGTCGGGCCGCGCGGTGAGGATCGACTGATACCAGATCTCGCACTGCGAGCGGGTGTTGGTGAAGATGATCGCCGACTGCGACCCCTCGATCCGCTCGATCACCTGCGGCAACAGCTTCGTGTTCAAGTGGCCGGCCCACGGAAAGCGTTCCATCTCCTCCGGGATCAGCGATTCCACGAGGATCTCCTTCGGCACGATGCCACGGACCAGCACCCCGGGATTCGCCACACCATCAGCCCCGATGCCCAGCAGCGTCTCGCAGGCGACGTCGAGGTTGCCGAGCGTGGCCGAGAGGCCCCACGTGCGCAGGTCGGGGCGGAGTGCGCGCAGCCGCGCGAGCGCCAGCTCCACCTGCACGCCACGCTTGGTCGCCATCAGCTCGTGCCATTCGTCCACGATCACACACTGCAGGGTCTCGAACAGCGTGTCCTGATCCTCGCGGCACAAGAGCAGTTCCAGCGACTCGGGCGTGGTGATCAGGGCACTCGGCAGCCGCTCACGCTGGGCACGACGCACCTTCTCGGTGGTGTCACCGGTGCGAGTCTCGATGCTCCAGGGAATACCCAGTGCCTCGATCGGCGCGCGCAATGCCGATTCGGTGTCGGCGGCCAACGCACGCAACGGCGTGATCCACAACACCTGCAGTGGCGCGTGCGAGGCACGCTTCTTCTGCGCCGTTGCGTCAGGATTGTCGTCGAGCCACTGCTGCACGGCGCCGATCCACGCGGCGTACGTCTTGCCTGTGCCGGTTGCGGCATGGATCAGGCCCGACCTTCCGCTCGAGTACGCGGACCAGACTTCGCGCTGGAAGGCAAAAGGCTCCCAGCCGTTCTGCCTGAACCACCCCTCCAGCGCAGATGACGTTGCGGTAAGGGAGCGTGACGTCTTCGGGGCGGTCTTCGCGGGCTTCTTCGTCACCGGGCTCACGCCTCACGCTCACTGCGCAGCATGGCACGGATGGTCTCGATCGAATCGGCGTCCTTCGGCAGCTTGTCCTTGCGCCAGCGGTTCATCCGCGGGAAACGCACCGCGATGCCGCTCTTGTGCCGCGAACTCTCCTGAATGCCCTCGAACGCGAGCTCGAAGACGAGCCCCGGCGTGACGGTGCGCACTGGCCCGAACTTCTCCAGCGTGTTCTGTCGCACGTACCGGTCCACCGCCTTGATCTCGACATCGGTGAGCCCGGAGTACGCCTTCGCAAACGGCACCAGCGCGTCACCGTCCCACACCGCGAAGGTGTAATCGGTGAAGAGTCCAGCGCGTCGGCCGCTCCCCGACTGCGCATACACCAGCACCGCGTCCACCGTGAGCGGTGTCACCTTCCACTTCCACCAGTCGCCCACACGTCGGCCCACGCCATACGGTGACGCGCGTCGCTTGAGCATCAGCCCCTCTGCGCGCATCTGCCGGGATCCGGCGCGCGCCGTCTGCACCGTCTCCCACGTGTCGGCGATGATCACAGGCGACATGTGCAGCGTGCCGCCGATCGGCAGCGCCGCGACGACGTCGGCCAGCAGTGACCGCCGCTCATCCAGCGTACGGCTGCGCAGATCCTCGCCGCCCAGTTCGAGCAGATCATAGGCGATCATCGCGCAGGGCACATCCGTCAGCAGCTTCTTGCCGATCGTCTTGCGATTGATGCGTCGCTGCAGCTCGGAGAAGGGCATCGGCGTGCCGTCACGCCACGCCACCATCTCTCCGTCGATGACGGTGCCGTCAGCAAGAAACTCCGCGGTCTGCTCCACCTCGGGGAAACGGCCTGCCAGCAACTCCTCGCCGCGACTCCACAGCAGCGTCTTCCCACGCCGGCGCACGAGCTGCGCACGGATACCGTCCCACTTCCATTCCACCTGCCACTCGCTTGCCTCGCCGAGCGCGGTGAGCTCCTGCTCCATCGGATAGGCGAGATAGAACGGGTACGGCCGACTCCAGTCGGCGTCGTCGGTATCGGGGTGCGTGAGCCGCGCATACCAGGCTCCACTCGGCTCCCATTGCCCCATCAGCCGGTGACTGATGGCATCGGCGCTCACGCCGCTCACCTGTGACAGCGCGCGCACCACGAGCCCGTCGGACACACCCACGCGGAACGCCCCGGTGATCAGCTTGTTGAACACGAAGCGCGCCGACCCGCAGAGTGTCGCCCAGACCTCACGCAGGGCCTCGCGCTGTTGTGCCGGTTCGAGTCGCGCCAGTGTCAGCAATCGCTCCTCGACCCAGAACGACAACGACTCCGGTGCGGCAGGATCCTGCGCCTCCGGGACGAGCAGCGAGATCGTCTCCGCGAGGTCACCGGCCTGCGCATACGATTCATCGAAGAGCCAGTCGGGAATGCCCGCAGCTTCGGCAGCCCACATGCGCAAGTCGCCCGACCTGATGAGGCGCTTGGGACGCCGGCCCACCAGAAACGAGACGGCCCATGCCGCATCGTCCGGTGAAGCGTCGCGAAAGTACGCCACCAGCGCCGCCACCTTGCCCTGCGTGGCGGTGGTGCGATCGATGGCGTCGTAGAGCTCGGCGAACGCCTTCACGACGTACCCTCGGCGGCCGTGTCTTCGCCGGTTGTGTCAGCGTTGTTCCCGGTGGCGTCGTCCCGCTCACCTTCGTACCGTGTGGCGAGCGCGTCGGCCTGCAATCCGTGCTCGCGCAACCAGCGCACCACCGGCCCGGTGAAACCGTGCGTCACCAGTACACGCTCCGCGCCGGTCTCGCTCACCGCCTGCAACAGTTGCGGCCAGTCCACGTGATCCGACAGGGTGAAGCCGCGATCCACACTCCGCCGGCGCCGCGCGCCGCGCACCAGCATCCAGCCGCTCGCGAACGCGGTGGAATGGGCGCCGAACTTGCGCGCCCAGCTGCTGCCATCCACACTGGGCGGTGCCACGACCATCGCCCCGGCCGTCTCACCACGCACTGCCGTGGTGGCATACGTCGTGGGTGGCAGCGCCACGCCTCCCTGACGGTAGAGTTCCGTCATGCGGTCCACGGCGCCGTGCACGAGAATCGGTCCGATCGATGGATCGAGTCCGGCCAGCAATCGTTGCGCCTTGCCGAGTCCGTACCCAAACAGCAACGACGCCCGACCCGCTGCTGCGTTCTCGCGCCACCAGGCGTTGATGTCGGCGAACACGGCCCGTGGTGCCGGCCAGCGATAGATGGGCAGGCCGAAGGTGCTCTCGGTGATGAAGGTGTGGCAGCGCACCGGCTCCCACGCGTCGCAGGTGGGATCCGGATCGGTCTTGTAATCGCCCGACGCGACCCACACTTCGCCGTCCAGTTCGAGACGCACCTGCGCCGAGCCGAGGATGTGGCCGGCGGGATGGAGCGACACCCGCACACCATTGATCAGGCGCGACTCCCCGAACGGAATGCCCTCCACACGATCGGCCCACTGTCCGAGCCGCTCACGGGATACACCCACGCCGCGGTCCGCGACCAGGTAGCTGCCGCATCCCCAGGTGAGGTGGTCGCTGTGCGCATGGGTGACGACGGCGCGGGGCACCGGTCGCCAGGGGTCGACGAAAAAGTCGCCGGCGTCGCAGTAGAGGCCCGATTCGGTGACGCGCAGCATGACAGGAAGGCTATCCAGGGAACTGCAGAAGGGGTGACACACCGCAGCGGGCCCGGGGTGCGGCCCGGGACCGGACGACGGCCGGCCCCCGTTTCCGGGACCGCGTAGTATTCAGTCCATGCGACGACCCGGTGCAGTTGGCAGCCGAGGTCGGAATCCTCTCATCAGAACCGAGCGCGACTGCATGGCTGCACCCGTCCTGTCCGATATCGAGATTCAGCGTGCACTCGGCAAACTTCCGGGGTGGAGTCGGCGTGCCGGTGTGATCAGCAAGACTTACACGATGCTGACCTTTCCGGAGGGCATCGCGTTCGTGGGTCGTATCGCCGTGGCTGCAGAAAGGGCGGCGCATCACCCGGACATCGACATCCGGTACACGAAGATCACGATTGCGCTCAGCACCCATGATTCGGGTGGACTGACGCAGAAGGACATCGACATGGCCGGCGTGATCGAGCAGCTCGAGGCGGGCTGAGCCTGCGGGGCTGACCCTGCCGGTCACGCTGCTTCGGCGGTGCGGTCGAGGTGATCGATCAGCTGCACCACATCCATGGGATGTTCGACGATGTGGGTGGGCGCGAAGGGATCGATCTCGGCTCGGGTGAACGGGCCCCATGCGCACCAGACGTCGTGCATGCCCGCTGCGCGAGCCGCGATGACGTCGTTGGGCGCGTCGCCAAGATAGAGGGCGCCCGCAGCCGCGACTCCGAGCCGTTCGGCACCAAGCAGCAGGGGCTCCGGTTCCGGCTTGTGCAGTGCGGTGGCGTCGGCGCCGATGATCACGTCGAACGGTGACAGCAGATTCACCTGTTCGAGCGTCATGCGCGCCATCCAGTCGCCCTTGCCGGTGACCACGGCCACGGGATGCCCAGCATCACGCAGTGCATCGACGAGGTCGTGAATGCCGTCGTACG
The DNA here is from genome assembly GCA_031411975.1 of Gemmatimonadaceae bacterium. Lineage (GTDB taxonomy): Bacteria > Gemmatimonadota > Gemmatimonadetes > Gemmatimonadales > Gemmatimonadaceae > JACMLX01. The sequence goes on from JANOCB010000051.1 coordinate 39,749, forward strand.
CCGTCACGAAGCGTGCGAGATTGGCCACCTGCCACTCGCGGTACACCGCGATCAGCGCCTCCACTCGGCCCAGATCATGGCCTTCGAAGTGCATGAATTGAGCACGGAGTGGTGTGCCCATGCCGCGCAGCCAGACGCGGTCATCGGGACCGCTGCCTCCGACTTCGGCATACGCTGCGCGCATCGAGGCAAGCAGCAGGGGAATGGTGTCGGCGAGGGTGCCGTCGAGATCGAAGAGGACGGGGCGCTTCATGGCGGATGCAGGCTGGGTCATTACACGCAATATAGACACACCCGATATGCGGCTCAGGCGGGCAGGATCACGATGCCGGTGTAGACGGTGATGCGGCCGTCACCGGGATCGATCACACGCGCCCCACGCTCCGCGAGCCCGAGCTTCACCTCCAGCCCCTGCATGTACTCGGCGATCCCCGACAGCTGCGTCCTGCCGGTCATCTGCATGAGATCCCGCCGCGTGGCGGCCACGTGCGGAGCCAGCGCCAGTCGCTGCTGCAGGCCGCCGTCGAGGAGTCGCGTGTCCACGGCCCGCCGGGCCTCGAGCCGTTCGTCGGCAGGTCGCGAGATGAACGCCAGCATCTCCTCGTCGTCAACGTGTTCCTGCAGCAGCGCCAGGAGTGCCGTGTGCACGCGCTTCCCGACGCCCTTCCGCCACGCGACGGCGTGTGTCAGCGCTTCGGCATCGGCGTGCGACACGGAGCGCAGCCACCCCTCGTCGTGTGCGATCATCTGCCGACGCCCCAGCATCCGCACCAGCGCGATGACGCGCAGCGTCGAGCCCCCCATCCGGGTGGATCGGACGGTCACCCAGCCGGGGCGCGGTTGCGTGGCATCGTCCCGTGTGCCTGCCGCCAGCTGTTTCAGCAAGGCCAGCCGCGGAATTTCGTCACGCTGTCGGTGTTCGAACTCCGTCATATCGCCCCGCTTCCGGTGCAGCAACTTGCGCAGGCGTGCCTCCGTACCTGCCGGTGTACTCGCCAGCATCTCCATGACGCGCACGGCAGGTACCGGTGCCGCGATCCGTGCGGCTCGCCCGACGCGCTGATCGAGTCGCGCGGCGGTCCATGGCAGGTCGAGATGGACGATCGTCGCCACACCCGTGAGAGACAGTCCCTCACTGAGCACATCGGTCGTGATGAGCAGTCGCACCGCGGTGTGTGGTCGCCGGTCCATCGACAACAGCCGCGCCAGCACCTCCCCACGGGGAATCACCCCCGACGCGATCCGCGCCTCGGCGCCGCACAGGAGGGCGATACCGGGAACTGCACTGAGCCGGCGGAAGAGCGATTCCGCGGTGGTCGTGAACTGCGTGAAGGCCACGACAGGGTGCCGGCACCATCGTGCGAAGCGGCGGAGTGCCGTGGCGCGCCGTTCATCGCCATGTCCGTCGAGAAGTGGAAGCATCTGCTCGAGGGCGGTGCGTTGTCGGGCCGCGCGGTCGGCGAGGGCGGGATCGATCGCAATCGCCTGTGGACTCAGCAGCTGTGGCATGGCGAGCTGAATGGCGTCCGCGCCTGCGGTCCACGCCTTCCGCAGGGCGGGTGTTGGTGTGACGTGTGCACGGGCGGCCTGCTCGAACGCGAGCGTCGAGGCAATGCGATGTCGGACCCGTGCCGCGCAGGCCGCGTCGCTGGAGCGGAGGGCGTGGAGGAGGCCGAGTTGCAGGAGCGGGTGCCCTTCGCGATCGGTGGTGTCGATGCGGGGGAGCGAGGCGATGGCGCGGGTGATGGTCCCAGCGCGGGTGAGCGTGCGCAGTGGCCGTCGGTGTTGCACGGCGGG
>JANOCB010000052.1:0-19680 GCA_031411975.1 Gemmatimonadaceae bacterium
GCGCGCCACCGCTGTCATTGAGGCCGATGACCGGGGCGCCGTTGCGGACGGCGTGATCCATGATCTTGCAGATCTTCTTCGCATGCGCCTCGGCCAGCGAGCCGCCAAGCACGGTGAAGTCCTGCGAGAAGACGTAGACCAAGCGCCCCTCGATGCGGCCGTATCCCGTCACGACACCGTCGCCGTACACCCCCGACGATTCGGTCCGTGCGGTGACGAACCGGTCGATTTCCACGAACGACCCCTCGTCGAGCAGGAGGTCGAGCCGCTCGCGGGCTGACAGTTTGCCCTTGTCGTGCTGGGCGGCGAGGCGGGCAGCACCGCCTCCCAGTTCGGCCTCGGCGCTGCGGCGCGCGAGGAGGTCGAGTTTCTCGGTCATGGACATGTGGGCGGAAGGTAGCGGCCACGTCACCTGCCGGCGACCGGCATGGGCATGGACGTGGGGAGGCTGACCGTCGAGCTTGTGCGGGATGCGGCCATGCTCGTCCTGCTGACCGGCGCACGCGCGCCAGCAACGCTCGAACTGGCGCGGCTCTGCGCCAGGGCGGGTCACGTGGTGCATGTCGCCGACATGCCCGCGTGGCACATCTGCCGAGGTTCGCGGCTGGTGTCGGGCGTGCACCGGCTACCGGCGCCGCGCCACGGCCACGGCCCATTCGCCGCTGCGCTCCAGCGCCTGGTGACGGACCACGGCATCGAGGTGATCGTGCCGACCTGCGAGGAGGTGTTCCACCTTGCGGCGGTCGCGCCGCTGCTGTCGGCCCGGGTGGTGGCGGAACCCCGCGACCGGCTGGCGGCACTGCACGACAAGTGGCGCTTCATTGCGGCGTGTGAGGAGGCCGGACTCGTGGCGCCGGCCACCACCGTCCTGCGCAACGGTGTGTCGACGCTCGAGGCGTTGCCCACCGGTCGATACGCGCTGAAGCCACGCTTCTCCCGTTTCGCGACGCGTGTTCGCGTGTGGGCATCCGGCGAGCCGATGCCACCGGTCGCGCTGTCGGATGACTGGATCGCGCAGGAGTTCCTTCCCGGTCAGGCGCTCTGCACGTGGAGTGTGGCCACAAATGGCCGTGTCACCGCACACGCCACTTACGCAGTCGATGCCACCGCCGGTGCGCGCGGCGCGGCAATCAGCTTTCACAGTGTGCGACACGAGGCGGTGCTGCAGTGGGTGCGAACATTCATCGCACATCATGCGCTGAGCGGACAGTTCGCGTTCGACTTCATCGAGACGGCGAACGGGCTGCGCGCGATCGAGTGCAATCCACGACTGACGAGCGGCGTTCACTGCTTCCGCGGCATGCCCGACGCCGCAGACCGATTGCTGGGTGTGCACTCGGGCGACGATGCGCTGCTGGAACCGCCCGAGGGGCTGCATTTCCGGAGTCGCCTCGCCCTGCTGTCATACGGAACGCTCCGCGGCCACGGTGCCGGTCTGCTCGATGCCGACGACGACCCGTGGCCAAGGAGGCTGCAACTGGTGTCATGGGGCCACCTGCTGGCGCGTGCGGCCTGGCTACGCACCGATCCCCGTGCGGTCAGTACACGCGACATCGAATGGAACGGCGAGTGACGCCACCTGTCGCGGACGTGCTCTGGAACCCACTCGTGGAGCACGGCAGCCGCTGGTGCGCCGCGAACATCCACGCCGACGCGGTCTGGCTCGATGTGGACGGGGTCCGATGGCCCGTCGCGGTGACACGCGCGCAGCCCCGCAACTGCTATGTGGTCAGTGCGACGGGGCAATATCTCGACTACGCGCGCGAAGAGACGCGCCGGCTGCCGGCAGGTGTCATCCGACGTACGTCGATGCTGGGCGTGCAGTGTCTCGGTCCGATCCTGCGACGGCTCGATCCGATCGTCGTGCTCGATGCCCTGCCCGTGTCCACCGTGTTGCATCATCGCCGTTCGCCGGTCGAGTGGCATCGTGCAGTCGATGTTGCACGGGCGACGTTTCGTGGCATGCCGATCGTGATCCGCAGTCTTGACGAAGTCCACACGCCGGCCCTGCTCACACAGTGCCGTGCGCTCGGCATGCCGCTGATGACGAGCCGACTGGTGTTCCATCAGGATCCGCGTGACGATGCGTTCTGGAACATCCGGAACGTGCGCAACGACCTGAGGCTGGCACGCGAGTCGCCCCTGACGATCAGGATGCTGTCTCCCACGGATGCTCCTGACATCGCGGCACTCTACTGGCAGCTCTACGGCGAGAAGCACAGCACGCTGAATCCCGACTTCGCCCCGGCGTGGCTGGCACATGCGATGGCGGCAGGCGAATTCGCGGGCGAGGGCATCGTGCACGAAGGGCGCCTCGTCGCGGCATATCTGTCATACGCGATCGATGACGTCATGACGAATCCGGTGTTCGGATACGACACGACGCTGCCACAGGCGCTGGGCCTGTATCGGCGATTGAGCCTGCTCACGATGCACGCCGCACGACGGCGCGGACTGCGCATTCATGCCTCCAGCGGCGCTCCGGGGTTCAAGGCCTCGCGCGGTGGCGTGGCCACGGTGGAATACCACGCAGTTGACCTGCGCAGTGTACGTGGCGCTCAGCTCGCCGCGTGGCGACTCACACTGCGCATCGCGGCGCTGATCGGGCCGCGCATGCTGGCGCGCGCCACCTGACGCCGATGGCGACGCCCGGTGGATACCGGTACGTTGTGGTCATGCGCCGTCTCGCCTCCGCCATCACACTCATCCTGTTGCCCGCGCTCCTGCATGCGCAGTCCGCAGACTCGTCACGCACCACGGGCGGACTCAGCCTCGGCCTCAGTGGATGGCAGAGCGCTGACGGCACCACGGTCGTCGGCGACCTGATGTGGGTTGGCGCAGAGATGAACGACGGCCCAGGCTTTCGCGTGATGCGACAGGCGCTCTCCCCGCGCAGCCATGGGTACATCGCAATGCTGTTCATCGGTGGGCCGCCACGGGAGAGCATCGACTGGATGCGGCTCGACTTCGGGGTCGGCTACGTAGGGCAGCAATCTGCCGGTTCGCTGAAGTTCTATCAGCGACATGGCATCGGAGCCCAGTTCGGTGCGACGATCGCGCCACTGAAACTCGGGATCGTCCGTCCGGAGCTGAATGGATGGGGCGTACTCGGCACGTCGGCGCGGTTCCTCGGGGTGTCCGTCGGTGCGAGGATTCTCGACCCCCGACAGCTCCGCTGACCTGATCGTCGTCCGGCGTCAGCGGGCAAGGTCGAGCAGCATGTTGGCGAGCCGCGTCGGCTCGCTGATCATCGCGTCGTGGCCTCCACCGAAAAGCTTGCGGCTCGTGAAGCCCTCGCGCGCCGCGCGGGCCGCGGCCTCGACGAACCACGGTGAGTCGTCGGTGCACTGGATGTATGCCTTGCGGACCGAATCGGGAATCGCGGCATCGAGGTGCAACGGCTGACCAAATGTCTTTCCGGACTGCGGTGTCAGGCGGGCACGCGCCCACGCGATGTCCGCCGGATCACGCACGCCGAACTCCTCGACGGTTGATCGCGGCGGGACACGGAAATCGCGTGGCGGGGCATTCCCCGCGGGCTCCGCTGCCTCTGGTGGTCGGGGCGTGTAGCTGCTCAGCGATTTCCCTTCTTCCGGCAGGAACGCATCGAGATAGACGAGCTGCGCGAGCCGTTGGCTCACACGTCCCGCAACGCTGGTGATCACCATGCCGCCATAACTGTGGCCCACGAGGATCACGTCACGAAGGTCCTCGAATTCAAGCATCGCGACGATGTCCTGCGTGTGCGTGTCGAGGCCCACGTCGGCGGTGAGCAGATGGGCGCGCTCACCTAATCCCGTCAGTGTGGGTGTGTGAACCGTGTAGCCTTCCCTTTCGAGGCGCGGACGCACCTTCTTCCAGCACCACCCACCGTGCCAGGCACCATGAACGAGCACGAATACCTTCTTGCGAGACGGCGCCGCCAGCACCGGGCGCCCGAGGGCACCCGTCAGTGGAGCGATCGCCATCTGCGAGACCGCTGCCCGCCGCGAGATCGACTGCTGCGCCATGCCATCTCCTGTTCGTTGCTCAGCTCGTAGAAGAACTCGTGCAGAGAATAGGGTGGCGCAAGCCGATGTGCCAGCACACGGGTCGCCTGGCCGGCAATGGTACCGCTATCTTGCGGCACGCCGCGCATCGCACTGCTGAGCGCCGACGAGCGAGTCGAACATCACAGCCCGGTCATCTCATGTGGTTTCTGACGAAATGACGTTCGCCGAGACGTCGGCGCCCCCGACCCGCCTCAAAGTTTGCTGCATCGCATCATCCGAAGAAGCGCGGATCGCGCTGGACTGCGGGGCCGACGTTCTGGGTCTGGTGTCGACGATGCCGAGCGGCCCCGGTGTCATCAGCGATGCGCATATTGCCGAGATCGCGGCGGCGCTGCCGACAGGTGCGGAGGTGTTCCTGCTGACTTCGCGGACGGATGCCGATGGCTTGATCGCACAGCTGCGCGCGTCGGGAATTCGGACGCTTCAACTCGTGGACGCCGTAGCCCCGCAGGTTCTCGCCCGTGTGCGCGCTGCGGTTGACTCCGTGCGACTCGTCCAGGTCATTCATGTCCTTGATGACGAGAGCGTTGCTGAAGCCAAGTCCGCCATACCGCACGTGGATGCGTTGTTGCTCGATTCAGGGAATCCGCGCCTGGCCGTCAAGGAACTGGGCGGTACCGGTCGCGTGCATGACTGGGCGCTGAGTCGTCGCATCCGCGACGGTGCTGCCAGCGTCGGCGTACCGGTGTACCTCGCCGGCGGGCTCATGCGTGAAAACTTGCGCGACGCCGTCAGTACTGTGCAGCCGTATGGCCTCGATGTCTGCAGCGGCGTGCGGACCGATGGAAGGCTGGATCCCGACCGGCTGGCTGCTTTCGTCCACGAACTCCGATGCACGAACCTTTAGCGTGGCAACAGCGGCTCGGACATTTCGGACAGATGAAAGAGGTTTTCGGCGCGGACAAGTGCCGATAGCCGCGGTGTTTCTCAGCGCCGATTCGAAGACGCGCTCTGCGGACGACGGCGCGGCCCATCAGTCTCGGTCCGATCCTCGACACTCGTCGGTGCGGCGTCACTCAGCAGTGACGCCGGCTGCACGGCGCCGGCACCGAACCGGGCTCGGACCCGATCCATCGCTTGAGCAAGCGCACGGTCACGAGGCGTTTCGGTCACGAGAGGCGTAACCTCTGGCAGCAGCGTCAGCTGTTCGGCGAGATCGCTGTCGTCCAGTTGCGACAGGGCGACGCCGAGCAGCCGAACCGGGAGCCGTCGTGTCGCGCGCAACTTTCGGAGCAGCATGCGCGCGGTGCCGAACACGGCACGCTCGGTGCTCACCGGGACATCGAGGGTCTTGCTGGCGTTCCGGGTCGTGAAATCGTTTTCGCGCAGCTTGACCGTAATCGTCTTTGCCTTGAGGCCGTCGCCGCGCAGATCGGCAACGACGCGCACAGCGAGCCTCGGCAATTCGACTTCGAGCTGCGCATCGTCGCTGATGTCGTGATCGAAGGTGTCTTCGCGACTCATTCCTTTCTGTTGCTCGCGGCCGTGGAGGCTCGATGAGCCGATGCCTTTGGCCTTGCGCGTGATCCACTCGGCGAGCTTGTCGCCGAGGTACCGGCGAATCGTGGCGGGATCGGCGTCGAGGACATCTGGTACCATGACGAGCCCAAGCGACCGCAACCGTTCCTGCGCCTTGGGGCCGATGCCTGGTATCTCCGCCAACGGTTGCGTTCGCATGAACGCTTCTTCGGAACCGAACGGGACGATGTGCACGCCGTCGGCAGACGAACCGGGGATCGGCTTCGCGGCACCGGCTGCGATCTTTGCGACGAGAGTGCTGGCGCCGCCACCGATCGAAACGCCGCAGCCGGTCGCCTCCCTGACAGCCGACCGAATACGATGCGCCGTAAGTTGCAATGGTTCATCATGATACATCGCCTCAGTTCCAGTCAGATCGAGGTAGAACTCGTCCACGCTGGCGGCGACGACGACAGGCGCGAACCGTGTCAGCACCTCGCGAATGGCTCGGCTCTTTTCGCCGCACGCGTGCCGCGGCACCGGCACAGCCAACGCTTCCGGACAGAGACGCAAGGCCTGCGAGATCGACATGCCGGATCGCACACCGAACGCCCGCGCCTCGTAGCTCGCCGAACAGACAACGCCGCGACTTCCCGGTCGGCCGCCAACGATGAGCAGTTTTGCCTTGCCGGCGCCGTCCGGATCGACCAGCCTGGCGACGGCGACGAAGAACTGATCGGCGTCGGCGAGCAGGATTCGCGGTTCGTGAGCAGGCATGAACCGAACAATAGCCGAAAGCAGAGGCCGCGCCAACTTCGCCGACCATCAATCGGTTGGACGCCACGGTCATCGCCACGGTAGCCATGACTGAAAATGCGGGGACGCCAAGGAAAACCGCCCCGATGCTCTGCTGAGCACCGGGGCGGCTGGACCTGCGAACGTCACGACGGGGATTACTCCTCGTCGGCTTCCTCTGCGACGACTGCCTCGACTTCGGGCTCGGCGCCTTCCGGCTTCGGCTCCGGCTTCGGCGGCTGGTCGGCCGGGATGTTGTGCACGGAGAGGACGATCCGGCGATGGATCGGATCCACTTCGTTCACCGTCATGTCGAGCGTCATGCCTTCCCAGATCACTTCGTCGAGCTCCGTGTACTGGAGCGGCACGTTGATCTGGTTCTGCGGCACGAAGCCTTCGATGTCGTTGCCGACATCGACCACCACACCCTTGTCGGCGAGGCGGACGACCTTGCCCGAGATGACGAGGTTGACCGGGTAGGTCTCACCGATGCGGAGCCACGGATCTTCCTCAGCCTGCTTCAGGCCGAGGCTGATGCGCTTGTTCTCGGCATCGATGTTGAGGATCACCACGTCCACCGAATCACCCTTCTTGACGACTTCCGACGGGTGCTGGACGCGCTTGGTCCAGGACATGTCGGAGATGTGGATCAGGCCGTCGATACCCGGCACGATCTCCACGAAGGCGCCGAAGCTGGTGAGGTTGCGGACCTTGCCCGAGATCCGCGTGCCGACCGGGTACTTGAGCGGCAACACGGCCCACGGATCCTGCTCGGTCTGCTTCATGCCGAGCGAGATCTTCTCCTCGTCGGGGTCCACCTTGAGCACCACCGCCTCGATCGCCTCGCCAATGCTGACCAGCTTGGACGGGTGACGGACGTTGCGGGTCCAGCTCATCTCGGAGATGTGCACCAGGCCTTCGATGCCCGGCTCCAGCTCGATGAAGGCGCCGTAGTTGGTGATCGAGACCACCTTGCCGTTGACGCGGGTACCGACCGGGTACTTGGCGGCGACGTCCTTCCACGGGTACGCCTGCAGCTGCTTGAGACCAAGCGAGATGCGCTCACGCTGCCAGTCGATGTCGAGCACCTTGACGTCGAGTTCCTGACCGATGTGCACCATCTCGGTGGGGTGCGAGATGCGGCCCCACGACATGTCGGTGATGTGGAGCAGGCCGTCGACGCCGCCGAGGTCGATGAACGCACCGAAGTCGGTGATGTTCTTGACGACACCCTTCCGCACCTGGTCCTTCTCCAGCTCCTTCATGAGCTTCTCGCGCTTGCCGGCGCGCTCGTTCTCCAGGATCACGCGGCGCGACACCACGATGTTGCGGCGACGCTTGTTCAGCTTGATGATCTTGAAGTCGTACGTCTGACCAAGCAGCTCGTCGATGTTCGGCACGCGACGCAGCGCGATCTGCGAACCCGGGAGGAAGGCGTCCACGCCCATGAGGTCGACCACGACACCGCCCTTGATCTTCTTGACCAGGGTACCGGTGACCGGCTGATCGCTCTCGTAGGCCACGCGGATGCGTTCCCACACGCGCATGAAGTCGGCCTTCTTCTTGGACAGGACGACGGAGCCTTCCTGGTCCTCGAGGTGCTCGAGCAGCACTTCCACCACATCGCCGGCCTTGAGGTCAGGCAGGTCCTTGAACTCTTCGAGCGGGATCGAGCCTTCCGACTTGAACCCGATGTCGAGGATGACGAGGTTCTCGCGGATCTCCATGACCGTGGCCTTGACGATCTCACCTTCTTCGATCGAGGCCATCGTGCCCTGGTACATCGCGATCATCCGCTCGTAATCTTCCGAGGTGTATTCGTCTTCCTCGTAGAGCTCGGGGCGGCGGTTGGCAAGCGGCCGCAGTTGCGAGCGCTGCAAATCGCGCTTCTCGCGGGCGGTAAGGGCCGTGCCGGTTGTGGTGTCGTCGAGACTCATCTCGACTTCGGGTTCGGTCATGAAGTGTGGCTCAAGACTTCGCGGGATGGTAAGCTCGCCGCGCCGAGGCTAGGGAATTTCGTGGCCGGTGTCTGGCCGACGAAATGGGAACCGTTGAAGGTAGCTCCCTGCCCCTGCGGGGTCAACGACGCCCGCGAGGGCCTAGCCGGCAGCCTCGTCGGCCACCCGCTCCGCCACGGCCCGGGCCAATGCCACGATCCGCGCCACCTGCTCTTCCTGCGTCAGGTAGGTGGTGTCCAGCAGGATCGCGTCCCGTGCCTGCACGGTCTGCGTCGAGTCGGCCGCATCACGGCGGACCAGCAGCTCCGTTTCTTCGGCGATCTCGTCATCGGCGGGAGACCGGCCCCACCGCTGCTGCAGCCGGCGGCGCGCGCGTTCCCATGGGTCGGCCACGAGGAAGATCTTGAGCGCCGCATCGGGAAACACCGCCGTCCCGATGTCGCGACCATCGACGACCACCGCAGTGGTTCGCGACGCCGCCCGCACCTGCTCGTTGACCCAGGCGCGCGCTTCGGGGATCCGCGCCACCGCCGACACACCAGCCGTCACGTCCGCCGCTCGCAATCGATCATCGTCGCGCACACCGTCCACGAGTGCGACGAACGTCCGTTCGCCCGGGATCATGGTGATGCGGTCGCTGCCGGCCAGCGCATCGCCTGCCGTCCAGCTCGCCGGCGCCGGATTGTGCTCGAGCGCCACGGCCGTCAGGGCGCGATACAGCGCCCCGCTGTCCACGTGATGGATCCCGAGCAGCTTGGCCACCCACTGCGCGGTGCTCGACTTCCCCGACGCCGCCGGACCGTCGATCGCGATGACCTGCGGTCGCGCGCTCACGTGCCGTCCTGCAGCGATGCGAGGATCTCCCAGAAGCCCGGGAACGATACGTCGACACATGACGGGTCATCGACCTGCACGACATTGCCCGCCAGTGACCCGAGGACCCCGAACGCCATCGCGATGCGATGATCGGCGTGCGCGCGGATCGCCCCCGTGAGGCGTGAGGAACCACCACGCAGTACCATGCCATCGGGCAGTTCATCCGCATCGGCGCCGATGGCGCGCAGGTTCGACACCACGGCCGTGATCCGGTCGCTCTCCTTCACCCGCAGTTCGGATGCGTCCGTGATGCGTGTCTCGCCTTCGGCGCAGGCCGCCAGACAGGCGAGCATCGGGATCTCGTCGATGAGCGATGGAATCTCGTCGCCACCGATCGTCACGCCTCGCAGCCCTGCGCACGGGGCCACATGGATGTCGGCCACCGGTTCGCCGCCAACCTCGCGTTCATTGGCGAAGCCGAGCGTCACGCCCATGCGCTGCAGCACGCTGAATGCACCGCTGCGGGTCTCGTTGATGCCGACGTTCACGATCTCGAGCGGCATACCCTGCAGCAAGGCGGCCGCGATGAGGAACAGTGCTGACGATGGATCGCCGGGCACCTCGAAGTCGAGTGGCGCGAGCTGCTCCACCGGGTCCAGAAGCACAGCGTCTTCGGTGGTGATTATTGGCGCGCCGAGCGCCGCGAGCATGCGCTCGGTATGATCGCGTGATCGCGTCGGTTCCTGCACCCGTGCGGAACATCCCGCCACGAGCGCAGCAAGCAGGATTGCACTCTTGACCTGCGCACTCGAGGTCGGGCTCACCCACGTGATGTCGCGCAGGCCACCTCCCTGCACCGTCATCGGCAGGCCATCATCGGCCGCGAAGGTGAACGTGGCCCCCATCATCGTCAGTGGGCGTGCGATGCGACGCATGGGGCGGCGACTGAGGCTCGCGTCGCCGATGAACGTCGCGCGCAGCGGGTGCCCCGCCACCACGCCGGCCATCAGGCGCGTCGTCGTACCACTGTTGCCACAGTCCATTTCGCGCGTCGGCGCCAGCAGGCCGCGCCGTCCGCGGCCGATCACGCGCAGCGTCTCGCCCGTTGACCACGAGGTCGGCAGGTCGACACCCATCGCGCCGAGCACGCCAGCGGTGCTGCGCACGTCGGCCGATGGCAGGACGCCACGCAACACGCTGTCACCGGTGCCCAGTGCCGCGAGCATGAGAGCCCGGTGCGAGAGCGACTTGTCGCCCGGCACCGTGACACTGCGCACCGTCGTCACCGGAGCCACGCCTCGAGCGTCGTAGCGAGGTCGGTCTTGTCATCGCGGTACTTCACGATCACGGGCGTCTGCACCGAGATCCCTTCCGCTTCGGCGTACGTCCCGCGCACACGTCGTGCACCTGGCACGACGACCGCGTCGGCAGGAATCACGAGTGGCTGCGTGGCCGATCCGCGATACACGCGCTCGTGGACGAGATCGAAGACCGGTGTGCCACGCGTGAGGACGACTCCGGCACCGAGCACGGCCCCCTGCCGGACGACGGTGCCTTCGTACACACCGCAATTACCGCCGACGACGACATCATCCTCGATGACCACCGGCGACGCATTGATCGGCTCCAGTACCCCGCCGATCTGCGCCGCAGCGCTGAGGTGCACCCGCGCACCGATCTGCGCACAACTGCCGACGAGGGCGTGCGAGTCGATCATCGTCCCGGCACCGACCCAGCTGCCCACGTTCACGTACATCGGCGGCATGCACACCACACCGGGCGACAGGTACGCGCCGCGACGAACCGTGCTGCCACCCGGTACCACACGCACACCATCCGTCAGCGTGAACTGCCGCGGTGGCATGGTGTCCTTGTCGAGGAAGCTGAAGCTGCGCGGCTCGCCACCGGGCGAGAGGTCGACGATCTGCCCCAGCCGGAAGGCCAGCAGGATCCCCTGCTTCACCCAGGGCACGGCACGCCACTCGCCGTCGTCGCCCTTCTCCGCCGCGCGCAACTCGCCGCGCTCCAGTGCGTCGAGGAGGGCGGTGACGACGTCACGCGTGCCATCAGGCAGCGGCGTGCCGGCGGGGGTGGCAGCAAGCGTACGAATGGAATCACCAAGCGACGGCACGGTCATGACGGGAGGGCTCCTGCCGCCACGAGTGCAGCACGCACCGTGGCAAGAAGTTCATCGGCCAGCGGCACCAGCGGAAGGCGCAGCACATTCGCTGCGCGGCCGATGAGATGCATTGCTGCCTTGATGGGAATGGGATTGGATTCGACACCCGACGCGCGGTAAAGCGCCTTCAGGGTGTGGTCGATCCGGATGGCGACGCTCTGGTCGCCGTGCAGCATGGCGCGTGTGATGTCACCCATCTGCCTCGGCACGGCATTCGACACGACGGAGATCACCCCGTTCGCACCATGCGCCATGATCTGCACCGTGACGGCGTCATCTCCGGACAGCACGGAGAAACCATCGGGCCGGTTCCGGAGAATCTCCTCGATCTGGGGAATGTTGCCGCTTGCTTCCTTCATCGCGACGATGTTCGGGTGCACGGCCAGCGCGAGAGTCGTGGACGCGTCCATGTTGCTCGCCGTCCGCGCCGGCACGTTGTACAGCACCACGGGCGCCGTGACGGCATCGGCGATCGCACGAAAATGTGCGAGGATGCCGCGCTGTGGCGGTCGGCTGTACATCGGCGACACCTGCAACAGGTGCGTGGCGCCGGCGTCGATCACGGCCTTCGACAACGCGATGGCCTTCTTCGTATCGTTCGATGCCGCCCCGCCGATCACGGGCACGCGGCCCGCGGCCACTTCAGCGGTGATGGCGACCACACGCAGGTGCTCCTGCGGGTCGAGGGTCGCCGCTTCACCGGTGGACCCGCATGGCACGAGGAAATCGATTCCCTCGGCAATCTGCCAGTCGACCAGCGCCCGCAGTGCGCGTTCATCGACGGCGCCATCCGGTGTGAACGGCGTGACCAGTGCGGTACCGCAGCCACTCAGCGGTGCGAAATGACCTGTTCCCATCACGACTCTCCTGTCATGTCGCGCACGATGTCCGCCATGGTGAAGCAACCCGTTCGACCGTGCAACCAGCGTGCAGCAAGCAGTGCCCCATCGGCAAACACGCGACGGTCCCGCGCCTCATGTGTCAGCGTAACCTGTTCGAAGGGCGCATCGAGCACGAGCGTGTGTACGCCGGGCACATGTCCAACGCGCACGCTGCTGACCGCCACGTCGGCACCGCGACTGACACGCACGGCCTCCGCGAGACTGCGGGCGGTGCCGGACGGTGCATCCTTCTTCATGGCGTGATGTGTCTCGACAATGGCTGCATCGAAGCCGAGGGCACGCGAGAAGCGTCTCGCCGCGTCGGCCACGGCGGCCGTGAACAGTGTGGCGCCGATGCTGAAGTTCGGGGCGATGAGCACGGCGCCGTGCGCGGCGGCCGCGGCCGCCGTGACTTCCGACACCTGATCGTGCCAGCCCGTCACGCCGATCACCAGCGGCATTCGGGATGCGAGGCAGAGGCGCGCGTTCCCGACGACCGCCTCCGCCACGCTGACGTCGATCGCCACGTCCGGCATCGCTGCGCGAAGCGCCTCCGGTGTCGCCGGAGTGTCGCGCCCGAACGTGGCAACGACGGTCGCATCGCGATCAGGCGCCAGTGCCACGATTTCCTTGCCAAGTCGCCCGACCCCGAACAGCGCGATCCGGAGTGTCACGCGTCGGCGCTCCCGAACAGGGCGGCATGCAAGGCCCGCATCGCATCAGGAACGTCGGCGTCATCCAGCAGGATCGTCAGGTTGATGGCACTGGCACTCAGCGACAGCATGTGAATGCGGCGATGACCGAGGGCGCGCAGGACAGTGCCCATGGCATCGGCATCGTCGGCGATGCCGGAGCCCACGACGCTGATGATCGCGCGCCGACGCTCGATGGAGACGTCACCGATCTGGCGCAGTGCACCCAGCAGCACGTCGAGCGGTGCCTGATCGTCCACCGTGACCGACACCGACACCTCGCTCGTGGCCACCACATCCACCGACACCGCGTGCTGGTCGAACAGTTCGAACACGCGGCGCAGGAAGCCATGCTGGAAGAGCATGCGACCCGTCGCGACGCGGATGATCGTCGTGTCGCGCTTCGCCGCGATGGCGGTGACCGACCGGCGCGGGGCGCTGAACGTGATCCGCGTGCCATGCGCCGACGGATTCCGCGAGTTGTAGATCCAGACCGGAATCCCGAGCTTCACCGCCGGCGCGATCGTCGCTGGGTGCAGCACCTTGGCGCCGAAGCTGGCGAGTTCACTGGCTTCATCGAAGCGGATCTGCTCGATGGGGCGCGCCTCCGGCACGACGCGCGGATCAGCCGTGAGCATACCATCGACGTCGGTCCAGATCTCGATCGACGTCGCCTGCAGGCCGGCACCGATGAGTGACGCGCTGTAGTCGGATCCACCACGACCGAGGGTCGTCGTCACGCCGTCGGTGCTCGACCCGATGTAGCCGCCCATCACCGGCACCTTGCCCTCGTGCACCAGCGGCGACAGATGCGTCCGCGCGGCCAGAGCAATGGCCTCGGCCTGCGGTTCCGCCTTCCCGTAGTTCGCATCGGTGATCATCACCTTGCGCGCGTCGACATGCACGGCGGAGATGCCGCGATGCCGGAACGCCGCAGCCACGAGCATGGACGAGGCACGCTCTCCCATTCCGGCAATGGCGTCAAGACTTCGCGGCGTGATGAAGCCGAGCACCGACAGTGCTTCACAGAGCGACGCGAGTTCATCGAAGATCACGCTGATCTCGGAGCCGATCTCGCTGTGCTCCGGCGAACCGGCGAGCAGCGCATCGACCTCGGCGAGGTGCCGGTCGCGCAGTGCCTGCACACTGGAGACCGCCGAAATGAAGTTGCCCTCGCTGGCCTGTCGCGCGATCGCCAGCAAGGCGTTGGTGACGCCAGCGAGCGCCGACACGACGACGATCGGCCTGCGATCGAGGCGACCGCGGACGATCTCCGTGGTGCGGATGATCGCTGCGGCATCAGCAACGGAGGTTCCGCCGAACTTGCTGACGATCATGACGAACGGATCACGCCGCAGGCGGCGAGCAACTCGGCGTTCTGGATCGATGCGCCCGCCGCGCCACGGATCACGTTGTGGCCCATCGCCACGAACCGCAGGTGGAACTGCGGGTCGGTGCGCACGCGGCCGACGTGCACACTCATGCCCCCATCCTGATTCACGTCGCGACGCGGTTGCGGTCGATCGCTGGCGGTGTGCACGACGAGCGGCATCGCCGGAGACGACGGCAGGCCCTGAGATGCCGCGTCGCCGCGCCACGAGCGCAGCACCTCGAACGCCTGCTCCGGCGTGACGGGCCGCTCGAACCCGACCGACACGCAGACCGTGTGGCCATGTTCAACCGGTACGCGGTTGGTGTGTGCGCTGATGACGAACGGTGCTGCCGTCACGGAACCATTCGCGAACGTGCCGAGAATCTTCTGGCCTTCGGTCTCCAGCTTCGGCTCCTCGTCACCGATGTACGGCACCACGTTGCCCAGGATGTCCAATGCGGACACGCCGGGATACCCGGCTCCGGAGACGGCCTGCATCGTGGCCACGAACAGGCGGCGCGCGCCGAATGCGGCGTGCAGCGGTGCCAGCGCCATGGCCAGCACGATCGTGGCGCAGTTGGCGTTGGTGACGATCGCGCCGCTCCATCCACGTGCCTTGCGCTGCACATCGAGCAGCGCGACATGCGCCGAGTTGATCTCCGGAATGAGCAGCGGCACGTCGGCGGCCATGCGATAACTCTTCGCGTTCGACAGCACGACGGCGCCGCGTCTGGCGAACGCCGGCTCCAGCTCGAGTGCGGGGCCGCTGTCGAGTGCCGAGAAGACGACGGGCTCCGTGATCGCGGCCGGATCACAGGGCTGGACGATGAGATCACGGACGCCGGCAGGCATATCACCTTCCAGCCATTTCGTTGCGTCGGCGTACGTCTTGCCCGCAGAACGCTCGGATGCGGCGACGGTGGTGATCACGAACCAGGGGTGGTTCGCCAGCAGGCGGACGAACGTCTGACCGACCATCCCTGTCGCGCCGAGGATGGCGACGGGGAGTCGCTGACCGTTGAACGGATGTGGAGCGGTCACTTACGACCCCAGCAACGTGCGCGTGAGCGCCATGTAGGTGTCCACGCTGGCGCGAAGCTCGGGTGCGGAGACGAATTCGTGATCGGTGTGTGCCACGTGAATGGAGCCGGGACCGAACAGCAGTGGCGTGCCCCAGCGCGGCAGCAGTGGAATGTCGGAGGTGTACGAGACGGGGCGAGCCTCGAAGCCGGGGACCGTGTGAAAGTGCTGCGCCGGGATGTACGACCCCCACTCGAGCGACGCGATACCATCGGCCCACGCTTCGATCGCGGCGCGCAATGGTTCGGGCTCGGCTACGAGCCGGAACATCAGCTCGGCCTCGCAGTGTCCCGGAATGATGTTCGCCTCAGTCCCGCCGCGCATCACGCCGATGTTCACCGTGGTTTCGCCGAGGACCGGGTCGGTCGGCAGCGGCAGCGCATGCACGGTGGGCAACAACCGGAGCATCGGCTCGATGGCAGACACGCCGAGATGCGGATAGGCGGAATGCGCTTCGCGGCCACGTGTGCGGACGGTCACTCGCATCGAGCCCTTGCAGCCCGACGCCAGGATACTTTCGGTCGGCTCGCCGTTGATCAGGAAGCGACTCGTGGCCGGCAGGTGATTGGCGGCACGTGCACCGTCAGAGCCCTTCTCTTCGCCGACGACGAAGAGCAGGTCGACGCGTTCCTCGCCTTCGGCCGCGAGTCGCTCTGCGGCGACCATCATCGCCGCCGCAATGCCCTTGGCGTCGCAGGAACCGCGACCGTACAACTTGTCGCCCTCCAAGCGCGGTGGCATGTAGGGCGGGACGACATCGAGATGGGTGGACATGGTGACGCCTCCACCCTTGCGCGTCGCCCAGACGTTGCCGCGACCGGGCGTCACCTCCTGGACATGCACGTTCCAGCCTTTGGCCAGGAGCCAGCGGCTGACGAAATCGATGGCCGGGCCTTCGCCGCCTGAGGGCGAATGGATGGCGAGCAGTTCCGAGGCGAGCGCAAGTACGTCAGTCATGCAGCAAACCTAGCCACGCACAGGACGGGCGCGCAGCGGCACACCTGTGGCGGTCTGCGCGGCGGCAGGCTGCCGATACCCGGGGTGGGACTCGAACCCACATGACCTCGCGGTCAGGGGATTTTAAGTCCCCCGCGTCTCACCACTTTCGCCACCCGGGCCTGAACAAGGCAGAGTATACACCCGGCGGCGTGCCGCGAAACTGGTTTCACCGTCAACGGGGATCGAGCGCTCGCCCTGCCTGAGGCCGATGCGGTTGACGTGGTGACCCAGCCCATCGTTCTTCCTGCCGCCATGCCGCCACATCACACCGCGAGGAACGGTCTGCAGCACGACCCGGAGGCTTCGTCCTCCGGGCCGTCCACCGTCGTGACCGTGCTTCGATGGACGGCAATGCTCGTCACACTGGCCATCGCCACAGGGACGACCGTCGCGCTCTTTCTGTGGCTGCTCGATCAGGCCACGGCACGTCGCGTCGCAACCCCGTCGCTGCTCTGGCTGCTCCCTGCGGCTGGCGCGCTCGTCGCCGTGATCTACGAGCGTGCTGGTCGTGGTGTGGAACGCGGCAACAATCTCATCATCGACGAGATTCATGCGCCTGGTGGCGGTGTTCCCGGGCGCCTCGCTCCGCTGGTGTTGATCGGCACGATCCTGACGCACCTCTGCGGCGGATCAGCGGGTCGGGAGGGCACGGCCGTCCAGATGGGAGGGTCGATCGCCGGCGCGCTCGAGCGGCAGGTCATGCCGCACGTACGTCACCTGCGCCCGTTTTCCGCGGGGGAACGAGGCGTCTTCCTCCAGGCGGGTATCGCGGCCGGATTCAGCGCGGTATTCGGCACGCCGATCGCCGGCGCCATCTTCGCCATCGAAGTGTTGCGTGTCGGCAGGCTGGCACGCGGCGCGCTGCTGCCATGCCTCGTCGCGGCGCTGCTCGCCGATGTCGTGACACGCGCGTGGGGCATCCGCCACACCGTGTATCCGAGCGTGATGGTGGGTGACGCGTGGGTCTCACTGCCCCTCCTGGGACAGGTCGCGATGGCTGCGATCATCTTCGGACTTGCGAGTCGTTTGTTCTCGCTCACGTCCCACGCGGTCACGACCGCACTCGGTCGGCTGGTGCGCCCGGTCTGGCTGCGCCCGGCCATCGGCGGTCTCGCCGTGATCGGTCTGGTCCACGCGCTTGGCACGCGCGACTATCTGGGGCTCGGTGTGTCATCACCGGACCCAGGTGCCGTGACGATCCTCTCGGCGTTCACGGATGGCGGCGCCGAGCGATGGAGCTGGCTGCTGAAGCTGCTGTTCACCGTGATCACGATCGGATCGGGATTCAAGGGTGGCGAAGTCACGCCCCTCTTCTTCATCGGTGCCACGCTCGGCAACACCCTCGCGCTCTGGCTCGGTGCGCCGGTCGAGCTGTTCGCCGCCGTGGGTTTCGCCGCGGTCTTTGCGGGCGCCACCAACACACCGCTGGCCTGCACAATCATGGGGCTGGAACTGTTCGGCGCGGGCGCACTGCCGTACCTCGCCGTCGGCTGTGGATTGGCGTTCGCGGTGTCGGGCCCGACGGGGGTGTACACTGCTCAGCGCCGTCGGAGCACGGTGGTCGTTTCGCCTCTGCCGGCGACAGGAACGGAGCAACACAGCTGACCTGCACAAACGACGAACCGGGAGCCGCCACATGGCAGCTCCCGGCGTCTGGTGCATCGTCATCAGAGCGGGAAACGGGACTCGAACCCGCGACCCCAACCTTGGCAAGGTTGTGCTCTACCAACTGAGCTATTCCCGCGTGAGGCGGAACATAGACGGACCACCGTGACGCGACAAGCGCGGCTCCGTCTTTTCAGCCCTGCTCAGGAGCCATCGGGCGCGTCATCGCCACCACGGTGGCAGCCAGCAAGCCGGCGAGTGACGCATCGCCGCCGTTGGCGATGGCCCGCCCGTCCCCATCCACGTATTCGGCAGCCACACCACCATCCAGCGGCGCACGGCGCAGCCACTCGAGCACCTGTGTGCTGTCCGGGCCGCAGAGGCGCGCGATGATCGCGGCCAACGAGTCGGTCGGACCCGCCAGCCCTCGCGCCGTCCGTTTGAACAGCACGTCGTCGGGCTCGATGGCGCCGTACATCGGCAACCAGAGCGCCGACCCAACCGGGTCATCCGCACCGGATTCAGCGCCCTGCAGATCGAGTGCCGTGCAGAGGGACTGTTTCCCACCGCTGCCCCGGGCGAAGCTCCGTTGCAGCGCCACTCGCACCGCTTCGCCATCCGGCACGTCACGCGACGTCTCTTCATCCAGCGTCCGACGCAGGATGTCGAGCGCGAGGGCCGCGACACCGTTGCCGTGCACCGTGAACGGCAACGGTGCTACGCCACCCGACGGCGTGACTTCCGTCGAATACAACGGCAGTTCCTTGTGGCGACGTTCGGCCAGCTCGTCGTTCACGAGATACAGCGTGTCTGCAAGGACCGGGTCATCGACGATCTGGTCATCCTTCGAGTCGTGCGTGTAACGATCAACCGCCAGCACGTATGCGGCGGCACCTTCGAGCGAGAAGGCCGGCTCGAACATCGTGCCGTCGAAGTAGTGCGTCCCGCGACCGGGGGCGTACCCGTGCAGTTCGCACATGCGCAACAGCAACTCCCTGGCGAGGCCGGGATCCGCGAGTTGCACGGCGGGCAGCGTCATCATCAGCGCGTCCCAGTCACGCATCGTGACGCCGGCTGGATGCCACGGCACGCGCGTTCGCATCAGATAAAAGTGGGCGTCGTCGAGCGCGCGTCCCACGGCGTAGAAGTACGAGAAGAGCAGATTCTGATTCACGAGCCGGTCGAGCGAGTCACTGCCGGTGGACTGCTGCAGCGCGGCCAGACCGTCCCGTGTTGCGGCCAGCAGCCATTGCCACCCACGACGGCGCATCGCCGCCGAAGTGGCGATGGCACCGTCACGCTCGGGTCCTGCCGCGATGTAGAACGCGAGTTCGTCGCGCGCGCCGGGCGCGACCGTCACGGTGCGTGCAAGGCGAGCCGCACCAGCTTCCGTGGCGGACACCTCGCCATCACCATCTGCGGCCAGTGCAAAAGCCGCCAGACCGGGCGTCACGTTCGGGTCCAGCACCACGACCCCGTCTGCCACGGCACCGTGCAGGCGGCCCGCCGCCGGCCGCGCCCGTCGCACGCGAGGGACCAGCTCACCCCCGTCGCCTTCGATCGACAGTGTGACGGTGCGCGCCTTCGTGCCCCGGTTCTCGATCGCGAACGTGTAGACGGCACCCGCCATGTCGGCGTCGCGGCCGAATGGACAGAAGACCATGCCGCGCACCAGCAACGACCCCACCGTACAGGTGAATGTCGGCAACCATCCGAGCGCCCGCTCCCACGCCATGCCGCTGCTGCCGAGCGTGACCGTTTCCCCGTCCACGACGATGACCGGCCGCAACAGC
>JANOCB010000053.1:0-8134 GCA_031411975.1 Gemmatimonadaceae bacterium
CGCATGGACGACCTTCCGCTACACGCTCAAGGCCGACATGAATGGCCGGTCGATTGACAACGTCGGACGTGGCACGGCGATCCTGATCCGGCGAGGCAGCGCGACGAATGGCCGGTGGGTGGTGCGTCACATCCAGACGAGCTCGCGCGCCCGCCGGGCGAGTGATCCTGCATCGGACTGATGGACGGCGTTCACGCGTGAGCGCCGACGCTGAGCTGGCGCCAACTATCCTTCTGCTGGCGTCGGCGTCGCCACGAGGATCGCCGTCAGCAGCAGCACCAGCAGGCCGAACACCAGTTCGACACGCACGGACCGCGCGAGACCGGCAGCCGCCCGCTGATCCGTGTGTAACCGCGGCCTGATCCACCGCCAGTTCACGAGTCCCGCGAGCAGCATGGGTGTCAGCACGAGCAGTTTGACGCCAAGCGTCCGTCCATACGTACTGCCGAAGAGCGCGCTGATGCTACCGACGTGGAGCCATGCCGCGAATGCACCGGTCACGACGATGAGAGACACCGCGACCAGCGCCACCGTCGAGAAGCGCATGATTGCGGTCGCCAGCATCTCGCCGCGTGTCGGCTCCGCCATCCGTCGACTGGTTGGCAACAGCAGGATGGCCATCACGGCGATGCCTCCCACCCATGTACCTGCAGCAGACGCGTGCAATGCGCCAGCAACGACCGCCAGCGGCTGCAGCGTCTCGCTCGACGCGGCGTGACCTGACAGCGCAAATGACACGGCAATGACGAGCGCGACGCCGGCCCCGACAGACCAGGCGCGGAGCTGGCCGCCGCGGCTCCGCAGCGTCCATGCGACGAGAGCACCCACACCCAACGCGACGGCTTCGACGAGCCACGCGCGCCCCCAGAGTGTCTTGCGCAGCATCGTGATGACCATCTCCGGCTGCGGCCAGAGCGTCGTGTCGTCGAAGGCATGCGCCTGCGCCCAGAGACGCAGGACCAGTGACAGGACGAGCAGCACAAGCGCCACGCGCAACAGCCGTTCGAGCGACGCACGCGAGACGCCGAGTCCCGACGTGCCGTCATGCGCAGAATCTCTGCACCACGAAAGAGCTGCACTGACGCTGCCGGCCCACAGGCTGAACGCCACGTATTGCAGCATGCGTACCGCCACGAAGCCCGGCGACTCCACGCCAAAGGGCGTCGACATCACGTCCATCGGCACGTCACTCGACACGCATCGCGTGCAGCAGTCGCGCGACCCGTCAGTGCGCGTGCGAGGCGGCCACCGTGAAGGCGTACGAACCACGCATGGGATGTCCGTCGGCGCCGGCAGCCTGCCACGTCACCGTGTATCGTCCCGGTCCAACCGGCGCCTTGAGCGTCGTCACGAGCGTCTTCGGGTCGGCCGCATCCGCAGCGACGGCATTCAGCGAAACAGCTCGTCGTGCGGAATCGACCATCGTGATCCGGCTCATCGCCGGCTCGAGCGCTTCCTGGAACGTCAGTCGCAGCACCGTCGGTCCAACAGTCACGGTGCTGTTCACCGCCGGCACAGCCGACACCAGTCGCGGATGCAGCATGGCATATGCCGGCGCCGCGAGGAGAGCCGTGGCAACCACGATCCGGCGCAGCATGAGCGAACGACGCATGTGAGAAACTCGTGTCTGGAAGGAAAGGCGCAGCGAGCACAGGCCCGCAGTGATGTGGTTCATGCAGCGAACGGCGCGAAGCCCGTCAGACGACGATGCCGTCCCGTTTCAGTTCGTCGGGCGTCGCAGCCCGCGCCACCGTGCCCGGAGGGTCGGCGTACCATCCCGGGTCGGTCTGGTCCGTGACACGATCCCGAACCTTCAGGACGGTGAACATGCCACCCATGTCGACATGTCCCTTCGGCCCTGGTGCCCCCTGCATCGGGATCGAGTTGCGCGGCACCGGCATCTTCATCGCGCCGTGATCGCCCATGCCCGTCTGCCCCATGGTCATGTACTGCGGGAGCAGTGGCGCCGCGGCCGCATCGATCTTCGTCTCGTCAACGCCAACGAGATTGACACCGCTGTGGCCCATCTGTGTCATGGTGTGGTGCGTCATGTGGCAATGCATCGACCAGTCTCCCGATACGTCGGCGGAAAACTCGACCGTGCGCGTCGTTCCGACCGGCACGAGCGTCGTACTCTCCGGGCGCTGCGCGGTGCGCTCGACCGGACCGCCGTCCGTACCCACGACGCGCCACGCGAGCCCGTGCACGTGAATGGGATGATGGCTCATCGCGCTGAGATTTCCGAAGCGGATGCGCACGTCGTCGCCGCGCTGAATCACGAGCGGCGCCGTCCCCGGGAACGCCTTGCTGTTGAACGTGAGCACGTTGAACTCGGTCATTTCGTTCGGATCGGGTCGCGCCGTCCCCAGCGCGATCTTCCACTCACTCGACAGCATCACGAAATCCTTGTCCGGACGGCGCCGTGCCCCGCGCTGATGGATGACGAACATGCCCATCATGCCGAGGGCCTGCTGCGTCATCTCGTCATAGTGCGGGTGGTACATGTAGGTGCCGTACTGGTCGAGATCGAACTCGTACACGAAGGTCTCGCCGGTCGGAATCGGCGCCTGACTGACGCCGGACACCCCGTCCATCCCTGATGGCACGAAGAGCCCGTGCCAGTGCACACTCGTCGGCTCGGGCAGCTGATTGGTGACATAGATCCGGACGCGGTCGCCCTCGACGGCCTCGATGGTGGGGCCGGGCGTCCGTCCATTGTACCCCCAGCAGGTTGCCTTCAGGCCTGGTGCGAACTCGTGCTGAACCTCACCGGCCGTCAGATGGAAGACCTTCACGCGGTCCACGACACGAAATGGGAGCGTCGTGCCGTTCGGCGTGATGACCGGCGTGTAGTCGCGGCCCGGCTGCCCGGGCGAGAGTCGAACTTTCGATCGACGGGAGCGCGCCGGCTGCACTGGAGTCGTCGGGGGCGCTGCCGGCTCCGGCATGTGCATGCCGGCATGCTGCGCCTGCACGAGCGAGGCCGCGGCAGCGGTGGCGGCCAGCGCTGTCACGCCCTGCTCCAGCAGGGCACGACGCGAGATTGGTGTGTCGCTCATGGCGTCCTCGGGGATCGCATCGGTGGTTGTACACCGCCCTGTGCCTGTTCGGCCTGTGTCAGCGGCTGGAACGTGCCGCCAACGGCTTGCTCGAGCCGCGCGCGCAGGCTCCAGTAGTCACGTAGTGCTTCGACGTAGGCCTGTCCGGCGTCGATTTCGGCCTGACGGGCGAGGAGCAGCGTGAACACGCTCTGCTCCATCGCATTCACGAAGCGCTGCGACTCGGCGACCAGCTTGGCGCGGAGCGGCAGGACCGTGCGCTGCAGATGCAACGCGCGCTCCCGCGCTGCCTCGACTCGGGCCGCAAGCGCCTCGACGTCGGCGGCAATCTCGACGGCCAGCGCGTCGTGGCGGTCCACCGCCTGTCGGAATGTGGCACGTGCGCGAGCGACACGCCCCTGGCCCTGATCGAAGAGCGGCAACGGCACAGTGAGCGTCGCGCCCGTGAAGCGGCCGTCCGGATCGGTCTCACGTCCCACGCCGATGCTGCCATCGGGTAGGAGCGCGAACGTGTTCGCCAGTCCGGCGAGGCGACCGGCGGCCGCAGCGGATTCGAAGGCCGCGCGCAGTTCCAGATTCCGTGCCTGCGCAAGGGGCGCGAGCAGCGGCACCGGTGACAGCGTATCCGTCGGCATGCCGAGGCGCGGCGACGGTGTCCACGACGTGTCACTCGTGACGCCCATCACGCGGGCGAGCGCGGCGAAATGCGCGCGACGCTCACCACGCGCGGTGAACAACGCCAGGCGCGCATCAGCGGCCATCGCCTGCTGCTGCGCAAGGTCGAAATCCGAGACGTTGCCGGCGTCGTGCAGGGCGCTCGCCGCGATGGCGCTGGCCTCCGTCGCCTGCAGCACCGTGGCACGCAGTTCTTCCATTTGCTCCGCCGCCTGTGCTTCGGCGTACGCGACACGCACATCGGCCACGAGTGCAATGACGGCGGCAGCCACACGCGATTGCTCCGCCGCATAGGCCTGTCGTGCGGCACCGCGGCGCGCCGGGCGCTGCAGGTAATCAATGAAAGGCAGGGCGAGCCCGAGCTGCACGATGCCCGCACCGCCGCCGTCCGCGCGGAAACCGCCGGCGCTGAACAGCGGGTTCGCGAGAAGTCCCGCCTGCACCACGTCGGCCTGCGCGATGCCCAGATCCTCGAACGTTGCCTGCAGTCGCTTGTTGCGGACCAGTGCGACGCGGATGGCGGTGTCGACGGGGACGACGCCGCGGAGCGCCTGCTCGGCGTATGCGGCCGCGACCGAATCGGCGGCGCGATCACGGAGCCATGTCGACCGGACGTCGGAGCGGGCCGAGACGGCGCGATTGACGCCATCAACGCCGTCGGCAGCCGACACGCTCGCGCAACCGGAAAGTGACGCGGCGAACAGGCAGCCTGCCAACCCGTTCCGCATCCGGATCTGAAGAATTGTCATACACGTGGAAGGAGGTCCTTTATCATGCGTAAAATACGACAACGCCCCCCTCGGCGTCAACGGACTCCGTGTCGGGAAGTCCGAGCGCCAACGCCGCTGTCGCGTGCGCGCAGGCACACACGCCCCGGATACCAGCAGGTGAGAGCGCTGCTCACAGGTGCTTGTGTAGACGTGATCAACTGCACCAGCACGTCGCCGGTGCCGCGATTTCGCAGTTTCGGTGACAGTTTCGGTGACAGTGCACTGATCGCAGCGATTTGGCACGCCGGTAACAGTCGCCGCTCTGGGACACGTCGCGCCGTCGGCCGGGACTACCGAACTCGACAGACGTGTGATACGGGGACAGTGCGCGAGATACGGTGACAGTGCACCGATCCCCGAGGGGGGAGATACGAGGGGGGAGATACGGGAGATACGGGGACAGTGCACCGATCCCCGATCAATGCGAATCAGCGAGGTAAACCTTACCCCTGCCGCACGCCGCGCGCGGACGGTCCTGGTGGACGCCGCGCGAGGCGACGTCCCGTCAAGGCCTCGAGTTGTGGAAGCATTGCGGGCAGCGCAGCGGGGCGCCCGGTTCGCGAGCTCGTGCGCAATCGCGCCACGCGCTCGTGGTCCGGGGCGGCCTCCAGGTAGGTCGCGACATCGCCAATCTCCTGGCACATCGGCGCCGCGTTGGTCAGGTCGTCGTTGACGCCGCTCAGGTACGTCGCGGCACTCGACCAACGCCACGCACCCGCCGATGCCACCAGCCCCCCGCGCACCGGATTGAGCAGCACGTAGCGAAGCGCCTCATACCGATGCGCCGCATCCATGACCGTGGAGTAATACCGCCCCTGCCAGAAATGACCACTCCGCCGGCGGCTCGCATTGAGGATCGCGGCGTACGTGCCGTGCACCCGTGCCAGACATGTGGCAAGTCCCGTTTCGGAGGCCGGCACGAGGATCAGGTGCGTATGATTGGGCATCAGGCAGTACGCGAGACACTGCACCGCACTGCACTCGCACGCGCCGCGCAGCAAGCGGAGGTAGAGCCGGTAATCATCATCACCGAAGAATG
Organism: Gemmatimonadaceae bacterium; assembly: GCA_031411975.1. Taxonomy (GTDB): domain Bacteria; phylum Gemmatimonadota; class Gemmatimonadetes; order Gemmatimonadales; family Gemmatimonadaceae; genus JACMLX01. The sequence goes on from JANOCB010000053.1 coordinate 5,544, forward strand.
TCTGCTGCCGTCCATTCCCGCGCTGGGTCACATGGTGCGCCATACCGGGAATGACGACGCGTGCGAGTCGAGCCACAGCACTCTCCATGCGTATTCGTGGCGGCGCAACGGATGCGAAAGGGCTCGCCGACCTGCGCCGCGGTCGGCTGAGCCACGACATATCATCGGCGCGGTGGCCTGTGAGCGCCCCCCGTGATCACGCGAATCGGTACGTATTCGTGCAGCGCGCGGGGCGAACGCCATGGGGGATCGGTGCACTGTCCCCGTAATGCCCCCGTAATGCCTGCGGGGCGGCCGCCATGGGGGATCGGTGCACTGTCCCCGGAACCCCGTAACGCCGCCTCGGGGATCGGTGCACTGTCCCCGGAACCCTACTGTCCCCAACCCTACTGTCCCCGGAACCCTAGTTCAGGTCGCTTTGAATGCGCGAACCCGCACGTGTCGCTCGCGTCGCGTAGCAGACGTTTGCCCCACGTCGCCCACGCGCTCCAGCGCCGCGCGTAGCTTCGTGTCCGTCAGGTCCACTCCCCCTACCGCCTGGGTCCATGCCGCGCCTGTCACGCACACTCCTGCTCCCCACACTCGTCGCGCTCTGGAACGGCTCGCTGCCCGCGCAGTCACGCGGGCTGACCGACGCCGATCTCCTGCGCCTGCAGTCCGTTGGCGGCGTCGCGATCGCACCCGCTGGTGACCGCATCCTCTACACCGTCGCCGGCTGGGAGCACCCCAACGCCAAGGCGGACACGGTGCTCGGCGACAAGCATGACCGGCGGGCGCACATCTGGATCGTACCGTTCGCTGGCGGCGCGGCGCGACAGCTCACGTTCGGCGAGCGTGGCGAGTCACAGCCGGCGTGGTCGCCGGACGGCCGGACCATCGCGTTCGTATCGGCGCGCGGCACAGGCACGGGAGACGATGCCCCGAAGCCGCAGGTCTGGCTGCTGCCGGCTGATGGTGGCGAGGCGAAGCAGCTCACCACGGTGCGTGATGGCGTGGTGGCGTTCGCGTGGTCACCCGACGCGAGCCGCATCGCCATCGTGACGCCCGACACGCTGACGCGCGAGGTCGAGGCGCGCGCCCGACGCCGCGACGACGCCAAGGTGTACGAGAGTGACTTCCGCCTGAACCACCTCTGGGTCGTGACGGTGACATCGGGTGCGGCGACGAAGGTGACGTCCGGCGCATTCACGGTGCGCGGCGCACCGTCGTGGTCACCCGATGGCACACGGCTGGCGTTCGACGCGTCGCCCACGCCGATGATCCGCGACGAGCGTCGGGACGCCTATGTGGTCGACGTCGCATCACTGCGCCTCGACGCCGTGACCACCAGCCACGATGTGCAGAGCACGCCGCAGTTCTCGCCGGACGGCCGGATGCTCGCGTTCACGCAGCTGCCGAGTGACTTCAAGGCGCATGCGGACAGCATCAGTGCACGCACGCTGCGCAACGACCGGCTGGTCACGTACGACCTCGCCACGAAAGCGCTGATGAATCACGCACAGCCCACGTTCGACGTCAGCGTCGGGCAGCCGCGCTGGTCGGCGGACGGCGGCGCGCTCCGGTTCTCGTCGAGTGACCGCGTGTATAACACGCTCTACAGCTACACGATCGCGAGCAAGCGTTACTCCGTCATGACGAAGGACCTCATGGTGACGGGTGTGAGCGCGAGCCGCGACGGCTCGAAGATGGCGTACGTGATCGACTCGCCGACCTGGCCGGGTGAGGTGCACGTGCAGGATGCGTCGCTGTCGCAGCCGAAGCGCATCACCACCACCAATGCGTGGCTCGCCGACCGTGACATTGGCGCGACGCGCGTGCTCTCGTGGAAGTCGAGCGACGGGAAACCGGTCGAGGGCGTCCTCTTGCTGCCCGTCGGATACCGCGAAGGGACGCGCGTGCCGATGGTCGTGTCGGCGCACGGTGGTCCCACCGGAGCCCACACGAACGGCTTCAAGGGTGGCACGGGCGGCCCGGGCCAGGCATGGGCGGCACGTGGATGGGCGGTGCTCTACCCCAACCCGCGCGGGTCGACCGGCTATGGCGAGTGGTGGATGCGCGCCAACATCGGTGACTGGGGCGGCGGTGACTATCGCGACATCATGACCGGCACCGACGAGGTCGTGAAGCTCGGCATCGCCGATCCCGACAAGCTCGCCTTCGAGGGCTGGAGCTACGGTGGCTACATGACGTCGTGGGTCGTGTCGCAGACCGGCCGCTTCAAGGCCGCGATGATGGGCGCCGGCCTGCCGTCGCTGCTGTCGATGGCCGGCACCACCGACATCCCCGGCTACATCAACACCTTCTTTGGCGATCCGCAGTACGATGGTTCGATCATCAACCCAAGCATCCGCAAGTATCTCGAGCGTTCGGCCATCAGTTACACCAGCCGAGTCACCACGCCGCTGCTGATTCTGCACGGTGGCAACGACGAACGCGTCCCGATCGGGCAGCCGATGGAGTTCTACCGTGCGCTGAAGGATCGCGGTAAGGCGGTGGAGCTGGTCTTTTATCCGCGCGAAGGGCACGGCTTGTCGGAGTACTATCACCAGGTCGATCGCATGAAGCGTGAGTATGAATGGATCGCGCAGCAC
>JANOCB010000054.1:0-126671 GCA_031411975.1 Gemmatimonadaceae bacterium
GCGCCACCCACCGGTGCGGTGGGGGCGAAATCGCCACCCATCGCATCCAGGGCAATCCGGGCCAAGGCTCAGCCTTCCCGGGCCGCGATCCGCTGCTCACCGCCGTAGTATCCGCACTCGTCGCAGACACGATGGGGACGCTTCATGCTGGAGCACTGCGGGCACTTCTGGATCACGATCCGCGGCGCAACCTTGTGCGTGTTACGGAGACGCTTGCGCTGCTTGGATGTCCTGCGCTTCGGTACGGCCATGGGTCACTTCCCGGTGATAAGACGAATCAAGAATCGGCTGTGCGCTCTTTGAGCGCTGCCCACCGCGCATCGCCCAGCGATGCGCAGGTACAGGCAGTCGTGTTGCGGTCCACACCGCAGGTCGGACACAGGCCTTTGCAATCATCACGGCACAACACGAAAGGCGGGACTGCAAGAAGCCACCCCTCGCGCACTGCCGCCCGCACGTCGATCCGACTCGACTTGCGATCCAGCAGGAATACATCAGGGTCATCGTCCAGCCCGTCCTCGTCCGACTCGACGAACAGACACTGGATCGAATCGCCTGCCCCCACCGACACCTCGGTCAGGCATCGGGTGCATTCACCCACTGCGGTTCCCTCGAACTCGGCCGTGAAGTAATACCGCCCCTCACCAGCACTCGAGAGCCGACCGTGCACCGTCACCGGCGAACTCGGCCGGATGTCTCCGTCGAGCCAGATCGCGTCGTCGGGAGCAATCTCCCCTTCCAACACGATGGCTGAGCCATCGAGACTCCGGATATCCACTGACAGCATAGCCGTGAAAAATAGACCGGCACCCTCCTGAGGACAAGTGCCGAAGCCATGCATACTTAGCTGCGGCGACCCATCCCGCACTCAGAACCCGGCCGCCTCCAGCGATGCGCGGTCGGTGGCGAGGTGCGCATGGTCGGGGCCGGCACAGTACAGATCGGGATCGCTGTGCCACACGCCTCCGTCGCGATTCCGCGCCGGATCCTGCGAGGCCACGCACGAATAGCCGGCATCTGCCAGAAGCGACATGCAGGCGCGATCCGCCTCCCGGGTGTGCACGGCGATGAACAGCCGACTCGATGGCGTCAGCACCGGCAACAACCCCCGCAGCGTGTCGGCCTCGGCACCCTCGACATCGATCTTCACGAAGGACGGCCGACGGATCCCCAGACTGCGGACCAGCGACTCGGCCGAGCGAACCTGCACCACCTCGGCGCCCCCGCCCAACGCGAACATCTTCGACGTGCCACTCCCACCGAACGAGCTTTCGCCGTCGTAGTCGGCCAGCGCAAACGGATGCACCGTGACGTTCGTGAAGTTGTTCCAGATCACGTGCCGTTCCAGCCTGGCACGGTTCGTCCGCGACGGTTCGAAGGCGTGGACGGCGCCCCGTGCACCCACCTTGCGGGCGGCGGCGAGGGTCACGTAGCCGTGGTGCGCACCGATGTCGTACACGACATCATCGGGCCGGATGAGCGCTTCCAACAAACGCATCTGTCCCGCCGCGCGTCGTCCGGTGGCGTAGCCGCTGCCTGAGCTCCCCAGGCTCCACCACAACCCCCGGTTGACGCCGCCAAGAATCGGGACCCGCAGATTGGCCACGAGCGGATCACTGAAGCGGCGGACAGAGGGGGGGAGTCGCATCGACGGCGTGACGAATGAGAAGAGTGTACGGCGAGACTGGAGCCCCATGGACGACGACGGTCGCCCGGTTGAGCGACCGTCGTCGGCCTGCCTGTTGTCCTGCGTCGAGCTGTTCCGGCCACCGGCCTGACGTCAGGCGAGTTCGGGGAAGAAGAAGGCGGCCTCGACGGCGGCGTTCTCATCGGAATCGGATGCATGGATGGCATTCCGGCCCTTCGACTCGGCGTAGAGCTTCCGGACGGTGCCCTCGGCCGCCTCGGCCGGGTCTGTCGAGCCGATGGCCACACGCAGGGATGCCACAGCGTCCGCCTTCTCGAGCACCATCGGCATGCACGGGCCCGACGTCATGAATTCCACGAGCTCGCCAAAGAAGCCACGCTCCTTGTGCACTTCGTAGAACGTGCCGGCCTGCTCCTGCGTGAGGTGCATCACGCGCGCGGCCTTGAGCACGAAGCCTTGCGCTTCGAGGTGCGCCACGATCTTGCCGGCCTTCTGTGCGCCGAACGCGTCCGGCTTGACGATGGTGAGGGTACGATTACCAGCCATGATGCCCGACTCCAGTGTGTTGCAGGCGCCCGACGGCGCCGTGATGACAGAATGAGGACGCGCCCGGTCACCAGGTGGCCGGGCGCGTCGCAAAGATACTCGATCGATCCAAAAGCTACAGGCGAGCCTTCACCAGCTCGACGAAGTCCATCGGCCGCTTGGCGATGCCCATTCCAGCCTTCTCGAAGGCTTCCAGCTTCTCGGCCGCTGTGCCGGCCGACCCGGAGATGATCGCACCGGCATGGCCCATGCGTCGGCCCGGTGGTGCGGTCTGCCCGGCGATGAAGCCGATGACCGGCTTGGTCATCTTCGTCCGGACGTACTCCGCCGCTTCCTGCTCGTCGGTGCCGCCGATCTCGCCCATCATCGCGACCACCTTGGTCTGTGGGTCCGCCTCGAAGGCCGCCAGCGCGTCGATGAAGTTGGTGCCGTTGATCGGGTCACCACCAATGCCGACACAGGTGCTCTGGCCGATGCCGGCCTTCGTCAGCAGGTTCACGATTTCGTACGTCAGTGTGCCCGAGCGGCTCACGACACCCACGGGCCCGGGCATGCAGATGCGCCCCGGGATGATGCCGACCTTCGACTGACCCGGCGTGATGAGGCCCGGGCAATTCGGTCCGAGCAGGCGGGCGCCCATCTCCTTCACGTACGGATACACCTTCGTCATGTCGAGGACGGGCACGCCCTCGGTGATGCAGACGATGAGCTTCACGCCGGCAGCGGCGGCTTCCATCATGGCATCGGCAGCGAACGGCGGTGGCACGTAGATGACCGACGTGTTTGCACCCGTGGCCGCCACGGCCTGTGCCACCGTGTTGAAGATCGGCACCGTCGACTCGAACGTCTGACCGCCCTTCCCCGGCGTCACGCCGCCCACGACCTTCGTGCCGTACTCCATCATCTGCTTGGCGTGGAACGAGCCGTCGCGACCCGTGATGCCCTGCACCAGCAGTGTGGTGCTGTTGTCGATGAAGATGCTCACGTGGCGGCTCCCGTGGCGAGTGCGACAGCCTTCTGCACCGCTTCGTCCATGTCGGACGATGCGCTGAAGCCATTCTCGGTCAGGATCTTCATGGCGAGTTCTTCGTTGGTGCCCGTCAGCCGGATCACGATCGGCACGGTGAGCGGATTGGCCTTCGTCGCGGTCACGATGCCGTTGGCGACGTCGTCGGTGCGCGTGATGCCACCGAAGATGTTGAACAGGATGGCCTTCACGTTCTTGTCGGCCGTGATGATGCGCAGCGCATTCACGACCTTCTCCGGATTCGACGAGCCGCCGATGTCGAGAAAGTTGGCCGGATCGCCGCCGTAGTACTTCACGAGGTCCATCGTGGCCATTGCCAGGCCGGCGCCGTTGACGACGCAGCCGACGTTGCCATCGAGCTTGATGAACGTGAGGTTCGCCTTGCGGGCATCCACTTCGCTGGGATCTTCGCTGCTGTCGTCGCGCAATGCCTCGATCGCCGGCAGGCGCTCCAGCTCATTGTCGTCGATCACCATCTTGCCATCCACGGCCACGACCTTGCCGGCCGGCGTGACCACCAGCGGGTTGATCTCGGCCAGCGAGCAGCCGCTTTCGATGAACGCGGCATACAACTGCTGCATGATCTTCGCTGCGGCACGGGCCTGCTTCACATCCTCGTAGAGGAAGAAGCCCATCTCCATCGCCTCGAACGTGCGCAAGCCGTAGCGCGGATCGACAGGATGATACTTGATCTTCTCCGGCGTGGTCGCTGCCACTTCCTCGATGTCGATGCCGCCGGCGGCGCTGACCATGAACACCGGCTGCTTCGTGGCACGATCGACGATGATGCCGACGTACGCCTCGCTGCCGATGTCTTCGGCGATCGTCACCAGCACCTTCTCGACGGTCAGCCCCTTGATGTCCATGCCAAGGATCGCGGTGGCCTTCTCACGTGCCGCTTCGGGTGTCGGGCAGTACTTCACGCCGCCGGCCTTGCCGCGTCCGCCGACGTGCACCTGCGCCTTCACCATCACGGGCACGCCGTACTTGACGGCCAGCGCCTCGGCAGCCGCGGGCGTGGTGACGACGTCGCCTTCGGGGATCGGTACGCCATGACGGCGCAGGATCTCCTTGGCCTGATATTCATGTAGGTTCACACACGCTCCATCTGCGATCGGGTGATTGCAGCGACTGTGACGTTGAACGGATGCCCCGGTGGCGACACCTGTGTCGTCCGAGGGTGGAGGCGGTACCCGGAACGGGCACCGGAAGGCCGGCCAGAAGATAACCGGCCGGCAGGAGTTTCATCGGGTGGAATCCCGTGGGACGCCGAGCGCACGCCCCAGCGCATCGAACGTGGCACCGAATTCGGTCCACGCACCTCGCTGCAGCGCATCGCGCATCTGCCGGTACAGCGACGTGGCGGCCGAGGGCGTCGCCGTCGATCGGATGCCGTCCCGCCATGTCACCACCGCCTCCGGCACATCGGCCGCCACGCCGCGTCGCATGCCGTCGGTGATCATCACAGCCGACAACTGGGTCGGCCGACCGTCGCGAAGCGAGAAGTATGGTGTCAGGAACCGGGGCGGACCGGCGCCGGGCAGGATACGGGTGGCACCCTGGCGGGCGCCGGACAGACTCCCAGGCTGACGCAAGGAGTCGGACACTTCCTGGGCCGAACGCATGATGGCGTCGTACGGTGTGGCCTCGGCATGTGCCAGCCATCGCGTCCGGCGGTCCTCCCCGCCCGGCGCGATCAGCACTCCGCGGATGACACCTCGCGGATCGATCGCGGCGGCGGTGAGCGCGAATGCCTGACGCGCTGGCAGCCACACCGGCACGAAGGCATCCACACCGATGCTGCTGTCGGACGGCGCCCCGTGCACGAGTGCGAGGTCCACCATCGCGCCGCCGCGCCGCGTGGCGGCGGTCGTATCGACCTGCACCGTGCGTGAGCCGAATCGCGCCGCGATCGTGGCTTCGATCTCGAGGGCCTCGGCGCGCGGCGGCAAGGCGCGCCGGAGTGGCTCGGGCAGCGCCGCAACGGGCAGCATGTGACGCGCCAGCCGCTCCAGCGCCCGCTGCGCGAGGACCGGCGCCGGGCGTTCCGTCACGAGTGTCACGCGGCCGCTGTGCGCGTTGACGATGGCCGTGGCGGCGAACTGTGCTGCGGCTACCGTCGTGCCGTCGAAGACCAGGTGCTCGCTCAGCGGGTACGTCCCGCTCACGGCATACAACTCCACCACCCAGAGCAACGAGTCGGCGTAGACCAGTGGGGCCACGTGCGACCCGGGATACAGCGTGGGCGTCAGCAGCGCCACCCGCTGGCGCACATCACGCTCGGTGACGAGGACGGGCGCAGGCTGCGGCAGCGTGCTGAAAAGCAGGCGCGGATTCTGCTGGTTCCAGGCGTGCGCGAGTCGGGCGGTGGCACGTTCGATCGACGGGGCGGCAATGCGATGCAACGGATCGCTGACGACTGCATAGCCGCGACCGGAGTCGCTGATGGCGATCGGTGCGAGCGTGCGCCCCGTCGCCGGCGTCACCAGGCGAAACGGCTCCCGCCCAAGGAAATCCACCGGGATCGCGTGCCACGTCGGCAGCAGACCGTTCAGGCGGAGCTGCTCGAACGCAAGCCCCTCCGGCATGCCGTTCTGGGCGGCCCAGCCAAGCACACCGGTGAGGCGTGTCGGCGAGAAGTGCGGTAGCGTGCCGCGGTCCCAGAGCGGTGCCGACGCCAGCGAGGCGGTGTCGCTGGCGAGAGCCGGCACGACGCGGTCGGCTTCGTACGCGCGACGCGTGAAGCTTGCGCCAGCCTCGAGGTAGCGGCGTTCTCTCGTCTCCGGACTGCTTCCGGTGTCGATGCTGTCGGCGATCAACGGCATGCCCTGACGCAGCAGCAGCGCCATCAGCAGCACCGTCGTCACCGCCGCAATGCCCGCGCGGGGCTGGCGCGACCAGGCACTCCACGTCACCGCGCCGGCCGCCGCAATGCAGATCACCTGCAGGACGATGCCACCCGGCAATCCGACACGATGGTCGGCGAAGCCGAACGCGCCATCGCCGCCGGTGCCGTTGACCAGCCGGTCGAACCCGTCGATCCGGTAGCTCCACGCAATCAGCAGCAGGAGCATCGCGCCGAGGACGGTGATGTGACGTCGTGCATGTCGCGTCACGCGCAATGCACGTCCGTCCGTGCCCACGCCGCGCGTCAGCACGTAGCCGAGCACGGTCAGCATCGCCATGACCGCGTGTGACAGCAGTGCCCACGAATACGCCTGCATCTCGAAGGGCAGCCAGGCGGTCCAGAACGCGAGGTCCTGCTGGAAGTAGGGGTCGGCCTCGCCGAACGGCCGCGCGTCGAGCACATGCGCGAGCGGCACCCAGTCATCGAGCGGGACCGTCAGCAGCACGCCGACGGCGACGGCGGCGATCCACAGGACCGCCGAGATCGTACGGTCGGGCACCGCGCCGGTGAACTCGAGATTGCCGACGTTGCCAGGGACGACCACGCTCACGAACGAGCGCCGGATGGCCTCGAGATGTCCGCGCATGAGCAGCGTCGCGAAGGTACCGGCCACGATCTTGAGTGCGAGCGAGACACTCGTACGCCACCACCAGATGTCGCCGAAACCGAGCGCGTCGAACCAGGCATGATCGCCGAGGAGCGCCCCCCATGCCCGCCCGAGGGCGAGCACGAGCGCGATGGCGAGGACGAACGCCAGCAGCCCGCGACGGCGGAGGATCACAGGCGTCGGCTCAGACGGCAACGCCCTGTGTGCGCATCCACGTGTTGAACTCGGCGCGGATGGCATCGCGGCGTTCCGCGGTCAGCGCCTCGAAGCGCAGTACGACGATCGGCTGCGTGTTGGACGCCCGGATCAGGCCCCAGCCATCGCCGAAGAGCACGCGCGCGCCATCGACATCGATGACCTCGTGGGTGGCGCGGAAATGTTCCGTGGCGGCCTGCACCAGCGAGAACTTCCGGTCGTCCGGACAATCGACCCGCAACTCGGGTGTGCTGAAATACGACGGGACGTCGGCCAGCATGTCGCGAACACTGCCGCCGCTGGCCGCCACGATGCGGAGGATGCGTGCGGCCGCATAGAGCGCGTCGTCGTGGCCGTAGAACCCTTCGGTGAAGAACATGTGTCCCGACATCTCACCGGCGACCGGCGCATGCAACTCCTTCATCTTGTCCTTGATGAGGGAGTGGCCGGTCTTCCACATCACCGGGACACCGCCGGCCTTGGTGATCGCATCGGGCAACGCTTGCGAACACTTCACGTCGAAGATGATGGCCTGATCACCGCCCGTGCGCGCGAACACGTCACGCGCGTAGAGCAGCAGCAGGTAATCGCCCCAGATGATGGTGCCGTCGGCATCCACGATGCCGATGCGGTCCGCGTCACCGTCGAAGGCGATGCCGATGTCGGCCTTGTGCTCGCGGACGGTGGCGATCAGGTCGACGAGATTCTCCTCGACCGTCGGATCAGGATGATGGTTGGGAAACGTGCCATCGCTCTCGCAGAACAGGTACGTCGCCTCCACGTTCAGGCGCGCGAAGATCGCCTCGGTGAGTGGACCACCGGCGCCGTTGCCGGCATCGAGCACCACCTTCAGGCGACGGGCGAGCGGCCCGGTGCGCGCCACGATGTCGTCGGCATACGCCGCGTTGAGATCCTCATGGGTCACCTGGCCCGTGTGCGCCGTGGCGGGCGCGTCGAGCAGCTCGCGCAGCCGCTGAATGCCGCCGCCATGCAATGAGCCGGTGCCGACACAGATCTTGAAGCCGTTGAACTCGGGGGGGTTGTGCGAACCGGTGATCTGGACGCCGCCGGCCACCGTCAGGTGGTGGAGCGACCAGTACAGCAGCGGTGTCGGCCCGACACCGATGTCGATGACGTCGCGGCCGCGTGTCGTCAGCCCCCGCACGAGCGCATCGCGCAGGGCGTCGCCACTTGGCCGGTTGTCGCGGCCCACGGCCACCGGACCTGCAAGCTGGCGCTCGTCGAGCAGCGCAGCGTACGCGCGACCGATGCCCTCGGCCGCTTCGATGGTGAGGTCGTCACCCACCACACCGCGGATGTCGTACTGGCGGAAGATGCCGGCAGCAATGGTCATGGCAGAACGCTCGGTGATTCGGTCGGCGCGAGGGCCTGCATCGCTGCGGGACCCGACAGGGCGCGGCCAGGGGTCATGGGCAGGGTGCTCTCACGGGCCCAGCTCACGGCGGGCGACGGATACACCCCGAGGACGAGCAGCAGCAGGACCGCCACGGCGATCACGCCACCGGTGAGCCGCGGGGCGACGGGTCGTGCCGGCGTCAGCGATTCGTCGACGGGCTTCATGAACATCGTCGAGATGACGCCGAGATAGTACGCCGCCGATACGACGCTCGCGAGCACCAGGATGATCGCCAGCTTCGTCTGGGGTGCGGGGGCGCTGATCGCGGCGCGAAGCACGAACCACTTGGCGAAGAACCCCATGCCGCCGGCCACCGGGAAGCCAAGCAGTGACAGCATGAACACCGCCATCGAGGCGGCCAGCGCCGGACGCGTCCGCGACAGCCCGGCCAGGTCGGCCAGTGTCGTTCGCTTCTCGATGCCACCCGATACGATGCTCAGCACGCAGAACGCGCCGATCGTGGCCAGCGTGTAGGCCAGCGCATAGAACACGATCGCCGCAACGCCCTCACTGGAATGACTGGTGATCGCAACGAGCAGATAGCCGGCATGCGCGATGCTCGAGTAGGCCAGCATCCGCTTGACGTTCTGCTGCACCAGCGCCAGCACGTTGCCCACGACCATCGTGACCGCCGCCAGCATCCACGCGGCGTAGTGCCAGCTCGCATACGCGGGTCCGAGTCCGTCGAACAGGATGCGGGCAAACGCAGCAAAGGCGGCCGTCTTCACACCAGCCGCCATGAACGCCGTGTACGGGGTCGGCGCGCCTTCGTAGACATCCGGCGTCCACATGTGGAACGGGACGGCTGCGACCTTGAATGAGAAGCCGACGAACAGCAGCGCCATGCCGCCGATCAACAACGGATCCGCCGCCAGATCATTGCGGAGAATGGCGGTGGACATCTCGGGGAGGTTCGTGGTGCCGGTGGCACCGTAGACCAGCGCCATGCCGTACAGCAGGAACCCGGTCGAGAACGACCCGAGCAGGAAATACTTCAGGGCGGCCTCGGCCGAACCAGCACGGCTGCGATCAAGGCCCGTGAGGACGTAGATCGACAGCGACATCAGTTCGATGCCGAGAAAAATCAGCATCAGTTCGCGCGACCCGACGAGCAGCAGCATGCCGGTAGCCGCAAAGAGCACCAGCGCCGGCGGTTCCGCAGCCGTCAGTGCCGCACCCTCGTTGTACTCCATCGCCATGACCAGCGTGCCGAGCACACCGAGCAGGATCACCGCCACCGACGCCCAGCGGAACCCGTCGAAGGCGAGCGGCCCGGTGGCAGCGCCGAGCGGAGGCGACTGATTCGCAAGCATCGCGGCGGACGCGGCGGTCACCAGCGTCACGACGATCGCCATGAGATGTGCCCGACGCGTGCTGGCGGCGCCCTCCGGAGCGAAGACGCCGTACAACAGCACGAGCATGGCGCCGCACGACAGGATCAGTTCCGGCAGCAGCAGGGTGCCAAGATCGAGCGAGCCGAACTGGAATGACGGATTCATCGGGTGCCCTCCCCGTTCATGCCCACCGGTGCAATCAGCGTCTCCGCCATCCGCACGCGGTTGATCAGGAGGGAGATGGATTCATCCATCCGACGCTGCACGGGCGACGGTGCAAGGCCGAGTCCAATGATCGCCACCACGAAGACCGCCATCACGCCGGCTTCCCGACCCGAAAGATCACGCACCTCTGGCATCGTATCGGGCGTCGGACCGAAGAGCATGCGCTGCACCGCCCACAGCAGGTACGCCGCTGCGAGAATGACGCCGATCGTCGCCAGGAGCACCAGCACCGGGAACCGGTTGAAGGAGCCGAGCAGCACGAGGAACTCACCGACGAAGCCGTTCGTCCCGGGCAGGCCGGCGTTGGCCAGCGCGAACAGGACCACCAGCGCGCCGAACATCGGCATCTGCTTCGCCAGGCCCCCCAGCGACTCGAAGCGGTCATCGGCGAGCCGCTGACGGAGCATGCCAAGGAGCAGGAACATGCCGCCGGTGGTGATGCCAGCGTTCAGCATCACGAGCATCGCACCCTGCAACGACTCGGCCGAGAATGCACTGATGCCAAGCACCACGAAGCCGAGGTGCGCGATGGACGCATAGGAGATCACACGCCGGAAATCCGGCTGGACGAGCGCGACGAGTGAGCCATACAGGACGCCGATCACACCGAGGCTCGAGAGCACCATGCGCACCGTCGGATCCACGGCCGCCAGCGGGAACATCGGATAGGCGATGACCAGCATGCCATACGTGCCGACCTTGATGCCGAGCGCGACCGCCGCGAGGGGCGGCCCCTCACTCTGTGCGTCGGGGAGCCAGGTGTGGAACGGGATCAATGCGCTCTTCACGAGGAATGCGATGGCGAAGGCGCTGAAGCACAGGATCTGTGTCGTGGGGCTCAACTGGTTGCGAACCGCCGCATCACGGAGCACGTCGTACGTGGTGCCGCCGGCCGCCGTCGAGATCACGATCACGGCCACCAGCATCAGCAGCGAGCCGATCATCGTGTAGACGACGAACGTCAGCCCGGCCTTCGGTCCACGTCCCGATCCCCACACGCCGATCAGGAAGTAGAGCGGGATGAGCATCAACTCCCAGCAGAGATAGAACAGCAGCAGGTCGGCCGCGAGGAAGATGCCGAGAATCCCGGCAGTGAGCAGCAGAATCAGCGCGTAGTACGACGGGGCACGGTGCGTGATGCTCGTCGGATTCGTGGCGATGACGCTGAGCAGCATCAGGAACGCCGTCAGCAGGATCATCGGCAGCGACAACCCGGTCGCGGCCAGTCGGAAACGCGCGCCGAAGTCGGCGATCCACGGATAGTCCACCAGCGCCGTGCCGGACGGCACGACGAACCAGAGGGTCGTCGCGAGTGCCGCCGTGATACCGAGCAGGCCGATCGTCACGATCCGCGCGGTGCTGCCGTGTGCGTCAGCGTCCGGTCGCGGCAGCAGCCAGACCAGCACCGAGCCACACAGCGGCACGGCAAGGAGGGCCATCATGATCAGTCCGGGCATGGCACTCAGTTCCGCAGGCGAGGTGTTCATCGTGCGGCCTGCATCGTGAAGGCCGCAATCACGATGACGGCACCAAGCGCGATCGCCCAGACATAGCTGCCAGCGAATCCGACCTGGATTCGCGAGGCAACCGACGACGCGACGCGGATCGCCTGCGCACTGCCTTGCACCAGCACTCCGTTGATGATGCCCAGATCGAGGCCGCGCCAGAGCACCTTGCGTGATGCCGCGACGATCGGGCCCGTGATGCCGCGCGCGATGCCCGTATCGACGAAGTAGTCGTTGGCGAGCACGAGACCAATTCCGGTTTCGGCCGGCGCCGCATCCTTCGTCGTGAGCGTGTCCGTCCTGAGCCTGAAGAACGCGACGGCCATCCCCGCTGCGGCAACCGCGACCGCGATGCCGATCAGCAGATACTCGGTCTGATGCGACAGATGCCCGCTCCCCGCCAGCAGCGTTGCCGACGTGCCGGAGATCGGGGCCAGCCATCGGTCCAGCAGCGCCGTCGGGCCGAGCGGCAGCACCGCCGGAAGCTGCAACCAGCCGCCGATCACCGTCAGCGCACCAAGCACCACGAGCGGTCCCCGCAGGAGCCACGGTGCGTCATGCAGGTGCGACTCGACCCCCTCACCCGACCGGAACGAGCCGTGGAAGGCATACCGCATCAGGCGCGTCATGTAGATCGCGGTCAGGAAGGCGGTGAGCACCGCCAGGCCATAGGCGAGCCACAGAATCACGCGTCCGGGGATCGGCCCCAGGGACGACTCCGCCAGCGGTGACTCGAGCGCCCGTTCGGCAACGGCGCTCAGGATCGCGTCCTTCGAGAAGAAGCCGGCCAGCGGCGGGATGCCCGCGATGGCGAGCGTGGCGATCCACATCAGCGTGCCGGTGGCCGGCATGCGCTTCATCAGCCCACCCATGTTGCGCATGTCCTGCGCGTCATCATGGCGATGGGCCTCATGCAGCGCATGATGCATGCTGTGAATCACGGCACCGGCACCAAGGAAGAGCAGCGCCTTGAAGAACGCATGGGTGACCAGGTGGAAGATCCCGGCCGTATATGCGCCCGCACCGACGGCGACGAACATGTAGCCGAGCTGCGACACGGTGGAGTAGGCCAGCACCTTCTTGATGTCCCACTGCTTGAGCCCGACCGTGGCCGCCCACAGCGCCGTCAGCGCGCCGATCAGCACGATGATCAGCGAGGTGGACGGCGAGGCGGCGAACAGTGCCGCGTTCCGCACGATCAGGTAGATGCCCGCCGTCACCATGGTGGCGGCATGGATCAGCGCCGACACCGGCGTCGGTCCCGCCATCGCATCCGGCAGCCAGACGTACAGCGGCAGCTGCGCACTCTTGCCGGCGCACCCCAGAAACATGAACAGGCAGATCGTGTTGACGAGCGGCGTCGACAGCGCGGCATGGTCCCGCGTGATCGTCGCAAAGTCCAGGGTGCCCAGGTTCGCGAACAGCATGAACATGGCCATCAACAGCCCGAAGTCACCAATGCGGTTGACGACGAAGGCCTTCTTGCCGGCCACGGCATTGGCCGTGTCCCCGAACCAGAATCCGATCAGCAGGTATGAGGCGAGACCGACCCCCTCCCAGCCGATGAAGAGCACGGGCAGGTTGGCGCCCATCACCAGCATCAGCATGAATCCGACGAACAGATTCAGATAGGCGAAGTAGCGGGCGAACCCCGCATCATCCGCCATGTACCCGACACTGTAGAGGTGAATCAGCGAGCCGACCCCCGTGATCACCAGCATCATCAGGATGCTGAGGTGATCGACATGCAGCGCCCAGTCCACGCTGAATGTGCCGGCGCCCATCCACTGGCCCAGCGATGAGGTCAACGGGGTGTCCGTGCCACTGACGGTGGTGAACAGGATGATGCTGACCACGAGCGCCGCGAGCATCACGCCGACACCGACGGCGCTGACCAGCGCGCGGCGACCGGCGGGGGCTGATGGTTCGCGCTCGCCGCGCCAGGCCGGCAGCAGCGACAACAGGCCGTTCACCACGAAGCCGAGAAACGGCAACGCGGGAACCAGCCAGAGAAGTGGTGCCGATGTAGTGGTAATGGGCATGCGTGGGGAGTCGCCTAGCCTCGGAGCAGCCGGATCCGGCCGAGATCGACCGTACGGAAGTGCCGGAAGACACTGATCACGATCGCGAGCCCGACTGCAGCCTCCGCGGCCGCAACCGTCATCACGAAGAGCACGAACACCTGCCCTGACACGCCGTGCAGGCGCGACAGCGCGATGAACGACAGATTCACGGCGTTGAGCATCAGCTCGACGCACATGAAGAGAATCAGGGCGTTCCGGCGCGTCAGCACGCCAAGCACGCCGATGCTGAAGAGAATCGCCGACACGAACAGCGCTTCACGGATCATGAGCGCACCTCCGTGGTGACCCGGCCGCGCTTGGCAAGCACCACTGCCCCGATCACCGCCACGAGCAGCAGCAGCGAGGTGACCTCGAAGGCCACGAGGTGCTCCGTGAACAGCGAGTTCGCCATTGGCGCCAGCGCGTCGGCATCCACCGGCTGGAGGGTGTCGAGTGCCAGCGGCTGCGACCGGATCACGTACAGCAGCTCCGCCGCCAGCACACCACTGACGGATGCGGCCGCCAGTGCCGCACCCATGCTCCGCCGTTCCGTGACGTCTTTCTCACCAAGATTGAGCAGCATGACGACGAACACGAAGACCACCATGATCGCGCCGGCATACACCAGTACCTGCGCCGCACCGAGGAAATTCGCGCCGAGCATCACGTAGAGCGCCGCCAGGGCGAACATCACGTTGACGAGCCAGAGGGCCGCCGAGACGGGGCTCTTCCGGGTGACCATCGCCAGTGCTGCGATGATCGCGAGCGCCGAGAACAGCCAGAAATGCACCGTGTAGAACGTGCCCATCATTCCCCGGCCGGGTCGGCGGGATCCCACAACTCACACACCGGGTGTGTCTGCGACGTCAGCCGTTCGAGATCGTACACGAAACCGTCACGCGAGTACTCGGCGTTCTCATAGTGACGCCCGACATGGATCGCTTCCTCGGGACAGACTTCCTGACAGTAGCCGCAGAAGATGCACCGGAACTCGTCGATCTCGAACACCAGCGGGAAGCGGTTCCCCTGTTCGTCCTCACCAGGCACGAGCTTGATGCAGTTCGCCGGGCAGACGGTCGGGCAGAGTCCACACGCCACGCACTTGGCCTTCCCGTCCTCGTTGGTCAGCATGCGATGGGTGCCGCGCCACCGCTTGGACAATGCCTCGGTTTCCTCGGGATACTGCGTCGTCACCTTGTGCGGATCGACGAGATGCCGGAACGTGTGCGCCAGCCCGGAGAGTGTGGCGCGCACGTAGCTGACCTGTTCCACCGGCCGGTCCATCACCTTCACCTTGATCGGCATCAGTCCCCCATCTCGGGTGCTGGACGTGCGGTCGCCGGCAGCGTTGACGCCGCGCGATCCTGCATACGGAGGCGGAGCATCTCGGCTCCGGACATCTTTCGCGTCGTCGGGCTCACCAGGCGGCCGCGATCGAAGACGACGAACACCGCCACGAGAACGGCCACGTTGATCACCAGCAGGATGCCTGACTGGACCACGCCCGGCTGGATGCCGAGCATCTGCAGCACCAGCAGTGCCGAGGCGATCAGGACGATGTACCCGAGTGACACCGGCAGCAGGAATCGCCAGCCCAGCGACATCAGCTGGTCATAGCGGAAACGTGGCAGCGTCCAGCGGATCCACATGTACAGGAACAGGAAGAAGCCGGCCTTCAGGGCAAACGACATGAACGTCAGCAGCGTCTTCAGCAGCGACGGATCGCCACTGTTGTCCCAGGCGGTGAACGGGATGTCCCAGCCCCCGAAGAACAGCGTCGCCATCAAGCCGCTGGCGGTCAGCATGTTCGCATACTCGGCGATGAAGAACATCGAGAACTTCATCGAGCTGTATTCGGTGTGATACCCGGCCACCAGTTCGCTTTCCGCCTCGGGCAGGTCGAACGGCAGGCGATTCGTCTCGGCAAACGCCGAGATCAGGAACGTGAGGAAGGCGAAGGTCAGGTTCACGACATTCCAGCCGCCATTCGCCTGCTGGGCGATGATCGACGTCATCGTGACGTTCCCGGCCAGCAACAGCACGGGAATGATCGACAGTCCCATCGAGATCTCGTACGAGATCATCTGCGCACTCGAGCGCAACCCGCCGAGCAGCGAATACTTGTTGTTCGAACTCCAGCCCGCCAGGGTGATGCCGAACACGCCAAGCGACGAGATCGCGAGTGTGAAGATGAATCCGACCGGGAGGTCGGCGATCGCCATCGAGACGACGCCCCACGGCGTG
The DNA here is from genome assembly GCA_031411975.1 of Gemmatimonadaceae bacterium. Lineage (GTDB taxonomy): Bacteria > Gemmatimonadota > Gemmatimonadetes > Gemmatimonadales > Gemmatimonadaceae > JACMLX01. The sequence goes on from JANOCB010000054.1 coordinate 15,720, forward strand.
GGCAGCGGCGCCGCGAACGGAATCACCGCCCAGGTCACCATCGCGGTGCAGAACGCGATCGCCGGCGCCAGTGCGAACAGCGTCGAGTTTCCGGCGGCTGGCGACAGCTCCTCCTTCATGAAGTTCTTCACGCCGTCGGCAGCCGGCTGCAGCAGCCCGCCGGGGCCCGTGCGATTCGGACCGTGCCGATCCTGGATCCACGCGCTCACCTTGCGCTCGGCGAGCGTCAGCATCGCCACCGTGACCAGATACGCGCCGAAGAAGGCGAGCACCTTGATCATCGATGCAATGGCGAAGGCCGTGGTGTCGTCGGTGATGGGCGACATCAGCAGGGGTCCCATCAGGCCGTCACCTCGGGGAGCAGGGCTGCCGGTCCGCCCTGCAGACCGAGGGTGCGGTAGGAGAGGCCACCGAATGCCGGGACCGTGGCGGCCAGCACCGTGAAGATCTCGCCCGCGAGTGCCGGGTACGTGCCGACGCCGGCTGTGGCGGCCAGTTCGCTGACCACGCGATAACTCGGCCGCACCTGTGCAGGAGGTGCCTTGGCCTGCAGAAAGCGCTGCACTCGACCACGCAGGTTGGTGAACGTGCCGTCTTCCTCCGCAAAGTTGCACACCGGCAGTGCCGCGACCGTCGACGCGCTGGTCGACTCGTCGAGCACCGTGCCGATGACGATCACGCGCACACCGTCGGGAATCGACGCCAGCGCGCCGGCCGCGTCCACGGCGATGACCACATCGTGCGCCCCGAGTCCGGCCAGCGGAGCGATCACGTCAATGAAGCCCAGCAATCCGGCGCCCGTGTGATTCGCAGCCCGCTCCGCGCGCAGCGCGAGGTCTTTCGCCCCAGCCAGCGGAGCTTCGGGGCCGCGCGGGACACACATCACGGCGTTGGCCTTGACGTGTGTCGCGATCCGAGAGAGCAGGAAGAGCGTTTCGTTCGACAGTGACGGCGACGCCAGCACTGTCACCCGCGATGCCTCGGCGATCGCCGCCGCCGCCGCCGCGATGGCCTCGCTCCATGATGCCGTCTGGAGGCCCTGCGCGGTCCGCACCTGCGGATACTCGAGGCGGTCACGCCGGTTGATCCACCGATAGTCGAGACGTCCCACGTCGCACGCGAAATGCTGATTGACGGCGGCGTTGGGCCGTGGACGGATACGCACCACCACGTTGTCGCGCGTCTCGATCATCACGTTGCAGCCCTGCGAACACCCCGGACAGATCGACGCGGCGCGATCCAGCTCCCACGCGCGGGCCTTGTTCAGGAAATCCTTCGACAGCAGTGCACCGACCGGGCAGAGGTCCACCACGTTGCCGGCCCACGCGTGCGTGAGGTCGTGCCCTTCGAACTTGCCGATGTAGGCCCGATCGCCGCGCTCGCTGACATTCAGGACCGGGTCCTGTGCCACGACATCCATGAAGCGCACGCAGCGCGTGCAGAGAATGCAGCGGTTGGGCACGTACAGCACATCCCCGCCGAAGTCTTCCATCGGATTGAAGCGCTTCGGCTCCATGTACCGCGAGTCCTTGCGGCCTTCGGCGAAGGTGTAGTCCTGCAGTTCGCACTCCCCGGCCTGGTCACAGATCGGGCAGTCGAGCGGATGGTTGATCAGCAGGAACTCGAGGACACCCTTGCGGGCCTCACGCGCCTTGTCGGAGTGCACGTGCACGATCTGGCCTTCGCCAACGCTGGTCGCACAGGCGGGAGTCAGCTTGGGAAACTTTTCGACTTCCACCAGGCACATGCGGCAGACGCCCGCCACAGGCAGTGACGGGTGGTAGCAGTAGTGCGGGATGAGCACGCCGGCCGTCTTGGCGGCTTCGATCAGGTTGGTGCCGGGAGGGACCACCACGGTGCGTCCCTCGATGGTCAGCGTGACCATCCCGGGATTGGCCGGTGCAACTGGAGCGGGAGCGGTCATGTCAGGCCGCCGCCGTGGAGAAGCTGGGGATCATCACCGAGGAGCGGTTCTTCTGGATCTTCGCCTCGAACTCGTGGCGGAACTTCTTCAGGCCGCTGACCACCGGCGTGGCGCACGAGTCGCTGAGCACGCAGATCGTCTTGCCGGTCATGTTGTCGGCGATCTCGAGCAGCGTGTCGAGATCCTTCATCGTGCCTTCACCGTCGCGGATACGCTCGAGAATCTTGACGGTCCAGGCCGTGCCTTCACGGCACTGCGTGCACTGGGCGCAGCTCTCGTGGGCATAGAATCGGCAGAGCCGCGCGATCTGGCGCACCATGCACTGCGTGTCGTCGAAGCAGATCACGCCGCCGGAGCCGAGCAGCGAGCCGGCCGCCTGGATGCCCTCGTAATCCATCACGGCGGCTTCCGCTTCTTCCGGCGTGAGAATCGGCACCGACGAACCACCAGGGATGATCGCCTTGAATCGGCGTCCGGCCGGCGGACCGCCGCACAGATCCCAGAGGAAATCCTTCATCGCGAAGCCCATGCCGACTTCGTAGTTTCCCGGTCGTGCGACGTTGCCACACACCGAGAACAGTTTGGTGCCGGTGCTCCTCGGATTCGACGGACTCGAGAGCGACTTGTACCAGTCGGCCCCATGCTTCAGCACGTGCGTGGCCGCGCAGACCGTCTCGACGTTGTTGATCGTCGTCGGCTGCGCGAACAGGCCGGCCACCGCCGGGAATGGCGGCTTGATGCGCGGATTGCCGCGACGGCCCTCGAGCGAATTCATCAGCGCCGTCTCTTCGCCGCAGATGTAGGCACCCGCGCCCTTGTGCACGTGCACGTCCACGCGCTTGCCACTGCCCATCGCGTTGGCGCCGAGAATCCCCGCGCCATACGCCTCACGGATTGCCTCGGTGACCCGGGCGATCGGCTCGGTGTACTCGCCGCGGATGTAGATGTACGCCGTCTCTGCATAGATGGCATGGGCGGCGATGGCCGTCCCCTCCACCAGCTGATGCGGCGTCCAGCGCATGATCTCGCGATCCTTGAACGTGCCCGGCTCCGACTCGTCAGCATTGACGCACAGGTAGTGCGTCTTGCCGTCGGGCTTCATGAAGCTCCACTTCACGCCCGTCGGGAACCCCGCGCCGCCGCGACCGCGCAGGCCCGAGTCCTTGACGACGTTCTGTACCTCCACCGGATCGGTGGCCAGCGCCGTGCGCAACGATTCGTAGCCGCCGCGCTCCTGCCAGCCGACCAGCGACCGTGCGCCGGCATCGCCGAAGTACTTCGAGATGACCGGTGTTTCGTCCGGATGCGAGGGATGCGGATATCCCATCAGTCGAGCCCTGCCACGAGGTCCTTCACGCTGTCCACCGACACACACTCGACGAGAGCTGCATTGATCATGACGGGCGTCGCGAAACCGCACGCCCCGAGACATTCCACTTCGACGATCGTGAAGCGCCCGTCCGGCGATGTGACGCCGAGCTCGCCGCACTTCGTTTCCTTCAGGAAGGCCGTCACCACGTCCTCGGCGCCGCACACGTTGCACGGCGTCGTGGTGCACACCTGCACGAAGTGTTTCCCGACCGGATGCTGGTGGTACATGGTGTAGAACGTCACCACACCGCGGATGTAGGCCGGCGTGAGTTCGAGCACCTGCGCCACTTCCTCGATGCCGTCGGGGCTCACCCAGCCCCGGTCCTCCTGCAGCATCCAGAGGGCGGGCAGGAGCGCGGCCATCCTGGTGGGGTAGCGTGTCAGCAGTTCGTCCAGCTCGGCGCGGCGCGCACCGGTGAACACCGGGACGTAGGCCTCGTGTGCGTCGTGCCCATGCGGGGCGATCGCGTGGAGACTCATCGGTCGATCTCTCCCATCACGATGTCGATGCTCGCGTTGATGGCGATCACGTCGGACAGCAGGTGGCCTTCGGCCATCTTCGAAATGGCGGACAGGTTCACGAAGGCGGGGGGACGGATGCGCCAGCGCACCGGCTTGGAGGTGCCGTCGCTGACGAGATAGTAGCCCTTCTCGCCCTTCGGACTTTCGGTGGCGACGTAGCACTCGCCGATCGGCGGGCGCGGGCCTTCCATCACGACCTTGAAGTGATGGATCATCGATTCCATCTCGCTGGTCGCCTTGTGCTTCGGCGGCAGGATCACGCGCGGATCGTCCACGTTCAGCGGACCGTCCGGCAGCCGCTCGAGGGCCTGTTCGATGATGCGCACGCTCTGCCGCATCTCTTCCATGCGCACGAGGTAGCGATCGTACACATCGCCGCGCGTTCCCACGGCAATGTCCCAGTCATACGTCTCGTAATCGAGGTACGGCACATCCTTCCGGACGTCGTACGCCACGCCGCAGGCACGCAGGAGTGGGCCGGAGAGCCCGTAGTTGATGGCCTCGGATGACGTCATGATGCCGATGCCCACCGTACGACCCACCCAGATGCCGTTCTTCGTGAGCATCCGATCGGTTTCGTCGAGCGTCTTCGGCAGCGAGCGGAGGAAGCCCTTGAGCCCATCGATCCAGCCGGCGGGCAGGTCGGCAGCCATGCCGCCGATGCGCGAGGCACTGGTGGTGAGCCGTGCGCCGACCCAGCTCTCCCACAGGTTGTACACCGTCTCGCGTTCCTGGAACGTCCAGAGGAACGGCGTGAAGGCGCCCATGTCGATCGCGGTCGTGCCGAGCCACACCAGATGCGAGATGATACGCGACAGTTCCATCGCGATCACACGCAGCACCGTGCAGCGCGGCGTGATCTCGATGCCGAACAGCCGCTCCGCACTGAGCGCGTAGGCGATGTTGTTCCCCATCGAGTTCAGGTAGTCCTCGCGATCGGTCCACGGGATGATCTGGTTGTACTGCCGGTACTCACCGATCTTTTCGAAGCCGCAATGCAGGTAGCCGATGTGCGGCACGCAGCGGATCACCGTTTCGCCGTCGAGTTCCAGCACCAGCCGCAGCACGCCATGTGTGGCCGGGTGCTGCGGACCGATGTTGATCAGCATGCGCTCGCTGCCCATGTCGGGCTCCTGCCCGGGCGCGAGATCGACCGGCATCACCACACCCGCCGCATTGGCGGTGAGCGGCACCTTGAACAGGTCACCGTTGGGTGCCATGCCCTGCGTGGCGAGTTCCACCTCGACCGTGCGCGTCGTCGTCGCCATGCTCAGCCCTCCCCGCGTTCGAGGAGCAGTCGCTCGCGCATGTCGGCCGGCAGTTCGTGGAACGCATCCACGACACTGAGTTCTTCCATCGAATACGGTGCCTCGGGATTGGCCGACAGCGTCTGCGACAACTGCTCGGCGCGACTGAAGCGTCCGCGCAGCGGGAAGTCCTTCCGCAGCGGATAGCCTTCCGCGTAGCTCTCCCACATCAGGATGCGGCGCAGGTCGGAGTGCCCCGTGAACGTGATGCCGAACATGTCGAACACTTCGCGCTCGAGCCAGTTCGCCGACTTGTAGACCGGCTCGATGCTCGGCACGACCAGCGCCGCCGACCCGTCGAGTTCAGCCTTGATCCGCAGGAAGCGGCGGTAGGGCAGCGAGCGCAGGTGCCACACCATCTCCATCGGCTGGATCGCATCGCGGTACTCCACCGCCGTCACGTCGACGAGGTAGTCGTACTGCTGCGACGGCGTGTCGCGCAGCCAGAGCACGATGTCACGGATGCGCGCGGCGTCGATCCAGACGCAGGTTTCGCCCCAGGTCACGTCGTGCCGGAGCACGGCGGCGCCGAAGTGCGTCCGCAGCGCCTCGACGGACGGATTCACTTCGCCACCGCGATGGGCGATGCCACGCGGCGAGACCGGGTCGGGCGTCCCACCTGGAAGCGCTGCACCAGGCAGCACGACGCTCATGGAGCGGACCGGGTCTGGTGCACCGAATTGCCGAAGGGCTCAGACAGCTCGTCGATTCGTGCCGGTGGGATGTAGAGCCGCGAGGTCGGGTCGATGGTGATCTCGTCGTACTGCTGCTGGTTCGAGATCGAGCGCGTCTGCTTCACCTTCTCCTGCAGCATCATGATGCCGTGGATCAGTGCTTCGGGGCGTGGTGGGCACCCGGGCACGTACACATCCACCGGGATGATCGTGTCGATGCCCTGCACCACCGCGTAGTTGTCGAACATGCCGCCCGTCGAGGCGCAGGCGCCCATGGAGATCACCCACTTCGGCTGCGGCATCTGCTCGTAGATGCGACGGATCACCGGGGCGAGCTTGAACGGCACGCGGCCCGCGCAGATCAGCACGTCGGCCTGACGGGGCGAGAAGCTCATGCGCTCCATGCCGAACCGTGCCAGATCGAAACGGCTGGCCGCCGTGGCCATGAACTCGATCGCGCAGCAGGCCGTCCCGAACGGCATCGGCCAGAGCGAGTTCGCACGTCCCCAGTTCACCAGAAACTCGAGCCGCGTGGTGACCCAGCCGTCCTGTGACGACGGATCGTACGACACGACCGACTTCGGCGATGCCGTGGTCAATCCCATTGCAGTGCTCCCTTGCGCCAGACATATGTCAGGCCGACCGCGAGAATCGCCATGAACACCAGCATCTCGCCAAGGCCGAAGAAACTCGTCGCACCGCTGCACACGCCGTCGATCACCGGTCCCGTGCACGACAGGCGCTTGAACGCCGTGCCCCACGGGATCAGGAAGACCGTCTCGACGTCGAAGACGATGAAGAGCATCGCGACGAGGTAAAACTTCACCGAGAACCGCTCGCGGGCATCGCCGACCACGGGAATGCCGGATTCGTAGGCCTCCGACTTCACTGCGCTCGGACGCCGACGCATCGCCCATTGCGACAAACCGATGATGACGGCCGCGTTCACCAGAACGAAACCGATCAACATCATGATAGGGAGATAGGCTTGAAGCCCCATTCGTGGCCAGATGCTTGTGAAAAAATTCACTAACCTGTCACTGGCAAGCTAGCCGGGCGTGGGAAGTACTTCAACGCTCTCGAAAAGAGGAGGATCGGGAGCCCGTTCCAGGTCCCGGAGTCGTCCGTGGCCGTGGCACCGCAGCGGCCGGTCCGCTACGTTCCCGCGCCATGGCCATAATGAATGATGCGTGGATCCGCCGGATGTCGTTGGACCACGGAATGATCGAACCCTACGAAGACCGGCAGGTCCGCGACGGTGTCATCAGTTACGGGGTCTCCTCGTACGGATATGACATGCGGGTGGCCCGGGAATTCAAGATTTTCACGAACGTCCTCAGTTCCATCGTGGACCCGAAGGATTTCGATCCGCGGAGCTTCGTCGAGTTCGAGGGGGACTCCTGCATCGTCCCGCCGAACAGCTTCGCGCTGGCCCGCTCGGTGGAGTATTTCCGCATCCCGCGGGACATCCTGACGATCTGCGTCGGCAAGTCCACCTACGCCCGCTGCGGCATCATCACGAACGTGACGCCCTTCGAGCCGGAGTGGGAGGGGTTCGTGACACTGGAAATCTCGAACACGACCCCGCTGCCGGCGAAGATCTACGCCAACGAGGGCATCGCGCAGGTGCTCTTCCTGCAAGGGAACGAGCCGCCCGACGTGTCGTACCGTGACAAGCGGGGCAAGTACCAGGCGCAGGTCGGCATCACGCTGCCAAAGCTGTAGTCAAGCGACGCGTCAGAGATGGCCGAAGGGCCCGGCTCCAGGTCTGGAGGCCGGGCCCTTCGTGACCTCGGATGCCGTGCCGACTCAGTCTGCGCCGTGACCGGCCATTTCGGGCATCTTCGTCGCCTTCGCCACGATGAAGTCGCGGTTCATCCGCGTGATCACGTCGATCGAGATCATCTTCGGACAGGCTTCCTGACACTCACCATAGAGCGTGCAGTGGCCGAAGTGTTCTTCGTCCATCTGTGCCACCATCGCTTCCACACGCTTGTAGCGCTCGGGCTGTCCCTGCGGCAGGCGGCCGAGGTGCGAGATCTTGGCCCCGGTGAAGAGTGAAGCCGAGCCGTTCGGGCAGGCCGCCACGCAGGCACCACAGCCGATACAGGCGGCCGCGTCCATCGCCGAATCGGAATCCTGCTTTGGCACCAGGATTTCGTTGGCGTCGCGTGCGCCGCCGGTTGGCGCGCTGATGTACCCGCCAGCCTGGATGATCCGGTCCAGCGCACTGCGATTGGTGATCAGGTCCTTCAGCACCGGAAATGCCGCCGACCGCCACGGTTCGACGGTGATCACCTGCCCGTCGGTGAACGTCCGCATGTGCACCTGACAGGTCGCCGCACCCTTGACCGGGCCGTGGGCCACGCCGTCGATCATCATGCTGCAGCTGCCGCAGATGCCCTCGCGACAGTCATGTGCAAACGCGATCGGCTCCTTGCCCTCTTCCTCGAGATGGCCGTTGACGATGTCGATCATCTCCAGAAACGATGCATCCGAAGGAACATCCTTCGCTTGGTAGGTCTCGAGGCGACCGGCGGTCTGCGTGTTCGCCTGACGCCAGACCTTCAACGTGAAATTCATTACTTGTAGCTCCGCTGGCTGAGCTGCACGCTTTCGAACGTGAGCGGTTCCACGAGCCGCGACGGTGCCGCGGTCTCGCCGTTGTACTGCCACGCGGCGACATGGGCGTACTGGTCGTCGTTGCGCAGCGCTTCGCCGTCGGGCGTCTGGTACTCGGTACGGAAGTGACCGCCGCAACTCTCCTCGCGTTCCAGAGCATCCCGACACATCAGCTCACCGAGCTCGATGAAGTCGGCGACGCGATTCGCCTTCTCGAGGGCCTGATTGAGGTCAGCATCGCTGCCCGGCACACTGACGTTGCGCCAGAACTCCTCCTTCAGCGCGCCGATGTCACCGATGGCCGTCGTGAGCGCCTCGCGGCTCCGCGCCATGCCGCAATTGTCCCACATGATCCGCCCGAGGTCACGATGGAAGCTGTCGGTGGACCGCTTGCCCTTGATGTTCACCAGGGTCTTCATCCGCTGCGTGGCCGCAGCTTCGGCCGCCCGCACCTCCGGGTGATCGCTCGATACCGCTGGCAGCTTGGCCTGCGCGATGTAGTCGCCGATCGTGAGCGGCGCCACGAAGTAGCCGTCGGCGAGTCCCTGCATCAGCGCGCTCGCGCCGAGGCGATTGGCGCCGTGGTCGGAGAAGTTCGCTTCACCCAGCACGTGCAGGCCGGGAATGGTGCTCATCAGGTTGTAGTCCACCCAGGTGCCACCCATCGTGTAGTGCACGGCGGGATAGATGCGCATGGGCTGCTTGTACGGATCTTCATCCGTGATGCGCTCGTACATCTCGAACAGGTTGCCGTACCGCTCGGAAATGGCGTTCTCGCCCAGGCGCTTGATGGAGTCGCCGAAATCGAGATACACGCCCAACCCGGTCTCACCCACGCCGCGGCCTTCGTCGCAGACTTCCTTCGCGGCGCGGCTCGCAATGTCGCGCGGCGCGAGGTTGCCGAAGCTCGGATACTTCCGCTCGAGGAAATAGTCGCGCTCCGACTCGGGGATGTCGCGCGGATTGCGCGTGTCGCCCTTCCTGAGCGGGGCCCAGCACCGGCCGTCGTTCCGCAGCGACTCCGACATCAGCGTCAGCTTCGACTGGTGTTCGCCCGCCTGTGGGATGCAGGTGGGGTGAATCTGCGTGAAGCACGGATTCGCGAACGCGGCGCCCTTCTTGTACGCCCGCCACGTCGCCGTCACGTTCGACTGCATCGCATTGGTGGACAGGAAGAACACATTGCCGTAGCCACCCGTTGCCAGCACCACCGCATCGGCGATGTGCGACGTGATCTTGCCGGTGCGCAGGTCGCGGGCAACGATGCCACGGGCCACACCATCCACCAGGATCACGTCCAGCATCTCGGTGAGCGTGTGCATGGTGATGGCGCCCTTGCCCACCTGCTTCTCCAGCGCCTGGTAGGCGCCGAGCAGCAGCTGCTGGCCGGTCTGGCCGCGGGCATAGAACGTCCGGCTCACCTGCGCACCACCGAACGAGCGGTTGGTCAGCAGACCGCCGTACTCACGTGCAAACGGCACACCCTGCGCCACGCACTGATCGATGATGTTGACCGACACCTGCGCCAGCCGGTACACATTGGCTTCTCGCGAGCGGAAGTCGCCACCCTTGATCGTGTCGTAAAACAGGCGCTTCACCGAATCGCCGTCGTTCTGGTAGTTCTTGGCGGCGTTGATGCCACCCTGCGCCGCGATGGAGTGCGCGCGGCGCGGGGAATCGTGATACACGAAGCACGACACCTTGTACCCGAGCTCCGACATCGTCGCTGCGGCCGACGCGCCCGCCAGGCCGGCGCCCACCACGATCACATGGTATTTCCGTTTGTTCGCCGGGTTCACGAGCTTCATGTTGAAGCGATGTGAGTCCCACTTCTGCTCCAGCGGACCCGACGGGATCTTGGACTTCAGTTCCATATGCTGTGCGCCCGACTAGTTGAGAACGCCGAGAAGGAAGGCCAGCGGAATTGCCGCGAACCCGGAGGAGATCACGACCGCCAGCACCACCGGCAGGTACCGCTTGATCGGATGGGCTTTCTGCTTGGCCACGCCCAGCGTTCGCATCGAGCTCCATGCGCCGTGAAAGAGGTGCATGCCGAGCGCGAGCATCGCGACCAGGTAAAACACCGCTACCCACTTGACGGCGAACCCGGTCTGAAGGTTCCTGTAGATGCGCCCCTCGACGAAATCGGGATGCACGGAACCGATCGTGAAATGCAGGATGTGGAACACGATGAAGACCAGCAGCAGCACGCCGCCCCACCGCAGCGTGCGCGATGCCAGGGTGCTCACCTGCGGCTTGCGCACCGCATAATCCACCGGCCGCGCCGCGCGTGACAGCATCGTCAGCTGGTAGGCCGCCACCACGTGCAGGATCACCGCCGTGATCAGCACCACCCGTGCGATCAGCAGCACTTCATGCAGCGGGCCATGCAGCAGCGCACCGTACGCATCGAGCTTCTCGGCCCCGGCGAAGGTCTGCAGGTTGCCGGCCATGTGGCCGATCGTGAAGCCGAGGCCGATCAGCCCCGTCACGCCCATGACCACCTTCTTGCCGATGGTCGAACGCCAGAACGTCAACAGCGTGTTCATCGAGCAGGTTGCTCCGAAACTGGGTCAGAATGGTCGCGTGGCGGACGAGGCTCAGGCCCGGTCCGCCACGCGAGGAAAGCTCAGATCGTGAGCGCGGCCATGGGTTCGCGGACCGCCTGCGCACTCTTCTCGAGTGCCGCTCGCTCATCGGCGGAGAGCTCGACCTCGATGACCTTCTCGAGCCCGTTGCGCCCCAGCTTGCAGGGCACGCCGAGGTACAGCCCTGACATCCCGTACTCGCCCTCGAGCCAGGCGGCGCACGGCAGGATCCGCTTCTGGTCGTTCACGATGGCTTCGACCATCTGCACGGCGCCCGCCGAGGGGGCATAGTAGGCCGAGCCGGTCTTGAGATACTTCACGATCTCGGCGCCGCCGTCGCGGGTGCGCTGCACGATCGCATCGAGCGTCGGCTTGTCGAGGAGCTGCGTGACCGGGATACCGCTGACCGAGGTGTAGCTGACGAGCGGCACCATCGTGTCGCCGTGGCCGCCGAGGACCATCGCGCGAATGTCCTTCACCGACACGTCCATCGCCATCGCGAGGAACGCGCAGTAGCGCGCCGTGTCGAGCACACCGGCCATGCCGATCACCCGCTCGCGCGGGAAGCCGGTGACTTCCTTCGCTACGTAGCACATGACGTCGAGCGGATTCGACACGACGATCACGATCGCATCGGGCGACGTCCGCTTCACCTGCTCGCAGACCGCCTTCATGATGCCGGCGTTCGTGTTCACGAGGTCATCGCGGGACATGCCCGGCTTGCGCGGAATGCCGGCGGTGATGACGACGATGTCGCTGCCCGCCGACTCGTCGTAGCCGTTGCTGCCGATGACGAGCGAATCGAATCCTTCGATCGGAGCGCTCTGATACTGGTCGAGGCCCTTGCCCTGCGGCACGCCCTCGGCCACGTCCACCATCACCACGTGGCGCGCGAGTTCCTTTTCAGCGATGCGCTGTGCGGCGGTGGCGCCCACGTTGCCGGCGCCGACGACCGTGATCTTGTTCACCATTGCGTTAGTCGATCTGAGAGGTATGCGTCAGGCGCACCGGCGGTGCCGATGCGGGTAACCATCACTTTCGAGTATCGACGGAAATCTACGGTACATGACGGCAGGCGACAACGACGACCAGCCGGAGCGGCACGGCTGGCTAACCCCCCACCTGCGACAACGCCCGGAGTCCGCCGACCTGCATCTGCAGCAGCGCATGTTCCTTCGGCTTGCCGGCCAGCGCCTCCCGGAAGAGCGGCTCCAGCGGAAGGCCCGCGCGGAGCGCGTCACGGAGGTTGACCTCGTGGTCTCCGAACAGGCAGGTCCGGAGTCGGCCATCCGCCGTCAGTCGCACACGGTTGCAGGTGCCGCAGTAGGTGTGCGTCATGGGGGTGATCACGCCGACCGTTCCCGGGGCTCCAGAAAAGCGATAATACGTGGCGGGGCCATTGCCACGACTCGGTCCGGCGTCCGGCACCAGTGCATCCACCGCAGCGACCCGGTCGAGAATCTCCGCCGTCGGCACCACGTGATCCCAGGTGAGCTCGCGCATGTCGCCCACCGGCATCAGTTCGATGAAGCGGATGTGCCAGGGATGGTCGAGCGTCAGCCGCGCGAAGTCCGCCACCTCGTCGTCGTTCACGCCGCGCATGACGACCACGTTGACCTTGATCGGTGAGAGGCCGGCGGCCTCCGCGGCACGGAGCGAGGCCACCGGATCGAACCCGAGATCACGTCGCGCGATCGCCGTGACCCGGTCGGCGCGCAGGCTGTCCGCGCTCATGTTGATGCGGTCGAGTCCCGCGTCGCGCAGCGGCTGCGCGAGCTCCGGCAATTTCACGCCATTCGTGGACAGCGCGATGTCCTCGACGCCCGGCACGGCGCGCAGTTGTGACACCAGCGAGGTGATCTGCGGGCGGATCGTCGGCTCGCCGCCGGTGAGCCGGATGCGACGCAAGCCGAGTGGCGCCAACTGCGCCACGACACCGACGATTTCTTCGTACGACAGGATGTCCGCCTTCGGCAGCCATGGCAGCCCTTCGAGCGGCATGCAATACGTGCAGCGGAAATTGCACCGATCCGTCACGGAGATCCGGAGGTATTCGATGCTGCGCCCGAACTGGTCGGTGAGCGTGACCTGACTCATGATGTCGGCATCGAGGCACACGTTGCGGTGGGATCGACCCACACCCGTTCTCCATCCACGTAGTGCTCCTGCTTCCAGACCGGCACCCGACGCTTCAACTCCTCGATCAGGTAGCGGTTGGCGTCCATGGCCGGGGCACGGCGCGCGTGGGCCACGGCGATGGCCACGCTGATGTCTTCGAGGTACAACATCCCGACGCGATGTTCGATCGCCACACGGACCCCGTCGAAACGCTCCGCCGCCTCGTGCGCAATCCGTACCATCTCGTCCTGCGCCATGGACGTGTAGGCGGAATACTCGATGCCCGTGACGGCGCGTCCCTCATTGACATCACGCACTGTCCCGACGAACAGCGACGTCGCGCCGGTTTCTCGGCAGGTCACCTCGCTGAGCAGCGCCGTGGGGTCGATGCACGTCGTGACGATCGCGCAGCGAATCATCCGCCGGCGACCGGTGGAATGAGGGCGATCTCCTGCCCCGGCGCCACACTCACCACGCCACGTGTGTAGCGGCGGTCCACGGCGAGCACGGGATCGGCCGGGAGGGCCTGTCCGCCAGGAAGACCCCGGAGCGCCGAGACGACGTCGGCGCTCGTGGCCGCCTCGGGCACCGTCACGGTGACGACGCTGGCGCCGAAGGCTTCGGCATAGGACGCAAACAGCAGGACCTGGAGTTGAGTCATGAGGCAAGTCGGGGTGACACCACAAGATAGCGCCTGCAGGGCGCGATCGTTCCCGCCACACTCCGCACCAAACGCAATCAGGGCGCCACGATGGCGCCCTGATCGACGCCCACAGGCGCACATGGTCCTCGAGAGCCCGCGAGCGACCTACTCGTCGTCGCCGTAGTCGTCGTCACCGAAGCCGCCCTCAGGCACTTCCTCACCGGCGACCATCGCACGCAGCTCTTTCGACGGCTTGAAGACGGGAACCGGCCGCGCCGACACCTCGACGGGCTCGCCCGTCCGCGGGTTGCGCGCCATGCGCGTCTTCCGCTGGCGAATCTTGAAGGTGCCGAAACCGCGCACCTCGATGTTCTTCTGGTCCTTCATCGCGTCCTTGATCGCGTCGAGAAACGCATCGACCACGCGGGCGCAATCCTTCTTGGAAATCACCGGACCTGCCGTGCGAGTGATCTGCTCGGTGACCCGCTCCACCAGATCGGCTTTCGTCATGGACGCCCTCAAGGAGTCAATGCCCGGATGACACCGGGCTCGGGCGCGAAGCTAGCGACGTAGAGCGTTGTCAGTCAAGAGGTTGGCTCATTTCCGCGCCTGCTCCGGAGGGTCGCCATGAAGTCATGGAACACCGGCCGGGCATCGTGCGGACCCGGCGCCGCCTCGGGATGATACTGGACCGAGAAGACGGGCAGCGACCGGTGCCGCAATCCCTCGATCGACCCGTCATTCAGATTCACGTGCGTGACCTGCAGGTCAGCGGAGCCCGTGACCGACTCGGCATCGCCTTCGACGGCAAAGCCGTGGTTCTGCGAGGTGATCAGCACCTTGCCCGTGGCCAGCTCCTTGACCGGCTGGTTCCCGCCGCGATGACCGAACGGCATCTTGCGGGTGCGGCCGCCGAAGGTCAGGCCGATCAGCTGGTGGCCGAGGCAAATGCCGAAGACGGGCGTCCCCGACTCAGCCACGCTGCGAATCATCGCCGGCGCATAGGCGATCGCGGCCGGATCTCCCGGACCGTTCGAGAGGAACACACCGTCCGGCTCGTACGCGAGGATCTCGTCGGCGGTGGTCGTGGCGGGGACCACGGTGACCTTGCACCCTGCATCGGAAAACAGCCGGAGCATGTTCTCCTTGATGCCGAAATCGACCGCGACGATGTGATGGTCGGTGTTGTCGCCGCCGTACACGTAGCTGGACTGCGTGGCCGCGCTGGTGGCCAGGTCGGCCCCTTCCATGCGCGGTGCTGCGGCCAGCTTGGCCCGTGCTGCCTCCGAAGGCTCCTCACCGGCACAGATGACACCCAGCATCACACCGCGGCTGCGAAGGTGCCGCGTGAGCTCGCGCGTATCGACATCCTGCAATACCGGCACACGGGCCGACGCCAGCCATGACGGGAGATCGCCGGTTGCACGCCAGTTGGAATAGGTCTTCGACATCTCGCGCACGACGAGACCCGAGATCTGGACGCGGCTGCTTTCCGGATCTTCGGTGTTCACGCCGTAGTTGCCGATCTGTGGCGTGGTCATGACCACGATCTGTCCGTTGTACGAGGGGTCGGTGAAGACCTCCTGATACCCGGTCATGTTGGTCGTGAAGACGACTTCCGCGACGGTCGGCTCGACATCCGCGTTCACCAGCCCCCGGAACGTCGAACCGTCCTCGAGGAGCAATACCCCGGGGACGGTGTCGAGCGAGAGCGGCATCACGCCGGTGCTCACTTCTTCGGCTGCGCCGGGGTGGTGGCCGGCGCTGGAGTGCCTGCGGGAGCGGCAGGTGTCAGCGGCAATGCCGCACCGGCTGCGGGGGCCGCGCCACCGGCCGCAGGGGCGGTCGGGGCCGGCGTCGTGAACGCGTTGTCCAGGACCGACTTCGGGGCGCGCTGCCGGGTCGTCATCAGCTGCAGCACCAAGGACAGGAACAGGAACGCCCCACCCCCCCACCAGCTGATCTTCGTCAGCAGGTTACCGGCCTGACGGGTGCCGATCACGGCGTCGGCCGACGACGTCGCACCGCCGAAGTTGGCCGACATGCCGCCGCCCTTGCCCGACTGCAGCAGGATCACGGCGATCAGGACGAGGCTGATCAGAATCAGGATGGCGAGCAGGAAGGTGTACATCGGGTCGGATTGGTCGGAGACGTCTCGGAACTAGCCACGAAAGGAAGCGACTCCGACCATCCGAATCAAGCGCGGACGATGGCGTTCCAGCCGTCGGCGTCGAGGCTGGCCCCGCCGACCAGCACACCATCCACGTCAGGCGCCGCCAGCAGCGTGGTGGCGTTGCCGCGATTGACGCTCCCGCCGTACAGGATCGGGATACCGAGCGCCCGCTCCCCGATGGCCGTCTTGAGCGCCGCGATGATCGCGGTGTGCACCTGGCTGGCGTCGTCCGGTGTCGCCGTCCGGCCGGTCCCGATGGCCCAGACGGGCTCGTAGGCGAACATCATCGAGGCCACCTGCCCCTCCTCGACGCCGGCGATTCCCGCCCTGAGCTGCCGCAGCACGGTCGCCTCGGTGTTGCCGGCATCGCGCTCCTCGAGCAGCTCGCCGACGCACAACACCGGGGTCAGGCCGGCACGGAACGCGGCCTTCACCTTCAGGTTGCTCTGCTCGTCGGTCTCGCCGAACACATGCCGCCGCTCGGAGTGACCCACCAGCACATGGGACGCGCCGGAGTCGCGCGCCATCGGCGCCGAGTTCTCACCGGTGAACGCGCCCTTGTCCTCCCAGTGGATGTTCTGGATGCCCGTCTCGAGGTCGGGACGTTCACGCACCAGCTCACTGACGGTGGTCACCGACAGGGCGTTCGGGAAGAACAGCACCTTGCGGTCCTGTTGCCGCGGATAGTGCGCCAGGAAGCTCTTCATGAAGGCCCGGGCATCGCTCGGGCCATGGTGCATTTTCCAGTTCGCGGCGAAAATCGGCAGCTTCAAGCGGTCCCCTTGTCGTCGAGTGCGGCCACGCCGGGGAGTTCCTTCCCCTCGAGGAATTCGAGGCTGGCTCCTCCGCCCGTGGACACGTGGCTCATCATCTCTCCCAGTCCCGCTTCGACCACGGCCGCCGCGGAATCGCCGCCGCCGACGATCGTGATCGCGCCCTTGCCTGTCGCCGCCGCCATCGCCGTCGCCACCGCACGTGTCCCGGCATCGAACGGGGGCTTCTCGAACACCCCCATCGGGCCATTCCAGAGCACGGTCTTGGCCGACAGGATGGCACGCGCATAGCTCTGCGCCGAATCGGGCCCGATGTCGAGCATCGCTTCGTCACCGGGGATCGCATCGCGCTTCACGGCGTGCGCGGTCTTCGGCTGATCCATGCCCTTGGCCACGGTCGCATCGTGCGGCAGGATCAGCAGGCTGCCGGCCCGCTCGATCAGGTCCTTCGCCATCTCGACGCGATCAGGCTCCACCAGCGAGTTGCCGGTCTCGAAGCCCATTGCCTTGTAGAAGGTGCAGGCCATCGCGCCGCCGATCAGCAGGGCGTCCACCTTCGGCAGCAGCGCTTCGACCACGTCGATCTTGCCGGAGATCTTGGAGCCACCGAGGATCGCCACGAACGGTCGCTTCGGATCGTCGAGCGCGCCACCGAGGTAGGCGAGTTCACTTTCCATCAGCAAACCTGCCACGGCAGGACGCAGATGTTTCGCGATGCCGGCCGTGGACGCGTGTGCACGATGGGCGCTGCCGAACGCGTCGTTCACATACAGGTCGCCCAGCTTCGCGAGCCGCTGCGACAGGGCGTCGTCGTTCTTCTCCTCGCCGGGCAGGAATCGCGTGTTCTCCATCAGCAGCACGGCCTTTTCGGCCAGTGCGTTGGTCGCGGCGATGGCGGCGTCGTCGTCGGTGGTGCGGCAGAAGCCGACGTCCACGCCAGGCAGCACCGTGCGCAGCGCCGGCAGCACCGCCTCGAGGGTGTACTTCGGATCGGGTGCGCCCTTCGGACGTCCCAGGTGCGACAGCAGCACGACACGCGCGCCAGCCTTGCGCAGCAGGGCGATCGTCGGCACGGCCGCCCGCAGGCGGGTGTCGTCGCTGACGGCACCCGCGTCGTCGAACGGGACGTTGAAGTCCACGCGCACGACGACACGACGCCCGCGCAGTTGCGCGGGCGTCAGGTCCTTCACGGAACGCTTCTGCATCAGGAGAGCGAGCTGCCGACGTACTGCAGCAGGTCGACGCAGCGGCTCGAGTAGCCCCACTCGTTGTCGTACCAGCCGGAGAGCTTGACCAGCGTCCCGTCGATCACGTTGGTGCTCTTCGCATCGATCGTGCACGAGAACGGATTGCCGATGTAGTCCACGCTCACGAGTTCGATCGTGCTGTAGTCGAGGATACCCTTGAGCGGGCCGTCCTTCGACGCGGCGAGGAATGCGGCGTTGACTTCCTCGATCGTCGTGGCGCGCTCGACTTCCACCGTCAGCTCGGTGAGCGACACGTCGGGCGTGGGGACGCGGATTGCGATGCCGTCGATCTTGCCCTTCACTTCCGGGATGACGAGCGCCGTGGCCTTCGCGGCGCCGGTGCTGGTCGGAATGATCGAGACGGCGGCGGCGCGCGCACGGCGCAGGTCCTTGTGCGGCAGGTCGAGGATCGACTGGTCGTTGGTGTAGCTGTGGATCGTGACCATCGAGCCATGCTTGAAGCCGAACGTGTCGCGGACGACCTTCACCATCGGCACGAGACAATTCGTGGTGCAGCTGGCGTTCGAGATGATGTGGTGTGCGACGGCATCGTACTTCTGATGGTTCACGCCCATCACGATGGTGATGTCCTCACCCTTGGCTGGCGCCGAGATGATCACCTTCTTCGCGCCGGCGGCGATGTGCTTGCCAGCCTTGTCAGCGTCGGTGAAGATGCCCGTGGACTCGAGGACGATGTCGACCTTCGACGCGGCCCACGGCAGGTTCGCCGGATCGCGCTCGGCGGTGATGCGGATCTCGTCCCCATCGACGATGATCGCCCCTTCCTTGGCGCTGACTTCACCCTGATAGGTGCCGTGCACGGAGTCGTACTTGAACAGGTGCGCCAGCGTGGCCGTATCGGTCAGGTCGTTGATCCCGACGAAATCGATCGCGGCGCCCGACTTCTTCGCGGCGCGCAGCACGTTCCGCCCGATGCGACCAAACCCATTGATGCCGACCCGAATTGCCATGACGCTACTCCAGTGGTGAACGGCGGTCGCCGATGGCAGGCGCCCGCCCGAAGGTGACACAACTCACGATGCGCGCCCCACCGTCCATCAGGGCGGCAGCGCACGCGACAAGGGTGGCGGCGGTGGTCACGACGTCATCGACGAGCACACAATGTGCACCCGCCAGATGAGGCGCAGCCGCCGAAGCCACGGTGAAAGCGCGAGTTACGTTCACCAGTCTCTCCCCGGGTGTCAACCGCGTCTGGCTCGACGGCGCACGCGTGCGGAAGAGCGCGGTGACCACTGGCAGCCGCCAGTGCGGCGCAAGGGCGTGCGCCAGCACCTCGGCCTGGTTGAAGCCGCGCTCCCGCTGGCGCCACGCCGCCATCGGGACGGCCACGAGGCAGGCGCGCTCCCGCAGGACGTCTCCCGGCCACGACAACCGCGTCATCTCCGCCGCCATGCCATGAGCCAGCCTGTGCCAGCCATCGTACTTGAAGGCATGCACGAGCCGGCTCGCCACCGCGTGGTGCGAGACCCACGCCACCGAGCGCACGGCGCGAACGTACGGCGGCAATGCCTCGCACCATCGGCACGGGTCGCCCGGCTCAGCGCCCGCGGCCTGTGGATGCCCGCAGCGATGGCACTGCGGGTGAGGCAGTCGCGCGAGTCGGCTCCAGCAGAGTGGACAGGCTGGTCCGGCCGTCCGCCCCAGCGAGGCGTCGCACAGGACGCAGACCCCGGGCAACACGAGCTCGAGCAGCGACCGCGCCACTCCACGGCCGCGGTGCCAGAGTCGAGGTGTCACTACCCAGCGGGGCGGCGCCCCGTTGCCGTCATCACACTGCGCCACATCACCTCGCGGTCTGGGGCCACCTCGTCGCCGAACCAGCGCTGCCAGGAACGCGCCCCCTGCGCGACGAGCATCGGCAGGCCGTCATCAGCCGCGCGACCCTGCGCGCGGGCCAGCGCCACGAACGGCGTGGGGCCGGCGCGCCGGTACACGAGATCGAGACACGCGGCCCCCTGTCGCAGCGTGCCGGGATTCACGGGGACCTGCTCGTCGCGCATGCCGATCGGTGTGGTGTTCACCACCAGCGCCGCCCCACGAACGGCGTCGGCGAGGAACTCCTCCGCCGTCGTCGCACCGACGGGCCCGAGCGATGACAGCGATGCCGAGCGGTCAAGGGTCCGGGACCAGATCGCGACCGCACACGCCGGCCACTCCGCGATCGCGGCCACGACCGCCCGCGCCGATCCACCGGCACCGAGCACCGCCACCTTCGTTCCGCGCGGAATCTCGCCCAGCAGTCGTCGGACGGCGTCATCGAAACCGCCCACGTCGGTGTTGTCTCCGTGCAGCTTGCCGCCGTCCGTCCACCAGGTATTGACCGCACCCAGCCGTTTCGCGAGCGGAGTCAGCACATCACAGCGTGCGGCGACGCGTTCCTTGTACGGAATCGTGACGTTGCCGGCCGCACCGCTGCTGACGAGTGCCGCCAGCGTGTCGTCCAGCGCCTCGTCCGGCACATCGAGTGCCTCGTACGGCATGTGCAACCCGGCCGCGCGCAGGGCAGCGTTCTGGAACGCCGGCGACAGCGACTGTGCGACGGGATGACCGAGCAACACCAGCCGCCCGGGATGCCGCATCAGCGCGACGTCGAGTTCCGTTCGGCCGCCAGCCGGTCGAACGCGCGACCGATCAGCGTGTGCAACTCGTCGAAGGTGTCGCGATACACGGTGATGTCACCGCCGATCGGATCGCTCACCGGCCGCAGACTCTCACTGCGGGTAGCAAAGGCGCTCAGCAAATGAGCCTTGCCGTGCCCGCCCATACCCTCGACGGCGAGGAGGTGACTCGGACTCATCGTCAGGATCAGGTCGGAGCCATCGATCATGGCCGGCGTGACCTGCCGCGAGCGATGTCGTGACAGGTCGAGGCCATGTTCCATTGCGATCAGCAGCGAACCCTCGGAGGCACCGCTGATCGAGTCCGCGGCCACACCCGCGCTGGCCACCGTCACATCGGTGAGCTTGCGCTCGGTCACGATCGAGCGGCCGATCACTTCCGCCATCGGGCTGCGGCAGGTGTTTCCGGTGCACACGAAGAGCACACGAAGAGTCGAGTCAGGCATCGCCAAGCAGGTCAGGGACTGTGTCGCGCAGGGTGGCCGCGCTGATCGCGCCAGGACGGATCACCCGTAAACGTCGTCCGGTGCAGTCTACCACGGTACTGGGCGGCGAGGGAGGCAGTGCACCGCCATCCAATACCATCAGCAGCCCGCGATTGATTTCGGCGGTCCACTGCTCCACCACCTCGCCGGCGCGCATGGCTGGCGGCACTCCCGGCCGATTGGCTGAGGTCGAGGTCAGCGGTGAGCCGAGGGCCGTGATCAGTCGTTGCAGGCCCGGATGCGGCGTCCAGCGGACGGCAATGCCACCTTCCGGACCGCGCAGCCGCGGCGGCAACTGACCCTCGCCACCTGGCAGGACGAGCGTGAGCGGTCCGGGCCAGTGACGTGCCGCCAGATGCGCCGCCTGTGCCGAGAGGGTGAGCCCCAGTCGGGTCAGCATCGCGCTGTTCGACACGAGCAGCAGGAACGGCTTCGCCGGCGGGCGACGCTTGAGCGTGACGAGCTTTTCCACCGACTCGACGTCCACCATCGTGCCGAAGCCGTACACGGTCTCGGTGGGATAGGCCAGCACGCCACGCGCCTGCAGGTGCGCCACCACCGGCGTCAGTGCCGCCTGCACCTCATCGGGCGACCAGAACGGCTGCACGACACTGGGCCAGCTCATTCGGGCAGCTTGCTGAGCGACTCGGCGACCTCGAAATCGCCGGCCTCGGTCACCTTCATGCCACGTTCGCTGCCACGCACCACGACCACGGGAAATCCGTAGTGTTCACACAACGCCGCGTCATCGGTGGCCGCCAGCTTGTCACGGCGTGCGCGCGTGTGCACCTCGTCGATCATCGCACGTGGAAAGGCCTGCGGGGTCTGCGCGCGCCACAGCGCGGTGCGATCCACTGTGCGCACGATGCGACCGTCGGCATCCACTTCCTTCAGAGTGTCCACCACCGGCAGTGCGGCAATGGCGCCGTGCCCGTTGCGGGCCTCACGGATCACGCGATCGATCACCGTGCCACTCGCCAGCGGTCGCGCCGCATCGTGGATCACGACCGTGTCGATGTTCTCCGGCATGTCTTCGAGGCC
This sequence comes from Gemmatimonadaceae bacterium, assembly GCA_031411975.1. Lineage (GTDB taxonomy): Bacteria > Gemmatimonadota > Gemmatimonadetes > Gemmatimonadales > Gemmatimonadaceae > JACMLX01. The sequence continues at coordinate 37,847 of JANOCB010000054.1, forward strand.
GTTGTACACCGACTGCATGCGATCGCGACCACCCTGACTCACCAGCATGCGGTCGATGTCGCACTGGAACAGCCACGGCGGCGGATCGGCGGCGTAGTCACGCGGCAGCACCACCACCACCAGGGCTACATCGGGCCGCAGCTGAAAGGTCTGCAGGCTGTGCAGCACCATCGGCTTGCCGGCCACCCAGCGGAACTGCTTCAGTTCGGAGCCGCCCACGCGCGTGCCGCTGCCACCGGCGACGATCACGACACCAACGTTCGGTGTCGCGACCGGGGTCACCTCGCGCAGCGCGGCCGGCGTCGCGTCGCGATCGAGATTGGCTGCCGCGCGCGCACCGACGGGCACGCCGTCATGCATCTCGCCGTGATCGTGATCGTCGTGTTCGTGATGTGTCATGAGAAGATCGTGTCGAGCAGGTCACGCACGTTGGCCACGCCGATCACCTTCAATCCGGCGGGCGCTTTCACCTTGGTACTGGTCTTCGAGACGTACGCCCGCGTCAGTCCGAGCCGCGCCGCTTCGGCCAGCCGACGTTCGAGCTGCGAGACGGCGCGGATCTCACCACCAAGCCCGATCTCGCCAAGGAAGAGGGCATCCTGCGGCAGCGGCCGATCGTACACTGACGAGGCGAGCGCAGCGGCAACGGCGGTGTCGCCCGAGGGTTCGGTCAGTCGCATGCCACCCACCACGTTCACGAAGGCATCGAGCTGCGCGAAGCCAAGGCCGGCGCGCTTCTCGAGCACGGCCAGCAGCAAGGCCAGGCGACGCGGGTCGTAGCCGGTGGTGACGCGTTGCGGCGTGCCGAATCCGGCCTTCGCGGCGAGGCCCTGAATCTCCACCAGCAGCGGCCGCGTCCCTTCCAGCGGCGCCGTCAGCGCGCTGCCGCTCGACGTCTGTGTGCGGTCGCCCATGAACAGCGCCGACGGATTCGTGACGGGCTGCAGCCCCTGCGCATCCATCCGGAAGACGCCGATTTCGTCCACGCTGCCGAACCGGTTCTTCGTGGCGCGCAGCAGGCGGTAGTCGGCGCTGCCTTCGCCCTCGAAGTACAGCACGGTGTCCACGATGTGTTCGAGCGTCTTCGGTCCGGCGATGCCGCCACCCTTGGTCACGTGCCCCACGACGAAGATGGCCGTGCCCAGTTCCTTCGCCGCGCGCATCAGCCGCGCCGCACACTCGCGCACCTGTCCCACATTGCCCGGGGCGCCTTCGAGTTCCTCGGTGTGCACGGTCTGAATCGAGTCGATCACCGCGATCACGGGGCGCGTCGCCTCGAGATGTGCGAGGATCGTCTCGAGGTGCGTCTCGGGCAGGAATTCCACCTCGCCCGCTTCATCGCCAAGCCGGTCTGCGCGCAGCTTCACCTGCAGGGCACTTTCCTCGCCGCTCACATACAGCGCAGCGCTGCCGGCGTTCTGCAGTCGCGCCACGACCTGCAACAGCAGCGTGGACTTGCCGATGCCCGGCTCACCACCGACCAGCACCATGCTGCCCGGCACGATGCCACCGCCGAGCACGAAGTCGAACTCGGCGAGCCCGGTCTTCAGGCGTGTGGACTCGGTGCCACTGACGTGACTGAGCTTGGCGGCACGCGTCGCGACCATGCCGCGCCGGCTCGGCGCCGCCGTGCGGCCGACGGCCTTCGCCGGCGACTTCTCGACGATCTCCTCGACCAGCGTGGACCACTCGCCGCACGTCTCGCACCGACCACCCCACTTCGGATGTTCGGCGCCGCAGTTGCTGCAGCGGTAGGCCGTCTTCGTCTTCGTGCTCACTCGCCCGGTATACGCTTGGAGAAGTTCTCGAAGCGGGTGTAGTGCTTGTGGAAGAACAACGGCACCGTGCCGATCGGACCGTTGCGCTGCTTGCCGATGATGATCTCCGCACGCCCATCGAGCTCGCTGTTCTTGAGGCGGCCCGCTTCATCACGCTCGGCGTACACTTCCTGGCGGAAGATGAACATGATCAGGTCGGCGTCCTGCTCGATGGCGCCCGACTCGCGCAGGTCGCTGAGCTGGGGCCGACCCTTTTCATCGCCGCTGCGCTGTTCCGGTGCGCGCGAGAGCTGCGACAGCGCCACCACGGGCACGCGCAGTTCCTTGGCGAGCGCCTTCAGGCCGCGGCTGATCTGGCTGACCTCCTGCTGCCGGTTCTCCGAACTCGGACCGGTCATCAGCTGCAGGTAGTCCACGATGATCAGGCCGAGCCTGGAGTCGGGATCGGCCTTGAGCCGTCGCGCCTTGGCGCGCATCTCGAGCACACTGATGGCGGGCGCGTCGTCGATGAAGATCGGGGCCTGTGACAGAATGCCGACGGCGCGCGCCAGTCGCGGCCAGTCGTCGTCGCGCAGGCGACCGGTGCGCATCGCCTGGGCATCGAGCCGTGCCTCGCTCGTGATCATGCGCTGCACCAGCGACTCCTTGCTCATCTCGAGCGAGAAGAACGCCACGCCGACGCCTTCGGTGATGGCGACGTGCTGCGCGATGTTCAGCGTCAGCGCGGTCTTGCCCATCGACGGTCGGGCGGCCACGATGATCAGGTCCGACGGCTGGAACCCCGACGTCATCTGGTCGAGATCGGAGAACCCGCTGGCCACGCCCGTGACCGATCGCCCTTCCTTGGCGATGGTCTCGATGCGCTCCATCGCAGGGTACATCAGCTCCTTGATCCGCGTGAAGCCGGCGCCACCCTTGTCCTGGCTGACCTGCAGGATGCGCTGCTCCGCAAAGTCGAGCAGCTCGCGTGCGGGCTGCCGCGCCTCGAACGCCTCACCGGCGATCTGCGTGGACACCTCGATCAGGCGACGCAGCAGCGCCTTCTCCTTCACGATGCGGGCATGATGCGCCACGTTCGCCGCCGTCGGCACCGCGTCGGCCAGGAAGCTCAGGTACTCGCGGCCACCGGCGGCGTCCATTTCGCCCCGCCGCTCGAGTTCATCCGAGAGCGTGACGACATCGATGCCGCTGCCCCGCTCCATGAGCGAGATGACCGCACGGAAGATGCGACGGTGCCCCTCGCGGAAGAACATGGAATCATCCACGATCTCCGTTGCGAACGTGATCGCCTCGGCATCGATCAGCATGGCGGCCAGCACCGACTGCTCCGCGTCCTCCGACTGTGGTGGTCGGCGGTCGCGGTACGGATCAGGAGCGGACGGTCGCGTCGAGAACGCGTCGAGCAAGCTTGACATCTTCCCACGCAGGGCGTTTCCACGCTTCGTTGCGAAGCAGGGCAGCCGGGTGATAGGTGGCGACGAGCGGGATACCCTGATACCAGTGGACCTGCTGGCGCAGTTTCCCTATGGCAAGTTTAGTCCCGAGGAGTGACTGCGCGGCAAACGTGCCGAAAGCCAGGATGATGCGGGGCTGGACCAGGTCGATCTGGCGCTGCAGGAACGGCGCGCACGCCCGTACTTCGTCGGGCATCGGATTGCGGTTTCCCGGCGGCCGGTGCTTCAGCACATTGCAGATGTAGACGCTCTCGCGCGAGAGCTGAATCGCGCCGAGGATCTTGTTCAGCAACTCTCCGGCCGGGCCGACGAATGGCTCGCCGCTGAGATCCTCCTTTTCACCCGGCGCCTCGCCCACGACCATCACATCCGCATCAGCCATGCCGACACCGGGCACCGGCTGTGTGGCCGTGCCGTGCAGCGCGCAGCCGCGGCACGCGCTGATCGCGGCCGTGACGTCGGCCAGCGACGGCCACTGCGCGCCTGCGCCTGGCCCGCTGAGTGTGGGTCGCTCCACCCGAAGGCCCAGCGGCACCACCAGCCCCTCGATGCGCAGCGCACCCTTCGCCGGCGGCATCGGTGCGGGCGCAGCGGCAGCGGCGTGTGCCGGCGTTGGCGCCACCGGCTCCGGCGGCTTCGGCGGTGCGCCGCCATCGACCTGGCGCAGCATCTCACGCCAGTCGTCGGAGGCGGGCAGCGCCGCGTCGCCGCCAAACAGGATCCGCTCGGACTGATCGACCACTCGCGGTGGCTGCGACGGCGCGGGCGGCACGACCGCCGTGGCCGGCGGTTCAGCGCGCGCGGCACGCGCCGTGGTCGGCGCGGGTGGATCGCCTGCGGCGCTGCCGCCCTGCAATGCGCCGAGCATGCGCAGCACGTCGTCCACGTCGAGTGCGTCGAGCGTCATCTCGGATTCGCCGAGTTCGCGCCGCTGCTCGAGATACGCCCGCAGGCGCTCCTTCGCGCTCACGCCGGACGCTCCAGCGCCTGGACGATGCGGTCGAGCAGCAGGTCGGCGAGCTCGCTCTTCGGCATCAGCGGCGGCGCTTCGCGTGTGCCGTGCGCGTCGAAGATGACGACGCGATTGGTGTCGGTGCCGAAGCCGGCGCCATCCTCCGTGGCATCATTCGCGACGATGAAATCGAGTCCCTTGCGCTGCATCTTCGCGAGTGCGTTCGACTCGATGTCGGTCGTCTCCAGTGCGAAGCCCATCACGACGGCGTCGGGCTGCCGCAGCGTGCGCGTGCTGGCGAGGATGTCGTCGGTGTGCTGCAGGTGCAGCACCGGCGCCTGGTCCGACTTCTTGATCTTGTGCACACTGACGTCGGCGGCGCGATAGTCGGCGGGTGCAGCGGCCATCACGAGTGCGTCGGCTCCCGGCAGCGCCGCGGCCACGGCCTCACGCATGTCGGCGGTCGTGGTGACGGCCACGCAGTGTGGCCCCGTCGGCAGCGGGATCTCGAGTGGCCCGTGCACGAGGGTGACGTGCGCACCGCGACGCCACGCGGCGGCCGCGAGTGCCACACCCATGCGTCCGCTGCTGTGATTGGTGATGTACCGCACCGGATCGAGGGGCTCGCGGGTCGGACCGGCCGTGACGACGATGTGGCGGCCGGCCAGCCCACGCGCCTTCTCCAGCGCGCGGGCCGCATGTGCGAGTATCACCTCGGGCTCCGGCATTCTGCCCGGGCCCACGCCCTCGCCGAAGGCGAGCGGGCCGATGTCCGGGTCGAGCACGGCGTATCCCGTGTGACGCAGCGCCGTCGTGTTGTCGAGCACGCGCGGATGCGACCACATGCCGTCGTTCATGGCCGGCACGATCAGCACCGGGGCCTTGGTGGCCAGCAGCACGGCCGTGAGCTGATCCGATGCGCGACCCTGCGCTGCCCTGGCGAGGAAATCGGCGGTGGCGGGCGCCACGACCACCAGTTCCGCTTCCTTGGCGAGCCGGATGTGCGCCAGGGCCTGACCGGCGTCGAGGATGTCGGGCGCAACGGGCCGGCCGGTGACGGCCTCGAACGTGATCGGCCCGACGAAGGCGCGGGCGGCGTGCGACATGATCACGTCAACGACGGCGCCCGCCTGCGTGAGCAGGCGGGCGAGCACTACGGCCTTGTAGCAGGCGATGCCGCCGGTCACCCCGAGGATGACGCGGCGTCCGTCGAAGGGGCGCATGACGCGTCGCCCCGTGCTGGTCAGTCGGGGCGACGACGCGGCATCACGCGGTAGTCGAAGTCCTTGCCATGCAGGTCTTCGAGCGCACGCGTGGTCAGCTTCTTTTCCTTGCCGGTGGATCCCATCTTCGGGAATTCATTGAGCACGCGCGCATACTTGGCCGCCACGAGCACGCCCAGGTACTTGTTCTGCGACTGCTGCTGCTCGGTGATGTCGCCGGGTGTGAAGACTCGCATTCGTTTCCATCTCCTCGGCGCCTGCGCGCCGTTGGGTGACCAGCCTGCGGACTGACGCCAGTCAGTCCGGTGCTACCGGATCGCGTCGCGCAGCTCGTTGGCGAGTGCCGTCACGCGGTCCTTCAGATCCGTCAGCCGCGTCCGTCGCAGCGCCTCCGCATCGATGATGCTCAGCACCTGCGCCACCGCGTGTTCCAGCTCGTCGTTCACCACCACGTACTCGAACTGATCAACTGTCGCCAGCTCCGTCAGCGCACTGTCAACCCGTGTCGTCAGCGTGGCCCGGCTTTCCGATCCGCGCCCCGACAACCGCGACAGTAACTCCACCGCCGACGGCGGCAGGAGGAAGATCAGCACCGCCTCGGGAAATGCCTGCACGAACTGGACGGCGCCTTGCACGTCGATCGTCATGATCGGGTTCCGGCCTTCCGTCATCAGCCGCGCAATCTCGCTGCGCAACGTCCCATACCGCTTGCCATGCACCAGGGCGTGCTCGGCAAACTCTCCGCGCCCCACCCGGGCCTCGAACTCGTCCCCAGCCAAGAAAAAGTAATCGACCCCGTCAACTTCCGCAGGGCGAGGGGGCCGGGTGGTGCAGGTCACGCTGAAGCCCACGTCGGCCCGAAGCTGCAGCAGCCGCCGGGCGATGGTGGTTTTCCCGGTTCCGGATGGGGCTGCCAGAATGACCGGAAAGGCCGGCGTCGTCATTCGAGGTTCTCGACCTGCTCGCGCATCCGCTCGAGCTCTTCCTTGATCACGACCACGTCGCGCTGCATCGTCGCGTCGTTGGCCTTGCTGCCGGTGGTGTTCGCCTCCCGGACCATCTCCTGCAAAATGAAGCCGAGCCGCTTGCCCACCGCCTCCGTCCCGGGCGCGGCCAGCGCCGCCCGGCAGGCCTCGTTGTGCGAGGCAAACCGGCTCAGCTCCTCCGCCACATCGACCCGGTCGGCCAGAATCGCAATCTCCTGCGCCATCCGCTGCGGATCGACCGCCACGCCGGCGGCGAGCTCCTGCACGGCCGCCGTGAGCCGGTCGCGCTGCTCCACAAGGCGCTGCGGGGCCCGTTCGGCCAGCCGGGACAGCGCGGCCTCGATGATCACCAGCCGACCCAGCAGGTACTCCGCCAGCCGCGCTCCCTCCGATTCCCGCATCCGCACGAAGGCCTCGACCGCCGTCGTGATCAGGGCGAGAATCTCGGCCGGCTCCACGGTGCCGAGCGTCTCCTCCTCGTTGGTCGCGGTCGTGATCACATCGGGAAGGCGCAGCAGTGCACTCACATCGACGCGTGTGTCGATGCCTGCATGAGCTGGGATCGCCCGGAGCTGGGCCGCATAGGCCACCAGCCGCGCCACATCGATCCGCGGCCCTTCCGTCACATCGCGCTCGACGCGCAGCGACAGCGACACGTGGCCACGCGTCACATGCCGCCGCAGCAACTCCCGCACCTCGGCCTCCAGACGCGTGAGCGCGCTGGGCAGCTTGATCGACGGCGTGAAGAACCGATGGTTGACGCTGCGCACTTCCACCGACATGCGATGGGTACCCAGCATCCCCTCGGCGCTGCCATAGCCGGTCATGCTCTGGATGGTGCCGTTCATGTATGCAATGTCATCAGTTCCAGAAGGACCAGCGCACGCCATAGGTCGTGAGTGCACCGGGCATCAGCAGCCCGGGCACGGTGGAGTACCGCAAGTTCATCAGGTTGCGCACCTGCGCCGAGATGGTCGCGTCGCGAATGGTCATCTCGAGACGCAGGCCCAGCGGCGTCGCAGCGAACGTCGGCACGTCGAAGATCGTGCCATCGTCGTCGAGCAATGGGAAGAAGGCCCGTGTCCGGTACTCGGCCGTGCCGGCAACCAACAGGCGGAAGCCTTCCCTGCCACTCGGCCCCATGAAACGATAGCGCCAGGTGAGTTCACTGCGTGTCTCGAACTGGGGGCGGTAGCGGCCCGCGTCCGTCCAGCGGACGCCGTTGAGGTGCAGCGAAAAACCACGGAACAGCGGGCCGACCACCTGATAGGTGGTGCCGATGGCACGGGGGTCGGCCAGCAGCGGCGTGGCGCGATTGAAGATGGTCGGAGCCTGCAACACGCTGCTGTCGCGGAGCACGACCCCACCCTGCAGCCACAGGCCTTTCACACGGATGGCGACTTCACCGCGCGCCGATTTCGCCACCGGCCACGCGACATCTTCCGGGATACCCGTCGAATCGATCACGGTGTTCAGCACGCCGGTGGTGCCGTAGGCGAGTGCGCCGGTCGCGGCGATCCAGCGCGTCGGTTGCAGCCGGAAGAAGACGTCACCGGTCGTGTTCGCACGGAACGGGTTGCGCTCGACGTATGCCGTGGCCGTGAGCCGACCCAGATCCAGCCCCGCACGCGCTGATGGCTGGTGCAACGTGCGGCCATTCACCAGGCGCAGGCGTTCGGTGATCGAGGCCCGCGCCCGCGATGATGACCAGCCGACGGTGGCGACGTACTGCGTGCTGGTGGTCGTGGTGTCGGCCGAATCGGCGGCGAATCCCAGTGAGGCGTTCCGTGCGCGATTGGGCGAGCGCTCGGCGTTCTGCCGCGAGGCAGCCATCAACTGCAGCCACGGTCCACGCGACACGTCTCCCATGCCGAAGCGCAGATACGCGTCACGCTGGACCTGCTCGAAGTCGGGGATCGCACGGCCGGAGAGCTCGAACGACGGTACCTGGAAGATCGCCAGCGACTGCTGCAGCACGCGCACGCGCACGACCGTCGCATCCAGACTCCACTTCGGCTTCACGATGCCGAATCGCGTGAACGCCGTGGTGGCGTCACCATCGCCACCCAGCTGCCGGTCGTCGGTGCTGCGTTGCTGCAGCATGGCCTGGAACGCAAAGCCATTCTTCGCACGTCGCGCGAGATACCCGCGGAAGGTGTTGCTGCGATTGTCGCCAGTGTAGACATCAGCGCGAGTCTGGGCGGTGGTCACCTGGGGACCACGCCAGCTGCGCATGAGCAGTCGCAGCTCGCTGGCGCCGCGCTCGATGATCAGTTCCTCGAGCGCCGCCAGTGGAAAGAGCGAGAGGTCGGTCACGCCGCCACCACGCGGATCGAGCGCCTCGAGTTCGACACCATCGAGGAAGAGACGGACCTTGCCGACATCACCGTTGTAGGCACCGACCTGGGGCGCCAGGAAGAAGCGCGCGCGCAACGTGGAGAGCCCGGGCACACGGTCGAGGAAATCGGCCATGGTGAGCGCGCCCGTCGAGAACAGGCTGTCGCGATTCCAGCGGTGCGACATACCGACTTCCGTGAGAAACGGCACCTCGGTCTGCGGCAGTGCACCCGAGACGGAATCGACGCGCGCAATCGAATCGGCACGCGCCTTGAGTATCGAGTCGGGCGCCGTGCGCGCCTGCGCCCGCAGCGGCGCGGCGATGCATAGCATCACCGACGCCACGATGCAGTACTGCGAGAGTCTCAGCTGACCCTCGCGCGCACGAACTCGACGAATGTGCCCACCGGCCGGCCCGTGGGACCCTTGGGCAGCGACACCAGGTCATTCTCCGAGTACGCCGTCCCGGCCACATCGAGGTGCACCCATGGATACCCCTCGGCAAACACCTTCAGGAAGAGCGCCGCGGTGATCGTGCCGGCGGCGCGGCCACCGGTGTTCTTGATGTCGGCCGTGTCGGACTTGATCTGCTCCTCGTAGTCGGGCCAGAGCGGCAGCTCCCACCCGAACTCTGACGCGCGTGCGCCTGCGGCCAGCACGTCCTTGACGAGCGCCGGGTCAGTGCCCATCACGCCCATCAGCGAATTCCCGAGACCGATCACGACTGCGCCAGTCAGCGTGGCGGCATCGACGACGGCAACCGGTTCGTATTTCTTCGCATAATGCAACACATCGGCGAGCACCAGACGCCCTTCCGCATCGGTGTTCACGATCTCGATGTACGTGCCGTTCGAGGCCTGCACCACGTCGCCGGGATTGATGGCGGTGCCTGACGGCATGTTGGTCACCGCACCAACGAGGCCGACGACGTTGATCGGCAGCTCGAGGCGCGCGATCGCCTCGACCGCGCCCAGGACACCTGCTGCGCCGCTCATGTCGTACTTCATCCACTCCATGCCCGGTGCCGGCTTGATCGAGATGCCGCCGGTATCGAAGCAGACGCCTTTGCCCACGAGCACCACGGGACGTGCATCACCGGCGCCCTTGTACTCCACGGCGATCAGACGCGGCTCCTGCGGCGTGCCCTGCGCCACGGCGAGGAAGCTGCCCATGCGCAGCGCTTCCATTTCGCGTCGTCCGAGCACCGTGACCGTCAGGCCATGACGCGCCCCGATGTCGCGCGCCGAGTCGGCGAGCGTGTCGGGGGTGCAGAGGTTGCCCGGCATCATCTGCAGGCGGCGGGCGAAGGCATACCCGGCGGCGATCGCCTCGCCGCTGGCGAGTGCCGCGGCGCTGGCGGCTTCGTCGTCCACCAGCACCGTCACCTGCGACAGCGGAGTGCGCGGCTCGATGGGTGCCGTCTTCAGCTCCCTGTATTCCCACGCCCCCATCGAGGCACCGATCACCACCTGTTCGGTGCCGGTGCCATCGAGTCCGGACGGGACCAGCACGGCGAGCGACGCCGTATTCAGACCGGTGGCACGGCGACCGGCCAACTGGGCGGCACGCTTGAGTGCCACCGGACGGTCGGTGGCGTCGCCCATGCCCACCAGCAGGATGCGTTCGGGGCCCGTGGCGCCGCCGGCGAGGTGCAGGACCTCGTCACGCTTGCCTGTGAACGCCCCGCGGGCAAAGGAACGGCTCAGCGCGCCGGAGAGCGTGGCGTCAAGTGAGGTGAGGACGGCCGGAACGGCATCCCCTTTCGGACAGAGCACGGCCAGGACGCCGACGTCCAGCGTGCTGGCATCGGCGCGGCGGACGGAGAATGTGAGTGGCATGGCGGGAAGTTACGACGTCCGGGCGTGTACGACACTGCCGGGGTGTCGAAATCGGGTCACTGTGCCACACGGCGGCCGTCGGCGAGCGAGCCCGACCGTTACGGCGCCGCCGATCCGGTCGTCGTGCACGCATCGGAGCCCGGTCCCGGGCCCCTCGATTGACGCCCCCTGGACCCAGGCATCCGTGATCTTCCGCCGCCGCCAGCCACAGCCGCAACTCATCGTCAGCGCCAATACGATTCGGCGGATCTCGACGCACATGCCGGCGCCGCAGGGCCCGAGCCTCCCGATGAGCGACGTGGCGATGCGCAAGGGCGCGCAGCCACAGGCGGATGTGGTGGCCGCGGTGCGCGACTCCGGTACCGTGATCTCCTTCCTCGCCGGCGGTGGCTCGCGATCGCACATGAGCACCCGCGTCTACGACGTGATCACCTCGCCCGAAGGCTGCGGACTCGGGCGCTCGAGTTCACTCGATGCCTTTGCCGAGCAGTTCTGCGACTCGGCAGATGGGCGCCGCCGACTGGTGCAGGCACTCGCGGTACACCGCCCGGCCAGCGATCCCACGGCCCTGCTGACCCGGATGGCGATCACGGCATGGGTACGCACGGTGGGTTTGGCGGCACAGGGGCTCGAAGTCATCGAAGCGGAAGCGACCGGGCTTCCCGACTGGCACACTCCCGGCGACGTGTAAACCCGGCGTCACTGGCCTTGTGAGTTTGCCCGCGTGCTGCGACCGTGGGGCATGCCATTCATCGCCCGACCTGTCCTGAACGTCCGCACTGCGGCAGCGCTGCTTGCCGCCGTTTCCCTGCCCTCGCTCCTGTCGGCGCAGTCGCGCGAGTATCGTGCGCCTGCTGCGGTACAGGGTTTCGCGGCGTCGGAATGCCGTCAGGACTGCACGCTCGACTCGCTCGTCATCGACATCGATCGGGGACGTCGGAATCAGCCGGGTCTCGTGACGGCGTCGCTGCTGCAGATCGACACGATCGCACTGGCCCGCCGCGGCGCACCCGCGGCACCGAAGGAGCGCGTCGTGCCCGTGTGGGTGAGCTGCGACTCGATGCCGTGCGCCGCTGGCATGCTCACGGGCCGGCTCAGCGACAAGCGGATCGATGATGCGCGCGTGGTGCGCCGGACGCAGCTGACGTGGCCACTGCCCGCCGCGCTGCTCCTGCGCATGCCACGCACCACGGCGCTCTCGCTCTCGGTGGATGGACGCACACATCCGCTGGCTGCGCCGACGGTCGCGGCAACACGGGCGCTGGTGGAATCGGTGAAGTCGGGCATAGCACCGGCGCCATACTCCGCCAGGATGCAGCTGTACGTTGCCACCTTCGCGCTCTTCGGAATTCCAGGAGACAGCGTGATGTCGGAAGACGTGGGTACCGCGACCGAACCGCTGATGATGCCGGATGCGAACACCGTGATGCCGACCCGTGTGGCGAACCTGACGCTGGTGGGACGCGGCGCCGAGGCGCTGCCACTGCTGATTCAGGATGACGCCACTGGCGCCGCACCGATCTTCGGCGTCAACGAAAAGGTCACGGTGGTGCTGCCGAGTCGGACCGGGCGTCGCGGTGTGGTCACGGCGACGGTGCTCGCGCGGCAGCGCGTGGACGCGATGCGCGATGCCTGTCAGGGGACGAAGGTGTGGAGCTACCTCGTGTCGATGTCACCGGCGGACCTGATGGCGGCGCAGCGCGGCATGATGGCATCACCGCGGCCGGGCGAAGGCATCGATCGGTGGAACGGCACCGCAGTGCGCGAGCCGGTGAGTGCGCGCGTGACGCCGGTCGAGCAGCGTGCGATCACGGCAGGCCGGTCGGGGGTCACGCTCTTCGTGAAGGAGCGCGCCGCGTCGGGGGTGCGCCCGGCTGACGTGCAGGTACTGGCTGCCCTGCCGCGCAACGGCGGCGTGATCACGAACTTCGGCGCTTTCACGAAGGATGCCGGCGGCACGTGGCACTTTCCCACGCTGTCCCTGCGCCCGGCAACCTGCCCCTGAGTGTCCCTGCCTCAATGGCAGAGATCGGCGCAGGTAAGGGTTTCGCCGACAGCGGCGTGTGCGTCCGTCTGACAGGCTCACACCAGGCCGCGTTGTTGTCACCTGGAAACCGTGAGGGGCGGACATGAATGCACTTGCATCCGAGGTCGATGAGTCGATTGCGCGTGACCGGCAGGCGAACACTCGCTCGACGGGGGCCATCGTCTCCGAAGGGGTGCTGGCCGGTGTCGTCGCCGCCAGTGCCGTGGCGGTGGTGTTCCTGCTGGTGGATCTCACGGCGGGTGAAGCGTTCCGCACGCCGAGGCAACTCGGTGGCATGCTGTTGCAACTGTTCGGTGCCTCCGCCGAAGCGTCGACCGATGGAACGACAGCGCTGGCGCTGTACACGCTCTTTCACTTCGTGGCGTTCATCGCGGCCGGCGTGATCGCGGCGTCGATCGTGCAGGTCACCATGAAGCAGCCGGTGGCGGTGCTGCTGTTCGTGATCCTGTTCTTTGCCTTCGAGGTGGCGTTCACCGGCTTCGTGACCTTCGTCGGTGTGCAGTCGACCACGGCGATCACCCCCGTGCAGGTCGCGCTCGGCAACATCGTGGCGTCGATCGCGATGGCGCTGTTCTTCCGGGCGCGGCATCCGCGGTTGAAGGAGCTGGGCAAGGCGCTCGAGAACGAGGAGTAGTCGCACGCTGCTGGTGTCGCCGCGGGTACTGGCGACATACTGGTGGAACACGAAACCGCCGCCTTCCAGTGTTCCGGAAGGCGGCGGTTTCTTCGTGCGGTGTCGTCAGTTGATCAGAGCGATCAATTGAACGTGTAGCGGAGGCCGAGCTGCATGCGCCAGACGTCGAACTCGCTGACGGTGCGTTCGTAGCTCTTCGACACCAGGTTCGTGCCGACGTTGCGCAGGCGGTAGAGCGGCACGCCGTTGGCCGGCGTGGTCTGCAGCACGAGCGGCTGGTTGGTGACCAAGCGCTGGCTGCCACCCCAATTCTTGTTCAGGAGGTTGCCGAAGTTGAGGATGTCGGCACGCACCTGGATCGAGTTCTTCGCACCGCGGATGTTCGTGAAGATGTCCTGCGTGATGCTCAGGTCCGAGCGGAACAGCGTCGGCAGGAATGCCGCACCGCGCTCGGCCACACGGCCGCGGTTCTTGGAGAGATACGGATCCTGGCGGATGAACGCTTCCCACGCCGTGGTCTGCTCGGCCACGGTGAACGTCCGCGCGATCTGCGCCACGTTGGTGGTGGCCTGACCGGCGGCGTTCACCGAGTAGGCCTGGAAGTTCATCTCGTTCGCGTCACGCGGGATGTAGATCAGGTCGGCGTTGTTCGTGCCGTCGCCGTTCATGTCGCCGTTGTACGTGTAGCTGGCGTTGCCGATCGAGCGGAGCTCGTTGAACAGCGAGATGCCCGTCTCGCCGAAGCCGAAGTACTTCTTTCTATAGGAGACGACGGCAACGGCACGGTGACCCGCCCAGCCCTGAGAGAAGCCGACGCCCGGATTGTTCGGGTCGCCCGTGCCGTACTGGTTGGTCTGCCAGGACCCGAAGGCGATGGAGCCCGGATCGACGGTGTTGCGTGACGAACCGTAGCTGTAGAAGGCCTTGGCATACAGGCCGCGATCGAACGACTTCTCGAGCGACGCCGCCACCGAGTATGACGTCCCGACGTTCTGGTTCTTCAAAACGATCGCGTTGTCGATGTTCGGGTTGAGGCGGCTGCTGCCGATCCAGCGCGGACGGCGATCCGGCCCGTTGAACGTGGCGTTCGGTGCGCGGAGGTTGGCATTGATGTAGTACGTACCGTTCACGTCCTGGTTGTACAGGTACTCCACCGTGCCGATCAGGCCCCAAGGCAGGCGCTGGTCGACGGCGAGGTTGGAGCGCCAGGTCTGCGGGAACCGGTAGTCTGGATTCGTGACCGCGAGCTCGTACGACGGGGCTGGCGCGCCGGTCACATTGGCCGGCTTGTAGGCGTCCGGGCTCGGGTTAAACGGGCGCGCCGTGGTGTTCGTCAGGTTCTCGAAGCCGGTCAGGATGCCGTTGGCGCCCACCTGATTGGAGACCCAGACGAACGCCGGCGGACCGGTGAACACGCCGGACCCACCTCGGACCTGCGTGGTGCGGTCACCGTTGACGTCCCAGTTGAAGCCGAAACGCGGCGACCAGAGCGGCCTGGCGCCTGGCATGCGGTCGGTCTGGAACGACGCGGGCGCGCCGATCTCGTCACGGAACGTGAGGGCTTCGACGGCGGGATTCCGGAACGCGGTGTTTTTGAACCGCGGGACGTCGACGCGGAGGCCGAACGTCGCGCTCAGGCGCGGGCTGATGCGGATCTGGTCCTGCACGTAGGCACCCGCGAAGAGCACATCCAGCGGCTGGATCGGCTTGGTCTGGCCGGGGATGTTGTTGAAGCGCACCTGGAACCGGTTGAGCGGCACCGGCGCGGTGGTGCGATTCTGGTTCGCCACAAAGCCGTTGGCGTCGGTGTAGAAGTCGGCCAGCGAATTGTACACGTACACACTCTGCGATCCCGGGAAGAACACGTTCTCCGAGCGGTACCGCTGCGCCGTCACGCCCATCGTGATTTCGTGGCGCTCGCCGGTGATCTGCAGGTTGTTCTGGAACTGGAAGTTGTTGTCGCGCAGCTCGTTGTTCGGCGTGAACGGCTCGGCGCCGAAGGAAATATAGTTGATGCCGTCCTGCAGGATGTCGACCATCGGGAAGAACGTCCCGCGCGACTCGCGCGACTGGTCGGTCTTCATGTAGCCAATGATCATGTTGTTCGAGACACGGCTGCCGAACGTGGCATTCCACTCACCGACGAGCGAGCGGTTGTTCTCGATCTGCGCGTAGTTCGAGTTCAGGAAGCTGACCGAGTTCAGGTTGTTGTTGCGGCTGCCGAACCCCAGCGACGTCGAGTTCGACATGATGACGTCGTTGGTCGAGTTGAGCTGGGTGTAACGGACACTGAACTTGTTGTTGTCGTTCAGGTTGTAGTCGATTTTGCCGAGGATTCGCGTGGACGGGTTCTCGAAGTTGTACCCGTTCACCGGGCCCGTCTCGTACTGGAAGTTCTGGCTCAGGAAGTTCGAGAGCGTCGTGACGTCGGACGCCAGCACTCGGGTGGTGTTGCCCGTGATGGTCTGGCCACCGGTGTTCGGGACGAAGTTCGTGCCCGGGCGGTTAGCGCCGTCGGTCTCGAAGTTGGCGAAGAAGAAGAGCTTGTTCTTGATCAGCGGGCCGCCGAATCGGGCGCCGAACTGGCTGAAGTCGAACACGCCGGGGTTGAACGCCTGCGCGCCGACCTTGTCGCCCACGAAGTCCTGCGTGCGGGTGAGGCGATAGACCGAGCCGGTGAAGGTGTTCGTCCCCGACTTCGTGACGGCGTTCACGCCGGCACCGACGAAGTTGCCCTGACGCACGTCGTACGGCGCGACGTTGACCTGGATCTGGTCGATGGCGTCGAGAGGAATCGGGGCGACGCCTGTACGGCTACCGGGGTTTGACCCGGAACCGAGACCGAAGGAGTTGTTGAAGAACGATCCGTCGATGGTGACGTTGTTCAGCCGGCTGTCCTGGCCGGCGAACGACTGGCCGGAGGCCTGCGGCGTGAGGCGCGTGAAGTCGTTGATCGACCGGCTGATCGTCGGCAGGTTCTCGAGCGCTTCACGGCTGACCGTGGTGGCGGCACCGGTGCGCGACTGGGAGATGACACCACCCGTCTGCGCGGTGACCGAGACGGCGGCGAGCTGCACGGCGGCCGGGGCGATCACGAAGTTTTTCTCGGTGGCGACACCGAGCTGCACGATCAGGCCGTTTTCGGTCTGCGGTGCGTAGCCGATGGTAGTGGCGGTGACACTGTAGGGACCACCGACGCGCATGCCGGGTATGGTGTAGCGACCGTCGGCGCGGGTCAGGGCCTGATAGGCCGTGCCGGACGGGGTGTGCAGGGCGCGGACACGCACGCCGGGGAGGCCTGCGCCGCCCTGTTGCGCGGTCACGCGGCCCTGCATGGAGCCGGTCGTGACCTGGGCGGACAACACAGTCGCCGATACGGCCATGCAGGCCGCGAGCAGCGAACCGACAAGAAATCTCTTCATTAACGTCTCTCCAGAAGTGAAAAACAGCACCTGCGTACCCAACGTGACAAAGGTAGTCGCGCTGGATTAGGCAGCAGGCGCGCGCGGTCATCCGTGACGTCGTCGCGACAGAAGGCGCGAGGGGTCGTGATGTGTGTGCGTTTGCCGCCCGTCGGACCGCACCGGTGGCATGAAACCCAACGGGTGCGCGGCGGTTCAGGGTCCTGCAATGGCTGACACGTCGGCGCCGGGGAGGCGAACCGATCGCGGCGTCGATGTGCCCCGTAGCCAGGGAGGGACAGACGGACCCGTGTGGGCGCACTGCACCTGCGGTGCAGTCGGGACGGGGGGGTGATCCGGCCTCGGATCACGCGGGGTGGTGCAGGAAGAGCGGTGGCGCAGTACCCGGGACGAGACTCGAACTCGTATACCCCGAAGGGTGGGGGATTTTGAGTCCCCTGCGTCTACCGATTCCGCCACCCGGGCAGGTGACCCTGTACAATAATTGGTGAGGGAAGGCCGCGCGAAGACCCTGCGCGGCAACGGGTTACGATCGACCGTTCCTCTCGCAGTGAATCCGACCTCCCGTCGTGCGCTCCGGCAATGGTCAGCCCCCCCCAACGGAGCCGCAGTACGCATCGAACCCGATTTCATTGCGCTGCGCGCTCCCGGCCGGTAGCCTCTTCGTGTCGCGCCCGCCACAGGACCCCTGCTCCACCCACGCCGCACGCCCCATGCTGAGCCGTCTGCTGAACGCCTTCCGGCCCAAGAAGCCGTTCACGGCATACGAATACCGCGTCACGAAATTCCACCTGCCAACCGACGGCGAGGTCTCCTACGCCCAGTGGCAGCATCCGGGCGAGGTGGGCAAGGCCGTCCTGCAGGAGAACGTCGACTTCTTCCGGAACTGGGTCTCGGAAGGGGATTTCGTGATCGACATCGGGGCGCACGAGGGCGATACGACCGTCCCCATGGCGCTGGCCGCCGGCGCCTCCGGCCTGACGCTCGGACTCGAGCCCAATCCCCATGTCTACAAGACGCTGGAGATGAATGCGTCGCTCAACCCCGACAAGACGCACATCGTGCCGCTGCACTTCGCGGCCACGGCCACCGACGGTGAGTTCACCTTCGGCTCAGGTGACCCGTCGTACGGCAATGGCGGCATCGTCGGCTTCACGCACAACAAGGTCCGGAACACGCGCTACACGATGACCGTGCAGGGTCGGAACCTCGAGAAGTACCTGCGCGAACATCACCTCGCCGACCTGCCGCGCCTCCGGCTCATCAAGATCGATGCCGAAGGCTACGACAAGGAAATCATCAAGAACATGCTCGGCCTCATCCGCGAGTACCGACCGGTTATCCTGTCGGAAGTCTTCGGACCGTCCACGGATGCCGAGAAGCGTGAGCTCTTCACGGTGCTGGCGAACGAAGGCTACGCCATCTCGAGCTTCGGCGAGTTCATCGGGACGCCGGATGACGTGCTGACGCCGGAGCGGATGACGGGCCGCAAGACGTTCAACCTGGTCGCCACGCCCACGTCGCGCTGAACCTGCCGGGACGACAGTCCGCTGGCGGCTTGCGAGCCTGCGCGCGGCGGCGCGCGTAACTTGCATCGCGCGTCCTGCGCTTCGTCGTTCCCCGAGCCCCGTCTGTCGTGATGCGATCCCCTTCCGCCATCGGTGTGATGGCGCTGTCGTTGTTGGTCGGCTGCGCCCCGCGTCCGGGCGTCATGCGCAGCCCGCCGCGCGCGGTTGCGACGCTGCTCCCCTCGCCGACGACGGTCGTCTACGGCGGCTACGACCCCGCTGCCGCGCCGGTGCTGCGCGTCCGCTCCGGCGACGCCATCGATATCGCCAGCGTGTCGACCTGTGGAACACGCCTGCTGCAACCGGGCCTCGACTCGGGCAGCATCGAGCCCGCGATCCGCGCCATTCAGGCTGCCGTGCGCGACTCCACACTCCGGCGCGGGCCTGGGGGCCACGTACTGACAGGCCCCGTGTACGTGGACGGTGCCGAACCCGGTGACGTGCTCGAGGTGCACTTCGAATCGATCGACCTCTCCATTCCCTACGCCTGCAATTCGTTCGGCCCCCGCAGCGGCTTCGTGCCGGAGCAGTTTCCCGGTCAGTCCAGGCAGCGGATCGTCCCGCTCGATGCCAAGCGGATGATCGGCCACTTCTCTGACACGCTGGGTATCGAAATTCCACTGCGCCCATTCTTCGGCAGTGTGGGCGTGGCTCCTCCGCCGGCGATGGGGCGCATCAACAGCGCGCCACCGGGCATTCATGCGGGCAATCTCGACAACAAGGAGATGGTCGCCGGCACCACGCTCTTCATTCCGGTGCATGTGCGCGGTGCGCTGTTGCTGGCTGGTGACGGCCATGCGGCGCAGGGTGATGGCGAAGTGGACATCACGGCGCTGGAGACCGCCTTGCGCGGCCGCTTCCGGCTCACCGTGCGCAAGGACATGAAGCTCACCTGGCCACGCGGCGAAACGCCGACCCACTGGATCGCCATGGCCGCCGACAGCAACCTCACCACCGCGGCCAAACTCGCCGTGGCCGAGGCGATCACCCTGCTGGGCGACGTGAAGCGCGTGCCGCGCGAGGACGCGTACATGCTCATCAGCACGGCCTGCGACGTACGCATCACGCAGCTCGTGGATGGCACGATGGGTGTACACGTCATGATCCCGAAGGCGATCTTCGTGAAGTGATCCGCCACGCGGCGCTTCGTGGCGCTGCGCATGGTTTCCCCTGTCCCCGACGCCCGTCTACACGGTGTCAACCCGACTCATATTCAACTGATCGCCCGATGCCGCTGCCCCGCTTCGTCGTTGCACTGACTGCCGCCTGTGCATTGCCGTTCTCTCTTTCCGCGCAGGGGTCCCTGACTCGGACCGAACAGGCCCTCCGCCTGGAGGTGCAGCGGCTGCGCGAGGAACAGATCGGCTACCTCGAACGACTGGTCAACATTCCGAGCGGCTCGCTCAACGTGACGGGTGTGCGTGAGGTCGGGCGGATCATTGGTGCCACGCTCGATTCGCTCGGCTTCACGTCGCGCTGGGTGGACGTGTCTACGGCGATGAAGCGCGCGGGCCACCTGGTTGCAAAACACAATGGCAAGCCGGGGTCGCCGCGGATGCTGCTCATCGGGCACCTCGACACGGTGTTCGAGGGCGATAACCAGCGCTTCGTGCGCAGTGATACGACTGCCAGGGGCGCCGGCTCGGGCGACATGAAGGGCGGCGACGCGATCATCGTCTACGCACTCAAGGCCATGAAGGCCGCCGGCACGCTGCGCGATGCGAACATCACCGTGGTGATGACCGGCGACGAAGAGTACCCGGGCGACCCGCTCGGCGAGGCGCGGGCGGCGCTGATCGACGCCGCGAAGGACTGCGACATCGCGCTCGCATTCGAAGGCGGTTCACGCAGCCAGGCCACCATCGGCCGCCGCTCGGCCAGCGGCTGGGTGCTCAGGGTCACCGGCCAGCAGGGACACTCGTCCGGTGTGGGGCGGAGCAGCTATGGCGCCATCTTCGAGACGGCACGCATCCTCGACGAGTTCCGACGTGAGCTGGCCTCCGAGCAGAACCTGACGTTCAACCCGGGGACGATCGCCGGCGGCTCTGACGTGGCGTACGACACGCTCATGCAGCGCGGCACCACCGCCAGCAAGACGAACATCATCGCTCCGATGACCTGGGTGCAGGGTGACCTGCGTGCGATGAATCAGGAGCAGATCGTGCGCGCGCAGACGAAGATGCGTGAGATCGTGGCGCGCAGCCTTCGCGGCACTGCGGCCGACATCACCTTCAGCGATGGCTACCCGCCGATGGCAGTGACAGCCGGTGGGGAGACGCTGCTGGGCATCTACAGCGGGGTCAGTGAGGCGCTGGGGTACGGGGCTCTGACGGCCAGCGATCCAGCGCGCCGTGGCGCTGGCGATCTGAGTTTCGTCGCTCCACTGATCGACGGCATCGAAGGACTTGGCGCGCTCGGGTCCGGGGCACACTCGCCGGACGAGTCGGTGTCGCTGCCCGCCCTTGCGATGCAAACCGAGCGGGCGGCCGTGATGCTCACGCGATTGTCCCGCGAGAAGGCGGAACGCCTGCGCCGGACCCCTCGCATGTAGGGATGCTGCGGCCGTCGGGGCCTCGGCGTAAACGGGTGACGCCCGCGGCGTTGCGCGGGGCGAGGGTGGCGCGTCCTCGGGCGCTGGGACCGCTCTGGAAACACCTGCTTCCCCCGGAATGTCCGACATGTCGTTGCCCTATGCCGTGCCCGCAGCGTTGCGGGCCCTGCAGTCCCTGAACGCCCTCTGCGGCACTGCGCGTCCGTGACGGCTGCCAGCCGGCCGCTGATCATGGTCGTCGATGACGAACCGATTCTCCGGCGGTCGCTGGGGGATCTGTTGCGCGCGTCGGGGTGGATGGTGGCGGAAGCGGGCGATGGGATCGAGGCTTTGGCCACGGCGGAGCGGCTTCGGCCGGCTCTCGTGTTGCTGGACATTGGATTGCCGGGCCAGGATGGCTTCGGCGTCTGCCGTCAGCTGCGCGCGATGCAGGGGTTCGGGGAAACGCCCGTCCTGATGCTGACGGGCCGCGACGATGCCGAGGCGATCCGCCGCGCCTTCGAAGCCGGGGCCACGGATTTCGTCAACAAGACCGTCTCCCCCGGGCTGATCGTGCATCGCGTGCGATTCATGCTGCGTGCGGCGAACACGATCATGGCCCTGCGACGCAGCGAGACCCGGCTGGCCGAGGCGCAGCGCATCGCGCACATGGGCAACTGGGAACTGGATGTCGCGAGCGGTGACTTCGAGGCATCGGCCGAGACGTTCCGGCTGCTGCAACTCGGCGCCACGGCCGGAACGCGCGCGCTGTCGATCGTGCGTCATGCGATCGCCGAAGACGAGCGGGACCAGTTCGACAAGGCACTGGCGACAGCGCTCGATCCGGCCACGGGTCGCTTCGATCGTGAGTTTCGGGTGAATGCCCCCGGTGGTGGAACGCGTGTCGTCCGGCTCGTTGGCGAGGCCGACACGGCGGGCACCGATGGTGTCGTGGCGCGCCTCACGGGCACCGCGCAGGACCTGACGGAGCTGGTCGAATCGCGGGAGCAGATCCGGACGCTCGCGTACTACGATTCGCTCACGGGTCTTCCAAACCGCCTGCTCTTCATGGACCGGGTGCGAGGCTCGCTGGCGCGTGCGCGCCGGCGCGGTGACAAGATGGCGCTGATGGTGGTGGACCTCGACAACTTCAAGCGCATCAACGATACGCTGGGTCACGACGCCGGCGATGACGTGCTGCGCACCGTGGGCACACGGCTGCGTGATGCCGTGCGGCCGTACGACGGCATGTCGCGCGAGCACGAAGTGCAGCTGGCCTCGAGTGTCGCCCGCATGGGTGGCGACGAATTCTTGATGTCCGTGTGTGACCTCTCCGGCGTGGAACAGGCCGCCGCCGTGGCCAGTCGATTGCTCGACGCCCTGCGCGCGCCGATCATGCTGCCGAGCGGTCCCCTGCAGTTGTCCGCCAGCATCGGCATCAGCCTCTTTCCTGATGATGGCGAGGAATTCGAGACGGTGCTGAAGCACGCCGACATCGCGTTGTATCAGGCGAAGGACGCGGGGCGCAATGCCTTCGAGTTCTTCGATCCGGCGATGAACGAGATGGCCCTGCAACGTCTCGTCCTCGAGGCGAGCCTGCGGGAGGCCGTGGCGGAAGGTGCGCTCTCGCTCGCCGTGCAGCCGAAGGTCGATGGCCGCACCGGTGCCTTGATCGGTGGCGAAGCACTGCTGCGCTGGCAGCATGCGGCGCATGGCGTCGTCCCGCCCAGCGTGTTCATCCCGCTGGCCGAGCGCCTCGGTCTCGCGCCGGCGCTGACGACGACGATCATCGCGAAGGTCTGCCGGCAGATGGTGGCGTGGCGTGCAGCGGGAATCGAGCTGCTGCCGATGGCCATCAACGTCTCGGCGCAGGTCTTCCGCGATCCTGATGCGGTGGCCGAGATCTGCCGGATTCCCGTGTCGCTTGGCATCGATCCGAGTCTGATCG
Organism: Gemmatimonadaceae bacterium; assembly: GCA_031411975.1. Lineage (GTDB taxonomy): Bacteria > Gemmatimonadota > Gemmatimonadetes > Gemmatimonadales > Gemmatimonadaceae > JACMLX01. Next base: position 60,564 of record JANOCB010000054.1, read on the forward strand.
AGTTCGAGATCAAGGAGACGGCGCTGATCGACGATCCGAAGCGCGCCACCTTCGTGCTGGCGCAGTTCCGTCAGCATGGCTATCGCGTGACCCTTGATGATTTCGGCACCGGATTCTCCAGCCTGAGTCACCTGCGTGATTTCCGGGTGGACGTGCTCAAGGTCGATGGCTCGTTCGTGCGTGAGCTCCAGCACGACACGAAGGATGCCCTGCTGGTGAAGGGGATCATCGCGCTGGCCCACAGCCTCGGCATGGAAACGGTCGCCGAGGGCGTCGAGAGTGAAGCGCAGCGCAGTGCCCTGCTCCAGTACGGATGTGATCGCATGCAGGGCTACCTGTTCGGCCGCCCTGGCCCTGCGGAGGAGTTTGCGCGGCGTCTGACGCAGCGGACGTCGGCAGCGATGGCGACGGCGCACGCGCCCGACTGGAACGGCCGAAGCCCGCTACGCGGCCACGCCGACCTCGGACGGTGCGGTTCGCGGCCTCGTCGTCACGTACACGATCGTGGCGCCGATCGCGCCGGCCACGAGTGATGCCACCACGATGCCGATCTTCGCCTGTGCCAGCAGTGCCGCATCAGGAAACGCCAGTCCGGACACGAACAGCGACATCGTGAAACCGATGCCGGCGAGACACGCGACACCGGCAACCGTCGGCCACGAGGCACCGGACGGCAAGGTGGCGCCGACCTTCGTGGCAAGCCACGTGGCGAAGAGGATCCCGATCGGCTTGCCGAACACGAGTCCGAGGGCCACACCCAGGCTGACGTTGCCGAACAGCGACGGACCGGCGCCTTCGCCGGCGAAATGCACCCCTGCATTCGCCAGCGCAAACAGCGACATGATCCAGAAGTTCACCGGGACATGCAGGATGTGTCGCAGGTGCGCGAGCGGGGGCTGTGCCTCTTCCGTCAGGACTTCGATGGCGGCCAGCGCTTCCTGTTGTCCTCCGTTCGACAGCACGGGGCGGTCGTCCGCTCCAGTCGCCGCTGCGAAGTCGTCGAGGCGTATGCGTGCCGCTTCCTCGAAGCTGCCCGGATCGATGCGCGATCGCGCCGGCACCGTGAGCGCCAGCAGCACACCGGCCACGGTGGAATGCACGCCGGAGCGCAGCACGAAGTACCAGAGCACGATGCCGAGCAGCGCGTAGACGCTCACCCAGGCCACGCCGGCAAGATTGGCGCAGACAAGCACCCCGAGCACGGCCGCAGCGAGCAGCAGGTAGGTCGGATCGGGCGCATGGCCGTAGAACAGGCTGATGATGAGCACGGCGCCGAGGTCGTCCGCGATCGCAAGCGCCGCGAGAAACACCGTCAGTGCCGGCGCCACGCGCGAGCCGAGCAGTGCCAGGACGCCAAGTGCGAACGCGATGTCGGTGGCCGTCGGAATTCCCCATCCCGGTGCACCGGACGTGCCGTGATTGAGGGCGGTGTAGATCAGGGCCGGTGCGAGCATGCCACCGAGGGCCGCGGCGAGTGGCAGGACGGCGCTGCGGACCGTTGACAGCTCACCAACCAGCAGCTCGCTCTTGATCTCGAGACCCACCAGCAGGAAGAACACCGCCATCAGGCCCTCGCTGATCCACTCGCGCAGCGTGAGTTCGAAATGCGAGCCGCCGAACGCGATGGTGAGCGGTGTTTCCCAGAAGTGCTCGACGGCGGCGTGCCACGGCGAATTGGCGAGCAGCATCGCCACCGTTGCGGCCGCCAGCAACATGACGCCGCCGCCGGCCTGCCACTCGGTGAAGCGGCGGAGTGGACGGCTGAGTCGCACGGCGAGCACTGGTGTCCGGGAATTGCGCATCAGACAAAATAACATGCGCGGCGTCCACCGTTGCGGACGCCGCGCATGCCAGCGCGCGTGGGCGAGCGTGAGCGACTAGTCGTCGGTGCCGCGTGCGCTGTCGGCCCGAGCCTGGATCCGCCGACGCAGTTGCTCCATCATGCCGATGTATCGCGCGCGCTGTTCGGGCGTGAGGAACTCGCTCAGTTCCGTCTGCTCCTTCTGCTGCAGCTCGAGCCGCTGTCGCTGCACATCCAGCAACCCGTCGAGCAGACGGCCGGTTTCGGGCGAACGTGCCGAGTCTCCGGTGGCGATGGCCTGACGCAGATCGCGGCGGATGCGCAATTCGTCGCGCGTGAGCCGCAAACGATCGTCACCGAACCTGCGGTTCACCTCCATCAGGCGTGTGGCCTGCTGGTCGGAGAGGCTGAGACGTTCACGGACGGCCCGGGCCAACGCGATGCGCAATGCACCTTCGAGACGCTCCCGCTCCGCCAGCGCCCCGGTGCGCGGGGGCTGGTCGGCGACGGCCTCACGTCGTGCATCTCGCCGCGCGCGTGCGGCCTCACGGACCGACACTCCCTCCTGCGCAGGCAGGATCGATGGGAAGACCACGATGCAGGCGATCGCACACAGTCCCGTTCGGAGCACGGCGGGCATCATGCGCCCTCACCGGCGAGGAAGTCCGCCGTCACATCGGGTTCCGCCGCAGGAATGCCATCGAGCGCACGGATGTCCTCTTCGAGTGCCCGCAGCTGCTCCACGCTGAGTTCATCGGTGGATGCGCCGAGTCGGAGTTGCATGGAGCCCGCTGCCACGGCCACCGATTCGGCGCGTGCGGGTTCCGCGCCCGGCACGGTCGCAGGGGTGCGTCCGCTCCAGACCGAGATCATCGTGCCGCCGCCGACCACCACCAGCAGTGCGGCCGCGCGTGCGAAGCGATACGAGATCAGTGGCCGCTTCGCCGTACGGCGCGCGGCCAGCTCATCGACCGGGAGCGTGTCTCCCTGCGTCGCCGGCGGCGATGGGAGCGCCGCCACGATCCGTGACAGGTCGAGCGCCGGCATGCGACTGTGCGACGCCTGCACCGAGCGGAGCATCGCGAGTTCGGCGGCCAGTCCGGGATCGGCGGCCACGGCGCGCCCGAGTTCTGCGGCGACGTCCGCCGTGAGGCGCCCGTGCAGCAGCTCCGGCAGCAGGTCCTGCATCTCGTCCCTGATCATGTCACGCATCGAGAAACTCCTTCACGGCTCGCATTGCATTGTGGTAGTGCACCCGCGCCGCGCCTTCGGTGGTCGATGCCACGGCCGCAATTTCCTTGTACGACAACCCTTCCACGACCCGCAGCGTGAACACTTCACGCTGTGTTGGTGAGAGCCGGGCGACCGCTGCCCGCACCCGCCCCTCCGATTCATCCGCCACCACCCCGTCGAGCACATCATCAGCCGAGATCAACTGGTCCTGCGCATCCTCGATCGCCACGTGCAGGCGATCCCGGCGCGACGCACGTCGCTGGTCGAGCACCAGTCGCCGGGCAATCGTGAACAGCCACGAACGCAGTGATGACTCCCCGCGAAAACTGTCGAGCGAACCGAACGCCTTCACGAACGTGTCCTGCACCACCTCTTCCGGTGCCTGCTGCACCCCGAGACTGCCGACGAACCGCGCCAACGGTCCGGCATGCCGTTCCACCAGCGCGCTGGCGGCCCGCTGATCCCCCCCGGTCCAGCGGGCGATCAGCGCCTGATCGATCTCTGCGTCGTCGCTGGGTGGGGTATGATCAGGCATCGATGTCTGGTAGGCAGACGGCGCTGCCGGGGTGATGTTAAGGCCGCGTCGCTGGCTCACCTGCGCACCGTCCACGGTCCCGTCCTCAGGATTCGAATGTCCGCCCGTCCGCTCCCTGAGCTCATTGCCCACCGCGGGCTGCCCCGCCGGCACCGCGAGAATACTCTCCCCGGCTTCGTCGCCGCCACGGCGGCGGGCGCTGATGGATGGGAACTGGACGTGCATGCCACTCGGGACGGGGTGATCGTGGTGCACCACGATCCGGTGCTGCCTGCTGCCTCCGGGGCGCTGGCAGGGGCTGCCATCGCCTCATTGGACTGGCTGGCGCTGCAGGAGGCAACCGTCGGTGCTGCCGGCGAGCACATCCCGACGTTGGACGCCGTGCTGCAGGTGGCCGGGGCCACCACGCAGGTCTACGTCGAGGTGAAGGCGCGCGGTATCGAGTCGCGGGTGGAGGCGTGCCTGGCGCGCCACCCCGACGTCCGCACGGCCGTCCACAGCTTCGATCACCGGATCGCCCACCGGATCGGCACGGCGGGCGGGGCGGTCCCCGTGGGGATTCTGCTCGATTCCTACCTCGTGGACCCGGTGCATGCGCTGCGCGCGGCCGGCGCGCGCGATCTCTGGCCGCATCGCGAGATGGTGGATGCCGCGCTGGTGGACGCCGTGCATGCCGTCGGCGGGCGGGTGATCGTGTGGACGGTCAACGATCCGGCGATGGCACGCCAGCTGGCGGCGATCGGTGTCGATGGGCTCTGCAGCGACGTCGTGGACGAGCTGCGCGCGGCTCTGGAGGGCTGACGGCAGCGGGGAGCGTCGGCCGTTACATGGCGGAGTGTGTTTTTCGGGCGCAGATTCGCCTCGCTCCCCCACTCGCGTCGTTTCCCTCAGGAGGTCGAACTCGTGCGACATATGCTTGCGATCCTCTGCGTGGCTGGCACCACGTTGCAGGCGCAGACCACCGGCACAGCGGCGGCCCCGGCCCGGACGCCAGTGGCTCCCGGCCTCGGGGCACTCTCGATGCCCAATTCCGATCCGTTCCCGAGCACCTACAAGGTGCCGTCGTCGCGGGCGGTGCTGATCACGAACGCGACGATCCTGACGGCCGCCGGCCCGCAGATCGACCGTGGCTACGTGCTGATGCGTGACGGCAAGATCGTCAGCGTGGGCAGCGGCGCCGCGCCGGCGGCCGGTGACGCCGATGTGATCGATGCCAACGGTCGCTACGTCACACCGGGCCTCATCGACACTCATTCGCACATGGGGGCCGGTGCCGCGCCGGGTGGGCAGGCGCTGGGCGACATCAACGAAGCCACCGCACCGACCACGGCGCACGTCTGGGTCGAGCACAGCATCTGGCCGCAGGACGCGCAGTTCCCGCGTGTGCTCGCCGGTGGGGTGACGACGCTGCAGATCCTGCCAGGGTCGGCGAACCTGATCGGTGGCCGCAGCGTGGTGGTGAAGGTGGTGCCCAGCACGAGCGTGCAGGGCATGAAGTTCCCCGCGGCGAAGTACGGCCTCAAGATGGCCTGCGGCGAGAACCCGAAGCGTGTCTACGCGGCGCGCGGTCCAGCCACGCGCATGGGCAACGTCGCCGGCTATCGCACGGCGTGGATCCAGGCCGAAGGCTATCGTCGCCGGTGGGACAAGTGGCTCGCGGATCGCGCCGGTGATCCGCCGGCACGCGATCTGGCGCTGGAGACGCTGGCCGACGTGCTGCGTGGCAACATCATCGTGCAGAACCACTGCTACCGTGCCGACGAGATGCTGCAGATGATCGACATCGCGAAGGAGTTCGGGTACTCGATCCGCTCGTTCCATCATGGTGTCGAGGCGTACAAGCTGGCCGACGTGATGGCGCGGGAAAACATCTCGGGCTCGCTCTGGAGCGATTGGGGTGGCTTCAAGATGGAAGCGATCGATGGCATCCGCGCCAATCTCTCGCTGGTGCACAACGCCGGTGCCCGTGCGATCGTCCACAGCGACGATGCCAGCGGCGCACAGCGCCTGAACCAGGATGCGGCCAAGGCGCGCGCTGCAGGCGTGGCTGTCGGGATCAACGTGGACGACGCCACGCTGATCAGGTGGATCACCTACAACGCTGCATGGGCGCTCGACCTGCACGACCGGATCGGATCGCTCGAGCCGGGCAAGAACGCCGATGTGGTGCTCTGGTCGGCGAATCCGTTCAGCGTGTATGCCCGTCCTGATCGCGTCTGGATCGACGGCGCCCCGCGCCTCGACCGTGCTGATCCGCGCCAGGCATGGCGTACGGACTTCGAACTCGGCTACGTGCCGGCGGCATCCAACTCCACGGGAGGGCGCCGCTGATGCGCACCACGACACTCGCGGCAGTGGCCGCACTCGCGCTGTGCGGCACCGCGCCGCTCACCGCACAGGAAACCGTCGCCATCACCGGCGGCACGATCTACCCCGTCAGTGGCCCGCGTATCGAGAACGGTACGATCGTCCTCAGCAACGGTGTCATCACCGCCATGGGTGCGAACGTGGCCATCCCGGCAGGCGCGCGGCGCGTCGATGCCACCGGCAAATGGATCACGCCGGGCCTCGTTGCACCGGTGACGTCGCTCGGGGTCGTCGAAGTTGGCGCCGTCACCGATACCCGCGATGGCGGTGCACGCGGCGCTGGCGGCATCGCAGCAGCCTTTCGGGTCTGGGATGCGCTCAATCCTGCGGCCATGAGCATTCCCGTGGCCCGACAGGACGGCGGCATCACCACCGTCGGCGTGATGCCATCGGGAGGCATGATCGCCGGGTTGGGTGCCGTGATCGACGTGCGCTCCGGCGTCCTCGCCGAGGTCATGCTGCGCAAGACCCCTGCGGCCATGGTGGCGACGCTCGACAACGCCGCCGCCGCGCAGTCGGGCTCGCGCGCCGAGGCGCTGGCAAAGCTCAGGACCCTGCTCCGCGACGCCCGCGAATTCAACCTCGGTCGGGTGCGGTACGACGCGGGCAACATGCGTGAGCTGAGCGCATCGCGCGCCGATCTCGAGGCCATGCAGCTCGTGCTCCGTGGCACCATCCCGATGGTCGTCAACGCCGACCGCGCCAGTGAGATCCTGAACGTGATCGCGCTCGGCAGGGAGTTCGGCATCCGCATGGTGATCAACAATGGCGCCGAGGCGTGGCAGGTGGCGTCGCAGCTCGCCGCCGCCAAGGTGCCGGTGATGACGGGGGCGATGAACAACATCCCCGATGGCTTTTCGGCACTCGGCCAGCGCCAGGAGAATCTCGCGCTGCTCCGCGCCGCTGGTGTCCAGGTAGCCATCGTCGGCAACGGTGCTGGTGGTGAGGACAACTACAACGTCCGCAACCTGCGCTACGAAGCCGGGAATGCCGTGGCGTACGGCATGTCGTGGGACGACGCGTTGCGGGCCATCACGCTCGCGCCTGCCGAGATCCTCGGCGTGAGCGACAAGGTGGGATCGCTGGCCATCGGCAAGGCGGCCAACGTGGTGGTGTGGAGCGGCGACCCGTTCGAGTACGCCACCCAGCCGCTGCATGTGTTCGTGGCTGGCAGTGATGCCAGAGTCATGACGCGCCAGGAGATGCTGACGCAGCGGTATCGCACGCTGCCGGTGAAGTACTGAACCTGGGTGGCAGCGTGGTCTGACGTGCGACGGGGCCCGCGGAGACGATCCGCGGGCCCCGTCGTCTTGCGGTGAACGATCAGCGCGAGACGCCGATGTCCATGCCGACGTACCAGTTCCGGAGCGGCGACGGCTCCAGCACGCGGCCGAAGGCACCATTGACCGTCACGGCACCGACATAGGCGTTGTTCTGCGAGTTGAGCACGCCAGCGAACGGTTCGAGACGGTAGCCGTTCCACGATCCCGTCCACGCTGCGCGGATGTTGGTGACGCCGGTACCCCACCCAGGCACACGAATCAGGTTCAGGTCATCAGCGAAGAGTGCGCTGGTCCACGTCTGGTCGGCATCGAGCGTCAGGCCACGAAACGAACCGGATCGCACGCCGACGCGCAGCTGTTGTGGTGGCACACCGGGCAGCTGCTTGCCATCCAGCGTGTCGACGCGTGCCCCGGTGGTCTGCCGATAGTCGGCAAAGGTGAGATGGGACCAGGTGTACGCTGCGTTCACCGAGGCCACACGGCCGACGTTCACGCTCGCGCCGGCTTCGAGTCCGGTGTTGCGGGTGCGACCTGCGTTCTCGAAGAATGCCGTGCCGTCGAGCACGCGGGATTGCACGATCGCATTGCGCACGTTGGCCCGGTAGACCGCGACGTTCCAGCTCGCGAGCGTCGCAATCGCTCCGCGCGCGCCCACTTCGGCGCTGAGGGTGCGCTGCGGCCCGAGTTCGGGATTGAAGCCCCCCTGCCGGTCGGGCCGCACCTGCAGCTCGGTGGTGGTGGGCGTTTCGAAGCTGGTGGAGAGGTTGGCGTACGGCGCGAAGAGTGTGGAGCCCGTCACGGTGATGCCGCCGTGACCGCTCACCGCCGACAGGGTGCGCCCGCCGCTGTTGTTGCCGCCGTTGATCCCACCGTCCCCCCTGAAATCGTCACGCACGCTGAACCGCAGCCGGTCATACCGACCGCCGGCGCTCAGCAACACGCGTGACGATGGAGTCCACTGCGCCTGCACGAACGGCGCGACGCTCGTCACCGTCTCGAACTGGTTCAGGATGATGGTGTCCGTGGCGGCGACGGGCCGTCCACCCGTGGCACGCTGGTTGACGCGCACGTCGCGCATCTGCTGCACGTCGAAGCCCGCCGCGACGCTCGGTGACTCGGGTGCGTCGCCGAGGTTGTGACGTGCGCTGAGACGTGTGCCGAAGAACCGACGGTCGAGTGTTGAATAGATGCCATTCACCGGCGTCTGCGTGCCGGGCGGTGCCGTCGAGAGCGCGTTGCGGACGCCCCGTGAGCTCACCCAGCCGGTTGCGACGAACTCCGTGCGCTGTGCGGCGGACCCGCTGTGGTACGACACGCTGAGCTGATCCTGCTTCACGCGGCGGTCGGCACCGCGCCGGATGTTGAACGCACTGGCTGAGTCCCGCTTGACGGCATACTCGGCGAATGTCAGGGCACCCGGATTCAGTGCGTTGGGAACCTCGGCCACCTGCGCACGCAACTCGACGCGACTGTCGGCGCCCAGCGAATAGTCCACGGCCGCGTTGAGCTGCCGGAACTCGGCGGCGTTGTTCTGACGGAAGCCGTCGTACGTGGTGCGTGCCAGCGAGAGCGATCCGATCGCATTGCCGGCCCGGCCGACGGTCCGCAGCTGGGCCTTGCGTTGCCCGAATGAGCCGACGAGCACGCGCGCCGACTGCGCGAACGGTGTCGGCGCGCGCAGGTCGTTGGAGAACGAGAGCACGCCGGCCGACCCGTTTCCGTACAGCGAGGCAGTACTGCCGCGCAGCACTTCGACACGATCGATGTTGCCGAGTTCGACGTTGGTCAGCTGCGACTGCCCGTCGGGGAGCGTCTGCGGCACGCCGTCGAGGAACACCTTCACGCCGCGCAGTCCGAAGTTGGCGCGTGCACCGGCACCGCGAATGGATATCCGCGAGTCGGTGGCGAAGTTGTACCGGCTGGCGACGAAGACGCCCGGCACGGAACCGAGGGCCTCGTCGAGATTCACCGTCGGCTGTGCCCGCCGCAGCTCACGTGTGCCGACGACACCCACGGCCCACGGAACCTTCTCGAGCGAGCGCTGATCCGACATGACGCGGACCGTGACGGTCGTCAGCGGCTGGATGCGGGTGGAATCGGCCCGCGTACTGTCGCGGCGCGCGGCACGCTGTGCGCTGGTGATCGACGGGACGAGGAGGGCAACGGCAACGAGCGGGATTAGACGGCGCATGCGTAACACGAATCGGGGCAACGAATGATGAAGATGGCACGCGCCGCCGGCTGGCTGACGCTGCAGTGCGGTCAGCGCGGAGTCGCAGCGACCGTAGGCATGAACGCAGGGCGTCGGCGATGTGTTGTGGCCTGTTCAAACGCGAACCCGGCGCGCAGCAGCTGTGGTTCACTCCACGCGCCACCGAAGAACGAGATGCCCACCGGCAGGCCTGCGACACGACCGGCTGGTACCGTGAGGTGCGGATAGCCTGCCACCGACGGTGCCGTCGAGACACCACCGCCGAAATGATCACCGGTGATCAAATCGATCATCCAGGCCGGACCGCCAGTGGGACCGATGAGCACATCACAGCGCGTGCGCTTCAGCACGGCGTCGATGCCTTCGCGCCGCGACAGGCGCAGGCAGGTCTCGCGGGCCCGCTTGTATGCCGCACTGCTGAGCGGCCCGCGCTTCTGCGCCTGCAGAAACGTCTCCTGCCCGAACCAGTGCAGTTCCGTGTCGTCGTTGCGCTCGTTCCAGAGGATGAGCTCCGCGAGAGAGTGCACGGGCTGCGTGGCTGGCAGGGCGCCAAGGTACGCGTTCACGCCGGCCTTGAACTCGTGCAGCAGGACCTCGTACTCCTCACGCCCGTACTTCTCCGCGTTCGGCACGCTGGCATTCTCCACGATCACGGCACCCCGGTCGCGCATCACGCGGATGGCATCCTCCATCAGTGCGTCGACACGACTGTCGAAGCCGAAGTAGTTCCGGGCCACGCCGATGCGCATGCCCTTGAGCCCATCGACGTCCAGTGTGCGCGTGTAGTCCTGCGGAAGCGTGGCCGGGAGGCTTCGCATGGCGGTGTCGGCAGCGTCACGGCCGATCATGCCGTTGAGCAGCAGTGCCGCGTCGCGCACCGTGCGCGCCATCGGTCCGGCCGTGTCCTGGCTGGCCGAAATCGGGATGATGCCGTTCCGGCTCACGAGTCCCACGGTGGGCTTGAGGCCGACGATGCCGTTGAGCGATGCGGGACAGACCACGGACCCGTCGGTTTCGGTGCCGACGGCGGCGATGCAGAAGTCCGCCGCCACGGCCGCGCCGCTGCCGGAGCTCGAGCCGCAGGGTGATCGATCGAGCACGTGGGGGTTTTTCGTCTGCCCGCCACGACCGCTCCAGCCACTGCTCGAGCGGCTGCTGCGGAAGTTGGCCCACTCACTCAGGTTCGTCTTCCCGAGGATCACGGCGCCGCTGGTTCGCAACCGCGACACGGTGTGGGCATCACGTCGCGCATGATGATCGGCGAGCGCGAGCGATCCCGCCGAGGTGCTCATCCGGTCAGCGGTGTCGATGTTGTCCTTCAGCAGGATCGGCATGCCGTGCAGCGGACCGATGGCGCGTCCCGCCGCCCGCTCGGCGTCGGCCGCATCGGCGCGCGCCAATGCGTCCGGGTTCACCTCGATCACACTGTTGACGCGCGGACCATCGGCATCGAGTGTCCTGATTCGCATCAGGTAGTGCTCGGTCAGCGCCCGCGAGGTCAGGCGGCCCGCAGCGAATTCGGCCTGTGCCGCCGTGATCGTGAGATCGTCCAGTGCGTCGGCCGCATGGACGAGCGGCAGCGCCTGCTGGGCCGGGCCGGTCTGCAAGCGGCGCAGCGGCAGGGAGGCGGTGAATGCGAGTCCGGAGGCAAGAAAGTCCCTGCGTTCCATGCGATGCATCCCGTGTGCTGTGGAGTGAGCGTTTCCCGCGAGCACAGGGATTGTGCGCCGGAGGACGGGGGGAAACCAGTGGGCTCACGCCCGAGGTTCCAGAATCGCTGGTCAGGCCCGTCAGACGTGACCCGAAACGCAAAACGCCCCCGCGCGAAGCGGAGGCGTTCGGCAATCAGACAGGCCGTCGTCAGTCAGCCGCGATGGCGTCAGCGACTGGCGCCAGCGGCTTGACGCTGACCTTGGTGCGACGCTTGTCCTTCGGCGAAAACACGACGACGCCATCGATCAGCGAGAAGATCGTGTAGTCGCGACCGAGGCCGACGTTCGTGCCCGGGTGCACCTTGGTGCCGCACTGGCGGATGATGATGCCGCCGGCGCGCACGAATTCGCCGCCGTACTTCTTCACGCCGCGGTACTGCGGATTCGAGTCGCGGCCGTTCCGGGAGGAGCCTACGCCTTTCTTGTGTGCCATGGTATGTCAGCCCAGCTTGATGTCAGTGATGCGGACTTCAGTGAAGCCCTGCCGATGGCCCTGCTTCTTGGCGTAGTTCTTCCGGCGCTTGAACTTGAAGACGATGATCTTCTCGCCGCGGCCGTGCTTCACGATCTCACCGGAGACCTTGGCGCCGGTCAGCGTCGGGACGCCCGTCTTCACGGCGGTGCCGTCGGAGCCGAGCAGCACTTCGTTGAATTCCACAGCGGCACCGGCATCGCCGAGCAGCGTCGGAATGCGGTACGTCTGGCCAGCACTCACGCGGAACTGCTTCCCGCCGGTGCGAATGATCGCGTAGCTCATAGGTGTACGACGTGTAAGGGTAATTAGCCCACGAAGTTAGGCGACCCGGTCCGGGGTGTCAACTGCTGACGCCCGCCGAGTGCGGCTTTCGGGGCACGACGAGTGGTTCAGGCCAGGGCGTACTGGGCGGTCACGTCCCGCTGCGCGCCCTTGACGACCAGCTTGTACTCGTCCGGCCGCAACAGGGGATCGTCTCGGAGCTCGAGCGAGAACGCGACCACCTTCTCGAGTCGCGTCAGGATGTCCGGCTCCTGCTCCAGGACGTACATGGCCACGTCCGGGTGCAGCTTGACCAGCATCGGGTCGCGGCGCCCTTCGACGCCGATCCGCTTCACCGACCGCTCCACCCGCCGGACGATGGTCTCCGGGGTGAAGATCCGCCCGGTGCCGTTACAGGTGGGACACGGTTCCGTGGTGGCCTGCAGGTGGCTCGCGCGCACCCGCTGGCGGGTCATCTCGATCAGGCCCAGCTCGCTGACCTGGAACGCCTTGGTCCGGGCGCGGTCGCGGCCGAGGTGCGTCCGCAGCTCCTGCAGCACCTTGTCACGGTTCGCCCGCGTCTCCATGTCGATGAAGTCGCAGACGATGATGCCGCCCATGTCGCGCAACCGGAGCTGCCGCGCCACTTCACGCGCCGCCTCCATGTTGGTCTTCATGATCGTCTTCTCGGGATCCTTCTTGCCGGTGTACCGGCCCGAGTTGATGTCGATCGAGACCAGCGCTTCGGTCGGTTCGATGATCAGGTAGCCACCCGACGGCAGGTCGCAGCGCCGCTTGAAGATGTCGCGGATCTCCGCTTCGACTTCATGCTTGTCGAACAGCGGCTGCGTCTCTTCGTACAGGTGCACACGGTCCACCAGCTCCGGACCCACGCCCTTCAGGTATTCCACGATCTCGTTGTACAGCTGCCGTGAGTCCACGACCAGCTTGTCCACCTTGGCACTGAACAGGTCGCGGATGATGCCACGGGCGAGGTTCGTCTCGCGGTGCACCAGCGCCGGCGCGCGCATGAACTGGCGCTTCCGGTTGATCCGCTTCCAGTTGTTGATCAGCCCGGTGAGCTCGTTCTCGAAGGTCTCGGCGGTCACGTCCTCGCCGACCGTGCGCACGATCACGCCGCCGGCATCCTTCGGCAGGAACGCGTTCACCTGCTCCTTCAGTCGCTGGCGCTCGGCCCGCTCACCGATCTTGCGGCTGACGCCGACACGCGAGGCGAACGGCATGTAGACCAGGAACCGGCCCGCCATCGACACCTGCGCGGTGACACGGGGCCCCTTGGTGGAGATCGGCTCCTTGCTCACCTGCACGAGGATCGTGTCGCCACGCTTCAGGACATCCTGAATCTGCGGCGCTTCCTTCTTCGGTGGACGTCCGGAACTCGGCGTGTCGCTGCCACGCGCCGCCGCCTCCTGCGACGCCTCGGCGGCGTCATCGCCATCGGGCTCGTCGTCCTCATCGTCGTCGTCATCGTCTGTTTCGTAGACGAGATCCGACGCATGCAGGAAGGCACTCTTCTCGGTACCGATGTCGACGAAGGCGGCCTGCAACCCCGGCTGGACCGCGTCGACGCGCCCGAGGTAGATGTCGCCGATCATCCGGCGCGCTTCGGGGCGTTCGACGAGCAGCTCCACGAGCTGGTCGTCTTCGATGATGGCCACACGCACTTCGCGTGTGGCGGCATTGATCAGGATCTCACGCTTCATGCAACGCCTCGCGGCACCGCGTGAGGCGACCCGAACACACGCAGCCCGTGGGCTGACCATCGTGAAAACTGCTCTGCACGCGGACGCATGCGGAACACCAGCGGCTGCCGCACGACACGCATCACCCGGTCGATTCAGTGTCACCCGCCCGCGAGAGGATGCGGTAGCAAGTTCGACTGCGACTGGTGGCCACCCGGTGGTGGCCGTGATACCCGTACGGCCTGACGAGCCCGACGCCGCCACTCCAGCGCCGATTGCCTGCCAGGGTCCTGCGCACCGATGCGGGGGTCGCTCCGCACCAGCGTTCGTGCACGGCGCACTGATGGCGCGCCACGCAGCGTCCCGAAGCCTATACCGCGTTCATGCCGGACGGCACCCCGCTGACACAGGAAGCTGTGCAGCGGGCCATTGGACGCCGCTCATTCCGCTTCGTCACCGAAAGGGACTGACGATCAGCCAGGTCAGCACCAGCAGGAACCCCAGGGCCGCCTGCCACTCCCGGTGCCGGAGGTATAGCGGGAAACTGAAACCGCCCGACCGGTCCGATCCCGTCGGCCCGGCCCATGGCATCAGGCGCGGCACGAAGGCCGGCACATTCGCCTCGAACTCGGCGTACGCATCGCCGTACAGGCTCCGGAGGTAGTCGCGCTCACGGGTGATCGTCGGTCCGTACACGGCAAGCCAGAAGCCCACCACCAGCAGCACGGCGATCCAGTGCGTCGCAACGGCAAAGCCCAGCGCCAGGAGGAAGCTGCCGAAATACAGCGGGTTCCGCGTGTGTGCGTAGGGGCCCGTCGTCGTCAGCTTCTGGTTCTTCACGATGTGGCCGGTGGCCCAGGCGCGAATCAACACGCCGACCAGCGAGATCGCCGCGCCGACGGCAAGCGTCGTCGTCGTGGTGTACCGCGGAGCCAACCACAGGAAGAGCGCGCCGAAGACGAAGCCCAGCGGCACCCGCATCCGCTGGGTCAGCGATTGCGAGCTGTCCATCAGCCGGTGAGTTCCTTCACGAGGTGTCGTGCGATCACCATGCGCTGGATCTCCGACGTGCCCTCACCGATCTCGCAGACCTTGGCATCGCGCATGAACCGCTCCACGGGATAGTCCTTCGTGTAGCCGTAACCGCCGTGGATCTGGATCGCCTTGAGCGTCGCACGCATCGCGAGTTCCGAGCAGAACAGCTTGGCCATGGCGGCTTCCTTGCCGTACGGCTTGCCGGCCTGTGCGAGCATCTCGGCGTGATACGTGAGGTGCTTGCCCGCCTCGATCTCGGTGGCCATGTCGGAGAGCTGGAACGACACCCCCTGAAAGTTCACGATCGACTGGCCGAACTGCTTGCGCTCGATCGAATACTTGCGCGCCTCCTCGAACGCGCCCTCGGCAATGCCGAGTGACAGCGCGGCGATGCCGATGCGTCCGGCGTCGAGGGTCTTCATGAAGTTGATGAAGCCGAGCCCTTCGGTGCCGAGCAGATTCTCCGCCGGAACCTCGACGTTCTCGAAGATCAGCTCCCGCGTGTCGCTGGCGCGCCAGCCAAGTTTGTCTTCCTTCTTGCCCGCACGGAAGCCGGCCATCGGCACGATGGAATCGTCGTGTCCCACACCCACGGCACGGGCTGCGTCGAGGTCGGTGGTCTCCTTCGTCATGATGAAGGAGCTGATGCCCTTCGTGCCCGCTCCCGGTTCGGTGACCGCCGTGACGATGAACACTTCGCCGACACCCGCGTGCGTGATGAAGCGCTTGGAGCCATTCAGCAGGTAATGGCTGCCCTTCTTCACGGCGGTGGTCTGCGTGCCGCCGGCGTCGCTGCCGGCATTCGGTTCGGTCAGGCCGAAGCCACCAAGGACCTTGCCGGCGGCCAGCAGCGGCACGTAGCGCTGTCGCTGGGCGTCAGTGCCGAAATAGACGATCGGTGACGTGCCAAGCGTGGTGTGGGCCGAGATCGTGATCGAGTGACTGGCGCACACCTTTGCCAGCTCGTGGATGGCGATGATGAAGGCCATCGAGTCGAAGCCGGTACCGCCGAGGTCCTCGGACCACGGGATGCCGAGAAGCCCGAGGTCAGCCATCTTCGCGACGTTCTCCCACGGAAAGGAGGAGTCGGCGTCGTGACGTGCGGCAACGGGGCGGATGTGGTCAGCAGCAAAGGCGCGCACCATCTCGCGCACCTGCAGGTGTTGCTCGGTGAAATACAGCGAATCGTCCATGAGACCGTAGTTGGGGGCTGCCACAGCCGGGCGCCCGTAGTCCTGCAAAACTAGTGATGCGTCGGGCCCCACGCGGATAGTCGCGCCACCCACGCGGGAATGCCCGAGGACGCGTGGGGCCAGCCCGATGTATCAGCGTCCGTGCGAACGGATGACGGTGAGAAACGGCTCGGCATACCGCTCCAGTTTCACCGGTCCGACACCCGGGAGACTGGCCATGGCAGCCGCGGTCAGCGGTTTCCGTGTCGCGAAGGCGGCCAGCGTCGAGTCGGGGAACACCACATACGCCGGCTTGCCGGCGGCGAGCTGTGCACGGCAGGCCTTCAGCGCAATGAGGAGATCGGTGTCGGCCTCGGTCACGGCCCCACCCTGTTCTCTCGACTTCTTCTGGTTCTCGCGACGGATGTTCGGGTCACGTGGCGTGCGCCCCCGTTCTGCCGGGGCCCACGCAGTACGGACCGAGGGCGCCGCGCGCGTCTCACCGAGGCAGTTGTCGCAGCCTCCGCACTCGGCGCGTGCCGCCGGATCGCCGAACCACTGACGCAGTGCCTGACGCCGACAGGTGGTGGCGTAGGCGTAGCGTTGCATGGCCTCGAGCTTGTCGAACTCGCGTTGCCGGCGTTTGTCGATGGCCCGCCAGTCGATCTGCACACGCTCGAGCGACATGCCCGGGTCCACGAGGCGAAGCCCACCGCCCGTCCGCTCCACCATCACGAAGTTCCGGGCCTGCAACGACTCGAGCATCGGGAAGCTGCCCACGAACCCACCGAATCCTGGCGGAAGGCCGTCGAGATCGACCACGGCTCCGCGCGTGATCTGGCCTTTCGTCACCCGCCAGCAGGCGCGAAGCAGATCGCGGGCCATCTCGTGCCCGTCGCCCAGCTCGTCCTTGATGCGCTCGGGACTGGCCAGCAGACGCAGCGACACCAGCCCAGGTGCATCGGGATCCCAGCGCAGCACGCTGGCATCGGCCAGGACACGCAGCGCCGACTCGACCGCCTTCGCCGACACCTTCCCGCCGACCGCCGATGCGATCTCCTCGGCGGTGGCCGCGACGACACCCTCGCGATCCGCCTCGCGCTGGCAGCGCCGGTGCACCTGCTCGATCAGCTGACGATCCGGCAGCGCCGACTTGATGAAGAACTCATGCGTGAACCGATCCGGAAACGCATGCAGCAGCACACAGCGGCTCTGCAGGCCATCGCGACCGGCACGGCCTGCCTCCTGATAGTACGCCTCGAGGGTGCCCGGCATCGCGTAGTGGACCACGAGCCGCACGTTCGACTTGTCCACGCCCATGCCGAAGCTGTTGGTCGCGACGATCACTCGCGTGCGCTCCGACATAAAGTAGTCCTGCACGCGGCGGCGACGTTCATCATCCAGACCGGCATGGTAGGCACTGGCGGGAATGCCCTGATCATCGAGATAGTGCGCCAGCCGCTCCACGGTCTTGCGGGTGGAGGCGTACACGATGCCGGTGCCGTCTTCGAGATTGCGCAGCAGGTCCACCACGACCGCATCCTTCTCGCGATCGTTCTTTGCCGCGACCACACCGTACGACAGGTTCGGCCGGTCGAACCCGGTGACGATGATCTCCGGATCGCGGAGGTCGAGGATGCGTGCGATGTCTTCGCGCACCACCGGGGTCGCAGTGGCCGTCAGCGCAATGGTCGGCGGATTGCCGAGTCGCTGGCGCACCTCTCCCACGCGCCGGTAGCTGGGGCGGAAGTCGTGGCCCCACTCACTGATGCAGTGTGCCTCATCCACGGCCAGCAGCGCCACGCCGATGGCCTTCAGCCGCTCCGCCGTGGCCCCGACGTCGAACCGCTCCGGTGCCACGTAGAGCATGCGGAGCTCGCCACGCTGCGCGCGCAGCAGCCGGTCACTCACTTCGCTGCTCGTGAGCGTACTGTTGATGAAGGCGGCGTCGATGCCACGGCGTTCCAGCGCATCCACCTGATCCTTCATCAGGGAGATGAGCGGCGACACCACGACCGTCAGGCCCTGGGTGATGAGTGCCGGCACCTGGTAGCAGAGCGACTTGCCTCCACCGGTGGGCAGCACCACGAGTGTGTCACGTCGTTGGAGCACACTCGCAATGGCGCGTTCCTGACCCGGCCGGAACGCACCATAACCGAACTTCTGCTGCAGGACGGCGCGGGCGTCGTCGAGCGTGGGGGCGGGAGTCATCGGCACTCAGGGGTGACGGTGTCCGCATCAACGCGGGACACCGCATCGAGACTGCCCGCCTGGGTCATCACCGCGTCATCGCGGTGCACAGCGCGCATCAGCCTTCGCACTCAGACGATGAAGCCTGCCTTGGTGGCCTGCTGCGCTTCCCAGCGTGCCTTCAGGCGCTTGCGCCGTGCGTCGAGTTCCGCGTCGGCATCCGGAATCACCATCACGACCTTCTCGATGTTTGCGCAGACACTGGGGCCCATGCGACCGCGCAGCTCCGCGAGGAACGGCTGCACCTTGGCGAACGTCCCGATGATCTCGCCATGCGCGGCGATGAACGAGTCCTGCGAAATGGCCCCCTGCACCACCATCGAGGCCGCCATGTCCCAGTAGCCGAGCACCATGCGCATCCAGGCGTTCTTCTCGCCCATCTGCTCCTTCATGTACTCGTCGAAGGTCGTCGGGTGGAACTCCAGCAGGTACCAATCCCGTGCCTTGCGGAGCAGCGGCTCGCGACGGAGGTCGAAGAGCTGCAGGTTGAGCTGTGCGGATTCGAAGGGCGTGGGCATCGTGGGTGGTGTGAGTGATGCAGGCGGTCAGACGGCGCGGGCGAAGTGCCCGCGCGTGAACGACTGCCCATACAGCGTGCGGACACGATCGGTGGAGACACGTTCACCGGCGGCCAGTTCGTCGAGCATGGCGCGGTACCCGCCAACGACGTCGGCGATCGGATCGCCGGGCACGTTGAACAGCAGGCGCAGATGACGGATGCCACCGCGCCAGAGTCGCGGGATGTATTCGCCGGCCTCGATGGGCCGCGAGTGCAGCAGGCGGTTCCGGCAGGCGCTGTCGGTGGCCACCGGAAAGGTGTATCCGGCCGGATCGGTGATCGAGACGTTGGGGTGCTTCTGCACGCAGAGATCACGGCAGGTGGTCACCACGCGATCGAATGCAGCCGACAGCACGCAGTGTTCGATCGTCATGCCCTCCGGGCGACCGAAGACCACCGCGTCGAATGATGTTCCACCCCATGCGGCACTGACGGCGAGCATCTCCTCGACGGTGTGCTCCACGGAAAGCGTCAGGCGCCGTGCACCGAGCGCGAACATCTCTGCCGCCGTGTGCTGATTGAACACGTTCAGCGCGTAGTCGCCCGTGACGTCGCGGCCCTCGGCCGCCAGCTCGGCCAGCAACCCCAGATGTCCGGTCTGGACGGGAAGCATCAGGCTGAGCCACTTGCTCACGCTCCGGCGCTCCTCCGGGCGGACGATGGTCGGTGTCCGGATGCGCAGGGTGACACCGAGTGTCGCGAGCTCGTTCTGCAGGCCGCGCACCTTGCTGAGCGATGGCGCCGGATGTCGCAGGAACGGGTCGAAGACGATCTCCGTGGCCCCGGCACGCGCCGCCGTGAGTGCATCCTCGATCGTGTGGACTTCCGCCAGCAGTGCCACCGTTGGGGCAACGGGCGGCAACGGCGGCGACGCGATGGCTGCGGCGATCGCGGCGGCGCGTTCGGCACGCCGGCTCTGTTCCGCCCAGTCACGACGCACCATCAGCTGGTCCACGAGATCCTGCCGCAAACGATTGAGCGTGCTGACGGGCAGAAAGAGATCCGGCGCCAGACCGCCGCGGTCCATGCTGCCCAGCACGAAGGGGGTTTCCCCCAGACGCCCCAGCTGTTCGCGCAGCACCGTGTCATCCAGTGCACGCTTCGCAGCCGGTGCCAGCACGGCCTCGCTGCGCGTCTCGACGTCATCGTCACCGCAGGTCGCGACGATCTTGAGCGGACCACCAGCGCTGCCGAAGAGCCGCAGGTCGAGTCGGTGCTTTCGCTTCTGCACGGTGGTCGGCAGCGCCGCAAAACTCTCGCGTGCGGTGGCCAGCAATGACGCGTGCGACGACCGCACGACGGTCCACCCGCTGGGAATGCGCTGCCGGGTGGCAATCACCTGCTTCGTGTGTCCATCGCGGTGCGACACCGTGCGCACAGCGGTCACCGAAAATCCGATGGCCTTGTTGCCGCCAAGGGCCGGCGGCTCGAAGCCGATCCCGTCACCGACCGCGATGGCATGGGTGACGTCGACGGTGACTTCGGTGTTCGAGCAATCGAGCACCTGTCCGATCACCATCCCGTGATTGTCGGGCTGCGCGCGGGTGATGTACTCGCGCCCGGCGCGGCCACCGTACATGCCACCGGTGTTTCCGCGGCTGTAGATCTGCACCAGCGGTTCCGTCTCCGCGATCGACGGCGGCGTGCGGTCACCTGTCGCCAGACGTGTCAGGAAGCTGCGGTAGCCCTGCGTGACGGTGGCCACGTACTCCGGCTTCTTCTTGCGTCCCTCGATCTTCAGGCAACCCACGCCGGCATCGGCAATGTCGGCCAGGTGATCGTGTGCAGCGAGATCCTTGGCGCTGATCAGGAAGCCGCGATCGAGTTCCGCACCGGTGCCCTCGTCGGTCAGCACGTAGTCCTTGCGGCAGCTCTGCGCGCACGAGCCGCGGTTGGCCGACCGTTCCGAGATCATGCCCGACATGTAGCACTGGCCACTGTACGATATGCAGAGCGCACCATGGACGAACGTTTCCAGCCCGAGTTCCGGCACGGCGGCGCGGATCGCACGGATGTCGTCGAGCGTGTTCTCGCGGGCCAGCACCACGCGCTCCACGCCGAGCCGCTGCATCACCAGTGCGCCCGACTCGTCGTGCACGGTCATCTGCGTCGAGCCGTGGATCTCGAGGTCGGGATACACACGCTGGATCAGCCGGACGACCCCGATGTCCTGCACGATGGCCGCGTCGATGCCACGGTCGATGCACTCGCCGAGATAGGTCAGCGCGTCATCGAGCTCGGCGGGCTTCACCAGCACGTTGAAGGTCAGGTACACGCGGGCGCCATGCTGGTGGGCGAGCCGGCAGGCGGCTTCGAGCTCGTCGAGCGTGAGCTGCGCCCCTTCGTCGCGGGCGTTGAACCGCTCGGCGCCGAGGTAGACGGCGTTCGCCCCATTGGCGACGGCGGCCCGGACGGCGTCGAATGAGCCGGCTGGAGCAAGCAGTTCAGGGACCGAACCAGTGGGGCGAGGCATCCGGGAAAGCTAGCGACCCCGGGCACCCGCCGGGCTGGCGGGGTGGGCCGCTCAGCGGTCCTGCGGCGGCTGGCTGGTGCGTTTCAGGCGCTGGCGGACGAAACGCAGGACCAGCGCGACCGCCAGCGTTCCGATCGCGGCCAACCGGAACGCATCGCTGTCCGCATACACGCCGTACCCGAACATCCCGGCGCCGATCAGCGTCAGCGCGATCTGTACTGTGATGATCGTCACGACTGGCGGGCGCGGTCGAGGAAGCGGCGCACGCCGGCCCGGAAGTCTTCCGTGGCCCGTGATTCGACGTTGGTCGAGACACCGGCACCGATGCTCTGCTGGAAGTCGAGATCGTCCAGGCGATACAGCAGACGCTTGGTGAGGCCGACGGCGGTCGGCGGCGCCTTGACCAGCGCCTCGAGCGTCTTCGCGACCTCCGAGGGAAACGAGCCGGTCGGAATGCAGCGACTGATCAACCCGATCCGCTCTGCCTCCGGCGCACCGATGAGTCGGCCGGTCAGGACGAGTTCGGCCGCGCGCTTCTCGCCGACGGCGCGGCGCAACATCGTCATCACCATCGCCGGCACGAAGCCGATGCGCACCTCGGGATACCCGAACTGCGCCGTCTCCTCGGCGAGCACGATGTCGCACGCCGTGGCCAGTCCGGCACCGCCGGCAATGGCACGGCCACGGACGATGGCGACGACCGGCTTCGACATCTCGCGAATGGTCGTGAAGACGGTGCCCAGCGCGCGTGCGTCGCTGATGTGTGATTCGATGCCCGCGTCGAGCGTGGCGTCGAGTGCGTCGAGATCGGCACCCGTGCAGAAGTCATCGCCATCACCTTCGAGGATGATGACGCGCACCTCCGCCGACGCCTCGAGTTCACGGAGCGCCTCGACCAGTTCGATCGCCGTCCGCTGGTCCAGCGCATTCTTCTTCTCGGGGCGAGCCAGCGTGATCACGCCGAGGCCTTCGGCGCGCACCGAACGGATGCGCGTGTGGACGGCGGCGAGCGACGACGGAGTCGGGAGTGTCATCGGTCAGCCCTCTCGGTGGTATGGCATGCCCAGCGCGTTCGCCTCCTCGAATGGCACCGTCAGCACCAACCGGAGCATGGCGGTCGAGACCACCTTGCCCTGTGCATCGGTCTTGAGCGACAGCGTGCCACCGCCATCCAGCGCGCCATGCAGCAGGAAGTTGAGGGCATGCAGGTTCGGCAGTTCGAACCGATCCACGGTGCCGGAGATCAAGTCGCCGAAGTGTGCCGCCACCCGCTCCGTGGTGAGCTCCCGCACCAGCACGGGATACCACTCGGGCCACAATGCGATGACGCCGCAGTTGGCCATGTCACCCTTGTCGCCGGACCTGGTGTGCGCGATGTCCAGCAGCCGTACCTTCACCATGTCGCTGCTCATGACACCACCTCGACCTGGGTCGTGACGACGCGCTTGTCGATCAGCGCCGGCCAGTACGCGATGACTTCCTCCACCTTCGGACGGCCACCGGCGAATCCGGTGACGCTCGGCGGGCCGTTGAGCACCAGCGGCGCGATCTCACGCGTGAAACGCTCCACACTGGCCCGATCCTCCCCGCGAACCCCGATACGGAACTGCACCTCCGGCGCGAGGTGCCCGTCCCCGGCGAGGTGCCCGTGCGTCGCGTTCGCACCCACGAACTCCGAGAGCACCTGGTCGAAGGTCAGGCCGAGGCGCCAGAGGCGCTCGCGCAGGATCCGGTCGGCCAGCTGTGCCTTCTCCATTGCATCGGGCCACGAATAGACGAGGGAGCCGACAGCTTTGTATCCCGCCCGGTATGCGATCGACACCTTGAGGAAGGGCGTCGACGGGCCGCCGGTGATGCCGTGCACGCGGACACGATTCTGCCCATCGTGCGCAAGACGGATCGACGTGAAGTCCGCGATGACATCGGGCGTGATGTAGGCGTGTGGATCGCCCATCTCATACACCAGCTGTTCGGTGACGCCCGGCACGCTCACGCGACCGCCGGTGTACGGGTGCTTGGTGATCACGAACGAGCCATCCGACTCCACTTCGGCAATCGGGTACCCGACACTTGCTAGATCGGGAATGGTGCGCCAATCATGCAGGCAGTTGCCGCCGGACGACTGTGCACCACACTCGAGGATGTGCCCCGCCACGATACCTGCGGCGAGCTGGTTCCATGAGTCGGCGGCCCAGCCGAATTCATGACGCAACGGCGCCATCGTCAACGCGGTGTCCGTGGAGCGCCCGGTCACGACGATCTGTGCTCCCTGCTGCAGCGCCTCGACGATCGGCGTGGACCCGATGTACGCGTTCGCCGACAGCACGCGGCTGCGCACGGTCGACAATGGTGCGCCGGTCTCCATGTGCTTCAGCTCGTGGCCTGCGGCGATCAGCTCGTCGATGCGCGGCAACAGATCGTCACCCGTCACGACGCCGATCCGCACCTTACCGCCATGTCCGGCCTTCGTGATCGCGGAGAGCAGTGCCGTGGCGCAGGCCACGGGATTCACGCCGCCCGCATTGGCGATGACCTTCACGCCGCGGTCTACGATCGCCGGCAGCACGCTCTCGATGGCCCCGATGAAGTCACGGGCGTACCCCATCGCCGGATCGCGCTCCTTCTGCTTCTGCAGAATGGACATCGTCACTTCGGCGAGGTAGTCGAGCATCAGGTAGTCGACCGGACCACCCTCGACCTGCTGACGCGGTGCGTCCAGCGAGTCGCCCCAGAAGCCCTGACCACTGGCTACGCGTATCGTCCGTGTCATCGGTTCTCCAGGCATGAATTGCTCACGCCATGTCCATCGGTTGCGGGGGAAGCACGAAAGCGCCCAGATGTGGACCGGGATTGCGTCGCACGGCACGGAGTGCCAGCGCCAGCAGCGGTCGGGTGTCTTCCGGGTAGACGATCGCGTCGGCAAACCCCCGGGCGGCGGCATACCGCGCGTCGAGCTGCTGCTCGTAGTCCTCACGCATGGATGCGATTGCCTGCTGCATCTCAGGTGAGGGTTCGCTGCCCGCCTTCTTCAGCGCATCGAGCACCGGGCCGTGCACTGCGGCGATCGCACTTTCACCCTCCATCACCGCCATGCGTCCGGTGGGCCACGACAGAATCAGGTCGGGGTCGAAGCCCTGCGCCGCCATGGCGTAGTAGCCAGCGCCCGAGGCGTGATTGACCGTCAGCACCAGTTTCGGTACACGCGCCGTCGCCATCGCTTCCACCCAGCGCGCACCGGCCCGGATGATGCCCTCATGCTCGGCTTCGGGGCCGACCATGAAGCCGGAGACATCCTGCACGAAGAGCAGCGGAATGCCCTGGCGGTCACAGCGATCGATGAAGAAGGCGACCTTCTCCGCGCTCTCTGCGTAGATGATCCCGCCGAAGCGAGGCTTCTCGCCGGGCCGCCCCTTGATCAGCCCACGCTGATTGCTGATGACACCCACCGCAATGCCATCGATGCGTGCGTCGGCGCAGATCACTTCCTTCGCGAGATTCGCCTGAAATTCCACCATCGAGCCCGCATCCACCACGGCCTCGAGCACATGATGCATGTCGTACGACATGCGATGGTCGGTGGGCAGCACGTCATACAGCGAGTCCGGGCTGCGGGCCGGCGCCACGGACATGACGTCCGCATTGCGTGCCTCGTGCCGCGCACCGGGCAGCCGCGAGATCATCTCCCGCAACAGACGGAGGCACTGCGGATCGTCGTCCGCGGTGTAATGCGCCACGCCGCTGATCGCCGTGTGCGTGCTGGCGCCGCCGAGTGTCTCACCATCGATCGTCTGGCCGGTGGCACCCTTCACGAGGTTCGGGCCACCAAGTCCCATGAACGACGTGCCTTTCACCATCACGATGACATCGCTGAGGGCGGGCAGATACGCGCCACCGGCGATGCACGGGCCCATCACGGCGGAGAACTGCGGGATGCGCAGATAGCGACGCATCACGGAGTTGTAGTAGAAGATGCGCGCGGCACCATACTGCCCGGGGAACACGCCGCCCTGATAGGGCAGGTTCACACCGGCACTGTCCACCAGATACACGATCGGGATCCGGCAGCGCATGGCCAGTTCCTGCGCGCGCAGGATCTTCCGGATCGTCTCGGGCCACCACGAGCCCGCCTTCACGGTGGCGTCGTTCGCCACCACGACGATCTCGCGACCGTGCACGGTGCCGAGTCCCGTGACGACACCGGCGGCCGGCGCCTGACCGTCATACTGATCGTACGCGACGAGCAGGCCAAGTTCGAGAAAGGGTGCACCGTCGTCGCAGAGTCCGGCCACCCGCTCCCGGGCCGTCAGCTTGCCGCGCGCATGTTCCTTCGCGGTGCGCGCTGCACCCCCCCCTTCACGCACCCGTGCCTCGACGTCGCGGACTGCATCACTGAGCTGCCGCAGGCGTGTGGTCACGTCGGCTGCGACTCCTTCTCCGCAAACCAGGTGCGGATGAACTGGACGAGGTCGGCCGTGCTGGTACCGGGGCCGAAGAGCTGGCCGACGCCCTGCGCCTTCAGTGTCTCCATGTCTTCCTTCGGAATGATGCCACCGCCTGTGAGCAGGATGTCGTCCCGCCCCTGCTCGCGAAGCAGCGCGAGCACGCGCGGAAAGAGCGTCATGTGTGCACCGCTCAGGATGGACAGCCCGACGACGTCCACGTCTTCCTGAACGGCCGCCGTGGCGATCATTTCAGGGGTCTGGTGGAGCCCGGTATAAATCACTTCCATGCCGGCATCGCGCAGGGCGGCAGCAACGACCTTGGCACCACGGTCGTGGCCATCGAGCCCCGGCTTCGCCACCAGCACGCGAATCGGTCGAGTCATGACAAGTCAGGTCGTGAGGACGGAACAGCTTGCAGGAATTCTAACGGCGGGTCCGCCGACGGGGGAGCAACGGCTTGCGCGCCACCAGCAACATCTCGGCGGAGGTCCGCCGCAGAGGACGATCCTCGAGCCCGTCGTATACAGCCTCGACGTCGAGACCGGCGTCGGTGCAGAGCTCGGCGAGGCGGGTCGCCGTATAGAGCCGGATCCGGTGCATGCGCTGACCGGAGCCGGTCGGGCCGTTCCAGGTCGTCTGAATCGTGATCGCCCCGGACAGCGGATCGAACGAACGGTCGTGCGAGACCTTCGTCCCGTTCCGGGTCTTCCAGCTGTCGCGACCCACCCACCGGGCGACGACCCCATCACGGCTGCCGCCATACCAGACCAACCGTCCACCCGGCGCCAGCACTCGGGCGAACTCGCCGATCACCTTCACATCATCCCCGACGTCATCGAAGAACCCGAACGAGGTGAAGAGATTGAGCACCGCATCGAAACGGCCACTCCACTCGGCCGGCAGCACGCGCATGTCGCCACGCTTGTACCGCAGCCGTTTGCCGGTGCCCCGCGCACGCGCGATGCGCAGCAGTGGCATGGAATAGTCCACGCCGGTCACGTCGTAGCCGGCTTCGGCGAGCAGATGCGCATGACGCCCCTGCCCGCACGGGCAATCCAGCACCTGCGCACCGTCCGGCAGCTCGAGCAGTTCCATCAGCCGCGTGACTTCCGCCCGGTTGACGGTCTCCTCGAACAGCGGCTCGAACTCGAGCAGGTAGCTCTCGTCGAAGTACGACGCCCACCAGGGGCCCTCGGCGGCACGTGGCATCAGCCTGTCATCAGAAGCTCGTCTCGCACCCGTCAGAAGAAGACGGGTTCGCGATAGGCGCCGAACACATCCTCGAGTGCCGCGCGAATCTCGTACAGCGTGGCGTAGCTGCGCGCACAGTCGAGAATCAGTGGGACGAGGTTGTCGGAGCCACGCGCCGCCGACCGCAGCGCGGCGAGATGCCGCTCGACGGCCGCGTTGTCGCGCGTTTCGCGCATCGCTGCCATCTGCGCACGCTGCTCACGCTCCGCATCCATGCCCACTTTCAGGAGCGGGATGGTGATCTCTTCGTTCTCGTTCGTGAACTCGTTCACGCCCACCACGAGCCGGCGGCGCTGTTCGATTTCCCACTGATGGCGGCTGGCGGCCTCGGCGATCTTGCGCTGGAACCATCCCTCCTCGAGCCCACGCACCACACCACCCTGTTCCTCGATCTGCGCAAACAGCGACTCGGCCTCGCGCTCGAGGGCGTCGGTCAGGCTCTCGACGTAGTAGGAGCCGCCGAGCGGGTCCATCACGTGCGAGACGCCGGTTTCACAGGCGAGGATCTGCTGCGTGCGGAGTGCCACCTGCACCGCTTCCTCGGTGGGCAGGGCGAGCGTCTCGTCCATCGAGTTGGTGTGCAGTGACTGCGTGCCGCCGAGCACCGCGGCCAGTGCCTGGTAGGCCACGCGCGCCACGTTGTTCATCGGCTGCTGCGCCGTGAGCGTCACGCCGGCGGTCTGCGAGTGAAAGCGCAGCATCCACGACTTCGGATCCTTCGCCCCGTACTTCTCGCGCATCACGCGGGCCCAGATCCGGCGAGCGGCGCGGAGCTTGGCGATCTCCTCGAAGAAGTCGTTGTGGATGTCGAAGAAGAACGACAGTCGCGGTGCGAACGAATCCACATCGAGGCCGCGCGCGATGCCGCGTTCCACATAGGTGAAGCCGTCGGCGAGCGTGAACGCGAGTTCCTGCGCGGCGGTGGAGCCAGCCTCGCGAATGTGATAGCCGCTGATCGAGATCGTGTTGAACAGCGGCGCATGCTGGGCGCTCCACTCGAACCCATCGACGATCAGGCGCAGCGCCGGCTCGATCGGGAAGCACCAGGCGTGCTGCGCCATGTACTCCTTCAGGATGTCGTTCTGCACCGTGCCACGGATCTTCGACGCCGACACCCCCTGCTTCTCGGCAGCGGCGATGTAGAAGCAGTAGAGAATCAGCGCCGGACCATTGATCGTCATCGACGTCGACACCTGATCGAGCGGGATCCCGTCGAACAGAATCTCCATGTCGGCCAGTGACGAGATCGAGACGCCCGTCTTGCCCACTTCGCCTTCCGACCGCGGGTGGTCGGCGTCGTAGCCCATCAGCGTCGGGAAGTCGAAGGCCACCGACAGACCCGTCTGGCCCTGCGACAGCAGGAACTTGAACCGTGCATTCGTGTCGCGCGCCGAGCCGAATCCGGCGAACTGCCGCATGGTCCAGAGCTTGCCGCG
This sequence comes from Gemmatimonadaceae bacterium, assembly GCA_031411975.1. Lineage (GTDB taxonomy): Bacteria > Gemmatimonadota > Gemmatimonadetes > Gemmatimonadales > Gemmatimonadaceae > JACMLX01. Next base: position 88,764 of record JANOCB010000054.1, read on the forward strand.
ATACCCCGTGGGATGAATGCCCCGCGTGTACGGCCACTGTCCCGGCACCTCGAACGCGGCGTCAGGATCCGGGCCATCGAGCGGCGTGTACAGTGGCTCGACGGTGGTGGCGGAGTTCTCGTATGCCACGTCGCGCTTCTGCCCCTTGTCGTAGCGCGCGCGCCAGGCCTCCACTTCCGCGCGCAGGCGCTCCAGTTCGGCCTGCTGTTCGCGAACGGTCTCGGAGAGATCGGAGATCGATGTCATGTCGGGTGCCCCGCCATCAGGGTTGCACTGCGTGCCAGCAACGCGTCGGCAATCGCAAAGGGTGTCGTGTCGCCCCGCTCGAGGGCGGGGAGGGCCTCGTCCAGAAACGCCTGTGTGCCGGCATCGCTCCAGAGCCGTCGGCGGAGCCGATCTTCCGCCACCTCGACGACCCGTTCGCGCATCCGGCTCCGCCGGCGCTCGGCCAAACCACCGGACGACTCAAGATACTCGAAGTGTCGGGTGATGGCCGCGAGCAGTTCGGGAATGCCGCGTCCATCGGCTGCCACGGTATTCACGACGGCCGGCACCCATCCGCCGGTCGCATGCGGATCGGCGGAGGCTTCGCGCGCCGCCTTGGCAGGGGACAGCGCCTTCTTCGCGGCGTCACGCTCCGCTTCGCCCAGTGCGCGCAGATCCACACCATGGTGGGCCGGTACACCGCGCATCGTGTCCCCCATCCGCATCCCGAGCATCAGCTCGATGTCACCGCGCAGTCGATCGGCACCCGGACGATCGCTCTTGTTGACGACGAACAGGTCCGCGATCTCCATCACGCCGGCCTTGAGCGTCTGGATGCTGTCGCCGCTTTCCGGCACGAGCACCACGACGCTGGTATCCGCCGTGCGCGCCACATCGAGTTCGCTCTGGCCCACACCGACCGTCTCGATGATGATGCGATCGAAACCGTAGGCATCGAGCACGTCGCAGGTCTCGCGGGTGGCGGCCGCCAGGCCACCCAACGAGCCGCGGGTCGCCATGGACCGGATGTAGACACCCGGATCGAGGGCCACACGCTCCATGCGAATGCGATCACCGAGCAGTGCGCCGCCCGTGAACGGCGACGTGGGGTCCACGGCCACGACTGCCACCGTCAGCCCATCGGCCCGCATCGCTTCGACCAGTGCCGTGGTGCAGGTGCTCTTGCCGGCGCCTGGGGGGCCGGTGATGCCGATGCGTCGCGCGCGACCGAGGCGCGGGTGCAACGCCGCCAGCAGCGCATCGAATCCGGTGCGGTGGTTCTCGACGATCGAGATGGCGCGCGCCAGCGCGGCGCGATGGCCGCTGTCGAATGCGCGCAGGAGCGTGGCGATCGCTGGCGGCATCGCCGCAGGATCAGTCGGTGCCGTCATGCCGGTGCGTTCACAGGGTGCTGCTCGTCGTGTTCATCATCGATGTCGCCAACGACTTCCTCCAGCAGGTCTTCGAGCGTGACGAGGCCGAGCACCGGGCCGTCACCCTCGCGGACGATGGCCAGGTGCTGGCGGTGCTGAAGCATCGCAAACAGCTGGTCACTGCACTTCCGGTCGATCGAGGCAATCCCCACCGGTCGCATCGGCAGTGCCGCTTCCCCCTCACTCGTCAGCACGTCCCGGACGTGCACCATGCCGACGATGGTGTCCAATGTCCCCGTGAACACTGGCACCCGGCTATAACCGGATTGGGCGATCTGCCGGGCCTGGTCCACATGCGTCAGCGTGACGTCCAGTGCAAAGATCTGCTCGCGTGGAGTGAGCACGTCGCGCAGCGTCTTGTCACCGAACCTGACGAGTCCGGTGATGATCTCGCGTTCACCCGGCAGGCTCACCCCCTCGAGCTCCCCCTCGCTGAGCAGGGCCTCGAGTGCTTCGCGTTCCGTGTCGGCTGGCGTGGCATGACTGGTGGGCCGCAGGAGCATCTCGAGCGCTCGCGCGGGGAGCAGGAAGACACCCAGCACGAGTTCCACCGCCTGCAGCAGCGGCAGGAAGAACGGAGCGAGCACCACCGACCACCGTTGCCCGACGGCGCGCGGTATCGTCACACCGAACAGCAGTACGCTCAGTCCAGTAATCGCCAGCCAGACCACGAGTGCCGTCGGGGAGTCGCGCAAGGCGAGCGTCAGCGCGGCCCCGCCCGCCACCACCACGGCCGCCGCGCCGGCACCCGCCGCCAACTGCAGACGCTGCGGCTGCTCGAGATACGCCTCGGCCAGCTGGGCGCCGCGCAGTCGCTGCTCGACCCAGTGACGCAGCCAGATCCGGCTCACCGCACGCACAGCATTCGCTGCCAGCGACATCGCGGCAACGCCGACCGTCACGAGCAGCACGATGGTGAGGGGGCCCATCAGTGCGCGGCCTCGCGCCCGTCGTCGCCGGCCGCGGCATCGAGTCGCTCGAAGTACACGCGCAGCACCTGTCGGCGGCGCACCTGCTCCACCACCACGCGGAATCCCGCAATCTCGAGCTGCTCGCCAGCGCGCGGCACCCGACCCAGGCGCTCCATGATCAGGCCACCCACGGTGCCAACCTCATCGCTTTCGATCGCGACGCCGAGTGTTTCCGACAGTTCATCGAGCGTGATGCGTCCCGTCACCCAGAACTCGCGATCATCGCGACTTTCGAACTGCCGTTCGTCCTCGGCATCATGCTCGTCATCGATCTCGCCGACGACTTCCTCGAGGATGTCTTCGATCGTCACGATGCCTGCCGTCCCGCCGTATTCATCCACCACCACGGCCATGTGTGTGCGCTGCGAACGGAACTCCCGCAGCAGCACGTCGATCGGTTTGGTGGGCGGGATGTAGAAGCCGGGACGCAGCCTCGAGATCCATCCCTCCTCCGGTTCCGCATCGTTCAGGATGGCAGCGAGCAGGTCCTTCACGTGCACCACGCCGATGACATCGTCGATGTGATCCTTGTACACAGGCAGGCGCGAGTGTGCTGATGCGCGGAAGCGGTCCACGACCTCCGACCAGGGGGTTTCCCGCTCCACCGCGATCAGTTCCACACGTGGCGTCATGATCTCCTGCACCTGCGTCTCGCCAAGTGCGAAGGCGCCTTCCAGCAGTGTCTTCTCCTTGCCCGTGACGTCAGCCTCGGCGGCCACGATGTCGAGGAATTGCTCCGATGCCGTCTCGTCGGCGCCGGCATCGACCTTGGCGACGGGAAAGAACGACGCGACGGTCCGTTCGGTCCGAGTCATCAACACGACCACTGGTGTGGCGACCAGGGTGACGAACGCCGCCCAGCCGGACAGCCACGCACCCGGTGCGGCGGCGCGCGTCGCGCCGATCGTCCGGGAGAACGTTTCCGCACAGCCGACCGAGAACAGGAGCAGTACCGACGCGCTGATGATCGCAGGCCCCTCGGCACGCCAGAGGGGTGGTGCGACGGCGCCCGCGGCCAGGAAGCAGACCAGCCGCGCCGCGCTGAGGGCCCGGTGCACACGGTCGCGATCGTGGACCAGCCAGGCGCGACGCACGTCGTCCGCCGGACCCCGGGTGAGGCTCGATACGAAGCCATCGGCTGCCACCGATGCACCGGCAGCAAGCAGGAAGGCTGTGAAGAGGAACCAGAGAGCCATACGGATCAGACGAGGCCGCGACGTGTGGCCGCGCGCAAGTACTTCTCCTGCGCGCGCCACATCGGAGACTCCACCCGGGAGTCCCCCTCCGGATGCTCCAGCCCCAGGGTGTGGAGCGTCCCATGAATCACGAGACGCGCCATCTCCTCACGCACCGGAACCTTCCAGGACTTCGCGTTTGCGCGCGCGACGTCGGGACAGATGTACATGTCGCCCGTCACCGGTGCGTCAGCCACCGGGCGCGTGAGCTCGAACGTGATGATGTCCGTCGCCCCCACGTGCCCGAGCTGCTCCCGATGCATCTTCGCCATGGCGCGCGCCGAGAGAAATGTCACGCTCACCATGGCGTCCGTGATTCCCTCGGCCTTCAGGACCAGATGCACCAGCGCCTCGACTCGCGTCGCGCTGAGCGGCGCGCGCAGTCCCGGCGCGCTGGATTCGACGACGATCGGCATCAGCGCCACCTCCGAACCGTGGCGCTGCGTCGCTGTGGAGGATCAGTTGCCACTGTCATGTGCATAGGCCCGGATGATGTCGCGCACGAGTCGGTGACGCACGACGTCCGCCTCGTTGAAGTAATGAAACGCGATCCCTTCCACGCCGGGCAGGATCCGCTCCACCTGCATCAGGCCAGACTGCTCACGCGATGGGAGGTCGATCTGGGTCTTGTCGCCAGTGATCACGATCTTCGAATTCACGCCGAGACGCGTCAGGAACATCTTCATCTGCGCGTTGGTGGCGTTCTGCGCCTCATCGAGGATCACGAAGGCGTCGCCAAGGGTGCGGCCACGCATGAATGCGAGTGGGGCGATCTCGATGACACGTGTCTCGAGCGCCTTGATCACCCGCTCCGGTGGCATCATCTCATCGAGGGCGTCTTACAGCGGCCGCAGGTAGGGATCGACCTTGGCCTGCATGTCACCCGGCAGGAAGCCGAGACTCTCGCCGGCCTCCACAGCAGGACGTGCCAGCACGATCTTCTTCACCCGCTTGCGCATCAACGCATCGACGGCTGCCGCGACGGCGAGGTACGTCTTGCCCGTGCCCGCCGGCCCGATGCCGACCACGATGTCGTTCTCGGCAATCTTCTGCAGGTACTCCGCCTGGCCGGGTGTCTTGGCCTGCACCACGCGCTTCACGCCCGGCAGCGCGATGCGCGCCGGATCGAGCGGCCCCGAGTCGCCGCCGCTGGTGTCTTCCGACATGCGCAGCACGTCGTCCGCGGTGAATGATGACCGCTGTCGCGCTGCCTCCACCATGCGCTGAGCCGTGTGCATGGCGCGATCCACCGCGCCTGGCTCACCGGCCAGCGTCAGCGAGTCCCCACGCATGCCGACTCGCACGCCATGAATGCGACCGAGCTCGACGAGATTCTCGTCGTTGACGCCCGCCAGCGTGAGCAGATCGGCGCCTTCCGTGGACACCTTCTGCGTGGCAATGCTCGTACCGGTCACGACGGCTCCTTGATCGAAACGGCCAGACTGAGTGCGGCGAGATCGCGTTCGCTCACCGGACTCGGCGCACCTTCGAACAGCGCTCGGGCGGCCGTGGTCTTCGGGAAGGCGATCACGTCGCGCAGTGACGTCGAGCCGGCCAGCAGCATCGCAATCCGATCGAAGCCGAGTGCGAAGCCGCCATGAGGCGGGGCACCGGCGGCGAGCCCATCCAGCAGGAAGCCGAACCGTCGCTGAATCTCGTCGGCCGGCACCTTGAGCAGGCGGAAGATCGTCTCCTGCACGGCGGGATCGGTGATGCGGATCGACCCTGAGCCCAGTTCATTGCCGTTGTACACGGCGTCGTAGTGCATCGCGCGACACTCCCACGGGGCGGATTCCAGCTTGTGCGTATCGTCGGGATGCGGCGAGGTGAACGGGTGGTGCGCGGGCATGTGCTCACCGGTGGCGGCATCGAGTTCGAACAGCGGGAAATCGACGATCCAGCAGAAAGCGTGCGCGGTGGCTGCAACCTGGTCAGGACGCCGGGTGATCTCGAGACGAACCTGACCCATGGCCGGGAGCGCCACACTGTCCACGCCCACACCGGCGAGCAGCAGATCACCAACGGCGCCACCGATGCGATCCATCGTCGCTGCACCGAAGGCCTTCGCCCCCTGACCGTCCCATCCGGCATCAGTGCGTTTCGCCCACAGCAGGCCGCCCAGTCCGTTGGCCTTGCCCACGGCCGCGAGTGCGTCGATGTCCTTGCGAGACAGGGCCGCGCCATTCGCAACACGGATGCCGCGCAGTGCGCCACCCGCGGCAAGCCCGTCGTGCACGAAGCCCGCGGCATCGGGCTGCACGTGCGCCGTCCAGTTCTCCAGCTCGAAACCGAATCGCAGGTCGGGCTTGTCGATGCCGAAGCGCTCCATCGCATCGGCCCAGCGAATCCGCTGGAATGGCGCGACGATGTCGTGCCCCGCTTCCTTCCAGAGCGCCACGAGCACCCGCTCCACCACCGCCTGCACGTCTTCCTGCGTCACGAACGCGCACTCGAGGTCGATCTGCGAGAACTCCGGCTGACGATCCGCACGCAGGTCTTCATCGCGGAAACACCGCGCGATCTGGAAGTAGCGATCGAAGCCGGCAACCATCAGCAACTGCTTGTAGATCTGCGGTGACTGCGGCAGGGCGTAGAACTCACCCGGATGCACGCGGCTCGGCACGAGGTAGTCGCGCGCGCCTTCCGGGGTGGTCTTGGTGAGGATCGGCGTCTCGATCTCGAGAAAGCCGTGCACGGTCATCGTCTGCCGCGCCACCTGCAGCAGCCGGTGCCGCAGGACGAGGTTCGCCTGCAGTTCGGGACGACGCAGATCGAGAATGCGGTGCTTCAGTCGCAGCTCCTCGGCCGCCAGCTTTTCGTCCTTGCCACGCGCCACGGGAATGGCCGGTGTGGTCGCCGGTCCCACCACGCGCAACGCCGTGACGTGCAGCTCGATGGTGCCGGTGCCAAGCTCGGCGTTCACCATCTCGACCGGACGCGCCGCCACCACGCCTTCGACTTCGACCACCGTTTCAGCGCCGAGTCTGTCCGCCGCCGTGATCACGTCGGGCGGGGTGAAGCGCGGATCACAGGTGGCCTGCAGCACCCCCGCACGGTCGCGGAGGTCGAGGAACACGATCGAGCCGAGTGAACGACAGCGATGCACCCACCCACCGACCTTCACGGTCTGGCCGATGTGCGCGTCGCGCAGTTCACCGCAGAGATGCGTACGACGGGTGGTGGCAAAGAGTGAAACGGTCACGCAACTGGCTCCCGGCGCCGTGCAAGCGCCGTCACGAGAAAAAGTCCGGTCACCGCACCGGCGGTGTCGGCCACCCAGTCGCGCAGGTCCATGCGCCGATTGGGGATGAACTGCTGATGCCACTCGTCGATCGCACCGAGCAACGACACGGCCAGCGCACAGGCTGTCACTGCGCGCAGTGTGCGAGTCCGGGCCGCCCACGCCACCGAGGCCCCGAGGAGCGCGTACGCCGAGAAATGCACGACCTTGTCGCTCCCGTTCGGCATCGCCGGCGGCGACGGCCACGATGTCGCCACGAAGATGCCGATCGCGATCGCCGCGGGAACCGCCCAGCGCATCCGATTCGAGACTGTTGCAGTGGTCACGGCCAGTGTGGTCGCCGTTCTCAGGGAACCTCCGCGCCGACCAGCAGCTCCATGAACTCCTCCGCCGATCCCGCCTCGTTCAGCGCGTCGCGCACGGACTCGTGCCGCAGGATGCGCGAAATGCGGCCAAGGGCACGCACATGTGCGCCGGCGGCCTGCGCCGGCCCGAGGAGCAGGAAAAACAAGGTCACCGGCCTCCCATCGAGCGCATCGAAGTCGATCGGTTCCGGTGCCAGTCCCGCCGTCAGAATGATCGTGTCCACGTCGCTCGTGCGGCCATGCGGAATCGCGATGCCGACGCCGATACCCGTGCTCAGCAACGCCTCGCGGTCGAGTACCGCCGTCACCGTACGCGCACGCGCGGCCGCATCCGCAGCGGGCATCGCCAGCTCGACGAGCTCACGCAGCACCTCGTCCTTGGAACGGCTCGTGAGCGGAACCTTCACGCGCTCCAGCGTCAGCAGATCGGACAGCAATGTTGGCAGGTGTCGGGGAAACCATGAATCTAGCCGCCCCCGCGCGACCGGGGTAGCGCGGAATGGGGTCAACACCTTGTCAGACAAGCGGTTGGGCGGTGTGCAGCGATGGCGAATCCGACAGGGGCGGCCTCCGGCGAGCCACTGACCGGGTTAGGTTTCGACGGTGACGACGCCTCCGATCAACCTCCTCGACCTCGCTCCGGCGGACGCCCGTGACGTCCTCCGGTCGGCACTCGCGGAACTCGGCGAGCCATCGTATCGGGCCGATCAGGTCCTGCGACGGCTCTGGGTGAACCCGGCGCCCGGATTCGACGCCATGTCCGAGTTGCCCGTGACCCTGCGCGCGGCGCTGGCGGAGCGGTTCGTGATGCCCCGGCTGACGCTGGCCGTGCGGCAGGCCTCCACCGACGGGACGGAGAAGTTTCTCTTCACCCTGGCCGACGGACAGTCGATCGAGACGGTCGCCATCCCTGACGGCGACCGGATGACCTTCTGCATCTCGTCCCAGGCCGGGTGCGCGCTGGCGTGCAAGTTCTGCGCGACGGGCGTGATGGGCTTCCAGCGCAACCTCGCCGTCCACGAGATCGCCGGACAGGTCCGCGAACTCGCGCTGCTCGATCCGCCGGTGCGTGCCACCAACATCGTGTTCATGGGCATGGGCGAGCCGCTGATGAACTGGAAGGCCGTCAGCCCGACCCTCACGATTCTCAATTCGCCGGACGCCTTCGGCATCGGTGCGCGACACATCACCGTCAGTACCGTCGGCGTGTTGCCCGGCGTCGTCGCACTGGGTGAACGTCCCGAGCAGTTCCGGCTCGCGATCTCGATTCATGCGCCGAACGACGAGTTGCGTCAGCAGCTCATGCCGGTGAACACCAAGTACCCGTTGGCCGACGTGATCGCGGCAGCGGCCGCATTCGATCGCCGCGTGACGTTCGAGTACGTGATGCTCGGTGGTGTGAACGACCGGAAAGTGCATGCGGCAGAACTCGCGCAACTCGCCCGCGCCTGCAAGGCGTTCGTGAACCTGATTCCGCTGCATCCCGGCGGGGGGCTCGGATTCGATCCCACGCCCCGCGACGACATCCGACATTTCGCCGACTGGATTCGCGATGCCGGCGTCGAGGTCGCGATCCGTCGCAGCCGCGGGCTCGACATCAGCGCGGCCTGCGGGCAGTTGCGCGTCGAGAAGATCGGACGACGGCGCGAGCTCACGGCGTCCTGACGTCGGGTTACGGGTGAAACGCTTCTCTGGGTGGCCTGTAGTTGCTGCCCAGCTTCACCGTGAGGTCGAGCCCCCGGTCCAGTGAGTCCTTGCCGCGTTCCACGTTCGCCCCACCCAGGACGCGCGCGAGACGGTCGGCCGCCTCGGGCTTGTCGGTGTAATCGACGATCAGCGTTTCGCTGCGACGCCCCTTCGGATCGTTGCCCCAGCCGACGACATCGAATCCACGATCCCGCAGCAGGAACGTCGCACGCCGCGCGAGGCCCGAGACACCACTCGAGTTGAGCACCTCGACCACGACACGCTGGCCAGCCGGCGCGCTGGTGGTGTCGCCGAGCAGGACCTCTGGTCGACGGCCCACCATCCGGCGTGTCGTGTACACACCCGCGACGACGATGGCCACACTCGCCGCGATCACGATCAGCAGACGCTGCCGGTTCATCGCACGGCGTTCCACATGGCGACGGTCTCCGGGTGCAACCCCTTGCCTTCACGGAGCGACCATTCGAGGCGCACCTTCACCACCTGCCGGAACACACCGTTGAAGTCACCGGGCACCATCTGCGCCAGCCAGGCACGCTCCGACGTCATGAACTTGCGGCCAGGTTCGAGAAAGTCCGCCATGAACAGGGCCTGCCCCGTCCGCGACCAGTCGGGCGTGCCAAGCGTGTGCCAGCGGATGGCCTCCAGCACGTCACGGCGTGATTCGCCAAGCGACTCGAGTCGGACTGCTGCTGCCGGTCCGTGCAGAATCGCCACCGGTGCCGTGTCGTCGAGCGACAATTCGCGGAGCACCGGTTCCTCGGCATCGCGCAACGCATCATGCCAGCGACCGGCGTCATGCCACGCCGCACGTTCGCTGGCACTGATCTCCATGATGCCGGCCCACTGGTCGAGCAGGGCGGTCACACGGGCGATGTGTTCGCGGCGTCGGGGCGACGCGACGGCCCAGCCGGGGAGGTCGGGTTCCACGCGGGAGGACGGTGTCATGACAGCACAGGAAGTGGATCGCCAAGCCGATGATTGTCGAGCAGGCGCGTTGCGCCGACGCGCGCCGCGACGATGACGTAGTCGCCGTCGGACGCCGTCGTGACGGGGGCAAGATGCACCGGGTCGACGACGCTGAGGTAGTCACTGCGAACACCGTCCCCGGTGCGGAGGCGTGCATCGCCGGCCGCGATCAGTGCGGCAGTGTCACGTTCGCCGGTGGCGAAGCGACCTTCGATCGTCACGAGTGCCTGCGACAGCGCACGCGCGGCTCGCCGGGCGTCGGCATCGAGGAAACGGTTGCGGCTCGACAGTGCCAGCCCGTCCGCTTCGCGGATGATCGGGGCGATGTCGAGCGTCACGGGAATGTCGAGATCCCGCACGAGCGCGCGAATCAGCGTGGCCTGTTGCAGATCCTTCTGTCCGAACACCGCCACGTCAGGCTGCACCAGGTTGAGCAGCTTGGTGACGACCGTGAGCACGCCGGCAAAATGTCCGGGACGGATCGCCCCTTCCCACCGATCCGCGATCGACTCGGGCACCACACTGATCACCCGTGTGCCGGGGTACATGACGGCAACGTCCGGCACGAACGCGACCATCACCCCGCGCGCTGCGGCGGCCGTGAGGTCAGCGTCCTCGGTGCGCGGGTACGCCGCGAGGTCTTCCGTCGGCGCGAACTGCAGCGGGTTGACGAAGATGCTCAGCACCACGCACGCACACTGTGCCCGTGCGCGCTCGATCAAAGAGAGATGGCCGTCATGCAGCGCGCCCATCGTCGGGACGAAGCCGATACGTTCGCCGCGTCCACGTGCCGCGCGCACCGCCGCGCGAAGCGAGGCGACATCCCGGACGACCTCCATCAGCGGAAGCTCGTGCTGTCGTCGGGATACCGGCCGGCACGGACATCGTCGGCGTAGGCGCTGACGGCGGATTTCACCGTGCCGGCGACGTCGGCGTAGCGGCGCAGGAACTTCGGCGCAAAGCCCTCGTTGAGGCCGATGAGATCGGGGAGGACGAGAATCTGTCCGTCACACCCGGCACCGGCGCCGATGCCGATGGCCGGTATGCGCAGCGACGAGGCGATGGTCCGCGACAGTTCGGCCGGCATCAGCTCGAGCACCGTGGCAAAACAGCCGGCCTGCTCCAGTGCAAGCGCATCGGCCTGCAGCCGTTCCGCGACGGGCATGTCACGCCCCTGCACCCGCGCGCCGCTGAGCGCCGTGTCACTCTGTGGCGTGAAGCCGATGTGTCCCATCACAGGGATGCCCGCGTCGACGCAGGCGCGCACGGCGGCCAGTGAGGAGTGCCCCGCCCCTTCGAGCTTCACGGCGGTTGCATTGGTCTCGGCCAGCGCACGCCCCGCATTCCGCACCGCGTCGGCAGCCGTGACCTGATACGTCATCCACGGCATGTCGAAGATCAGCATCGCCCGGCGCACACCGCGTCGCACGGCAGCACAGTGCCAGATCATCTGGTCGAGTGTCACCTGCTTCGTGGACTCGAGGCCAGCGATGACCATGCCAAGCGAATCACCGACCAGCACCATGTCGACACCGGCGGCGTCGACGAGCCGGCCGAAGAGGACGTCGTAGGCCGTGGTGGCCACGATCTTGTCGCCCGCGTCCTTCTTCGCCTGCAGGTCCCGGATCGTGACCGGCTTGCTGGCGGAGTCAGGGGGCGGCGTCATGCTCGCGCTCATCGTGTTCATGCCTGCGGTTGGAGTGCGGTCTCGCGGAAGGTCATGCAGTGAGCCGTGCGGTATCCATACCGGCATGCACCTGTGCGGCCGCGATGGCGTCAGCCGCCGCATCGACGCCCAGCAACTCGGCGAGTTCCCGCTGCCAGAAATCGCGGTCCGTCAGGCCAGGGTGCGGCACGAGCAATTCGGTGCTGGTCACCGTCAGGCCATCGGCCCAGACGATGTCGAGATCGAGGGTCCGCGGCCCCTTCGCGGTTGTGCGCACGCGGCCGTGCTGCGTTTCGATGGATTGCAACGCCGACAGCAACACCTCGAGCGCCAGCGACGTTTCCAGCAGCACCATCTGATTCAGGAAGCGAGGCTGCGGTGGGCCGATCGGCGCGGTGTCGTCGATGCGCGACGCGGCCAGCACGCGCACCCCGTCGATGCCCGCGACCGCGGCGAGGCCCGCACCGAGCATTTCGTGGCGATCCGGCGTGTTGGAGCCCAGGGCAACAGCCGTGCGCACCGTCGTGTCGCTCATGCGCAGACCCCATCGTGCACCACGACTTCCGCATGGTCGAGTGGGCCCGCCAGCGCGACGTTCGGTTTCCGCACGGCGGCACGCGCGCCCATCACTGCGGGCTGCAGCATCGCACCCACGACGATCTGATGCGCAATCGTTTCGAGGTAGAGCAATGGCGGCCGCTGCAGCACCTCGGACACGATCGTGTGCAGGACGCGGTAATCGATGGCCAGCGCGCCGTCAGCTGCAGGGGTGGCCCAGACCGTCAGATCGATCTCCAGTGGCTGCGGCAGTTCACCCTCGTGGGGCAGGATGCCCACGAGGACGTGGAATCGCATGTTGCGCAGCGTGATCTGGACGGTACTCGACATGTCGGGCGCTGTGAGACGGTGACTTCGGCCCGCGGAAGATACCCGGTTCCTGCTCCGACGGGCACGGCGCCGCGGTCAGACGACGGCGCCGTCCAGCCCCGCGCGGAGGCTCCGTACGAGCGCCAGCGCCGCTTCGACCGAGGTGTCGGCCAGCTTCACCACCGCGCTGCCGACGACCACGCCATCGGCCATCTCCCCGACCAGCGCCGCCTGATCCGGGGTGCTGATGCCGAACCCCACACAGATGGGCAGGGTGGTCGCACTGCGCAGCCGCGCCACGGTTTCCGGCAGATCGCCTGCAATCGAGTCCGTTGCCCCCGTCACGCCGAGCCGGCTGATCAGATACACGAATCCGCTGCCATTGCGCCCGATCTCCGCCATGCGGCCCGCTGGCGTGGTGGGTGCGACGAGGCGCACGTACGCCAGGGGTGACGTGCCCAGCCACGCCTCGCGCTCCGGATCCGCACCGACCGGAAGGTCCGTGATGAGAATGCCCGAGACACCAGCATCCGCCGCGCGCTGCAGCGCATCGGGACCGGCGTTCAGCACGGGATTCAGATAGCTGAAAAGTACCACTGGGATACTCAATCCCGCGTCGCGTACCATCTGCAGTGCACCCGCGTAGTTCATTCCGTGCTCGAGTGCGATCTGCGAACTGCGCTGGATCACGGGACCATCGGCGAGCGGATCGGAGAACGGTACGCCCAGCTCCACGCAATCCGCCCCCGCCGTCTCCAGCCCCTTCAGGAGCTCCAGCGAGCGCGCACGATCGGGATGCCCCGCCGTGATGTAGACGACGAGCGCCTTGCGACCCGAGGCCTGCAGTGCCTGCATGTGCTGCGTCAGCTGGGCCGCGGTGCCGATGCTCACGCGACCTCCGGAATCGGATGCTGCATCATCGTGCCGACATCCTTGTCTCCGCGACCGGACACGCAGAGCAGGATCGGCTCGTCCGCTGCCCACCGCCCCTTGTTGTCCACGATCCATGCAACGCCGTGCGCCGTCTCGAGTGCGGGAATGATGCCCTCGAGGCGACTGAGCAACGCGACACCGCGCAGTGCGCTGTCGTCGGTGACGGCCACGTACTCGGCGCGGCCCGTGGTCTTCATGTACGCGTGCTCGGGACCGACACCGGGATAGTCGAGCCCCGCGCTGATGCTGTGCGCCGGGTGCACCTGTCCGTTCTCGTCCTGCAGCAGCAGCGACAGCGAGCCATGCAGCACGCCGGGTGTGCCGGAACTCAGCGTGGCCGAATGGCGTCCGGTCAGTACCCCCTCACCTGCGGCTTCCACGCCGACCAGTTCGACGTCGGCGTCAGGCACGAATGCGTGGAAGATGCCCATGGCGTTCGAACCGCCACCCACACAGGCCACGACGGTCTTCGGCAGGCGACCGGCGATGCGCACCATCTGTTCGCGCGCCTCCTTGCCGATGCAGGCATGGAAGTCGCGGACCATGCGCGGATACGGCGCCGGACCGACCACGCTGCCGATGATGTAGTGGCTGCTGTCGACGTTGGTGACCCAGTCGCGGATCGCCTCGCTGGTGGCATCCTTGAGTGTGCGTGTGCCGCCGGTGACCGGCACCACGGTGGCGCCCAGCAGCTGCATGCGAAAGACGTTCAGGCTCTGCCGATGTGTGTCTTCCTCACCCATGTAGACGACACATTCCAGGCCGAACTTCGCACACACCGTCGCCGTGGCCACACCATGCTGGCCCGCCCCCGTCTCCGCAATGATCCGCTTCTTGCCCATGCGGATCGCCAGCAGCACCTGCGCCAGCGCATTGTTGATCTTGTGGGCACCGGTGTGACAGAGATCCTCGCGCTTCAGCCACACCGGAGCGCCGACCCGTTCGGAGAGGCGCGGCGCAAATCCGAGCGGCGTGGCCCGGCCGACGAAACTCTCCAGCAAGCCGTTCAGCTCCGCCTGATAGCCTGCGTCGGTCTTGATGGCCTCGTAGGCGGCGGTCAGTTCGTCGAGCGCCGGGATCAGCGTCTCCGGGACGTAGCGACCACCGAAGGGACCGAATCGATCGCTCGGCATGGTCGCGGGCTCCTGCATCGTTGCCATTCACTGCACTCCTGCGAGGGACAACTGCTCATCGTCCCCGCGTTCGCCGCGGGCGGCGGCAATGAACCGTCGCACACGGGCGTGATCCTTGATTCCGGGCGACTGTTCGACACCCGACGACACATCCACGACGTCCGGCGACAGCAGCCGGCTTCCGATTGCGACGTTCTCCGGCGTCAGGCCGCCGGCCAGCACCAGCAACGCGCTGGCATCGCTGGCCGACCGGACGGCGGCGAGCGGTGCCTGCAGTGCCTTCCAGTCGATCACTTTCCCCGTACCTCCCAGTGCCCCCGCGACAAAGGCATCGAGGACGACGCCGTCGGCCACGGTGAAGAGTGCCGTTGCCCGTTCTGCATCGAACGCGTCGGACGGCACCCGCAGCACCGCCCAGATGCCTCCCGGCCAGCGCTCGCGCAGATCGAGCACCATGCGCGGTGACGGATCGCCATGCAATTGCACGATGTCGGCGCCCGCCGCCATTGCCGAGCGAACGATATCGTCGACCGGCTCGTGCCCGACCACGACCACGCGAATCGCGGTACCGCCCTGCTCAAAGACGGAGCGGGCGCCACTCGGCGAGACGAGTCGTGGCCCACCGGCCAGAATCGCGCCGACGTACCGCGCGCCGGCCGCACTCGCGGCTGCGGCGTCTTCGGGCCGTTTCAGCCCACAGATCTTGACCGCCGGAGCCACGGATCAGGCTTGCCGACGCTGTCGCTCGATCCCGGTCAGCGCCGCGACGGCGTCCATTGGTGTGGGGGATGCCGAGATCGCGGAACCGACCAGCACCGCATCGGCACCGAAACTCGCCGCACGTTCCACATCAGCGCGCGAGCTGACACCGCTTTCATAGATCGCGATGTGCGTCACCGGAATCATTGGGAGCAGGCGTTCGCTGGTGGATGGGTCGATCTCGAGGGTCTCGAGATTCCGGTTGTTCACTCCGATCAGCAGCGCGCCGCCGTCGAGTGCGTCGCGGAGCTCGTCTTCGTCGCGGACTTCGACCAGTGGCTCGATCCCCAGCATCCGCGCGGTGAAGATGAGTTCCTCGAGCGAATCGCTGGGGAGTGCCCTGGCGATCAGCAACGCCGCCGATGCACCGGCGCGTCGCGCCTCGACGAGCTGAATCGCATCGGTGATGAAGTCCTTGCGAATGCACGGGCCAATGCCGAGTGCCGCGGCGACCACCAGATCCTCGAGCGCGCCACCGAACTCCAGCGGTTCGGTGAGAATCGAGAGCGCCGCCGCCCCGCCACTGGCGTAGGCGCGCACCTGCGGCGCGGCATCGAGGGCGGTGTTGATCGCTCCCCGGGATGGGGAACTGCGCTTCAGTTCTGCAATGACCGCGACGTCGCCATGTGCGCTGATCGCACGGAGGATGTCGGGCGGCGTCGGCATATCGAGCGCCTCGGCCACCTGCACCGCGTACGGCCTCGAGGCCCGCGCCTGATTTGCCCGGGCGGCACTTGCCGAGCTCAACCGACCGAGAGGGCCGGCGGGCGATGTCCATGGACGAGCCACTTGCATTTCGGGATTCCTTCGGCAATAGTCTTCGGCAGTTCTTCGGGGCGAACGCCCAGCCTCGGCAATCTAGCGCACTCTCGTCGTCCTACGTATCAGCCGGAGCCGGATCCATGTCGCTCACCAAGCGTCAGCGTGAAATCCTCACCTTCCTCACCGTGTATACGGATGAGAACGGTTACGCCCCCAGTTTCGAGGAGATCGCCGAGAACTTCGGATTCACGAGCCTCGCGACCGTGCACGAGCACCTCAGCAACCTCGAGCGGAAGGCATACATCCGACGCGGCTACAACGAGAGCCGGGCGATCGAGATCCTGCCCAGCGAATCGTCACCGCGCTTCGTCGAACTGCCGCTGCTGGGGTTGGTCGCCGCGGGCCTGCCGATCGAGGCAACGGTCAGTGGCGAGACCATGGCGATCCCGCCGGACATGCTGCGCAAGAGCGGCAATCACTTCGTGCTCAAGGTCCGCGGCAACTCGATGATCGACGAACAGATCCGCGATGGGGATTTTGTCGTCGTCAACGAACGCCAGACCGCCGACAACGGTGAGATGGTCATTGCGCTGCTCGATCGGACATCCGCGACCGTCAAGCGCTACTATCGCGAGAAGGACGGCCGCATCCGGCTGCAGCCGGCCAACGAAACGATGGATCCGATCTTCACCGATGAGCGCAACCTGCTGATTCAGGGCGTGGTCGTCGGTGTGCTTCGGAAGTACGCGTGAGTACCCCCGCGTCATTTCGCGGGTTGCGGACGGCCATCTATGCCGTGGGCGACCTCGCGGCCGCGAAGCAGTGGTATACCGAAGTGCTGGAACGTGCGCCGTACTTCGACGAGACCTTCTACGTCGGGTTCAACGTGGGTGGTTTCGAGCTTGGACTGGTGCCGGAGCCCGATGCCCCGACCGAGCGGGATGCGGCAGGGGTGGCGTTCTGGGGCGTGGCCGACGCCGAGGCCGCGTATCAGCGCTTGCTCGCTCTTGGCGGCCTCGATCATGAGCCCGTTCAGGACGTTGGCGAAGGGGTGAAGATCGGCGCGGTGCGCGATCCGTACGGGAACGTGCTGGGGATCGTCGAGAACCCGCATTTCCGCGTCGAGGCGTAAGGCCGTCGCTTCAAGTCGGCATCGCAAACATCCGAGACTGAGGAGCGTCAGAACACCGATGGCGTGTGGCCGTCGGCGCTGTCTCACTGCCCCGGATCAGGCCGAATGCGACTCGTTCTCGTGGACAACGAACATCATGTCGCAGAGGCCCACCGGCGTGCGTTCCGCACCGTGCGGCCGGAGTGGACGGTCGTGCTCGCATCGACGCCGGATGCGGCCCTGGCCGCGATGGCCGCGGCACCGACGGACGTCTTCATCGCAGAACTCGGCAAGTCCTCCGCAGACGGTGCGGCGATGTTCGAGGCCGTCTGTGAGCGATGGCCCGCCTCGGTGCGTATTGCGCTGTCGGAGTTCGCAGACAAGGGCATCGCCGTCCGGCTCGAGCGCAGCGTCCACCGGTTCCTGCACAAGCCGTGTGATACCTACATGCTGGCGATGCTGATCGAGCGCAGCAGTGCCTTGCGAGCGATCGTCGATGATCCGGCCGTGGTGTCTGCCATCGGAGGCCTCGACGCCATTCCCCGCCCGCCGGTGACCGTGCAGGCACTGGAGAAGGTGCTCGCCGATCCCGATGCGGGCGTGATCGCCGTTGCGGCAGTGGTGAACCGCGATGCGCCGCTGACGGCGCGACTGTTGCGCGTGGTGAACAGCTCATTCTTCGGTGTGGGCCGACAGGTCACGCGTGTCGACGCTGCGGTGAACTTCATGGGCGTGTCGCTCGTGCGTGCGATCACGCTGGCCGATGGTGCCACGCGCTCGTTCAGGGTGTCGCCGGAAGTGCTCGACCTCGACGAGTGGAACACGCACGCGGTGCGCGTCGCGACGTCAGCGCGCGACATCACACTGGCCATGTGTCCCCACGACCGGTCGCTGGCCGACGAGGCCTTTCTGGCCGGCTTGCTGCACGATGTCGGTCAGGTGGTACTGGCGGGCGTTTCCCCGACGGTGTGGCAGCAGCTCGAGCGACAGGCCACTGCGGAACTGCTGCCGTTGCACGACGTGGAGGCGCGACAGGGACTCGTGTCGCATGCCATCGTCGGTGCCTACCTGCTGAGCCTCTGGGGGCTGCCATCCAGCGTGGTCGAAGCGGTCGCCTTTCATCACACGCCGGAGCGGCTCGCGGGCCAGATGTTCGACGCAACCCTCGCAGTGCACATGGCCGACGCGCTCGCCGCGCGATCGCCAGGACGCACGTCGCCGGGCATGAACCTGGACGTCGTGCGTGGTGCCGGGATCACCGAAGAGCAGCTCGCAGGATGGCACGCCAGGTTCGGCGCATTCGAGAATGCCGCCTGACGTCGCGGCGCACGGCACGGATCAACTGCGCCGTGCGGACGCCTCGACGAGCCCCTGCAGTACCCCGAGCGCCGATCCGCTCCGCAGCACATCACGGACTTCGCTGACCATCTGTGCGTAGTCGCCACCGTCGCGGTGCACGTAGAGCGCCGCGGCGGCATTGAGGATCACCGCGGCCTGAGAGGCCCGGTTGCCGGCACCGGCGAGTACCGCACGGACGATCGCCGCGTTGTCCAGCGGCTCGCCCCCGGCAAGCTCCTCGGGGGCGAGTGCCTCGAAGCCCAGCGCCACCGGATCGATCGTCCACTCACGCACGGCGTCGGCCCCGCGCAACTCGCGGACGTGGGTGAGTCCGATCGGCGAGATCTCATCCATGCCCGGCTCGCCGTGCACGACCAGCGCATGCTCGGTGCCGAGTTCGTGCAGCGCACCGGCGATCAGATCGAGGCGAGCGCGATCGGCCACGCCGATCACCTGGCGGCCGGCCGCGGCGGGATTCGCCAGCGGGCCGATCATGTTCATCACGGTGGGAATCGCGAGCTCGCGGCGCACCGGCCCGACATGACGCATGGCAGGATGCATCAGGGGCGCGAACATGAAGACGATGCCGGTGTCGCGGAGAATGCCCGCCATGTGCGCCGGCGTGAGTTCGATCTGCACACCCAGCGCTTCGAGAAGATCGGCACTGCCGCTGCGGCTGGTGAAGCTGCGGTTGCCATGCTTCGCGATCCGGACGCCGCAGGCGGCGGCCACCAGCGCAGCGGCCGTCGAAATGTTGAAGGTCGGCACGGCACCACCGCCCGTGCCGCAGGTATCGACCAGTCTCGCGGGGGCGTCGGCGTCGAGCCGGATCATCGCACGGCGAAGGGCACGCGCGGCACCTGCCACCTCCGATGCGGTTTCGCCCTTGACGCGCAGGCCCATCAGCAGCGCCGCCACCTGCGCCGGCGTCGCGCCGCCGGACATGACGACATCGAACGCGCCGCCCGCTTCGTCGGCGGAGAGGCTGTGCCCCGATGCCAGACGCCGCACGGCAGTGCGCAGCAGATCGTCGGTCATCGCGCCATCCTGCACGACTGCACCCGCCCGCGGCTCACGTGGCCGAGAGCACGGGAAGGAGCCGCTCCGCCAACTGGGCCTGCACGGCGACGATGGCAATGACGAGGCCCAGCAGGCGAACACGATCGACATCCGCCTCGGTGAACACGCCCTGCTGGTTGCGATTCGCGACGTTGACCACGCCGACGAGGTCCTCGCGGTACACGAGCGGGAAGCAGATGAAGCTGCCGCTCGTGAAGTACTCGTCCTTGAGCAGCGGATGCTGGCTCGCCTGCGTGGCGTCGGTCACGAGAATCACCTGCCGGCTCGCCGCCACCTTGCCGGCGACACCACTGCCGATGGCCACGCGGTAGCCGTCCCGCACGTCGCGGGCGACCCCGCGCGCCGCCGCGAGGTAGAGCATGCCCGGCTCCGGCGCGCGCATCATCAGCGACACGCGCTGGGCCTGCATGTCCTCGCCGACCAGCATCAACAACTCCTCGACCAGGCGGCGCGGATCGGGAGCCGTGGCGTCGAGTGACAGCACACGATCGATCAGGTACACCGTGCGCTCGCGGTCGCGCAACTCTTCGTTCCGGCGATGGAGTTCGATGTGGGCCTGTTCGGTCTGGCCCAGCGCGGCTTCGAGCTGCTTCTGCAGGCTTTCCGCGCGGCGCTGGAAGCGACGCGCGTCTTCCTCGATCCGGCTGGCCTCGCGCTCGAGGTTGACGATGCGCGCACGGTCGGCACCATCCGTGACCACCTGCAGGTTCGACGACAGCTTCCGCTCGAGCTCACCGAGCTTCCGATCGTACTCGCCATGGATTCGCTGCGTCACCGATTCCAGCGTCACCACCGCTTCGCGCCGGGCGTCCATTTCGGCGAATCGCGCAAACGCGAGATCGAACAGCGCGGCATTGGGCAGGAACTTCTCGATCGTGCGACCACCGAAGAACTTCTTCGGTTCGACCACGGTGAGCACGCCGCCGAGCACACCGTCGAATCGCAGGCCACGGATGGAGAGCGTTGCGTTTTCCACCGGCGGCAGGCCGAGCAGACGCGCGAAGTCGGCCGCACGCTCCGTCACGTCGACGAAGGTCGAGCCGGCGGCGACCCCCTGCCGTACGCCGATGGGCAGCTGATCGAAGGCCACCTCGAGTTGCGTGGGGCGCGACGAACCGACGCTGGTGGGGCTGAGCCGATCGGTGAGCAGTTCACGCCGGCCGTCGTAACGGAAAAACGCGAGGTAGGCGCCGCGGTCGAGCTCCGCGAGAGCCTCACCAAGCACACCGATCGCGCCGCCCAGATCGGGGGCGACGGCAAGCGCATGCGCCAGCGAGGCGAGAGTGCGAGGAGCCATCGGGTGGGTGGATGTGTATCGCGGCCGGCGCCGCTGTCGGTCCTGTCGCCGCACCCAAGGGTGACGGACTCGTGCGGGGTTGTCAATGTGTTGTGACAGCACGACTTGTATTGCTTGAAGTCATTCCGTGGGCGGCCTATCTTTGAGCCAATGTCGCGCCGCACCTTCCAGTTGGTCATTCAGTACGACGGCGGAGCCTTCGCGGGCTGGCAGCGGCAGCCAGCGCAGCGGACTGTGCAGGGCGCGCTGGAGGAGGGGCTCGCGCGCCTCACGCAACAGCAGATCACCGTGACCGGCGCCGGTCGGACCGACGCCGGCGTCCATGCGCTCGGCCAGGTCGCGAGCGTTCAGGTGCCCGAAAAATGGGAGGCCGAGCGGCTGCACCGGGCGCTCAATGCGGTGCTCCCCCGCGATGTCCGCTGTGCCAACGTACTGCCGATGACGGACACGTTTCATGCCCGTTTCAGCGCCACGGAGCGGCAGTACCGCTACCTGCTGGGTACCGATGCGGACGCCCACAGCCCATTTCGCTACAATCGCGAATGGGCGCTGGGGCATGCCCCGGATACCGTCGCGCTGGACGCCGAGGCCCTCGCCGTGCTTGGCGAACACAGCTTTCGGGCGTTTGCCGTGAAGGGGACGGCCCCGGCCGACGACGATCATCGCTGTGACGTGCGTGTCTGTCGCTGGGAGCCCCGTCCGGGGGGATTGGCGCTGGTCATCGCCGCAAACCGGTTCCTGCACCACATGGTGCGCTTTCTGGTCGGGACCATGGTCGAGGTCGGTACGGGTCGCCGTGCGCCAGGATCGGTCGCCACCCTGCTCGCCGCAGCCGACAATCGAGAGGTCTCGCCTCCGGCACCGGCATGCGGACTGTACCTTGAACGTGTCGCATATCCCGAACACCTGTATCTGGTCGCGCCGCCCGCTGTGGCGGCCTGATCCCATGCCGACGATTCGATTCCTTCTTTCGCCTCACGCCGCGCTGCCGCGCTCCCGTTTCCGGACGATGGCTCATCGCCTCACCCTGTTCAGCAGTCTCCTGCTTGGCGTCGCCTGCCAGGGCGCGTCGGCGTCGGAATCGACGGCGCAACGCCCGGTCGTGTCCGCGCCGAGCGCCGGGCCAACGCGTGCCGAGCAGGCCGCCGCCGCGCTGCCACAGTCGCGGCGTACGGCGATCACGGAAGCGGTGAGCAAGGTGGCGCCTGCCGTCGTCACGGTGCAGACCGAGACGGTGCAGCAGGTCGCGTCCGATCCATTTGAAATGTTTTTCGGGGGGCGCAGCGGACAGCGCACCCAGGCGGGGATCGGCTCCGGCTTCATCGTGCAGCCCGATGGTGTGATCGTCACCAACGCCCATGTCGTCGCAGGTGCGAGCAAGGTGGTGGTCGCCATGCGCGACGGCGAGACATACGACGCGAAGGTGGTCGGCGTCGACGAGATGAATGATCTCGCCGTGCTGCGCATCAATGCGAAGAACCTGCCAGTCGCACCGATCGGCTCGTCGAGCGATCTTGCCATCGGTGAGTGGGCCATCGCGATCGGCAATCCGTACGGGTTCCTGCTCGGCAACACTGAACCGAGCGTGACGGCCGGCGTGATCAGCGCCACGGGTCGGAACCTCGTGCCACAGCGAGGCGAAGGCGAGAACGGCGGCGGGACCTACGTGGACATGCTGCAGACCGACGCGTCGATCAATCCCGGCAATTCCGGGGGGCCGCTGGTGAATGCGCTCGGCCAGGTGATCGGGGTCAACACCTCGATCTTAGCTCCCACGGGCAGCAGCATCGGGCTTGGCTTCGCGATCCCGATCAATCGCGCCATGCGCGTGGCCGACGATCTGCTGAAGCACGGGGCGGTGCGGCATCCGTGGATCGGTCTGCGGATCGCGCAGCCATCAGGCAACTCCCCACGGGACGCGCTGCGTTCGGGGGTCGTGGTGCGCAGCGTGATCCTCGACTCGCCGGCCGCGCGCGCCGGCATCAAGCCGGGCGACCAGATCCTGAGGAGCCGCGGTCGCGTGCTGCGCAACATGTTCGAGTGGGAAGGCGAGATGCTGGAGCTGCGCGTCGGCGAAGCCGCGTCCATGGTCGTGAAGCGTGATGGCGAGCAGGTGACGGTGACGGTGACGCCCGCCGACATGCCGGAACTCGGGGCGAAGCGTGTCGAGGTGCTGCGTGACGTGCAACTCGTGACGCTCACGGCGGCGATCCGGCAGGAACGGAATATCCGGTCGGCGCGCGGTGCGCTGGTCGTGAATGCCAGCGATCGCGTGATGGATCAACTGGGAGTCATTCCAGGCGACGTGATCATCGGCGTCAATCGCAGGTCGGTGACCACTGCCGAAGAGGTGGCACAGGCCATCAACGAACTCGCAGGCCGCGGCGTCATACAGCTCATCATCGAGCGTCGTGGCGCCATGTACACCACCCAGTTCTACATCCAGTGACCTCCACGCCGTTCACGAACTATTCCTCGCCGCTGGCCGAGCGCTATGCGTCGCCTGCCATGCTCGAACTGTGGGGGGCGCAGAACCGCTACAGCCTCTGGCGTCGCCTCTGGCTGGCACTGGCGGAGGCCGAAAAGCGACTCGGCGTGGACATCCCCGATGCCGCGATCGCCGAGATGCGCGCTGGCGTGGACAACATCGACTTCGCGGCCGTCGCCGCCTACGAAAAGCGCTTCCGGCATGATGTGATGGCCCATGTGCATGCGTTCGGCGATGTGGCACCATCGGCGAAGGCGTTCATTCATCTCGGGGCCACATCGGCGTTCGTGACCGACAACGCCGACCTGATCCTGATGCGCCGGGGGCTCGACATCCTGCGTGCGAAGCTGGCGGCGGCGCTGCGGGCCATGGCGACGTTCGCACACGACTGGCGCGCCGAGCCCACGCTCGGGTACACACATCTGCAGTCGGCGCAGCTGACCACGGTCGGCAAGCGCACGACGCTCTGGATGCAGGACTTCCTGCTCGACCTCGCCGATCTGGAGCATCGCGTCGCCACCCTGCCCTTCCGCGGCGTGAAGGGCACGACGGGCACTCAGGCAAGTTTTCTGCAGCTGCTCGACGGTGATCACGAGAAGGTGCGCGAGCTGGACCGGATGGTGACGCAGGCGATGGGGTTCCCGCGCCCGCTGCCGGTGACGGGGCAGACGTACAGCCGCAAGCTCGATGCGCAGGTGCTGGGTGTCGTGAGCGGGATTGCGGCGAGCGCCTCGAAGTTCAGCGGCGACATCCGGATGCTGCAGGCCTTCGGTGAGATCGAAGAGCCGTTCGAGAAGGAGCAGATCGGCAGCTCGGCCATGGCGTACAAGCGCAATCCGATGCGCGCGGAGCGTATCGCATCGCTGGCACGGTTCGTGTTGTCGCTCGAACCGAACGCCAATCAGACGCACGCCGTCCAGTACTTCGAGCGCACGCTCGACGACTCGGCGAACCGGCGCCTGGTGATCCCCGAGGCGTTCCTGGCCTGTGATGCGATCCTGATCCTCGTCGCGAACATCGCCAAGGGACTCGAGGTGCATCCGGAACGGATCCGCCGCCGCGTGGACGACGAACTGCCGTTCATGGCGACCGAGGAACTCATCGTGAACGCGGTGCGGGCCGGCGGCGACCGCCAGCACATTCACGAGGTCATCCGACGTCACGCGATCGCGGCGGCGCGCGCGGTGAAGGACGACGGGGTGCGCAACGACCTGCTCGAGCGCCTGACCGCCGACCCGGAATATCCCGTGAATCTCGATGTGCTGCGCAGCGTGATGGCGCCGGCGCGTTTCGTGGGGCGGAGTGCCGAACAGGTGGACGAGTTTCTGGCGGAGGAAGTCGAACCGGCGCTGGCCGGACTGGCGTTCGACGAGACGGCGGCCGGAGCGGTCCGTGTTTGAGGCGCGCCCCACGCCACTGGGTGTTCCGACGACCCGGCTTCCGCTGTTTCACGCGGCCCGGGGCAAGGTGCGTGATGTGTACGAGGTGGACGATGACCGCCTGCTGCTGGTCGCGACCGATCGAGTCAGTGCGTTCGACGTCGTGATGAAGGAGGCGGTGCCGTACAAGGGCATCGTCCTGACGCAGCTCACGGCGTGGTGGCTGTCGCAGCTCGAGTCGGAGGTCGCGCATCACATGATCACCGCCGACGCGCATGCGATCGTCCGGGAGGTGCCGGAGCTTGCGCCACACCTGTCGACGATCGCCGGACGCGCGATGCTGGTGAAGCGGGCGCAGATCTTTCCGATCGAGTGCGTGATCCGCGGGTACATCAGTGGATCGGCGTGGAAGGAATATCAGGCACAGGGCACGCTCGCTGGCGAGACGCTGCCCGCAGGGCTGGTCGAGAGTGACACGCTGGTGCCGGCGATCTTCTCACCGGCAACCAAGGCCGTCACGGGCCACGATGAGAACATCACCGTGGAGCGGATGCGTGCGGTGGTCGGCGAGGCACACACGCGCGAGCTCGAGGAGCTGACGCGCCTCGTGTACGAGCGGGGGCGGACCGTGGCGGCAGAGCGCGGCATCATCATCGCCGATACGAAGTTCGAGTTCGGCGTATGGCGTGATCGCATCATCCTGTGCGACGAGGTGCTGACGCCCGATTCGTCGCGCTTCTGGCCGGCGGACGGGTATGCGGCCGGTGGTCCGCAGCCGAGCTTCGACAAGCAGCCCCTGCGTGACTGGCTGCATCAGGAGAAGCTGGCCGGCCGCTGGAACGGCGAGGCACCGCCGCCGCCACTGCCCGAGCATGTCGTCGAGGCGACGAGTCTGCGCTACCTGGACGCGTACCGACGCATCACGGGCCGCGCACTCGACCTGACGCAATTCTCATGACGTTCCTCCGGTCCGGCTACCCGATGATGGCGCTCACGGGCGCAAGTGCCGTCGTCGTGCTGGCGGTGTCGGTGTGGCGACGCAACTGGTCACTCTGGCTGCTCGGCTTTGCCCTGTTCGCACTGGCGATCGTCGTGGCGTTCTCCTACCGGGTGCCGGTGAGTGCCACGGTGCCGCTGTCATGAGCGCTCAGCCGACTCGTGAGCGGCCGACGGGTATGCGTCGCGCGGTCGTGCTCTTCCCCGGTGGGCTGACACTGGGGAATCTGTTCTTCGGCATCTTCGCCATGATCAGTGCCAGCCGCGGGGAGTTCGGGCGCGCGGTGCTGTTCATCGTCTGCGGCGGCGTGTGCGACATGCTGGATGGGCGCGTGGCCCGTGCGACGAACTCCGGTTCGGAGTTCGGCGAACAGCTCGATTCGCTCGTCGACGCGATCTCGTTTGGCCTGGCTCCCGCGATGATCACGTACTTCGCCGTGCTCACGCCGACCGAGCCGGGGCGCGACCGCTGGTCGTGGATCCTCGTGTTCTTCTTCTGCATGTGCGCCGTGCTGCGACTGGCACGGTTCAACATCACCCAGGCGGGTGAGAAGAAGAGCTACTTCGTCGGCTTGCCCAGTCCCGCCGCTGGCGGCACGCTGGCCACGTATCATTGGTTCGCGCAGACCGAGCTGTATCAGCAGACGATGATCGGCGATCTGCCGTGGCACGAACTCGTCAAGTACCTGATGGTCGGGCTCTCGCTGCTGATGATCAGCAACGTGCGCTACCCGGCCTTCCCGCGCACCGGCTTGCGTGACTGGAAAGGCCTGCTGGGCTCGCTCGTCGTCCTGACCTGTTTTGCGGGCGCGATCTTCCTGCCGCGTGAATTCTTCTTCCCGGCGGGCCTCACGTACGTGGTCGTTGGCCTGGTCGGCACGATCCTGCAGTCACTCAGCGACCGTCCTGATCCTCTGACCGCCGACGACATGGCGGATGAGCGCGCGACGGCCGCGTCGGATGCCCTGACGGTGGTGGACGCCAACCGCCGTCGCAAGCGTCGCCGCCCCCGCGATGACACCCCGGTGGTGCCCCCGCCACCGTCCTCCACAACTTCCCGCTCGCTTCCAGAGCCCAGAGAATGAGCCGCTTCCGCGTCAGTGTGCAAATCGTTCCCCGCAAGGGACTGCTCGATCCCCAGGGCAAGGCCGTGTCCGATGCGCTCCACGCGCTGGGGTTCGCCGATGTCGAGGACACGCGTATCGGTCGCCACATCGTGTTGGACGTGAAGGCCGACAGCGCCGCGGCGG
Organism: Gemmatimonadaceae bacterium; assembly: GCA_031411975.1. Lineage (GTDB taxonomy): Bacteria > Gemmatimonadota > Gemmatimonadetes > Gemmatimonadales > Gemmatimonadaceae > JACMLX01. The sequence continues at coordinate 115,729 of JANOCB010000054.1, forward strand.
CCGAGAATTCGGTCAAGGCGATGTGCGACAAGCTGCTCGCGAATCCGGTCACGGAAGACTACGTGATCGCGTCGACGGTGACGGCGTGAGCATGAAGTTCGGCATCGTCACCTTCCCGGGCTCGAACTGTGATGTGGATGCGCTCCATGCGGTCACTGACCAGCTCGGACAGACGGCCGTCTCACTCTGGCATCGCGACCATGACATCCAGGGATGTGACGTCCTGATCCTGCCGGGTGGTTTCAGCTATGGCGACGCACTGCGCGCAGGTGCCATCGCGCGGTTCAGCCCGATCATGCAGGAAGTGAAGGCACACGCGGAACGGGGCGCACCGGTGATCGGCATCTGCAACGGATTTCAGATTCTCTGTGAATCTCACCTGCTGCCCGGCGCCCTGATGCGGAATGCGGGCCTGAAGTTCATCTGCGACTGGGTGCACCTGCGGGTGGAGGGCACGGCACCGCTGTACCTGAGCGGGTATACGTCCGGGCAGGTCCTGCGCATTCCGATCGCGCACGGTGAGGGTCGCTTCGTCGCTGACGATGCGACACTCGACACGCTCGAACAGTCGGGTCAGGTGGTGTTCCGGTACTGTGAGGCAGACGGCACCGTGTCTGCCGGCGCGAATCCGAATGGTGCCGCACGCAGCATCGCCGGCATCACGAATGCCGCCGGCAATGTCCTCGGCATGATGCCGCATCCGGAGCGTGCCGTGGAGGCCCTGCTTGGGTCCACGGATGGCCTTCCGCTCTTCGAATCATTGCTGGCGAGGGTCGGCGCATGAACACGACTCCTTCTGCGGTGCAGCCGCGTCCCGGCGATCCGGCGATCACGCCCGCACTCGTCGCCGAACATGGCATCACGCCGTTCGAGTACGACAAGCTGCTTGGCCTGCTGGGTCGCGAACCGACGTTCACCGAGCTGGGCATCGTCAGTGCCTTGTGGAGCGAGCATTGCTCCTACAAACACTCGCGACCGGTGCTCAAGACGTTGCCGACCCAGGCGCCGTACGTGCTGCAGGGACCCGGCGAGAATGCCGGCGTGATCAGCGTGGGCGACGGATGGGCAGTGGCCTTCAAGATCGAGAGCCACAATCACCCGTCGGCGGTCGAGCCGTATCAGGGCGCCGCCACGGGAGTCGGCGGCATCCTGCGCGACGTCTTCACGATGGGCGCACGGCCGATTGCCATGCTGAACTCGCTCCGGTTCGGCAGCCTCGATACGCCTCGGGTGCGCTGGCTCGTGTCGGGGGTGGTCAAGGGCATCGGTGACTACGGCAACTGCATCGGCGTACCGACCGTGGCAGGTGACGTGATGTTCGATCCGGCCTACGAGGGCAACCCGCTCGTGAACGCCATGTGCGTCGGCCTGATGCGCGAGGATGAGCTGATCACCGCGAAGGCGCAGGGGGTGGGCAATCCCATTCTCGCCGTGGGGGCGCGCACCGGTCGCGATGGCATCCACGGCGCGAGTTTCGCCTCCGAGGATCTCAGCGAGGAGAACGAGGCCAAACGCCCGCGCGTGCAGGTGGGTGATCCGTTCACGGAGAAGCTGCTGCTCGAAGCCTCGCTCGAGCTGATCCGGAGCGGCCACATCGTCGCGATCCAGGATATGGGAGCCGCGGGTCTGACATCGAGCAGCGCCGAGATGGCGGAGCGCGGCGACGTCGGCGTCGTGATCGACGTGACCAAGGTGCCGGTGCGTGAAGAGGGGATGACACCATACGAAATCCTGCTCAGCGAAAGTCAGGAGCGCATGCTGGTCGTCGCCAGGCGCGGGCACGAGGAAGAGGCCCGTGCCATCCTCCGCAAGTGGGATCTGCAGGCGGAAGTCATCGGTGAAGTCATCGCCGAGCCCGTGTACCGCGTGGTCGAGGGTGACCGCGTGGTGGCTGAGTTCCCTGGCAGCCGTCTCGTGACCGAGTGCCCGCAGTACGCCCCCGAAGCGCGCGAGAGCGACGCCATCGTTGCCCTGCGCTCCCGTGATCCGCACGCGGTCGTCGAACGCCCGGAGGAAGTGGACACGGCGTGGACACTGCGCCACCTGTTGTCGTCGCCGACGATCGCCAACAAGCGCTGGATCTACCGCCAGTACGATTCACAGGTCCGGACGAGCACCGTCGCCGGTCCCGGTGCCGCTGACGCGGCCGTGGTGCGCCTGCGCGGCACGAACAAGGCCCTCGCGCTGAAGACCGACTGCAACTCACGCTACGTGTACCTCGACCCGCGCATGGGTGGCCGCATCGCCGTGGCCGAGGCGGCGCGGAACGTCGCCTGCACCGGTGGCCGCCCGATGGCCATCACGAACTGCCTCAACTTCGGCAACCCGAAGAAGCCGGAAGTCTTCTTCCAGTTCCGCGAGGCGGTGTATGGCATGGGCGACGCGTGCCGCGCCCTGGGTACACCGGTCACGGGTGGCAACGTGTCGCTGTACAACGAGAATCCGCAGGGTGCCGTGTTTCCGACGCCAACGATCGGCATGGTCGGGTTGATCGAGAACATCGACCATGTCACACGGTCCGCCTTCACGGCGGCCGGTGACCGCATCGTGCTGCTGGGCGAGAACACCGACGAACTTGGCGCGAGCGAGTACCTGGCGCGTGTGCATGGCCTCACCATCGGCGCCGTCCCGGCGGTCGACCTCGACCACGAGAAGCGGCTCGTCGATGCGCTGCTGGAGGCCATAGCCAGCGGCGCCGTGCGCTCCGCGCACGACCTCAGCGAGGGCGGCCTGGCCGTCGCGCTGGCGGAGTGCTGCATGGGTGAGCGGGCCGCGATGCTGGGCGCCGACGTGGACGTGAGCGATCCGTTGATCAGCTCCGCACGCGCGCTGTTGTGGGGCGAGGCGCAGGGGCGGGTCCTCGTCAGCACGGCGCGTGTCGAGGACGTACTCTCGGTTGCAGCGTCGCATGGCATTGCCGCGAAGGTCATCGGTTCGGTGACCGCGGGGCAGCGACTCGTGATCAGGGCAGGAGCACGATCTCTCGATACACCGCTGTCGCCACTGGCTGACGCCTACTTCGATGCGATTCCCGCGTTGATGCAGCGCGCAGCCACGGCAACGGCCTGAGGACATAGCGACATGTGCGGAATCTTCGGAATCTTCGGCACGCCGGATGCAGCGGCGCTGACGCATCTTGGTCTCTACGCGCTGCAGCATCGCGGTCAGGAGTCGGCCGGAATCGTGACGGTGGACACCAACGGCGCGGCGCATCCGGTCCGGGCGATGGGGCTGGTGTCGGAAGCGCTGCCGGCGGCGGCGCTCACGCCGCTGATCGGGGATGTGGCCATTGGGCACACGCGCTACAGCACGGCCGGCAGTTCGACGGTCGAGAATGCGCAGCCGATCATGGCGCGCTTCAAGGGCGGCGTGATTGCCCTGGCGCACAACGGCAACCTGACGAATGCGTCGGCGATCCGCGCGGAGCTGGAAGCGCAGGGATCGATCTTCACCTCGACGATGGATTCCGAGGTGCTCCTGCACCGGCTGGCGCGGTCCAACCATGAGGATCCGATCCAGCGGCTGACCGACGCGCTCGAAGGGGTCGAAGGGGCGTACTCGCTCGTCGTGCTGATCAACCAGACGTTGCTGGCCGCCCGTGATCCGCGTGGGTGGCGTCCGCTGGTCCTTGGCCGGCTCGGCGACAGCATCGTGGCGACCAGCGAGACCTGTGCGCTGGACATCGTCAATGCGACCCTGTTGCGCGAGGTCCAGCCCGGCGAGATCGTGGCGATCGAGGCGGGTGAGATCCGGTCGGTACAGGCGTTCGAACCGCTCGCGCTCAAGAAGTGCGTGTTCGAGCACGTCTACTTCGCGCGTCCCGACAGCCAGATCTTCGGACACAGCGTGGATCGGGCACGCCGGGCGCTTGGGCGACAGCTCGCACGCGAGTGCCCGGCCCCGGGCGCCGATCTCGTCTTCGCCGTCCCGGATTCCTCGAACGCCGCGGCGCTCGGCTATGCCGAGGAGAGCGGCCTGCCGCTCGAACTCGCGTTGATCCGGAATCACTACATCGGGCGCACCTTCATTCAGCCGACGCAGTCGGGCCGCATTGCGAAGGTGAAGGTCAAGTACAACGCCGTGCGCGAGGTCCTCGATGGACGAAGCGTCGTGATGATCGATGACTCGATCGTCCGCGGCACGACGACCCGCGGACTGGTGAAGATGATTCGCGATGCGGGTGCACGGGAGGTGCACATGCGCGTGAGTTCCGCTCCCGTGACGGGCCCCTGCTGGTACGGCATCGACACGCCCCGCAAGGAAGAACTGATCGCCTCGGCGCGCAGCGTGGAGGAGATCGGGGAGGCGCTCGGTGTGGATACGCTGGGCTACCTCTCGATCGACGGGATGCTTGGCGCGGTGCCGGGTGGTCCCACTGGATTCTGTGACGCATGCTTCAGCGGGAACTACCCCACCGAAGCTCCTGCGGACCTGGTCAGTGGCCGCGCGTACAGCGCGTGACCGGAACGCCTCTCCTGCCCCCGTCCCACGTGTCGACTCGCGAAGCGATGACAGACCGCCGTTACGTCTACTTCTTCGGCAATGGCCGCGCGGATGGCACGCGTGAGATGAAGGCGATCCTCGGCGGCAAGGGGGCCAACCTCGCCGAGATGACGAACATCGGCGTACCCGTGCCCCCCGGGTTCACGATGACCTGCGAACTGTGTGCGATCTACCTGCGCGACGGGACCTCTCCCGCCGAGTTGCGTGACGAGGTCGCCCGCAACCTGGTCCGGCTCGAGGAGGTCTCCGGCAGGCGCTTCGGCGATGCCGAGAATCCGCTGCTGGTGTCGGTGCGATCGGGCGGCGCGGTGTCGATGCCGGGCATGATGGAAACGATCCTCAACCTCGGACTCAACGACGTCACGGTGGAGGGGCTGGCGCGGAACAGCGGGAATGCGCGCTTCGCGTTCGACAGCTACCGGCGGTTCCTGCAGATGTACGGTGACGTGGTGCTCGACGTGCCGATGCACAAGTTCGAACACCTGCTGGAGGCCAAGCGGCTGACGCAGGGCGTGGAGAACGACTCGGACCTGAACGAGCAGTCACTGCGCGCACTCGTCGAGGAATACAAGCTGGTCGTGCGTCACGCGGTCGGCCGCGAATTCCCGATGGATCCCGTCGAGCAGATGTGGGGCGCCACCGAGGCCGTCTGGCGCAGCTGGATGCTCAAGAAAGCGGTGGACTACCGCCGCGTGAATGGCATTCCGGACGACATCGGGACGGCCGTGAACGTCGTGGCCATGGTCTTCGGCAACATGGGCAACGACTCGGGCACCGGCGTCGCGTTCACGCGCGACCCATCCACCGGTGCACGCGAGTTCTACGGCGAGTTCCTGGTGAACGCACAGGGTGAGGACGTCGTGGCCGGCATCCGCACGCCACTGCGCATCGAGCACATGGCGGAGATGCTTCCCGGGGCGTACGAGGAGCTGATGAAGACGCAGCTCGCGCTCGAGACGCATTTCCGTGACATGCAGGATCTCGAGTTCACCGTCGAGCGTGGCAAGCTCTACCTGTTGCAGACGCGCACCGGGAAGCGCACGGCGGCCGCGGCGCTCCGTATCGCGTGTGACATGGTCGAGGAGGGCCTGATCGGTACGCAGGAAGCGGTGCGCCGAGTGCCGGCGCACCAGCTGGACCAGCTGCTGCACCCGGTGATCGACACCGGCCAGCGGGCGCCGGTGATCTGCAAAGGGCTTCCTGCGTCGCCCGGTGCGGCGAGCGGCATCGCCGTGTTCGATGCCGACACCGCGGAACAGCGCGCGAACCGCGGTGACAGCGTCATTCTGGTGCGTGACGAAACCACGCCGGAGGACTTTCACGGCATGGTGGTCGCGCGCGCGGTGCTGACGGCGCGCGGCGGCATGACCAGTCACGCCGCGGTGGTCTGCCGTGGCATGGGCAAGTGCGCGGTGGTCGGCGTGCAGCAGTTGAGCGTGGATGCCGAAGGGCGTCAGTTCAAGTGTGGTGACACGGTCGTGCACGAAGGCGAGTGGATCACGGTAGACGGCGCCACGGGCAACGTGTACCTCGGTGAGCTGCAGACGGTGCCGAGTGAAGTGATGCGGGTGATCAACGGCACGATGCGGGCCGAGCAGGCGCCGACGTACCGGGCGTTCCATCAGATGCTCCAATGGGCCGATGGGTCGCGACGGTTGAGCGTCCGCGCCAACGCCGACACGCCGAAGGATGCCAGGATCGCGAGGGCGTTCGGTGCGGAGGGAATCGGGCTCTGTCGTACGGAGCACATGTTCTTCGAGGGCGATCGCATCAATGCCGTGCGCGAGATGATCCTGGCGCACGACGAGTCGGGGCGTCGTCGCGCGCTGGCCAAACTGCTGCCGATGCAGCGTGGCGACTTCGAGGCGATCTTCGAGGCGATGAACGGGTTCCCGGTGAACATCCGCCTGCTCGATCCGCCGTTGCACGAATTCCTCCCGCACGGGGGTGAAGAAACGAAGATGCTGGCGCGTCAGCTCGGCGTGTCACGCGAGGAACTCCTTCGTGTCGTCGATGCGCTGCGTGAGACGAATCCGATGCTGGGGCATCGCGGTGCGCGACTCCTCGTCACGTATCCCGAGATCACCGAGATGCAGGCGCGCGCCATCTTCGAGGCTGCGGTCAAGGCCAAGCGACGCGGTATCGACGTGAAGCCGGAGATCATGGTGCCGCTGATCATGAGTGCGAAGGAGCTTGCACACCAGCGCACGATCATCGAGGACGTGGCGCGCCAGGTGCTTGGCGGCATGGGTGAACCGGTGGAGTACCAGATCGGGACCATGATCGAGCTGCCGCGCGCGGCGTTGACGGCGGCAGCGATCGCAGAGCATGCCGAGTACTTCTCGTTCGGCACCAACGACCTCACGCAGACGACCCTTGGCCTGAGCCGCGACGACGCCGGGCGCTTCCTGCCACTGTATGTCGAGAACGGCATGCTGGCCGACGATCCGTTCCAGGTGCTGGACGAAGACGGCGTGGGCAAGTTGATTCGCATCGCCATCGAATCCGGGCGAAGGACGCGCCCCGGCATGAAGACCGGCATCTGCGGTGAGCATGGTGGTGACCCGAAGAGCATCGGTTTCGTGCATCGGACCGGCCTCGATTACGTGAGCTGTTCGCCGTTCCGCGTGCCGATCGCGCGACTCGCCGCCGGTCAGGCTGCGCTCAACAGCTGACGCTGATCACCCGCAGCCGTCATGGCCGACGCACTGAAGCTCCAGTTCGGTCGGGAGGTCGTGCGTCGGCTCGCCACCGAGATTCATGCCGTCCATGGTACGTTCGATCGGCGCAGGTTCGAGCGGACCGCGCTGACCGGCTTCGACACGATGGAACTGCTGGACCGTGGGCGGCATCTGGGCCGAACGCTGCAGCAGTTCCTGCCGGAGCGCTTTCCCGTTGCAGTGGACGTGTTGCTGGCGACGTTGCCGGTCACGCGTGAGCCGGCTGGAGGCATGGCGTCGTTCTTCTACCTGGCGCACACGGAGTTCGTCCGTCAGTTCGGCGTGTCGCACTTCGACGCGTCGATGCGTGCGTTGCATGCGCTGACGCAGGTGTTCACGGGGGAGTTCGCCATCCGCCCCTTCCTGGAGCACCACCGCGACGCCACGCTCGCCCTCCTGCGCGAGTGGGCCATCGACCCGAGCATGCACGTGCGTCGTCTGGTCTCGGAAGGCACACGGCCGCGTCTGCCGTGGGCGCCGCGGCTCCGCGAGTTTCAGCGGGATCCGGCACCGGTGCTCTCGCTGCTCACGCTGCTGCGCGACGATCCTGAGCTGTACGTGCGACGATCGGTGGCGAACAACCTCAACGACATCGGCAAGGACCATCCCGCGTTGCTGGTACAGGTGGCGGGCGCCTGGATCGAACGGGCCACCGCCGATCGACGGTGGATCGTGCAGCATGCGCTGCGCTCATCGGTCAAGCAGGGCGATCCGGCCGCGCTGGCTGTCCTTGGGTACGCCGAGCCGGCAAGCATCGAGATCACGGAATCCGCGGTGACACCGACTCGCCCCGTCATGGGTTCCAAGGTGGTCATCACCTGCACGCTGCAGAATCCATCCCGGAAACAGCAACGCGTGATCGTCGACCTGCGGGTGCACTTCGTGAAGGCGAACGGTGGAACGGGCGTGAAGGTGTTCAAGCTCTCCGCCATCGAGCTGGCGCCGGGTGCATCCGTCAGCCTGCGCAAGACGGTTTCGCTGGCGGACCTCACCACACGGCGCCGTTACCCCGGCGAGCACGTGGTCGAGCTGCAACTCAACGGGGTGGCACGATCGCTGGGACGTTTCACGCTGCGGGCACGGCCGCGCACTCAGCGGTAAGCGTCAGAGTGTGTAGCCATCGTCGATGACGAGATCGGTCCCGGTGATCATGGCGGCCGCGTCGGAGGCGAGATAACAGACTGCCGCGGCGATCTCTTCGGGCGATGCGAACCGTGAACTGCCCGGCGTGGAGCCCAAGGCCGCATAGGCAGCGTCCTCTGATCCCAGCTGGGCCACCATATCCTGAAAGAACGGCAGCGCGCTCCACATCGGGGTGCGGACGCCAGCTGGCGAGATCGTATTCACGCGCACCGGTACGCCGCCGGTGAGGCATTCCTTCGCAACGACGCGCGCCAGCATGCGCACCGCGGCCTTGCTCGACGAGTAGGCGGCCGCGCCAGGTGCCGGACGCACGCCGGACGCGGAGGCGATCGCCGTGATGCTGCCACCACGATCACGCATCGCGCGCACACCATACTTCATCGCGAGGAACGATCCGTCGAGGTTCACGGCGTGCACCCGCTTCCACTCGGCAAAGGTCATCTCGGTGATCGGAGACGCGGCGCTGATGCCTGCGGCGTGCACGAGAAGGTCCAGCGGCCCCGTTGACGCGATCACCGCCTCCCACGAGGCCTCGTCCGTCACATCGAGTGCCAGTGCCTGAGCGCGGCCGCCAACGCCCTCGACGCGCCGAGCCGTTTCGGCGGCCCCGTCGGCGGCGAGGTCGGTGCACCAGACCGTGGCCCCTTCACCGGCGAGTACCAGAGCACACGCGGCGCCGATCCCCGACGCGGCGCCTGTCACGAGCGCGGCGCGGCCTGCAAACTGTGCCATGAACGGTTCCTCCGGTCAGCGTGACGTGTGCGGGCGAAAACCCATCGCGGTATTGAGCCAGCGAACGAGCGGTGTGATGGCGCGGTAGATCTCCTCCAGCCGGTCCGCGAGGGCCGCGCTCGTCACGTCGGCCTGGGACAGGGCACAGCCCGCCGTGAAGCTCTGGAACCGCAGCCAGTCGCCCGCTGGATGCGTCGGGTCGAAGCCTCGCGGCATCCGCTTCAGCATCGCCTCGGTCTCCATCGCACCGAAGCGCTTTCGGAATGCGCGTGCCTGCACGATCGATTCGAACTCCTCGTGCCCCACGTCGAGCGCTGCGCGCAGGCGCCGGAGCACGGGTGTCGGCGGCATCCACACGCCACCGCCGGCGAAGCAGGCGCGCGGCTCGAGGTGGAAGTACATCCCCGCACCACCGTGAACGGCGTCCTGGCCGACGTTGCCCTTCGAATCGCGGTGGAAGAACCAGCAGGCCGCGTTCGTCTTGTACGGTGCCTTGTTCTTGCTGAAGCGGATGTCGCGATGAATGCGGAACATGCTGCCCTTCACCGTTCCCGTGATTTCCGGCACGAAGCCCGCCAGGCGCGCATCCATCTCCTCGATCAGTGCCTTCATCGGTTCGCGCAGAGATGCCTCGTAGGTATCCCGCCGCGCCTCGAACCACTCGCGCTCATTGCTGGCAGCGAGCCCTTTCAGGAAGGTGAATGCCGATGTCGGAAAGCCGGTGAAGTCCGGCTCGGCCACGATCGCGGTGCGGCGTGCACCACTCTTCTTCAGCGCGCCCATCCGGCTGGCCTCGGCAGTGTGAAGTTGTCGGTGCTCCGCGTGCGCCCATACCAGTCGGCGCCCATGCGCGAGACGACGTCGAGCGTCGCCGGATCGACGATTCCATCGGCTCCGACGATCGACTCATCGACATGCGCGGCGATAACTTCGCCGAGAATGATCGCGCATGTCGGATGCTCGGCGGGATGCAGCGTGAACACGGCAGTGCGGCATTCGAAGCTCATCGGCGAACCGGCCACACGTGGTGGCTTGACCGCGTGTGATGGCGCGGCCGTGACACCCACCGTCTCGAACTCGCTCGTCGCATTCCCGAAGGAGAAACTGGTGTCGTTCATCTGGTGGACGAGGGCGAATGGCACGAGGCTCACGGTGAACTCACCGGTCGCCTGAATGTTACGCGCGGTGTCCTTCAGCGATCCATCGCCGTGGTGCTGCGGACAGAACATCAGCGTCGGCGGCTGCGGCGTGATCATCTGGAAGAAGCTGAACGGCGCGAGGTTCGTCACACCATCAGCCGACAGCGTCGAGACCCATGCGACCGGTCGTGGCGCGATCGTCGAGGCCATCCAGAAGTACGCGGTCCGGCGATCCATCGTCGTGAAGTCGAGCAACATGCATTGTTCCGTCGATGCGTGGTGAGCGGCGGCGAGAAGCCGAATTCTAGCAGAGGGTTCGCGGTTCACCGATACGATGCCGGTGTGACGCCAGAGGCCGTCGCATAGCAGAAAGCCCGGCTGTTGGTCAGCCGGGCTTTCTGTTCAGATGGAGGCGCCGGGAATCGAACCCGGGTCCGAAAATGCTTCCGCTACGGCTTCTACGTGTGTGTCCCACCGATTGAGGTCTCCCGCCGCTGGCCAGTGGGCCGCCCACGTCGAGACAAGTCACCTTGAGTTTCGCACACTGACCGGCAACACATCAGCGCACTATCCCGGATTTGCGATACGTATACAGCCGCCCCGGGCGGGCTTCCATATACGCACTGCTGGTCTAACTAAAAGTTAGGCAGCCAGGGCCAAGTTGTTGTTGGCGATTGTGTTTTCCCGAATGGATTTACGAGGAGTC
>JANOCB010000055.1:0-125266 GCA_031411975.1 Gemmatimonadaceae bacterium
GGCCTCCCGAATGGACAGCTGGCCGCCTTCGACCTCTTCGACCAACCGCTGCTTCAACTCCGAACTGTAGTGATGCTGGGTGCGCGCCATAATCCGGCGTCTCCTCAAGTGAGGTGTAGACGCTAATCAGGACGTGACAAGACAGGCCGAGAGCGCTGTTCTGCGGCTGTTCGCTGTTCTGCGGCCGCCGCAGGCGGCTTGCGTAAAGCAGTTGCTGTTGCAGTTGCCGTTGCCGGGCAGGCCGGATAAAGGTGCGTTGCATGAAGAGGCAGCGGAGGGGTCGTGGCGTGAGCATCCTGCGAACTATTTTTTCACCGCCTCAGTAGCTTGCCGCCTTGTCGTTTCCCCCGAACCAGGCCGCCATGAAGACCGCACGCGAGTTCAGCACCGAGTTGATCGGCACCTTCGCCGTCACGTTCATCAGTGGTGCCGCGCTGATGCAGGCCCGCAACGCCGATGCCGGCGCCGGCCTGGTGGACGTGGCGCTGGCGCATGGCTTGGTGCTGTTCATGATGACCAGCGCATTCCTGCGCGTCGGCGCGAACTTCAATCCTGCCGTCTCACTCGGGCTGCTCGTCATCGGGCGCATCTCGCCGCAGCAGGCGGGGACGTTCATTGCCGGACAGTTCTCGGGGGCGCTGCTTGCGGCCTTCACGCTCAAGGCGGCGTTCCCCTCGGCGCTGTGGGAAGCGACGCGCGGCACGCGACAGCTCGTGTCACTGGACGTGACCACCGCGCAGGCCTTCGCCCTGGAGGCGATCGCGACGGCGCTGGTGATGTTCGCGTACATGGGGACCGTGAGTGACCCCAAGGGCCCGAAGATCGGTGGGCTGGCGGTGGGCATGGCGGCGGCGGTCGGCTTCACCGCGATCGGTCCGCTGACCGGCGCCGGCATGAATCCCGCGCGCACCATGGGTCCGATGATCGTGTCACGTGCGTTCGAGGGCCTCGCGCTGTACCTGGCGGCGCCGATCGTGGGTGCGATCGTGGCAGCGGTGGCGTATCGCTATCTGGTGCTCGACGGCGAGGCTGACTGAGACACCGGCGCGCGGGAACGATCCACACTGGTCAAGCCACCGTCGATCCGACGCTACGGCACCACGATCTCCTGCTGCCCGCTCTGCACCACGTAGACCGCGTCGTCCCCGCGCCAGACCACATGCCGGATGCGCAGCAATGCCACGCCGCCGGCACCGCCCACCACGGCACGCAACGTGGCCAGGTCAGCTGCGCCGCTCAGCGTGCCCGGTGCGTCCGTCGCAAAGCTCACGAGTTGCCGAGTACATCCGGCAAACGCCGGCGTGGCGTCGATCCACTGTCTCGCTGTGACCGGTTTCACATCCACACGGTCGGCACAGGCGCCGCTGAACACCGGCGCACCGAGGCGATTCGTGATCTCCACGCGAAACCAGACCGTGCCGTCGGCCACGCCGCTGAACGGCAGCACCACCCGCGCCTCGATCCGTGGCTCGACCGCGCTGCCGTCACCGAGTGCGGCGGCAGGGTTGAGCGGCACCGACGTGCTGCCGTCCGAGGTACAGCCGGCGCCAAGGAGCAGCACCGCAAGCGCGCGAATGAATGGTGAACGCATCATGCCTCCGGGCGGAGATCGACTGCACAACTGAACGATGGTCCCGACCAGCCGCCCACCGTGTGCCATCACACGCGTGCCGACGACCGCTTCGAACAGTACCGTCAGCGTGCAGCGATGGTCACACGATGACCTGAACCATGGCAGAAAAAAGTGGGGCGGCCTACACCCCGAAGGCCGCCCCACTCACGCGAACACCGACACGCACGAATGCCACACCGCGATCAGTTCACGGTCCAGCGCACTTCGTTCGACTGCAGCGTGTAGTTCCTGTTGTCACCAGCCAGCGTGTGCTGCACACGGAAGATCACGGTACCGGTAGCGCCGCCAAGGACCGTGCGCACCCGCGCCGGGTCAGCATTCGCGCGGAACATTGCGGTACCACCAGCCGGCACGATCACCGCCTGCGCGGTGCACATCGCAATGGAAGACGTCACGTCGACCCACGACGTGCTCTCACGCCGCGCCTGCACGGTCGTGGCACAGACGCCACCGGACACCGACTCGGCCAGCGTGTTCGTGACCGCGACGTTCAGCGTCAGGATCTCACCGGAGATCGGCGTCGTCGGAGCCGTCGCAGCGGCCGACAGACGGGTCTCGAACGGCGGCGAATTCGTCGGGCTCGTGCTGCCGTCGGACGCGCAGCCCATGGCAAACAGCGACGCGGAAAAAAGGGCGTTTCGAATGATGCGCATCGGTGGGCTGTCCTTGTGTCGATCAGGTTGTGTCGCGAAGCAATGGCTCGACGGCGCGTGCAGGTGCCGTACGCTCGCGGGTTCAGGAGTGCATACCCCGTGCCGCTCTCGACGGTCACAATCGAAATGTCGCCAAAACGCGCAGAGCTCGCTACCGGATGACGATAGCGAGCTCTGCTTTAAATCGACGAGCGGACCTCAGGCCCCGGCCGATCCCGCGCCGTACTTCGCGTCGTACCGATCGATGCTCTGCGTGATGATCCGCCGCGCTTCCTCGGCGTCGAACCAGCCGATGATCTCGACCCGCTTCCCCTCGAGGTCCTTGTAGATCTTGAAGAAGTGCTCCACCTCCCGCAGGAAATGGCTCGGCAGATCCTCGAGATCGTGCACCTCGTCATGGATCGGGTCGTGCATCGGCACGGCCAGCACCTTGTCGTCGGGCTCACCCTTGTCCAGCATCTTCAGCACGCCGACCGGCCGGGCGTCGATCTGGCAGCCGGGGAAGGTGGGCTCGTTGATCCGCACCATGATGTCGAGCGGATCGTTGTCCTCGTGCAGCGTCCGCGGGATGAACCCGTAGTCGCCGGGATAGTGCACGGCGGAATAGAGCACCCGATCGAGCTTCAGCAGCCCGCTCGTCTTGTCCAGCTCGTACTTGTTCCGGCTCTTGGCCGGAATCTCGATGACGGCCGTGACGTGCTCGGGCGGGTTGTCGCCCGGGGGAAGGTCGTGCCAGGGATTGAACATGTACCAGGAAGATCGAGTGGGCCGTCGGCGGCAGTCTCCGTCCCGCAAAATAGCCGGGGATGGAAACCTGGCGCCGCTCAGCGTGCGGCTGACAGCGCCCGGGCCGCCGTGATGGCGAAATAGGTGAGGATGATGTCCGCCCCAGCCCGCCGGATGGCCACCAGACTCTCGAGCATCGCGCGCTCGAGATCCAGCCAGCCCCGTTCGGCTGCCGCATGCAGCATGGCGTATTCACCGCTCACCTGATACGCGGCAACCGGCATGCCGGTCACGTCCTTCACCCGCCGGATCACGTCGAGGTACGCGCCGGCAGGCTTCACCATGATAATATCGGCACCCTCGGTCACATCCTGCGCGGCCTCGCGAAGCCCCTCGTCGCTGTTGGCCGGGTCCATCTGGTAGCTGCGACGGTCCCCGAACGCCGGCGTGCTTTCCGCGGCTTCACGGAACGGCCCATAGAAGGCGCTGGCGTACTTCACCGCGTACGACATGATCGGGATGTGCGCAAAGCCATGGGCATCCAGCGCCTCCCGGATGGCCCGCACCCGCCCATCCATCATGTCGCTGGGCGCGATGATGTCGGCGCCGGCCTGGGCATGGGTCACGGCCTCGCGCGCCAGCAACTCCAGCGTGGCGTCGTTGTCGACGTCCTCGCCCTGCAGCAGCCCGCAATGGCCGTGGTCGGTGTACTCGCACATGCAGACGTCGGTGATCACGAGCAGGTTCGGCACTGACGCTTTGATGGCGCGCACCGCCTCGGCTACCGGGCCATGCTCGTCCCACGCCCCGCTCCCCTCGGCATCCTTGGTATCGGGGATCCCGAACAGGATCACCCCGCCCACCCCGGCCGCCGCAGCCGCCTGCGCATCCTTCACGCACTCGTCCACCGACGTCTGCGCGCACCCGGGCATCGACGTGATCGGCGTGCGGAGCCCGCGCCCAGGCCGCACGAACAGCGGCAGGATGAACTGCGAGGGATGCAGGTGCGTCTCCCGCACCAGCGCCCGCATGGCCGGGCTCTTCCGGAGCCGCCGCAGCCGCACCCCGGGAAAGCCTGCACCCGCACCGGCGGCCGAAGCACCGCCGAGCATGTTCGAAATGATGGACGTCATCCCGCAGACGTTAACCTCGCCGCCGCAACCGGCTAGCTCTCCTCAACGCGTCAGCGAGGGCAGCGGCACCAGCACGACAGTCATCACGGCAACTGCAACGGCACATCGCAGAACGGCACGGCCGCAGAACAGCAGAACCGCAGAACCGCTGACCGAAGTGATCGATGCGACTGAATCAGCCTTCGGGTGGCGTGGAAATGAGGTGCTTATTGTGAACAGCGCGTGACATCAGTCCGCACGTTGCACATCGGCTCACGCCATTAGCGGATCACGCGAGGGACGTGACCTCACACGGAGCCAACCCCAAAAGCAGTAGCTGTTCGCCGTTCTGCGGTTGTGCTGTTCTGCGGCCGTTCGGTTCTGCGATGTGCCGTTGCCGTTGCCGTTCGTGAACGACGCCGTCGCAGCGCTCAGCGCGCCTCGTTGCTTGCAGTGGTCGTGGCGCGGGCGTCGGCGAGGATCGCGGTGGCGCCTTTCTCGCGCAGCTCGCCGGCAAGGTTCTCGGCGCTGGCGATGATGTCGTCACCCACCACCGTGCTCGCGCGGAGCATCGGTGAGCCGTCGAGTCCCGCCACCAGGCCGTGCAGCGTGCGCCGCCCGCCATCGCTCACGGTCATCAGCGCGCCGATCGGCACCTGACAGCCGCCGTCCAGTGCGGCGAGGAAGGCGCGCTCGCAGGTCGTCGCGTCCATCGTCGGCTGATGATTCAGCTTCGCGACGATCGCGCTCACCTCGGCATCATCCCGACGCACCTGGATCGCGATGGCGCCCTGCCCTGCTGCCGAGAGCCACTCCGGCGCATCGAGGTAGCTGCGGATGCGCGACGACAATCCGAGGCGATTGAGCCCGGCCGCGGCGAGAATCGCTGCGTGACAGAGCCCCTTCTCCATCTTCGAGAGACGAGTGCCGACGTTGCCACGCAGATCCACCACCGTGCAGTCGGGGCGCAGCGCCTTGAGTTGCGCGCGTCGGCGCAGGCTGCTGGTGCCGATGATCGCACCGCGCGGCAGTTCGTGCAGCAGGGCCCCCGGCACGTCGTCGCGGACCACCAGCGCATCACGTGAATCCTCACGCGCGAGCTGTGCAATCACCACCAGCCCGTCCGGATCTTCGGTCGGCAGGTCCTTCAGCGAATGCACGCAGAGATCGGTGACGCCCGTGCGCAGGTCGCGCTCCAGTTCCTCGGTGAACAGTCCCTTGCTGCCGATCGCCGTCAGTGCCACATCTAGGCGGCGGTCACCGATGGTGGTGTAGGTCACCAACTCGCTCGGCACACCGAGTGCGAGCAGCTCCGCCTGCACCGTGTGCGCCTGCGCGAGGGCCAGAGCCGAGGATCGGGTGCCGATCTTCAGCGATCGTGTTGCTGCAGTCATGACAGGTTGGTCTGGTGATGATGTCGGTCGCGTTGCGCGCGCACGGCGCGAACCACGGCGGCCACGAGCCCTTCGATGGTGGACGGCATCGCTTCGGCCGCCACCCGCATGCCGGCGGCGCGTGCCGCCTGTGTCGTCACGGGGCCGATGGAGACGACGTCGGCCATCCGGTGCGCCTCGCCCATCGCCGCCACCCACGCATCGACTGCACTCCGCGCCGTGAGCGTCACGGCATTCACATGACCGGTCCGCAGTGCGACATGCACTTCGGCCACGTCCTCGTCGGTGGCGACGGTATCGTAGGCGTTGACGACATGCACCGTCGCGCCCATCGAACGGAGACCATCGGCCAGTTCAGGGCGGGCACCCGCCGCGGCGGGATACAGCACCGTGGTGCCGAACATGCCTCCCTGCACGGCGAACGCCTCCAGCAATCCTTCGGCGACGAATCGCGACGGCACCAGCGTCGGCTCCAGGCCGCGTTCGCGCACGGCACCGGCGGTGGCACTGCCCACCGTGGCGACGCGGGTGTGTTTCCACTGGTCGGCCGTGATGCCACACGCCTCCGTGGCATCGAACGTCAGGTCCACACTCGTGGCACTGGTGAACACCACCCAGTCGTAGCGCGCGAGACTGGCCGCAGCGTGCTGCAACCCCTGCACGTCGCCCGGGACGGTCCGCGTGGCCGCGTAGGTGAGCACACGTGCACCCAGTGCTTCCAGCGGCGCCACGAGCTGCTCGGCACGCGCCGCAGCGCGGGTCACCACGACCGTTGCGCCAGCCAGCGGCCGCACGGGACTGACGTCATCCGACGGCATCAGCATGCCGGCTGTGATGACGTGCCACGCCTCACGGACGCGTGACGGTGTCGATGGCGTCGCTGCGAGCCGACATCGCACGCGTCCGCGTGATCAGCGACACCACATAGCCACCGAGGATCAGTGCTGCGGCGACGTAGGCAGCCGCCATGTATCCGGTATTCTCGGGCATCAGGCCGTTCCCATCTCGAGCGCCTCGACCCGGTCACGCAGTGCGGCGTACTTCAGCCGCGCGCGCAGCAGGGCAACGAAGAGCACCATGAACGCCACGAACGCCAGTGACAGCGTCAAACCCATCTCAGGCGACAACTTCGGCTTTTCCGGCGCCAGCACGATCGGCTGCGGATGCATGGTCCGGAACAGGCGCACGCTGAGGTGAATGAACGGCACCAGCAGCGACGCCAGAATGCCAAGCACCGCCGCGTAGCGCGCACGCTGCTGCCGGTCCTCGATGGCACCGCGCAACACCGTATACCCGAGCAACACGAACCAGAGGAAGAGCGTACTGGTCAGCCGCGCGTCCCACGTCCACCAGGCGCCCCAGATCGGCTTCGCCCACATCGGTCCGGTCACCAGCACGATCGTCAGGAACAGCAGCGCGATCTCGGCCGACGTTTCTGCCAGCCGGTCGAGGCGCTCATCGCGAAGCCAGAGGAACATGGCCCCACCGATCGCGACCAGCGGGCAGGCGATGTACAGCCCCACCACGGCCGACGGCACATGGATGTAGAAGATCTTCTGCGCCTCGCCCTGCATGGCCTCGGGGGGCGTGAACCAGACGATCCGGGCGATCACGGCCAGCACGGCGACCACGGCGATCGCCATGAGCCAGTCGAAGACCGCCACCGGTGCCCGCGTGGGGCGACCGGCGCCGGCCGACGGCATCGGGGGCGCGAGAGTATCAGACATGGAATGAAATAGAAGGATACTGATGTACGAATGGGCCTCGGGATTGAACCGTGCGCAAGGGGAGAAAGTTACCGAATTCCCTCCCGCAGCACCGCCTCGCGGCGATCAGTCCTCGATCGTGAACGGGAAGGCCAGCACACAGGCCACCCCGAACATCAGGTCGAAGGCCACCAGGACCTGAATCCAGGGCATGACGGTGGCCAGGTCGGCGCCGACCAGCAGCTTGGCCGAGGCCTGCGCCGCCGGCACCACCACCGGGATGAAGAACGGCAGCGCCAGCATCGGCAGCAGCAGCTCGGCGAAGCGGGTATGGACCGTCATCGAGCTGAACAGGGTCCCGACCGTCACCAGCCCGATCGCCGCCAGCACCCCGATTCCGCCCAGAATCAGCAGCCCGCTGCCGAATTCGAGGTTGTAGAAGATCACCACCGCCGGGATCGTGATCGCCAGCACCGCCGACACGTAGACCAGGTTGGACAGTGCCTTGCCAAGGAAGATCGCTTCACGCGGAATCGGCGCCAGCAGCAAACCGTCCATGGCGCGCGTCTGCAATTCCAGTCCGAACGCCCGGTGCAGCCCCAGCATCCCGGCAAAGGCGAAGATCGTCCAGAGCACGCCGGGGGCGATGTCGATCGGTCGCACGGCGCTCGGGTCCCACACCATGTAGAAGATGCTGACGCCGAGCAGCGAGAAGACCAGGCTGGAGAAGAAGGCACTGCGAGTGCGGTACTCGATCGCGAGGTCCTTCCGCGCGATCATCAGCGCCGCAGCGAGGATCCCGGGCGGGGTCGCGGTACTCACGCGGCCGTCTCCGTCGCGATTCGCCGGTACTCGTGGGCGTACGCTGCCGGGTCGATGCCATCGGTGGGCTCGTGCCGGCGAATCTGCCCGTCGAGCATGATCGCCGCGTGTGTGGCGAGGGCGAGCCCTTCGTCCACCGCGTGGGTCACCAGCGCCAGCGCGGCGCCGTCGTTCCGGAGCGACAGCAGCAGGTCGGTGAGTGCCCGGGCGCCGGCCACATCCAGCCCGGTGTACGGCTCGTCCAGCAGCACCAGCGCCGGCCCATGCACGATGGCGCGGGCGATGGACACCCGCTGCTGCCACCCGCGGCTCAGCGCCCGCACGGGGGTCAGTTCGCGGCCCTGCAGGCCAAGCCGGGCGAGGGCCGCGGTGGTGGCCCCCTCGACATCGGGGAGGCCGTACAGCCGGGCGGTGAAGGCCACGTTCTCGCGCACGGTCAGCACGTCGTAGAGCATGCTCTGGTGGCTGATCAGCCCCACCCGGCCCCGTTCCATGGCGGCGTCGCTCTTCAGCACCGTCCCCAGGAGCCGGACCTCCCCGCTGGTCGGCCGCAGGAGGCCCGCCAGCAAGCGCAGCAGCGTGGTCTTGCCTGCGCCATTGGGGCCGAACAACGCCAGACACTCCCCCATTCCGATCTGCACGCTCACGCCGTTCACTGCCCGCCGGCTCCCGAAACGCCTGACGAGCGATGCGGTCTGGC
Organism: Gemmatimonadaceae bacterium; assembly: GCA_031411975.1. Classification (GTDB taxonomy): domain Bacteria; phylum Gemmatimonadota; class Gemmatimonadetes; order Gemmatimonadales; family Gemmatimonadaceae; genus JACMLX01. The sequence continues at coordinate 8,747 of JANOCB010000055.1, forward strand.
AGACGGGGATCGGGGTGGAGTGCTGAACCGGGCTCGGCGAAGTCATCGCGCCAAGCTAACTGCGCATGGCGGTGTTCCGGTTGCCCCTCACGGTGCTCGGCACCAAACTCACCGCTCGCCATCGCAACCCGCCTTCACCTCCCGACGTGCCCATGTCCGAGATCGACGCGCTGCTCACCGAGAACCGTCGCTTCCCCACGCCCGCCGCCTTTCGCGACGCCGCCCATGTGCGCGATGGCAGTGTCGCGGCCAGTGCCGCCGCCGATCCCGAGGCCTTCTGGGTGGAACAGGCGCGACAGCTCGAGTGGATCACGCCGTTCACCAAGGGGCTCGAGTGGAATGCGCCGTTCGCCACCTGGTTCGCCGACGGGCAGCTCAACGTGGCCGCCAACTGCCTCGACCGGCATGTGCGCACCGCGGCCCGCAACAAGGCGGCGATCATCTTCGAAGGGGAGCCGGGCGACCAGCGCACGCTGACGTACTGGCAGCTCTACACCGAGGTGAACAAGTTCGCGAACGTCCTGCAGAGCCTCGGTGTGCGGAAGGGTGATCGCGTCGCGATCTACCTGCCGATGATCCCCGAAGCGGCAATCGCCATGCTGGCCTGTGCCCGCATCGGCGCCATTCACAGCGTGGTGTTCGGCGGCTTCAGCCCCGAGTCGCTGCGGGATCGCATCAACGACTCGCAGTGCCGCGTGCTGATCACCGCCGACGGCGGCTTCCGTCGCGGACAGATCATCCCGCTCAAGCGCAACGCCGACGTCGCCATGCAGGAAACGCCGAGCATCGAGCACTGCGTGGTGGTGCAGCGTCGCGCCGGTGCGATGAGCGAGGAAACGTTCGCGCAGATGCAGGAGGGGCGCGACTCGTGGTGGCACCGGTTGATGCAGAAGTCGCCGCGGTACTGCGAGCCTGCTGTGATGAACGCCGAGGATCCGCTCTTCATTCTCTACACGTCCGGCACCACCGGCAAGCCGAAGGGCATCGTGCACAGCACCGGTGGTTACCTCACCGGCGTGACCACCACGTCGAAGCTGGTGTTCGACCTCAAGGACGACGACGTCTTCTGGTGCACCGCCGACGTGGGCTGGGTAACCGGCCATTCCTACGTGGTGTACGGCCCGCTCGCCAACGGCGCCACGTGCCTGCTGTACGAAGGCGCCCCCGACTGGCCCGACAAGAGCCGCATGTGGGACATGTGCGAACGGCATGGCGTGACGGTGTTCTACACGGCGCCCACCGCCATCCGCGCGTTCATGAAATGGGGTGAGGTGCATCCCGACAAGCACGATCTGTCACAACTGCGACTGCTCGGCAGCGTGGGTGAACCGATCAACCCCGAAGCGTGGATGTGGTATCATCGCGTGATCGGCAAGGAGCGCTGCCCCATCGTGGATACGTGGTGGCAAACCGAGACCGGTGCGATCGTGATCTCGCCGCTGCCCGGCGTGACGGAAACGAAGCCGGGCAGTGCCACACATCCGCTGCCGGGATACAGCGTGGCGCTGGTGAATGCCGCTGCCGAGCCGATTCCGGTGGGTGGTGGTCTGCTCACCATCACACGCCCGTGGCCCAGCATGCTGCGCACGATCTGGGGCGATCCGGAACGCTACGTGGAGACCTACTTCAGCAAGTGGCCCGGCCGGCCCGACCTGTACTTCGCCGGCGATGGCGCGAAGCTCGACGAGGATGGCTACTGGTGGATCCTGGGTCGCGTGGATGACGTGCTCAACGTGGCGGGCCATCGCATCGGCACGATGGAAGTGGAGAGCGCACTGGTCGGCCATCCCTCGGTGGCCGAGGCGGCGGTGGTGGGCAAGGATCACGAGCTCAAGGGGCAGGCCATTGCTGCCTTCGTCACGCTGCGCGAGGGCTTCCACGCATCGTCATCGCTGCGCGACGAGCTGCGTGACTTCGTGGGCGAAAAGATCGGGGCGATCGCCAAGCCCGATGACATTCTCTTCAGTGCCGACCTGCCCAAGACGCGCTCGGGCAAGATCATGCGCCGCCTGCTCCGCGACATCGCCGAGGGGCGCGCGCTGGGTGATACCACCACGCTTGCGGACCCAACCGTCGTGGCCGGCCTCAAGGAACAGTACGAAGCGCAGGAGTCGTGAGCGCGGTGCCGGCACCGCAGCGCCGGCGTTCCAGCGTTGCCGGTGCCGGCGGTCGGCTGGCCGTTGCCCCACGCTCCGCTTAGTCTTCGCGGCATGAGCCTCCTCGGCCGTCTCTTCCCCGACACGTTGTTCCCCAGAAAGCTCAGCGACGCCGCCGAGCGTCGCCTGCGTCTGGCGCAGGCCCGTGCTGAAGAAGCGGTGCTGGAAACCCACGTGCGCAACGCGCTGCTCTACGTGGACACGCTGGCCGGCGAACTGCCGTTCGATCGGGCGATCGAGACGTACATCCGCATGCTCGGTGTGCCGGAGCCGCTGGCCAGCACCGTGGCGACGCGCACGCTGGTCGTGCTGGGCGACGACGTCGTCCCGGAACGCAACACGCCGCTCGGCACGCAGATGGTCGGTGACGACGTGCTGCCGATCGTGCGCATCGCCGCCGCCAACGACACCGGCTCGCGCCGACGCTGATCGTCCCGCGCGGCAAGGGAAAGCGGGGCGCACCATGTCGGTGCGCCCCGCGTGATTTTCGTCCGCTCAGCGCGTCGCGCCTCTTTCCTTCACGGGTTCGGGCACGACTGCCGGAATCGGCGCCGTGGCGGCCAGCGCCGCATCGACGGCCTTCTTGATGTCGTCATACGGCAGTGAACCAGGATACGCCTGCCCGTTGATGAAGAAGGTGGGCGTACTCTGCACCTGCTTCATCATGCCGAGGGCGTAGTTGGCGCGAATGCGCTCGGCGTGCGTGTTGGCATCCATGCAGCTGTTCCACTTGTCCATGTCGAGTCCGAGCTTCTCCGCATAGGTGGCGAGCACCTTGCGCGGATTGCTGGTGGCGATGCCGTTCCATTCGATCTGTCCCATGAAGATCGCGTCGTGCATCTCCCAGAACTTGTTCTGGTCGTCGGCGCAGGCCGCCGACATCGAGGCCGGCACCGTGTTCTGGTGCGCGCTGAGTATCGGCCAGTCGTAAAACGTGTAACGGACAATGCCCGTCTCGATCAAGTTCTTGCGCACATCCGGCTCGGTGATGTTGGCGAAGTTGCCACACGCCGGGCACTCGAAGTCGGCGAACTCGATGATCTCGACCTTCGCATCGGCCGAGCCGGCGGTGTAGCCGCGCGCCTTGCTGGCGAGCACCGAGTCGCTGACGGTGGGCAGCACCATCGCCACCGCAGGCGGGGGCTGCTGCGTCTTCCACCAGATGAAACCGCCACCGGCGAGGGCGATGCCCACCAGGGCGACGATGAAGCCGGAATTATTGGACGTCTTGCGGACCTTCGCGCTCACGTTGGGTCACCCTCAGAGGTGGCGGGAGCAGCGGGCTGCGTCCCTGTCTGGTGTCGGGCGGCATCGACACGGCGTCGTCGGGCTGCCCCTGCCTGCAGAATTCCGGCAGCCGACTCGGCCGCGCGTGACAAGGGTAGGTGTACAGCGGTGGCCCGCGCTAGTTCATTCGCGGCCCTGCGCGCTTTCGGCCGGTGGTATCTTCCGCCCGTGCCGCGTCCGCCGACCATCGCATCGCCCGCCTTCTCGCCCGTGACACCGTCGCCGCGACGGCTGCCGCAGACGCGCTCGGTGCTGCCGTATTTTCCGCACGACGGCGACTACGTGCGCCTTCCCGTGGGTCCCGGGGCGCTGCATGCCATGCGCTACGGCCACGGCGGACCGGCCGTGCTGCTGGTGCACGGCTTCACCACCTCCGCCCCACTCTGGCAGAAGGTCGCCCCGATCCTGCTGGCCAATGGCTGCCAGGTGATCGTGCCCGATCTGCTCGGGTTCGGTGAGTCGGACCGGCCGGTGGGCGGGCCGTACACGGTTTCCGCGCAGGCGCGGTACCTCGACCGGGCGCTGGCGCTGCTCCGCGTCAGTCACGTGGTGGCGGTGGGCCAGGACCTCGGCTGCGTGGTGCTGCGACGGCTCAAGGCGATCCGGCCGGAGAAGATCGATGCCCTCATCCTCTGCTCCCCCACGCCGCAGGACATCGCCGGGGGACCGGAGATCGAGGCCGTGCGCGGACAGACCGGGCCGGCGCTGCTCGAGATCTCCAGCCGCCCGTTGGGCGTCGTGGACCTGCTCGGCCCCGTGCTGCGGGCCGCCGTCGCCGAACCAGACAGCATGCCCGACCGGTCGGTGGCACGCTTCTCGGCACCGTACACCGGCAGTCAGGGGGCGCGGCACCTGCTCGACCTGGCGCGGGCCGTGGCCGAGGAGGAGGATGCCCTGCCGCTCTCGTCCAGCGATTCGGGCACGCTGCGCGTCACTGGAGAGGAAGATCCGATGATCGCCCCGCCGTCGGCGTCGATGGTCCGGCTGCCGGGTGCCATGCGATTACTTCCGCTGGAACGTCCGGCCCCACTTGCAGCGCTGATCATGGAGCGGGTCGAGCGTCTCGGCGATTTTTCCGCTTCGCTGGAAGAACAGGCTGTGCGTGACTAGTTTTTTCATATTACAGATGCAACCCATGAGGTGAATTTGACCAAAAAGAATCGACAGCGTCGAGTTGTGACGCCGCCGACGCCGTTCGAGCAGGCGCGTGACGAGTTGTTCCAGCAGATCATGCGGTGTGAAGTCATCGGTGCCGCCGCCGATCATCAGGCGGAGTGGTTCACCGAAACGATGGCCTACTTCTCCGATCGATATCCGGAGCTCAAGCCCGCCGATGTGAACGACCTGCGCAAGTTGGGTGAGCGGTTCGTCCAGCCGCCCAAGGCTGCAGTGGTAACTGAAGACGCACCGGTGGAAGCACCGGTCGCGATCGACACCGATGCAGCTGCGATCGATGCGCTCGTCGGTGAGGACGTCAGCCCCGACCCGGCCGACGTCGAAGAGACTGAAACCGTCCCGGCCTGATCATCGACCGACCGACGAATGTGAAGCGCCCCCCGTACTCGCGTACGAGGGGCGTTCTGCTTTGCCGCCGTCAACGCACTGACGTCAGCGCGGCGGCGGGAGCACGGGGAACAGCGACGCGCGGACCGGTGCAACGACGGGCTGCGCCGTCTCCTCCGGATCATCCCATTCCTCGGGCTCGTCGTCAACGGCATATCGCGAGTTCACCGCGGGTGGTGCCGCAGTGTCATGCGGCGCGGCGTTTGCCGCCACCGCTTCGACGACGTCGAACATGTCGAACAGGTTCGATGATCGCGGCTTCACCGGCTCGGGCGTGGTGGACGCCGCGTCACGCTTCCCCGCGATGACCACGGCCGACAATGCGTGCATGTCGACCTCATCGCGATCATCCGTGGTGTCGCGCTCCGAGGCATCGATTGCCGACTCGAGTTGCGACCGATTCTCCGCACGCACCGGCAGCAGCGCCGTCAGGTCACCGCTTGCGAGCGCCTGTTTCTGCACCTGCACCTTCACCTCGGCATCGGCGATCTGCTGTTCCACTGCGTCGAGTGAGCCGGAGAGCCGCTCCAGAATCTCGAACGGCCGGAATCCCGTCACGCGCAGGGTCGGCGCCCATTCCACCACGTCACGAATCACGGTCGGCGGAAGACCGCGACCCGGTTCGAGACTCAGCAGCAGATCACGCGAGTCGGCGGTGCGCGCCGAGAAGAGGCGCAGCACCCCGTCACGACCCAGCAGCATCGCGTGAATCATGGTGCCCGTCGCCGTGGTGTGGACGGTGCGATGCAGAATCCTGTGCCGCATGCGGCGCAGCAGGCGCGCCGATGTCGGCAGCAGCGAGGCGGTGAACTCCGGCAGCGGAATGGCGTCGAAGAACGATGCGGCGGTACGCGCCATCACCTGGACCTCGCGCGCCGTGAGGTCCTGCACCTCGACCTGTGCACGACGCAGGTCCCTCGCGCGGCTCGCCAGCGCTGAGGCGCGGGCCAGCGCGTCGGAGCGCACGGTGGTTGTTGTGGTGTCGGTGTCGGTGTCGGCGTTCATTTGCGGGTGGCGGATCGACAGGGTCCGGACGGTGGCGTAACCAGACTCTACCATTCAGTCTCGGTACGATCGGGCATCCGCTTGAGGCTGGACATCCGGCTGGCAGGGTCAGCGCTGTCTGGCCGACGCCCGTCGCAGGGTGAAACCCACGCGCACGCCACCACCCAGCCCCAGTTCGACGCCGCGCACCCACGGGCCGTCACTCGTTCCTTCCACACCGAGGGTCACGATCGCCACGGGCCGCGGTGCCGCGCCCTGCGCGACGAGCACGCCGATGCCGCCGCCGGCATGGATCGCCCGCCTCGAGCGCCGGAACGGGTCACTGAGCCAGCGCGCGAGCAGATCCACACGGCCGGCCGCCTCGGCCCCCCCGTCGGGCCGTCGCACACCGCCAGCGCCGACGTCGAGCCCCACGCGGAGATTGTAGGCCGCCGCCGCGACCATCCCGACCGCCACCTGTGCACCCGGCTGGTCGGCGAGAATGGCATCGGCGCGAATCGCCGGCCTGAAGCGCGACGGACGAACCGCCGCTTGCGCACGCTGCGCCTGTACCAGCGCGGGGACGATCAGCGTCACCAGCAGAAGGAACGCCTGCCGCAGGCAGGGCGCATGCGGCGACGGAGTGCGATCACCCGGCATCGTCGTGCGGCAGCGGGTCTGCGGTGCGCTGGCCGGCCAGGTCCTTCGGGCCACCCTCCCGATTCTCCCACAGCATCAGCGTGTAGTCGGCAGTGGCCACGAGGGCGAGGATGCCGCAGGCCAGGGCCAGCCCCGCCACCAGCCGCGGCGCCTGCAGCGAGGCCACCAGCGTCACGAACTGCAGCACGGTGACCCCCTTGCCCGGCCATCGTGCCTGAAAGGTGATGCGGCGCAGCCAGCTCACGTTGCGGGCGACGAACCACCCGATCACGGTCATCACATCGCGCAACATCAGCAGGCCGAGCTGCCAGGGCGAAATCAACCCATCCATCGTAACCGCGATGAACGCCACCAGCATGAAGATGCGGTCGGCGATCGGGTCGATCAGGGCACCGATCCGGCTGGTCGTGTGCGACACGCGTGCGATCACGCCATCGAGCACATCCGAGACCATCGCCGCGAACACCACCGCGAGCCGCCAGTCGGGATCGCGCACGCCGAGGAAGACGCCCGCCATCACCAGTCGCGACAGGGAGATCAGGTTCGGGGGGGTGAGGACCTCGTTGCGGCGCATACTGACAAGAAAGCGATGCACCGGCATGCGGGCCAGCAGTTGCCTCTCCTGCCGCGTCGGCATAGGCTGCCGCGTGCGCCAGCGTGCACGACCGCCGCTCGCCCATCCCATGCCGCCTTTCGTCTTGCATCTCCCGCCTTCCCTGCAGCAGGTGCGCCTCCGGTGACGGTCGCACTGCCGTTGCTGTCGCTGCTCGGCGTGTTGCTGATGCTGATGTGGGACGTCGGGCTCGCCGGTCGCCTTGCCCGTGTGGCCGAGGCGCCGCGCGGCTGGGCATCACTGACGGCCCTCACCGGCTTGCTGCTGATTCCCGCAGCGCTGATTCGTGTGGTCGGCAGTTCGCTGCTCGACGGCCGCACGGTGGCCGCACTGAGCTGGATCTGGCCGCTGGTGCTCACGATGGTCGCGGCGCAGGCCTTCATCACGCTGGTACGCCAGCTGGGCGCCCGGGCCATCGTCATCCCGATCGTGGTCTATGACTGCATTCTTGCCGCGGCGGGATGGGTGGAATACGCGGCCGGGAACGGCGTGATGCTGCCCGCTGAACTGCATGCCGTACCCACGGCCATCGCCGGCGCGATCGGGTATCTCGCCGGCCCGGCAGCGCTCTGGTCGCCCCTGGCGTTCGCACCGCCACTGGTCGCTCCCGCCTACCGTGCACGCTGGGCGGTCAACGCGTCGGTGCGCGGCGTCATCGGTCTCTATGCGGTGATGGCGATCGTCGCCTTCTTCAGCGAATTGCCGCAGTCGGTGCGAGCCGTGCGGAGCTTCTCGCGCTGGACGCTGGCACCACTGCGCGAACGTCCCGCCGATGCCCCTTCGCTGCGTGTGGGCGTGCAGATCCTGCCCACTTTGCGCGGCCTTCCCGCACCACTCGCCTTGCGGTACGACACCGATCTCGCCGACAGCGCCGCGGTGGACATGATCGGTGTGCGGATCGCCCCATCGGGCGCCACGCCGCGCGCACTCGACTCGCTGGCGCGATCACTCGATGCCTACCGCGCCGACAGCACGCTGATCGCCGTCACGCTCGGCTGGGATCTGCAGGAGGCGTTGCGCGTGCGTTTCGCGCCCACCGCGTGGGAGCGCGAACGCACACAACTGGTGGATCAGGTGGTGCGGCGACTTCGCCCCGACATTCTGGTGCCGCTCGATGACCCGAACGGCCTCGGGGTGATGATCGTGGGCCCGCGTGAGTCGTCGGAGTGGCAACCGCTGCTGACGCAACTCGCCCGGACCGCACACACGCTGCGGCCGCGGACACGGGTGCTGGCTTCGATCGCCACGTTCGACACACGCGACAGTGTGCTCGCCGCGTGGGCCACCACGCCGCGCTCCGGCCTCGATGGCATCGGCTATGTGCTGCAGCCGGGGTTTCGCGGCGGCGTGACACTCGAGGCACGCATGCAGGCCGCCGATCGCTGGCGGACGGTGCGCACTCGCGAGAACGCCACCGGTGACGAGTGGGTGCTGCTGACCGCAGGCTTTCCCTGGTCGCAGGGTGAACTGGCGCAGGACCGCGGTATCTGGGGCGTGCTGGCGTGGGCCAGTGCGCGACCCACGATCGGTGGCGTGATCGTGGGTGATGCCGGTGACTACGACACCCGCCGCGGGCTGCGCGGTCCGGGCGGACGGTTGCGGCTCGCGAACACCTCGCTGCGACGCGCGATTCGCGGGCTCAGCGCCGCGGCGCGCTGACGGTCAGCCTTTCGCCACACCCCGCACGATCGCCTCGACGCGGCGATCGGGATCGATCCACTGACGCACCACCTGCTGCACATCGGCGGCCGTCACCGCCTGCAGCTGCGGCACCTCGTCCGTCAGCTCGGTCAGCCCGGCACCCGTCATCCACGCATCGACCATGTCGCCGAGCTGCGCACCGGCGCTCTCCTGACGCAGGGCGTGCATGCCGATGGCGTAGGTGCGTGCCCGTTCGAGCTCCGCCGGCGTGACCGGCTCGTCGCGCAACATCGCGAACTCGCGCAGCAATCCCTCGCGCGCTTCCAACTCGCGCTCCGGTGCGCAGGCGATGTACGCCGAGATCATGCCGGCGTGGGCGAGCGTGGAGGCACTCACGAACACGCTGTAGGCGAGCGACTGTCTGCTGCGCAACGACTCGAAGAAGCGACCGCCGAGTCCACTGGCGACACCGGTCATCAGGGCGGTGGCGTAGCGCAGGTGGGCATGACGCGCGGGGCCGCGGAAGAGCATCGCGACGGCGCTCTGCTGCTTGGTGCGGTCGTCCACCACCTCGATGCGGTCGGTGATCATCGCCGGCGGCTCCACCGCACCGGCTGGTGTGGGGCGCAGCATCGTGAAGGCCGACGCCAGCTGTCGCGCGAGTTCGGCCGGCTCCTCATCACCCACGATGGCCAGCACCGTCTCGCCCGCCAGCACCGCACGGGCATGCCAGGCACGCAAGGCATCCGGCGTGATCGCCGCCACGCCGTCGGGTGTCCCGAGGGCGTCGATGCCGTACGTGTGCGTGCCGAACAGCGCCTGTCGTGCCACGCTCAACGGATGACGCACCATGTCGTCGCGGCGCGCACGCAGCTCCGTGAGGAGCTGCGCCTGTTCCGTGGCGACGGCGTCGGCCGCAAACGTCGGCTGCTGCACCACGTCGGCCAGCAGCGCTGCCGCGCACGACAGATCCTCCAGCGGCACACTGATCGACCAGCCCACCATTTCCTTGCTGCTCGACGTGGACACGCTGCCACCGAGCCGCTCGCCATCTTCGGCGATCTGCGCGGCCGTGCGCGTGCGGGTGCCCTTGAGGGAGGCCCGTGCCATCACGCTCGTCAGTCCTGCCATGTCCATCGGTTCATGCACGGCACCACCGTGCACGTAGCAGCCCATGTGGGCGATGCGCGCCCCCGGTTTGCGGCGCACGAGCACCGGCACACCATCCGTCGTGCGGAAGACGTGCACGTCACCCACCCGCTCCGCGAGCTGCGGCGCACCGATGATCACCGGTGCTGCCGGCATGCTCCGTGACTCGGAGTCGAGCGGGGCGGGCGTCCGGGCGTTCCAGGCGGCGATCAGCGCCGGTCCGGCGTCGGCCAGCGGTGCCGACCCGTGCGGCCGGTAGCTCACCACGGCAACGGTGTCGTCGCGGCACCAGGTGCGCAGCACACGCTGGACGTCGGTGGCCGTGACGGCATCGACGGCAGTCCAGTACGCGTCGCCGACATCGACACCACCGAGCGCTTCCCACGCCACCATCTCGCTCGCCTGCCCTTCCATCGACTCTTCGGAGCGCAGCAGCCGTGTGCGCAACACATGCTTCACCCGCTCGAGCTCACCGGAAGACGGCCCCTCGCGCTGCAACTCACGCAGCTGCGCCCATGCCGCCGCGAGCGCGTCGTCCAGCGTGGCATCAGCGCCGACGATCCCGACGGCAAATACGCCGAGCTGTGTGGGCGTGTAGTGGTAGGCCGACGCGCTCATGGCCAGACCACGTTCGCGGACGGCGCGATAGAAGCGCGACGCACGACCGGTGGAGAGCACTGACGACGCCACGTCGAGTGCGGCGGCATCGGGATGCAGCGGGCCAACCGTGTTCCAGCCGAAGGTGGCATGGGCCTGCTGCACGTCACCGCTCAGCGCGCGGTAGCGCGCGCCGGTCCACGGCTGCTCTTCCGGCCCATGATTGGGCAGCGGATCCTGCGACGGCAGCCGTCCGTAGCGTGCACCCACGGCCGCCTGCACCGCGTCGGCATCCACATCGCCCACGATCGCGAGGATCGTGTTGGACGGTGTGTACCAGTTGCGATAGAAGCCGTGCACCATCTCGCGCGTGAACGTGCGCAGCCCCGCCTCGCGTCCGATCCGCCAGCGCCGCATGCGATGACGGTCGTGCAGCACTTCGTAGAGGGTCTCTGCCGTCACCGCACCGGGCGTGTCTTCCTTGCGGGCCGCTTCCTGGATGATGACTTCGAGTTCACGGCGCAGCTCGTCGGTGTCGATCTGCGAGTGCGCGTACGCATCGAACTGGATGTCGAGGCCGCGATCCCAGTTCGCACTGGGCAGCACGGTGATGTAGGTCGTGGCATCGTAGATCGTGTGCGCATTGAGCCACCCGCCGACTTCCTTGGTGGCAGTGGCGATCTCACCCGGGCCGCGCGTGGGCGTGCCCTTGAAGTACATGTGTTCCAGCACGTGCGCGATCCCGATCTCGGTGTCGGGTTCGTCGAAGTAGCCGGCCTTCACCCGCGTGACGATCGCCACCACGGGGGCCGCACGGTCTTCCCGGACGAGGAGGGTGAATCCGTTCGGGAAGACGGTCCGATGTGTGTGCAGGGTCAATGCAGGATCTTGAGCACGCCGGCGTCGGCACTGCCACGGAGGAACGCCTCCGCCGACTCGGTGGGAATGCGCTGCCCGGTCATGGCCTGCACACGGGCCGCCTCGGAGAGCATGAACTCGTACAGCGACTTGCCGCTGGCCACGGCGTCGCGCATCTCGGTGACGATGTCGTCCCAGCTGCCGACGAAGGTGTCGCCGGTGCGTGTCAGCACACTGTGCTCCACGGCCGGCTCCTTCGCATCACGCATCTCGGCCAGCAACGTGCCGAAGAGCTCGAGCTGCCCCTTGGCATCGGGCTCGTCGTCGCCGCTTTCGCCCATCACCCGCGCCTCGATCTCCGCCAGCATGTCGTCGATGCTGTCGGTGCCGGCATTCAACTCCTCGAGCTGCGCCTGCCATGGCGCGAGATCGGGGTCGTCGTCCGCGAGTCGATAGGCGGCCTTCTTCAGTTCGATGAGACGCCAGATGCCCAGCTCGTCCCAGTGGTCCTCCGGCGACGACTTCTCGAACTGATACAGCGCCGCCTCGTACTCCTGCTTGTCGTACAGCAGGTTGGCGAGGTAGATGCGAGCTTCGGTGTAATCCGGGTCGAGCTTGAGCGCGCGGCGCAGCGTGGAGATGGCCGCGTCGTCTTCACCGGAGCGATGCTGCGCGTACCCCATGCAGCTCACCGCCTCGGCCGAATCCGGCTCCTGCTGCACGGCGATGTCGAAGAACTGCGCGGCATCCTCCACGTGGTTGTCGCGGAAGAGTGCGCGGCCGACCTGCAGCATCAGCTCCACATCGTCCTGATAGCCGAGTGCGAGGATGCGGCGGAAGTTCTTTTTCGCGTGGTCGATCTGACCGAAGCGGAGCAGCGTCTCGCCCATGCCGGCGAGTGCGTCCTCATGTTCCGCATCCAGGGTCAGCGCTTCCTCGAAACTTCGGCGAGCCCACGCGTACTCCTCGCGGGCGAGGCGCGCGTACCCCTCGCCCACATGCAGTTCCACCGACGAGGGATACAGGATCAGTCCCTCGCGGAGCACCGCCAGCGCATCGTCGAAGCGCCCCTCATTGTAGAGCGCGTGTGCGCGCTCGTCGTACTCTTCGGACGACAGGAATTGCGAGGCCATCGCGACAGTCCTCCGGGCAAGGCGTCAGCAGGGAAGATAGACCGCGGTACAGGCCGCGAGCCACCCCACCGAACGGTAGATACACCGGTGGTGCATGAACGATCAGCCGCGGCGCCCAGCGTCGTGCGCCACTCCGATGACACGGCCACCCGCATTGTAGTGAATGTGCCTGCGGCGTGCGTCGTGCCCGGCAACCGTTACGAGCGTTTACGAAGCGGGAGTGCAGCGCAGGCCACCGCGATCTGCGCAGCGAGCCTCGCGTTGGCCTCGAGCAGGGCGAGGTTGGCGGGGAGCGAACGACCCTCCGTTGCCGCGAGCACCGCACCGAGCAGGAACGGCGTCAGTCGGGCGCCGGTCACACCCGCCGCCGCAGCCGCACGGACCGCACCCTGCACGGCCGCATCCACGACCCCGGCATCGAGCGCCGCATGGGCGGGCGGTGGCTGCACCACGAGGATCGCGCTCCGCTCGCCGAGGCTCCAGTGGGCCCGTGCGATGGCCGCGATCCCGACGGCGGTGTCGGCGCGCTGCGGCACACGCAGCCCGGTGCCGGTCGTGAAGAATCCAGGCAGTTCGTCGGTGCCGTAACCGATGACCGGAACACCGAGTGATTCGAGACGCTCGAGTGTGGCCGGGAGATCGAGGATCGACTTCGCACCGGCGCAGACGCAGATCACCGGGGTCCGCGAGAGCGCCGTGAGGTCGGCCGACTCGTCGAAGGGCGCACCACGATGCACGCCGCCGATGCCACCGGTGGCGAAGACCTCGACACCGCCCGCCTGTGCGAGCGTGAGCGACGCGGCGACCGTCGTCGCACCGTCATGCCCCTGCACCATGCAGGCGGCCAGGTCGCGTGCACTGACCTTTCGCACACCATCGCGCGCGAGGAATCGCTGCAGTTCGTCGCCGGTGAGCCCCAGCGTCGGCTGACCCGCTGCGACCGCCGTGAGCGCTGCCACCGCGCCCGCCGCTTCGACCGCCGACACCATGCGCGCGGCCGCATCGGCATTGTGCGGTACCGGCAATCCCTGCGACAGCACCGAGGTCTCGAGCGCCACCACCGGCAGGCCGCGTGCAAGGGCCTCGGCGATGGGCGGCAGCACGCGCAAGGTGGAATTCACGGGCAGCATCAGGGAGTGAACCGGCGACCGACGGACCGGGCGGAAACTATCGGATGGCCGGAGTCGTGTCCGCGCGCGGCGTGAGTGCGGGTGCGGGTGCGGCGAGTGCTGGCGCCGACGGGGTGCCCCGTTCGCGCACCGAGACCGGCACGGCGGTGATGATCAGCCGATCCGGAGCGGGGCCGAGATAGCGCGTCGGCCAGCAGGTGGTCAGCGTGAGCATCGGTTCCGATGATTCACGGATGACACGTGCGTCGCGATGCACGACCGTGCGGGTCTTCACGCGCCACATCACGTTCATGGTGGGCGTCTGTGTTTCGACCAGCTCGCCGACGCGGAGGTCATCGAGCCGGTGGAAGTGGCGGTCGCGATGCGCGGAAATCACCGCGTTGCCGTTCTCGCCGGGAAAGACGGTACCCGGCATGTGTCCCGGCCCGGCCCAGAGATCCTTGTCGCTGAGGCCTTCCACCACGACCTCGTCGAGACGAATGGACGGGATGATCACGCGTACCACGGGCGCACCGGCGCTGACTCGTGTCATGCTCAGCGACGGCACGCTGCTGATGCTGCTGGCGCTCATCAGCTTCGTCCATCCGGCGCGCGCCCGCTCCCGCGCGATGGCGCCGCGCAGCAACTGGACACCGATCACCGTGAGGATGATCAGGCCGGTGGTGACGAGCACAATCCCAAAGGTGCGAGGGGCGCGGCGGCTCTGCCGTCCGCGCCCGGTCGCCTTCCGGAGTGCGAGGGGATCAGCCCCGAGTGCGGAGGAGTGTGACACAGCCGATGGCGACGAGACCGGATCCGAGGAGGAACACCGACGGGAGCGGGGTGCCGGTGTTCGGCGCGCGGACGCCGCCGCGCAGCGAGTCGGGGGACACCGGCTCAGGGATGTCGCCGCGGGCCACGCGCGGCGATGCTGACGGGTCGACGACGACGGTGCGCCCTGATTCGGTGATCGGCGTCTCGGCCTCGGTCTTCGGTACCGGGTCGTTGGATGCGACCATCGGTGTCACGACGGGCTGCGCCGCGAAGAGCGTCGGCGTACCGCCTGCCGCTGCCAGGGCGCCGAGCAGTCCGAGCGGAGCAAACGCGGCCAGATCACGCAGACTCCCGCGCGCATCGCCAACCGGGCAGTCGCACGTGGCGAGGTCCGGTCGAGGAGTCGTGGGGGGGGTGGTCTGCGCACCGACGACGGCAGGCGCAGCGGCCAGTGCCGCCCACGCAATCATCGTCATCGTGGCTTGCTTGATCATACGGAACTCCAACAGTGAGGCAGATGCCGTAACGCCCCGGATGAAGCGCACCACACATGCCAGCGACCCACGCCCGCTCCTGGCTCCGATGCCGCGATCGGACAAATGCGCCAACCATCGATGTTGCAGTCGGTTAGCCGCCTTTCTCTCCGGACAGTCTAAGCGAGCGAAACGCAACAAGCGAGCTGGGCTATATCACCCTCGCCTCAGAATGTTGCACGCGTGCCACAAATCAGCGGGACCGAGCGGCCGACCAACCGCCCGTCGCCGTCGTCCGGCGCGGCCTGAGCCGGACCGTCGACACACCGTGGGGGCGATCCCGGTGCGCCGGTGTCACCCCCACGACGATCCCCGCACCGGAGAGCGCGTTATTCGCTGGCGTCCGCGAAATCGTCCGACTTCTTCGTGGCGACCAGCTCCCGTTCGGTGCTCGTCGGGTCGTACATCGCCAGAATCTTGATGTGTTCGCCCGGATAGCAGTCGAACTCCTTGCCGGTGCCCTTGTACACCTTGATCTCGTGGCCGTCCTCGAAACGGAGCAGCGCGAGGGGGTACGATTCGTTGGTGTACTGCTTGCGGATGCGCTTCGGGGCTGTTGACATCGCTGGACGTTCCTCTGGAAGCTGTGCGGGCGGCGGCGACGCGGGATGCGTCAGGTGACCACGGGTCGGTTGGCGGCGAACGGCTCCCACGCCCCCGTGGCGAGGATGTCATCGAGGGCCGTGATGAAGGCCTCGAGTTCCTCGTCGGTCGTGTAGAAGTGCGGTGCCACCCGGATTCCTGCCCCGGGACGGTAATCGATCACAATGTCACGCGAGAGAAGGGCCTGCGCCACGGCTGCCCCATTCGGCACGTCGAAGGCCACCGTGCCGCCCCGTCGCGCCGGGTCGCGTGGCGCGGTCACCGCAAACCCACGCGCATCGGCCAGCGCGATCAGCCGGGTGGTCTGCCGCTGGCTCTTGGCCCGGATGGCCGGCAGCCCCGCCTCCCCGATGATCGAGGGCCCATCCATGGCGGCGTAGAGCGCCGGCACCGTTGGCGTGCCCCCCAGCCAGCGCCACGCCCCCGACGCCGGCTCCAGCTCCGGCTCGAACGCGAACGGCCGCTGATGCGCCTGCCATCCGGTCAGCACCGGCCGCAACGCCGCCGACTGCTCCGGCGACACCCACAGAAAGCATCCGCCGGGCCCGCCACAGAGCCACTTGAGCACACCGCCCATGTAGAAGTCGGCGCCCAGGCTGCTCACGTCCACCGGGATCACGCCCACGGCGTGATACGCATCCAGCAGCACCAGCGCGCCCACCGACTTCGCCTTCGCGATGATCGGCGCCACGTCCATGATGTATGCCGACTTGAACAGCACATGGCTGATCGCCACCAGCTTCGTGCGCGACGTGATGGCATCCACCACCCGCTGCGCATCGATGCCGAGGTTGTCGTCACTCGGCACCACCGTCACACGGGCACCGAGCTTCGGCGCCAACTCGTCGGTGACGTAGCGCACGCTCGGAAAATCGAGTGCGGTCATGATGATCTCGTCACGCTCGGGCGTGTACGTCAGCGCCGCGACGATCATCGCCTGCGCCTGACTCACCGTGGGCACCATCGACACCGTGCCCGGTGCGGCCCCCATCAGCGGTGCGACGATGTTGCCCACCTCGATCGGCAGCTGCCACCACCGCTCGGCCCAGGCCTTCACCCCGAGCCGGTTCCAGATCTCGGCATACTCACCGAGCCGGTCGGCGGTGCTGACCGGCATCGCGCCCAGCGAATTGCTCACCAGATACGTGCTGCGCGACAGGATCGGGAATCGGTCGCGAAAGCGGAGCAGCGGATCGGTCGTGGCGGTGTCGTGCAGCAAGGTGCTCATGACGCGGTGGCGGTCATTGGGGTCAGGGTGCGGCGGGCAATGAGATAGATCACCGACGCCACACCCAGCGATGCGAACAGGACGGTCCACTCGGCGGTGGTGATCGACGTCAGCAGCCAGGCGATCAGCAGCACGGTCACCACCGGGATCACCGGACCACCGGGCACGGAGAACGGAATGGCGCCTTCCTGCCGGATGTTGCGCTGGCGGAGCATCAGCGTGGCCACGGCGCAGCCGGCATACAGCAGCAGCGCGGCGAGATTGGAGATCACGGCCAGCTGCTCGAACGAGTTGAACACCGCCAGCAGGCCGACGAGCGAGGTCTGCACGATGATCGCCACGTGTGGCGTGCGGAACGTGGGGTGAATGGCACCCACGGCGGGAGGCAGCAGCCCATCCTGCGCGAACTTCCACAGTGCGCGCGGCACGGCCAGCGTCATGCCGCTGACGTAGCCAAGCATCGAGATCGACGCGCCGATGAGCAGCAGCAGGCGACCCGGGCTTCCGACGAACTGTTCGGCGGCGAAGGCCAGCGGTGCGGTCTTCACGGTGGCCAGACTGTCGCCCAGCACGCCGGCGGCCACGAGATGCACGGCGAGGTAGAGCAACGTCACGCCGATCATCGCGATGGCGAGGGCGCGCGGTACGGTGCGGGCAGGATCCTTCACTTCGCCGCTCGGCACCAGCGCCGACTCACAGCCGCTGAACGCGAACACGAGGATGATCGCGGCGCGCGCGAGACTCGACGGTGCCGGCATTTCCGAGACGACGAGGTTCGCCGGCTGGATGAAGAACACTCCCACGCCCACGAAGAACAGCAGCGGCAGCAGCTTGGCCACGCTCAGCACCATGATCAGGCGTGTGCCCTGCTTCACGCCGCGGATGTTGATGAGCGCGAGGCCCACGAAGGTGGCCACGATGACCGGGGTACGGATCGAGGGCATGCCGACCAGCGTACCGAGACCTTCTGCGAACGCCGACGACACACCAGCGACCGCCGTGGTGCCGAGCATCCAGAGCAGCACGCCGGCGAGGAAGCCGACGTAGCGGCCGAACACCGCCTCGACGTAGGCGTAGGGGCCGCCGGTGAGTGGCACGCGGCTGCCGGCTTCGGCGAAGCAGAGGACCACGCACCCCATCACGGCGGCGCAGATCAGGTACACGAACGGTGCGGCAGTACCGGCGGCGGCCGCGGCGCCGGACGGGAGGCGGAAAATTCCCCCGCCCACTGTCACATTGAAGATGCTGGCCGCGAGTCCGAAGACTCCGACGGCGCGCACCAGTCCGGGCGCGGATGAGGTGGGGGCGGATGTCGTCACGCCCGCAAGATCACCGCCGCGGGGCCGAACCTGCAGGGGGCAGCCGCAGGTCGCGGTCGTGACGACGCCTGCCGACGGGGCGTCGCCCGAGGTGCACGAGCGCGGTGCGGCCCCGCATCTTGCGCCAGCGCTCGCAACGATTCCCTCGACCCTCTGGCACGGCATGAATTCGGACAGTCCACGGATAGGGCTCGTACTCGGCGGTGGGGGGCTCAAAGGTTTTGCCCACATCGGCGTGCTGGATGTGCTGCATCGCGCCGGCATTCAACCGGTCCTGTTGGCCGGCAGCAGCATCGGCTCGCTGATCGCCAGCGCCTACGCACTGGGCACGCCCATTCCCGTCATGCGCGAGCGTGCAATGGGCATACGGCGAAAGGACCTCTTCCGAGTCAATGCCAGCGGGTTCGCGCGGGGGCTGCTGCGCAGCCCGAGCTTCTACTACGCCGAGCCGTTGCAATCGCTGATCGCGGCGGTGATCCCCGATCGCCGCTTCGATCAGATCACGCGCCCACTGCTGGTGAACACGGTGGACCTGGAGCGGGGGATGCAGGTGGTGTGGGGGGCACCCGGGTTCCGCCACGCATCGATCCGTGAGGCAGTGTATGCGTCGTGTGCGCTGCCAGGGTTCTTCCCGCCCGGAGTGGTGTCGGGCCGCGTGTGTGTGGATGGCGGCACGGTGGACAACATGCCCGTCACCGCGGCGGCCGAGGGGCTGGACCTCGTGATCGCGGTGGACGTCGGCAACAGTGAGGTGGAGCATGCCACCGACGTGACCAGCGAAGGCGTGGCCGGCATCTTCATGCGCTCGGCATCGCTGATGATGCGCATGCTCCAGCGCGCGCCGCTGGTGAACTGGGTCGGCCCACCGCTGGTGTTGATCCGACCGCATGTGAGCCGCTACGGCTGGTTCAACTTCGACAAGATCCCGACGTTGATCAGCGCCGGTGCCGCGGCGGCGGAAGATGTGCTGGAGTCAATTCCGCAGGCGCTGGCGGCCGGGCACGGCATCTTTCCACGCCAGCGGGTGCGCATTCGGGTGTCACAAAGTCAGTGCACCGCCTGCGGTCAGTGCATTGCCATGGCACCACATGCCATGATGCGCGGCGCGGATGGCAAGGCGGTGCCGCGCAAGGAGGAGTTCGACTGGAGTCCGGTGGCGAGCGACTTCAGCGTGCATTGTCCCACGGGGGCGATTCAGCTCAGCCGGAGCCAGAGCCCGACGCCGTCGTCATCGGTCGCGCTGCCGGCGGCAGCCGAACGGTGAGGTCGTTCCGGCACCGCGTCGCCGCTCAGGCCGTGCGCGGCGTCCTGCTGACGCTGGGCCTCGCGGCGACGCTGGGCGCGCAGCAGCGCGAGCGCGCGCCCGATCGTCCTGCGATCCGCTACGTACTCCGCCTCGATCCGCGGCAGCGAGGCACCGTCGAGGTCGCGCTCACGCTGCCATCGCTGCGTCGTGCGCCGGTGGATTTCGCCATGCCGCGTGCCATCCCGATGGGCTATGGCACGCAGCCGTATGATCGCTTCGTGGAGGAGCTCACGGCGCGCGACAGCGCCGACCGTGTCATCCCACTCACGAAACTCGATGGGACGCGCTGGCGCATCGCGGCGTCGGACGCGCATCCGCTGCGCACGATCGGCTACCGCGTGAACGTGCGACGCATGGAAGCCGACATCCTGAACGCTGGTGATGCCAGCAGACTTCGCGCCGGCTACGCGGGACTGCTGGGCTACACGGTGTTCGGCTTCGTGGACGGCACGACCGAGTTTCCAATCGACCTGGACGTGCACATGCCCGCCGACTGGCCGCTGTTCAGCACACTCGGCACCGCCACGGCGCGCGGGACACTGCGTGTGCACGCGCGCAACTTCCTCGCACTGGCCGACGCCCAGGTGCTGGCCGGTCCAGCGCTGGTGCTCCGGCAGCGCATGGGCCAGCCACCGTTCACGCTCGCGCTGTACAGCGAACAGCCGTCACTCGACGTCGACAGTCTGGCTGCGCTGGCGTGGCAGGCGTTCACGCGCACCACGGAGTACTTCGGCAGCACCACCCTGCCCCACTACACCGCCTCGTTCGAGGTCCTCACGCCACTGTCGGCCGGGCATGTGTACCGGTTCTCGATGGAGCACCTCGAAAGCGCCACCTATCGCCTTGCCACGGGCCAGGTGGAACTCGCCGGCCCGGGTCGCGATCGTACCTACTACAACCTGCTCCATCATACGGTGCACAGCTGGCTGCCGAAGCAGTGCGCACCTTCCGGCTACTATCCATTCATGTGGGATCACGCCGCGCCGATCGACGGCATCTGGTTCTCCGAAGGATGGGCACAGTACCTCGCGGCCGACATCTTCGCCGGCGGCGGCCCCGACGCGTCGCGCCGCCGCAACGAGCGGGTGGCGCTGCGTTTCGCCGCACCCGCAGCGGACACGCTGCCGCCCATCCGCGGCCTCGGTACCGAGGCACTCTCGCGCATCGCATCACACCAGTATTCCGACGACTTCCGCATCAGCGCCACCGTGTTCAGCCGTGGGGCACTGATGGCACAGGCCATCGACGAACGGATCCGGCAGTCGAGTGGCGGGCGGCAGAGCATTCGGGATGTCGCACGCGCCCTGATGGCGTGGTGTGCCACCTCGTCGGCACCGGTCACGACCGATGTCATCGTCGACGTGGTGCAGCAGAGCACCGGGGTGGCGTCGCGCGACATCGTGCAGGAGTGGTTGCGGGCGCGTGGTACTCCAGCGCAGGATCGCGCACGACCGTGACCGTGCAAAGTCAGCCGTGAGTGTTACATACGTCACCAGCATCCACGTCGCACATCACAATTCCGCAGAGGCTTCTGGCGTATGCTCACCGGTACCACGATCCTGCTCGCACTCACCACGTCGGTCGGCGCGCTCCGCGCAACAACACCCGCGACCGGTACCGGGCATCGCGCCGCACAGGTGAAGGTCACGGTCCTGTCCACGATGCTCGCCGGCGATCCGGGACGCGGCGTGGGCGAGTGGGGCTACTCGGCGCTGGTGGAAGTCGATGGGCGGACGCTGCTCATCGACACCGGCGCGCGGCCCGAGACGGTGCTCCGCAATGCGATCGAGCTCGGCATCGATCTCTCGACGGTGACGGACGTCGTGCTCACGCACAGCCACGACGATCACAACGGTGGACTGCTCACGCTGCGCCGCGAGCTGGCGAAAAAGAACCCGCTAGCGCTGAGCCGAGTGCATGTCGCGCGCGGCTACTTCTGGCCACGTACGCCATTCGCCGACGTCGGCGTAAACCTGAGTGGCGGGCTGCGAGCGGCCTACGAGCAGACCGGTGGCCGCTTCATCGAACACGACGCGAAGGTGGAACTGCTCCCGGGCGTCTGGTTCACGGGACCGGTGCCGCGGACGCACGACGAGCGCAACTGGTCGGGCCCCCGCCTGGTGCGGACGCCGCAAGGCGACGTGGAGGACAACGTGCCCGAGGACGCCTCGGTCGTGATCGACACCCCGGAGGGCCTGGTGCTGGTCTCCGGCTGCGGCCATGCGGGTATCGTGAACACGATCGATTATGCGCGCGCCGCCATCCGCAGGGCGCCGGTGGTGGCGGCCATCGGCGGGTTTCACCTCTTCAATGCCACCGATGCGCAGCTGGCGTGGACGGCCGCGAAACTGAAGGAGGCCGGGCTGATGTACCTGCTCGGTGGGCACTGCACCGGTGTCGAGGCGGTGTACCGGATCCGCGAGCTGGCCGGGCTGACGCGAGCCACGGCGGTGGTGAGCGCCGTGGGATCGAGCTTCACGCGCGGGTCAGGGATCCGCGCGTTGCCGCTGGCGGGGTGAACCCGCGCGGGCCCTTCAGCGAAGCACCGCGGCGTGTGCAGCGCGCGGTCGTCGTCGGAACGGGCGCTGCAACCAGCGCTGGTGCACGCACGTGTCCGCGCATCAGTGCTGCAGCGCCGCCGTTGCCAGCCGTTCGTACGCCCCAACCGCCGCGCGCAACTCCGCGATCTCGATGAACTCGTGATCGGTGTGCGCCACATGGATGCTGCCCGGGCCGAAGAGATACGGTGTGCCCCAGTTGCTCAGCTCCGGCACGTCGGTGGCAAAGGCCACCACGTCGGTCTCGAAGCCGGGCACCGATCCGAGCAGCACCGGCTGGACGGTGGTTTCGACCCGCAGCTCGCCGCGATCGCCGAGCCACTCGCGCAGCAGCGCGATGGTCTCGTCGGGGGGCGTAACGAGGCGGACCATCAGCCGCGCGGTGGCTTCTGGCGCGATGACGTTGTCGGCCACGCCGCCGCTGAGGCCACCGATGTTCACGGTGGTGGCGCCAAGGATCGGGTGCGTGGGCAGCGACACTGTTTCGAGCTCGGTGAGCAGCTTCACCAGGTTGGAGGTCGCACTCACGCCGAGGTGCGGGTAGGCCGAATGGGCGGCCTTGCCGCGGGTGGTGATCGTGCAACGCAGGGCGCCCTTGGTACCCACGCCGAGCTTCGACTCGGTGGGTTCGCCGTTGATCAGCACGCGGCAGCTGTTCTTCACCGCGTTGGCGGCCTTGGCCCCGTCATGCGGCGACTCCTCACCCACCACCAGCAGCACGCCGACAGCCATCCCCTGCGCCTTGAGGCGGGTCGCGGCGCAGATCATGGCGGCGGCGATACCCTTGGCGTCACAGGCGCCGCGACCGAGGAGGCGCTCTCCGTCGATGTGCGGCGGGTGGTAGGGTGGGACGGTGTCGAGATGGGTGGAGAAGACGAGTTCGACGGGTGCGTCGCCGAAGGCCAGCAGGTTGTCGCGGCCGGGGGTGACCGGGATCCGCCGTACGTTCCAGCCGAGTTCGGTGAGGATGCCCTCAGCCACGGCGATCACCCGGCCTTCGTTGCCGGTGGTGGACTCGGTGGCCATCAGCTGCATGGCGATGGCGAGGGGGTCGGGGGCGGGGGCGGGGGCGGTCGTCATGGCCTGAAAGGTAAGGCCCGGCCGACCCGCACCCGAGCCGGGATTCCGGTGACAGGGGATTCCGGGGACGGGATTCCGGTGACGGGGATTCGGTGGCACTGGACTCGACTCGCCTGCGGCGGTGATGAGTGCACTGTCACCGGAATCCGAGATGAGTGCACTGTCACCGGAATCTGTCACCGGAATCCGACGGCGGGTCGCTATCTTGGACCAGCCTGTCGACTCGGCCCGTTTCCCGGTGAGTCGGCAGTGGCTCCATTCATCACTTCGCTCCCGCTTCATCGCGGGGGCACCGGTTCCGGAGATCGTCGGACCATGTCCCATCCGAACTCCTTTGGTGCGCGCGCCACGCTCGACGTCGGCGGCACCTCCTACTCCATCTTCCGCCTCGACGCCCTGAGCGGTCTCCCCGGCGCACACGTGCACACCCTCCCGGTGTCGCTGCGCGTGCTGCTGGAGAACCTGCTCCGCTGTGAAGACGGCGCCTTCGTGAAGAAGAGTGACATCGGAGCGCTGGCCGCCTGGGACGTCACCGCCACCACCGAACGCGACATCAGCTTCATGCCCGCGCGAGTGCTGCTGCAGGACTTCACCGGCGTGCCCTGCGTGGTGGACCTCGCCGCGATGCGCGATGCCCTCAAGACCCTCGGCGGCGATCCGAAGCGCATCAACCCGCTGCAGCCGGTGGACCTCGTCATCGACCACTCGGTGCAGGTGGATGAATTCGGCACTGCCGACGCCTTCTTCAACAACGTCGCGCTGGAATTCGAGCGCAACGCGGAACGGTACCAGTTCCTGCGCTGGGGCCAGACCGCACTCAAGAACTTCCGCGCCGTGCCGCCGGGCACCGGCATCTGTCATCAGGTGAACCTCGAGTACCTGGGCCAGACGGTGTTCTCGCGCACCGATGACGACGGCAGCACGCACGCCTACTTCGATTCGCTCGTCGGTACCGACAGCCACACCACGATGATCAACGGCCTCGGCGTGTTCGGATGGGGCGTGGGTGGTATCGAGGCCGAAGCCGCGATGCTGGGCCAGCCGTTGTCGATGCTGATCCCCGACGTGATCGGCTTCAAGCTCACCGGCAAGCTTCCCGTCGGCGCCACCGCGACCGACCTGGTGCTGACGGTGACCGAGATGCTGCGCAAGAAGAAGGTCGTGGGCAAGTTCGTCGAGTTCTACGGTGCGGGCCTCAGCAACCTGTCGCTCGCCGACCGCGCGACGATCGCCAACATGGCACCGGAATACGGCGCCACGATGGGCTTCTTCCCCGTTGATGGCGAGACGCTCAACTACCTGCGCCTCAGCGGCCGCAGCGAACAGCAGATCGCGCTGGTGGAAGCGTACAGCAAGGCGCAGGGCACCTTCCGCACCGACGAGTCGCCCGACCCGATCTACACCGACACCATCGCGCTCGACATCAGCACCGTCGTGCCGAGCATGGCCGGCCCGCGCCGTCCGCAGGATCGCATTCCGCTGACGGAGTCGAAGGCCAACTACCGCACCAACCTCGCCGAGACGCTGAAGACGCTCGGTGCGCAGCAGTCGGCGCCAGTCACCGCCGCGACGGCGATTGCCGTGGCCGAGATGGAGAGCGAAGGCGCGCCGCCACCGGAGCAGCATGCCGGTGTGACGTGCAACTTCCGCGGCGAGACCTTCCAGCTCAAGCACGGCGCGGTGGTGATCGCCGCCATCACGAGCTGCACCAACACCAGCAACCCGAGCGTGATGCTGGCGGCGGGCATGCTGGCGCGCGCCGCGGTGAAGGCCGGCCTGCGTACACAGCCGTGGGTGAAGACGTCGCTGGCCCCGGGCTCCAAGGTGGTCACCGAATACTTCGCCAAGAGCGGCGTGGACAAGTATCTCGACGCGCTCGGCTTCCAGACCGTGGGCTACGGCTGCACCACCTGCATCGGCAACAGCGGCCCGCTGCCTGACGAGATCAGCGCGGCCATCGACAGCGGCAAGCTGGTGGTGACGGCAGTGCTCAGCGGCAATCGCAACTTCGAAGGGCGCGTGAATCCGCAGACGCGGTTCAACTACCTGGCGTCGCCGCCACTGGTGGTGGCCTACGCCATCGCCGGCCGCATGGACATCGACTTCGCCACCGAGCCCCTCGGCATCGGTGATCGCGGGCCCGTGTTCCTGAAGGACATCTGGCCGTCGCTGCCCGAGGTGGAAGCCGAAGTGCTGGCGAGCGTCAAGCGCGAGCAGTTCGAGAAGGAATACAGCGCCGTGTTCGAAGGCGACCAGCAGTGGCGCGACCTGCCCACGCCGGTGGGTGAGACGTACACCTGGGACGAGAACAGCACGTACGTCGCGCTGCCGCCGTACTTCGCCGGCATGACGATGACGCCACCGGGCATCACGCCGATCACGGGTGCGAAGGTGCTGGGCATGTTCGGTGACAGCATCACCACCGACCATATTTCACCGGCCGGCAACATCGCCGCCTCGTCGCCCGCCGGTGTGTATCTGCAGAGCCGCGGTGTGGCGAAGAAGGACTTCAATTCGTACGGCGCCCGTCGCGGCCACCACGAGGTGATGATGCGTGGCACCTTCGCCAACATCCGCCTCAAGAACGAGCTGGTGGGCGGCAAGGAAGGGTGGTGGACGGCCACGGCGCCGGGTGCCACGCCGGAGACCATCTTCGACGTGGCGATGCGCCTGCAGGGTGAAGGCACGGCCATGGTGATCATCGCCGGCAAGGAGTACGGCACCGGCTCCAGCCGCGACTGGGCCGCCAAGGGCACGCGCCTGCTGGGTGTGCGCGGGGTGATCGCCGAGAGCTTCGAGCGCATCCACCGATCGAACCTGGTCGGCATGGGTGTGCTGGCGATGGAATTCGTGAACGGCGACACCCGGCAGTCGCTCGGGCTGACCGGCTTCGAGACCATCGACATCGCGGGCGTGGACGACACCCTGCAGCCGCGGGCGATCCTGACCGCGACGGCCACGGGACCGGATGGGAGCGTGCAGACGTTCTCCGTCAGGGCACGGATCGACACGCCGGAAGAGCTCCAATACTTCCGGAATGGCGGCATCCTGCCCTATGTGCTGCGGAACCTGGCACGCGGGGCCTGAGTACCCGTGGCAGCGCAGCGTTTCGCCCGACCGATGGCCAGGGCGGGACGCGTACCACGATCGGCAGGACCCACCCACCGGCACGACCCAGTCTTCAACCTGATACGCTCATGCAGACACTTCGCACGCTGACGGCACTGACCGTCGCCGCATTGCTCGCCGCGCCAACCATGGTTCGTGCGCAGGCCGCAGCCGCCGCACCGGCGGCTGGTCCGGACGTGGGCCAGATGGCCCCCAACTTCACCATCAACGTGATCGGCAAGGAAGGCGCCGCCCGTCCGCTGTCGCTGGCCTCGCTCAAGGGCCAGACCGTGGTGCTGGCCTTCTTCCCGCGTGTCCGCACGTCGGGGTGCACCGCGCAGATGGAAGCGTACCGCGACAAGTATGCGGAACTGTTCCGCAGCGGCCGCAAGGTGACCCTGCTGGCGATCAGCACCGATCCGAGCGAGGCGCAGCAGGCGTGGGCGAAGGATGCCAACTTCCCGATGCTGTTCGGCAGCGATGTCGGCGGCCCGGTGGGCACGCTCTACGGCGCCTTCAGCAATGGCTTCGACAACCGTTACCTCTACGTGATCGACCCTGATGGCAAGATCACGTACACGGCCAAGCCGTTCCGGCAGATGGTCGAGACGGCGTACACCGATCTCGGTGCAGCCGTGGCAAAGTCGGCCGGCGCTCGCTGACGCATCACCTGCGCATGGCACGACAGCGGGCGTACACCTCCGGGGGTACGCCCGCTGTCGTTTTCGTCGCGGCAGTTACCGGTATCGCTTGAGCTTGAGCGCCATCGCGACGGCGCTCGCGGGGCAGCCCTGCGTCCACTCGTGCGACGCCTGCAGCGCAGCCGGCGCAGCGTCGCGGGCGATGTGGATGAAGCCGAAGCGCGACCAGAAGTCTGCCGCCGTTTCGGTGAGGAGAAAGATGGCCGCCAGCTGTTCCTTCTCGGCCCACGCGAGGCGCTCGGTCGTCAACGCCGAGCCCACGCCCCGGCCCCGCCATGCGTCATCCACCGCGGCGGAACGCAGCAGCCCGATGTCACTCGACGCGTCACGGTAGATCTCGACGCCCGCTGTGCCGACGATCGCCTGCGTGGCGTCATCGGTGGCCACGGCGAACTGCGGGCCGAACTGCGCCTCCACGGCATTGGGCGCGAGCCCGGCAGACGCGAGCAGCGCCACGACAGCAGGGAGATCGACGATGGTGGCGGCGCGAATCGTGAACGAGCGTGGAGCGATCAGCGTCGGCATTGGTGCCCGCAGGAGGAGACGACCGGAGACCCCATCATGGTGCGCCAGTGAGGCGGGCCTGTCAATGCGACCTGCCCGGTCTGCATCAGCCTTGTGCTGTGACGGTCGCTCAGCGGCTGAGCGCCGCCAGGAAGCTGGCCATCTCGTCGGCCGCCGTGACACTGCCAAGCTTGCTGAACGCCTCACGGGCCGCCGTACCCTTGCGGCGCGCACCCTCGACGTCACCGCGTGACAGCAGCATCTGCGCGAACGTCTGCAGCGCCTGGGCTTCCTGCGTGAGATGCCCATGCTCGCGCGCCAGCTCCAGCGCGCGCATGATCGAGCGATCGGCCTCGGCAACGAACCCCATCCGTCCGCAGGCGTCGGCGTGTACGCGACGTGCGTCCGACTCCAGCAGATAGTCGGGAATCGACGCGAAGTGGTTCACGGCGCGCAGCGCCATCGCGCGTGCCCACGACGCATCGCCACGCCGCAGGGCCACTTCGGCACGGCCCACCTGCGCCATCATGACGAGGCGCAGATTCATGATCTCCGAGGCATACTCGATCGCGCGGAGTTCGGCATCCTCTGCCGCATTCAGTTCGCCGCAGGTGCGCAACGAAATGGCCACGTTGTGCCAGCTTTCGGCGAGGCCTCGGGGATTCCCGAGACGCTGGTAGTCAGTGAGGGCTCGCTGATAGCAGGTAATGGCCTGCTCGGCGTCACCCTTGAGCGCCGCAACGATGCCAAGGTTGTTGGTCGCGCGGGCGGAGAGCAGCACATCGTCATCCGTCTGCGCCATCGCCAGCGCCGCAGTCCAGCGCACCGCCGCGTCGTCGAGCGTCCCGAGCGCGAAGGCGGCGGCCCCCTGCATGTTGATCGTCTTCCGCAGCGACGGACGGTCACCCGACCGCAGCAGCAGTGGCGCGGCGACCTCGAGCAGCCGCGAGGCCTTGCGAGGGTCACCGGTCAGCAGGCACGCCTCGGCCAGCAGCATCGACCGTGACGGATTCCGCTCCGTGCCCACCTCATCCCGCTCGAGGGATGCGCGCACGTCACCCCACGCCCCGCGACTGGCGTCGCGGCGTGCGGCTTCGAAGAGCGGATCCGAGAGGGGGGCGGTCATGGTCGGGTCAGAATGCGACGGCGTGGTTGGTGAACGACCCGATCTCTGCCTTCACTTCACGCAGGTTCCCCGAGATCTCGACCTGGCTGGTCAGCTTCGTCCAGGGTAGCCCCGTGCGCTCCTGCTTCCAGATGGCGAAGCTGCTCACCTTCTCGTCATCAGCGGCGTCATCGTCACCGTCGTCATCGTAGTCGCCATCCGCGTTGCCGAAGTCGAGGCGCAACTCCGCAGGATCACGCTCGAATTTCATGCCGCTCGGCTCGAATCGCGTGATCAGGCGGGAGAAGTCGAGCACACGGATCGTGATGCGGATGGAATCGCCGTTGGCCACGAGCGTACCATCGGGACGACGGAGACGTGTGTCACTTTCGATCTTGAAAAGCAGAAAGCGCACGGAGTCTGTGCTTCCGGCGCGGGGGCGGAAGTACAACCCGGCCTCTCGGCCTCGGCCGGCAACCGCCCAGAAGCTCACGCTGTCACGGGACAGCGTGGCACCGGCGGCAGGACTCAGGAACCTGAGCTGCACCTCGGGCTTCACGATCGGCTCGGGTGCCGCCGGCGAATCGCCTCCGCAGGCCGCGAGTCCCATCATCGCCATGATCAGCATGGCCTTCCACATCGGTCGCATATCAGAAGTCCTCAGTCAGTTCATCGTCAGGGGCGCCCGAGAGCTGCGCATCGAGCAATCGCTGCAGTCTGGGCCGGCTGATGCCGAGACGTCGCGCTGCTTCACTCTTGTTGCCGCCGCACCGCTGGAGCATCGCGCCGGCGGCACTGCGCGCCAGCATCGACAGCGACGCCGGCCATGGCAGTTCTCCACCAGGTGCACCACCCGCCACCGTCGTCCCCTCGCCCGCAAAATCCGCCGCATCGAGGGAGACGCCATCACACAGCAGCAGCGCCCGCTCGATCACGTTCCGCAGTTCACGCACGTTGCCGGGCCATGATCGTTCCGTCAGCGCCCGTCGTGCCGCTCGCGTCAGCTGCGGCGCAGGCACGAGGCCGTACTCCTTCGCGAATCGTGTCACGAACGCCTCGGCCAGCACCACCACGTCATCGGAGCGCTGCCGCAGCGGCGGGAGCTCGATCGGCATCACGTTCAACCGATACCAGAGGTCCTCGCGAAACTCGCCGCGCCCCACGGCATCCTGCAGGTGCACGTGTGTGGCCGCGATCACCCGCACGTCGAACGGAATGTTGCGCGACCCACCCACACGACGCAGCGTCCGCTCTTCCAGCACGCGCAGCAGCTTGCCTTGCAAGGCCATCGGCAGATGGCCGATCTCGTCCAGAAACAGTGTGCCACCATGTGCCAACTCGAAGAGCCCCGGCTTCGCCGTGCGTGCATCGGTGAAGGCGCCTGCCTCGTGCCCGAACAACTCGCTCTCCAGCAGGTTGTCGGGAATGGCCGTGCAGTTCACATCCACGAAGGGCTGACCGGCTCGCGGACCGTTGTAGTGAATGGCACGCGCGAACAGCTCCTTGCCCGTCCCCGTCTCACCCTGGAGTAGCACCGTCACGCCGCCGTGTGGAATCACCCGCGTGGCCCGGGTCAGCGCCGCACGCAACGCCTCGCTCGACCCGAGAATCCCTTCAAACGCATACTTCAATCCTTCTCGTGAGGCGAACGCCGAACCGTCATGCTTGTCGGTCAGTCGTCGCGCCGCATCGACCACCCAGCTCCGCAGCGACTCGAGATCACCCGGCAGCGCGAAGTACTCCTGCGCCCCACTCCGCATCGCACTCACGGCGAGCCGGTGATCCGCCACCGCACCGACCACCGCCGCGCGCGGCGGAGCCGACTCAGCCTCGAGTGCGGCGAGCACCTCACTCTCCATACCGCCGGCCGCGAGCAGGTAGACCGCGTCGCGCCTGGTGGCCCACTCGCGCAGGCCGGCCGGCGTGCCGGGAAACACCTGCAGCGTGCTTCCCGCCGCCATGGCCAGATCGGGCCACAGCGACGAGAAGGAATCGGACCAGCCAAGCAGTGCGAGCGTCGTCACCGGGGTCTGTGGCGCTCGTACCGCGCGCCGGAAAGAGTGTCATGCAGGGGGCGCCTGATCACTCAGTCGTCGCTGCCACCGCGACGGCGGCTGCGACCGCGCCCGTCATCCTCGCGGCCGTCGCGATTCCGGTCACCGAAAGCCCTGACGGAAGATACGATGTTGCGGTCGATGAGGCTGCGGTTGGCCGGCGTCGGTGCGAGCAGCGCGCCGGTGGATGTGCGGAACCAGCGCGACAGGTCCACATCGACGGTGATGTTGTCATTCACGCCGGCTTCGACCACCAGCGCCGGCTCGAACTCGAACTCCAACTCGATTTCCGGACGGCCCGAGTAGACGAACGGGGTGCCACGATACATGCCCTCGACCCGGACGCTGACGTTGCGGAAGGTGGGGTTGGCGGCGAGGAAGGCGCGTTTTGCCGCCGAATCATCCGAATCGTCATCGCTATCGTCGATGCTGTCGTCCACGGCATCCAGTTCCAGTTCGAACTCCTCGTAGCGGCCAGCCGGTACCGTCACGGCCAGCGCCGTGCGGGCGCCACCAAGCGGCAGCTCAAACAGGAAGGGGCCGCGGTCGAGGCGCGAACAGCTGCCGTCATCCGTGCTGCGATCGCCGCTGGCGCGCCTGGTGTCAGAGCTCGAGCACGACGAGCTGTCGTCGCTGTCCTCGCGCTCCATCTCGAACTCATCCACCACCAGCTGCACGCGGCTGATGACCAACGTGTCGGTGCCTGCCGCGACGACCATCGGGCGGCCCACCGGGGCGGAGCTGTCGGCGCGGCTGCTGTTGAACGAGACGGAGAGCGCAGCAGCACCACCGGCGGCGCCGAGCGACTCGCTGCCATCGCCACAGGCGGTCAGGAGCGCGAGGGAGGCAAACGCCGGAAACGCGGCGCGGGGCAGGTGGCGGGTCAGGGAGGACATGTATTGCTCCAGTGATGTTGCAGAAGGAATTCGTGTACCGACTGCCGACACAAGGTGCACGAGCTGCGCCAGTTGGCACCTCCTCGACCGGAACGCACAACCCATTGCAAAACAACGACTTGGGCCGTTTGCGTCCCCCCCGGCCGGCCGGCGTCGCAGATCGTGTCGTTCCACCGCTGTATCGCGGCGATGCAGCGGACCCTCGGCCGGCGAGCTCGAGGAGGCGGAATGCCCGCGCCGCGGGAGGGCTTCGGTCACGGTCGTCGTACATTTGTGAGCGCCAGCCGTCCGGTGCTTCTCCCCTGCCCGCTCCGACACCCCATGACCGCTTCGTCCACGTTCACGGTCGGCCTGATCCAGATGGCCGTCACCGGCGACGCTGCCACCACGCTGACGCAGGCCACGGAGAAGATCCGTGAGGCCGCGGCGCGCGGGGCACAGATCATTTCGCTGCAGGAACTCTTCAACGCCCCGTACTTCTGCAAGTCGCTGAAGCTGGAGCGCTTCGACATCGCCGAACCGATTCCCGGGCCCACCGTTGCCGCACTGCAGAAGGTGGCGCAGGAGCTGGGCGTGGTGCTGGTCGTGCCGATCTACGAGAAGCAGGCGCCCGGCCTCTATCGGAACTCGGCGGCCATCGTCGACGCGGATGGCTCGCTCCTGGGCGCCTATCGCAAGATGCACATCCCGCATGACCCGCTGTTCGAAGAGAAGTACTACTTCGCTCCCGGTGACGTGGGCCCCGACCTGCGCACCGACCGGCATCCCGGCATCAATGGGTTCCGTGTGTGGGACACGAAGTTCGCGAAGATCGGGGTGCTGATCTGCTGGGACCAGTGGTACCCCGAAGCTGCACGCATCACGGCGATGCTGGGCGCGGAACTGCTGATCTATCCCACCGCCATCGGCTGGCATCCGGCCGAGAAGGCGACGTTCGGCACCGCGCAGGTCGATGCGTGGCGCACCGCGCAGCGTGCGCATGCCATTGCGAATGGTGTGTACGTGGCGGCACCGAATCGTGTCGGTTTCGAGCCCGAGCCCGGCACCGACGGCATCGAGTTCTTCGGGCAGAGCTTCATCTGCGATCCCATCGGCCGCTACCTCGCCGAAGCCGGGACGTTGCCCGAAATTCTCGTCGCCACCTGTGACCGCGCCGTGATCGAGGACACGCGCCGCAACTGGCCGTTCCTGCGGGATCGTCGCATCGACGCCTATGCACCCATCACGCAGCGGTGGCTCGGTGGCGTCTGACATGAGACGGTCCGCACCGGTGACGCCACTTGGCTCGCCCACCCGCCGCATGCCGGCGGAGTGGGAACGGCACGCCGCCACCTGGCTCGCGTGGCCGGTGCATGAACCCGACTGGCCCGGGAAGTTCGCGCCGATTCCTTGGGTGTATGCGGAGATCGTGCGCGCACTCGCCATGCACGAGCGTGTGGATGTGCTCTGCCATGATTCACACGTGCGCGAGCAGGCACGCGAGATGCTCACCGCCCACTCGGTGCATCTCGACAACGTGCGCCTGCACGTGGCGCGCACCGATCGTGTCTGGGTCCGTGATTCGGGCCCGACCGGCGTCCACCGTACCGATGGCTCGGTGGAGCTGGTGCAGTGGGGCTTCAATGCGTGGGCCAAGTACGACAACTACCTGCATGACACGCGCGTCCCGGAACATGTCGCGGACGTCACCGGTCTGCCGATCACGCGCGCCCAGCGCGCCGACGGCAACGGTGCCCTCGTGCTCGAAGGCGGCGGCATCGAAGTGAATGGTCGCGGCCGCGTGATGGTCACCGAGGAGTGGCTGCTCACCGACATCCAGGTGCGAAATCCCGGGCTGGGCAAAGCCGATTACGAGCGTGCCTTCAGCGAATGGCTCGGCTGCCCCGACACGATCTGGCTTGGCGACGGCTGTGTCGGTGACGACACACATGGCCACATCGACGACATCGCACGCTTCACCGCCGCCGACACCGTGGTGCTGGCCGTGGAACGTGATCCTGCCGACGACGAGAACCACCGCCGCTCCATCGACAACCTGCACCGGCTGCACGCGGTGGGCGGCATCGGTGGTGCGCTGCGTGTGATCGAATTGCCCTATCCTCGCGCCGTGATGATGGATGGCGTCCGCCTGCCGGCCAGCTACGCCAACTTCTACGTCGCCAACGGCGTGGTGATCGTGCCGACCTTCAACGATCCGAACGACCGGCGCGCGCTGCATATCCTGGCCGAGTGTTTCCCGACCCGGGAGCTCGTGGGCATTCACGCCGTGGACCTCGTCTGGGGTCTTGGCACCCTGCACTGCCTCACCCAGCAGCAGCCGGCGGCGCGTTCGTCGTTGCTCTGAGAGCTGGAACGGCAGTGACGCTGCGCCCCCCTGACTCGCGAGAGCAGGCAACGACAGCGTGACGCCGAATGGTCGGGCTCGTCTGAGCGGTACCACCACGCTCACCCCGGCCCACCCCTCCGCATGCTCCCGTCGTCGTTCCGGCGCAGTTGCGTCGCGCTGTGTGCACTGCTCCTCGGCTCCTGCGACATGCAGGCGCGAGGCGCCGGCATAAACGGCGCCCTGCAACTCGGGGCCGCCGGCGCGTGGCAGACGGCATACGGACAGATGGCCCACCGGGGAATCGAGCTCGCCGTCGAGGAGCTGAATCAGCAGGGAGGCGTGGGGGGACGGACGCTCAGCGTCGTCTTCCGCGATGATCAGGCCGAAGGAGCGCTTGCCGCCGACATCGCACGGGAGTTCGTGGATGATCCGCGCATCACCGGCGTGATCGGACACCTCAGTTCCACCGCGATGGTCGCGGCAGCACGGGTCTACGACGGACAGCTGCCGGTGGTCTCGCCTTCCGCTACGTCACCCGACCTCAGCGGCGCGACACGATGGCTGTTCCGTCTCAGTCCCAGCGACTCTGCCACCGGCCGTCACCTCGGCGCACTCGCACGACGGCTCGCGCCGAATCAGCGCGTCGCCGTGATCTACGACAACAGCTCGTACGGGCGTGGGCTGGTGGAGCCCTTTCTCGAGACGCTCGGCCTGACGCCGGTGGCGCTCGAACCGATCGACCCGAGCGGCGACAGCATTACCGTGAACGTGGCGTCCATCGCGCGCCAGCAGCCCGACATCGTCTTCGCCGTCGGCACCGTCAGCGGACCGCCGGTACTCGCGGCGCTGCGCGCGCAGGGCATCACCGCGCCGGTGATCGCCGGCGATGGATGGAGCGGCATCGAAACCGCCATGACGGTGCAGAACGTCGCCATCGCCCTGCCCTTCTCGAGCAGCGAGGACCGCGCCGAGGTGAAGCGATTCGTGGCGGCCTTCCGCGCACGGTTCCGTGTGGACCCCGACGCCTACGCCGCACTGTCGTATGACGCCACGATTGCCCTCGCACGCGCTGCCGACACGGGCCGCACGCGACTGGGCACACGCGACGCCCTCCGTGTGATGCGCGACACCCGGGGCTATGCCACCGGGCCGGTGCGGTTCTCGGCTACGGGCGACGCCATCGGACGCAGCATGCATCTGCTCCGCATCAATGGCACGACACGCACTTTCGGAGTCATGCAGTGACCGAAAATCTCAGGACCATGCTCACCGCGCGCACGATCGGTGGGCGCCTGCTGCGCGCCTTCCTCGTGCTGGCGGTGCTGCTGATGGGTGCCGGTGCGCTCGCGTACAGCGCGCTGCACGGATCCGCCGCAACCGCCAGCGACGCCCTCGAGGCGATCCGTCGCGATGCGCGACAGTCCTCCGCGCTCTCCGCCGCCGTGGCCGGTGAGATTCAGGCCGCGGGCCACTATCTGCGCGATGGCGACACGACTGCACTGCAGACCTTCCGGCGCCTGAACTTCGAGACCCATCGCATCACGCGGGCACTCAACCGGCAGGCCACCCGCGAGTCGGATCACATCGCACTGGTGGCGATGGTGGATCGTTTGCTGTCGGATGTGGAAGTCACGTACGCCCGGGCGCACCGGCACATGGAACTCGGCGACCTCGCCGCCGCACGCCGCGCCGAGGCCACGGTGGCCGAGCCGGTGCGGCAGTTGCTGGGTGCCATCGATCGACTCGGATCGCTCACCGAGCGACAGGTGACGCTCGTGGCGGCGGAGATGCGGCGCGAGGCAGAGACACGTGCACTGGCGATCCTGCTGGTGTTCGGTGGTGTGATCATCGTGGGCACCTTGCTGGTCGGTGCCACGTTGCGCAGCATCAACCAGCCGCTGCATCAGCTGGTGGAGCATGCCGATGCCCTCAGCCGCGGCGCGTTCGACACACGCAGCACCGGTCGCATGCCCGGTGAGTTCCAGCGCATCGCCAGTGCCCTGAACGACGCCGGCGCCTCGCTGGGCGTGCTGGCCACGGCCACCGCCGCGACGGCCTCGGAACTGGCGTCCTCGTCCAGCGAGCTCTCGCAGGCCAGCGACCGGATCGCGCACAAGGCCACGGAAGTGTCGCACGTCATGGAAAACGTGACGCGCGGTGCGGAGAATCAGGTCGGCATGCTGAAGAAGATCGATGCCGAGTTGGCGATCAACGGGGAGCGTGCGCTCGAGGTGCGGAAGGAAGCGGGCTCGGTGGCGGCACTGGCCGAGTCGATCGAGCGCGAAGCGGTGGAGAAGCGGCGCACCATCGGCCAGGCGATGTCGGTGATGTCGGAGATCCGCAGCTCGGTGCAGGATGCCAGTCGCACGGCCGAATCGCTGCACGGCGCCACCGAAGGAATCGCCCAGTTCGTGACGTCGGTTGGCCGGATCGCAGAACAGACCAACATGCTCGCGCTCAACGCCGCCATCGAAGCGGCCCGCGCCGGTGACGCAGGACGCGGTTTCGTGGTGGTGGCCGATGAAGTCCGCAAGCTGGCCGAGGCGGCACAACGCGCTGCCGATGACGTGGCGCGACTCACCACGGCGATCACCGGCGGTGTGAACAAGACGGTGAGCACCATGCAGCGCAGCGCCGGCCTGGTGGGAGAAATCGAGACGGTGGGTCGCGATGTGGGCACGGCGCTGGAGAGCATCATGGCATCCGCCGAGCGCACCGTCGCTGCCGCCGCCAACCTCAGCGAGATCGCGGCGCAAAACTCCGCGCAGCTGGCCAGTGTGCAGCAATCGCTGAGCGTGGTGGCGGGTGACGCCGTGGGCCATGCCACCAGCGCCCAGCAGGCCAACGCCTCAGCGCAGGAACAGAGTGCCGCCTGCCAGCAGATGAGCGCCGCGTCGCAGGTCCTGCACGGCCGCAGCAACCGCCTGCGCAAGCTGGTCGAAACGCGCGACGCCGCCGGCACCACGCCGGGTAGCACGGCGGAATTCATGATCGCGCGCAAGCTCGAAGTGGTGCCGGCCACGACGGAAGGTGGAACCCCGACACGCGTCACGGCCGTCACGCCACTCAACAATCGCGTGCTCAACCGGGCGCCGTCCACCCGCAAGCCGCCGTCGGGGAAGCGCCAGGCCTGACTCCGTTCGGTCTTCTGCGTCTTCGAACTGCATGACGCGGAAGCGCAGAGGGACGCAGAAGACGCCGAGGATGGACGGCGGGAACGGCGCGTGCAGGACGATCCGGAAGGACAAATGGGATCGTGCCGTTCCCCCGCTTCTGTCTGCGTACTCAGCGCCCCTCTGCGCTTCTGCGTCACGCAGTTCCAGAGCACCGCTACACCGACGGTTCGCTCTTCTTGCGGAGCTTGAGGTTGAGCATCTCGGTCAGCACCGAGAAGGCCATCGCGAAGTAGGTATACCCCTTCGGGATGTGGAAGCCCGTGCCCTCGGCCACGAGGTTGGTCCCGATCAGCACCAGGAACGACAGCGCCAGCATCTTCACCGTGGGGTGACGCTCCACGAACTCGCTGATCGGCGTGGCGGCGAAGAGCATGATGGCGAGTGCGATCACGTTGGCCGCGACCATGATCTCGACGTGCGGCGACATGCCGACGGCCGTGATCACCGAGTCCAGCGAAAAGACGATGTCGATCACCGTGATCTGTGCCACGACCGCCATCACGCTGCGGCCGGCGGCCTTCTGCTTCTGTGCCTCCTGTTCGTCGGTCTTGTCCTCCAGCTTCTCGTGGATCTCCGTGGTCGCCTTGGCGATCAGGAAGAGACCCCCGATGATCAGGATCAGGTCCTTGCCCGACACGGCGCGGCCCATCACCTCGAACAGCGGTGTCACGAGGCGCATGATCCACGTGATGCTGAACAGCAGCAGCATGCGACTGACGAATGCCCCCGCGAGCCCAAGCCGGCGGGCCCGCGGCTGCTCCGCCTTGGGCAGCGCGCTGGCAAGGATCGAGATGAAGATGATGTTGTCGATGCCAAGCACGATCTCCAGCACGGAGAGCGTCGCCAGGCCAATCAGGGCATCAGCAGTGAAGAGATGCGACATGAGATTCCGATGCAGGACGTGACACGCGCGGCGTCACCGGTCCGGCAACGCCGCGCGTGCTGAAACTAACGACTTTCCGGTTCGACCACGTCGGCCGGGCTGGTCAGTGACCGCCGCCGGGGCCGCTCACTGCTTGCACTGCCCGTTGGGATCGGGCTTCGGCTTGTCCACCACCGGCTTCACGCCGTTACCCACCGTCACCAATAGGTCCCGGATGTAGTTCGTCAGCAGGCCGTAGTGCGTGTAGTCGATGTACTGCGGTTCATCCGTGACCTGGTGATAGTCACCGTGCAGTCCGGTGAAGAAGAACGCCACCGGAATGCCGAGCCGCGCATAGTGGTAGTGATCGCTGCGGCAGTAGATGTTCTCCGGATGCCCATCGGCGTCGAGCCGGTAGTCGAGCGCGATGGGCGTGCGGTATGATGCCGCAAGCGAGTCCACCGTCGCACCCAGCATCGACGACAGCCGCCTGGCGCCGACCACACCCACGTACGTCGGTCCACCACCCCTGACGTCCACCGAATCGCCGCGGCCGATCATGTCGATGTTGATCTGCGCCACGATCGAGTCGCGCGCCACCGGCAGGTGCTCGCTGATCCACTGCGAGCCGAGCAGCCCCTTCTCTTCGCCCGTGTGCCAGACGAACAGTGTCGACCGCTTCGGCCTGACCCTGGCGCGCGCGATGTTCTCGGCGATCTCCAGCACCGCCATCGAGCCGGAGCCGTCGTCGTCGGCGCCGTTGTAGATGCTGTCGCGACGTGCGGGGCGCACGCGGCGCAGGCTGTCGGTGTTCACCGTGATCGAGGCACGCTGTTCGGCATTCAGTGGCGGCAGGCCGGCGTACGCGCCGGCCTTCGTCCACGCCTGCCGCTGGAACAGCCGCAGCGAATCGTGATCCACGGCGGTGCTCCCCACGCCGTCATGGTCGTTATGTGAACCGATGGCGACGAATTGTCCCTTGAGCGCCGGATCGGAGCCCGGCAGCATCGCCACGACGTTGTACGCCGGCGACGGTGTCTCGGTGTAGCTGAGGTTCGTGGCCAGCGTGGCACCCGCCTGCCCCGGCTTCAGCGTGGCGATGTCGGCGCTGAAGATGCGCTGGGCCGCCTCGTCCGACAGCACCATCACCGTGGGTGCAGCCTGCGCGGTGGCACTGCCGGCATCAGGCACCGACATCCCCGGGTTGCGGAAGAAGGCGACGAACTGCGCGGGCACCGGTGCACCGATCAGCAGCGCGATGCCGGCGGCGCTCGTGAGCGAGCTGCCGGGCGCCAGTCGCGGCAGTCGCAGACCACCGGGTGACTTGATCACGATCACCTTCCCCGCCGCCTGCTCGGCGGTGATCGCCGCTGTGGCTTCCTCGGCCGTCCCACCGAAGATCATCGTCGCCCCGTCGATGGAACGCGGCTTCGCCCCGCGCACCGGCAGCGGCACGACGTCGGACCACGCCGTGAGCGCCGTCCCGCCAGCGCTGATGGTGAAGTCACCGTTGTAGCCCCGCTTCACGAGCGGGACGGTCTGCAGGAACGTGCCGTTCTCGCCCATCGGTGTCAGGCCGAGTCGCGTCAGTTCACGCTCGATGTAGCGCAGCGCACGGCGATTGCCCTCGGTCGCCGTCTCGCGGCCCTGCATCGAATCGTCGGCGAAAATGTAGAGCCGCGTCATCAGATCGGCTGGCGTGATCGCCGCCGTCGTCGGCTTGGGGGCGTGCGTGCGTGGTAGCGGCGCCACCGTGGCGGTACGCGCCTGACGGGTGGCCTGCGCACCGGCCAGCACGGGGGCGGCCAATGCCACAGCGAGCAGAGTTCGGAATCGGGACACGGAAGTGGTCGAAGAGGGAAACGGGAACGACATCACGCACCAACACGCGGGAACGGCAGCCCGGTGGGTCCGGCGCAGCCATGAAAGCTATCGGCGAACGGTCGCGCTCAGGGGCGCGCCGGCACCCGCCACTGCGACGACGAGAACAGCCGCGCGTCCAGTGGCGTGTTGAGCTGGACGTCGGTGTACTCCTCGCGAAAGAACGCCTTGCCGTCACGCAGGAACGTGATGTCGTGCACCACCGGCACCCCGTCGATGCTCCGGTAGTCGGCCAGCTGGTATTCCGTCGATGGACGCGGCCCCTGTGCACCGGCGAGCGGCGGACGCTCGATCACGCGGACCACGACCCATGACCCCTCTTCCACCCAGAATTGCGGCGAGGCCAGGTCGGTGGGGCCCGTCGCACCCACCACCCACACCGTCTGCGCGTTGTAGGTCTCGCGGCGCAGCTTCGTGAGGTCCACACCGACCGCCGTCAGTTGCCGGGCGCTGACGTCCACCGGCTGCGCATACACGTCGGCCGTGAGGAGCAGCAGCATGTTCAGCTGCGGCGTGGTGCGTGCCAGCTTGCCACCCTCGAACGAATGGACGTTGCCATCGGCGTAGATCGCGCCGTTGCCACCGCTGGCCGGCAGGAACTCGATCCGCAGGCGTCCCGGCACCAGCATGTATTCCTTCCACTGACTGCGTTCCGTCTTGCCGTTGGCCAGATACCGCGTGTTCTCCTGCGTGAACTGCATGGTCTGAAACCACTGCCCCGCGTACGTCGCGCGCATGCGTTGCACCACCTCCGTCCCGCTCGCCGGCGGGGGCGGGGCGGACGGACCTGACGCGACGACGGCACAGCCGGTCAGGAGGCACAACACGCCACCGGCGACGACGTGGAAAAGACGGGTGCGGGTCATGATGGACGAAAGTGAAGGACGGCTCCAGCGGCGCCGATGGCGGCAGCAGCGACGAGGAGCCACGTGGCTCGAACACGGATCCGGAACAGCAACACCGCCACACCCGAAGCGATGAGCCACTGCCGCGGCTCCAGCGGCAGGGCGAACCCGGCCAGCGCGCGCCCCAGCAACGACACACTCGCGATATCACGACGCCGTCCAGCGCGTGACGTGTCACGGGTGACCGCACCAACAGCCGCCGCACCGGCGCCCCCACCACGACGCTCGCGATCGCCGGCCCGAAGATACCGATCGTCGCCGCCAGCGCGCCCGCCGGACCGGCGATCGCATACCCCGCGCCCGTCGCCGTGGAAAACAGCGGACCAGGGGTGATCTGTGCCAGCGCCGAGGCCTGCAGCAGGACGTCCATGCTCAACCACCCGAGCCGGTCCACGAGGTCCCGCTGGAGATACGCCAGGAGCACGTATCCGCTCCCGAACACGCTGATGCCGGCGCGCAGGAAGTACGGCAGCACCGCCGCGAGTGCCGTCAGCGGCATCACCACCGCCGCGCCCGGCCGCATGAACGCCTGTTTCCCGAACTTCCACAGCGCGTCGGCAATGATCACCACCACCACCGGCGCCAGCCACCAGAGCATGTCGCGCGTGGCCACGGCGAGCGCCGGCGCCTGCGTCAGCGCCATCAGCCCCCAGACCATCACGACACTCGGCAGCACGAAGCCCAGCCCTGCCGCCAGCCCACCTCGCCAGCCGCCATGGGCATGGCCGATGTGAATGGCCAGTTCGGTCGAGTTCGGCCCGGGCAGCACCTGCACCAGCGCCTGCTGGTCGAGAAACTCTCCCCGCGTGAGCCAGCCGCGCCGCGTGACCACCTCCGTCTCCATCAGCGCCACGTGCGCCGCGGGGCCACCGAAGGCGGTGAAACCGAGGCGTACGAAGAGTCGCGCGATGGCCGCGACGTCGTCCCTGTTTCCGCCGTCGACCGGGGCCGTTAGCCTTGATTCCACGATGTCTGCTCTCACACACGCACCTGGTCTGCGCCCTGCGGTCGTCCTGCTCAGCGGCGGACTCGATTCCACCACCGTGCTCGCGCATGCTATCGCCGAAGGCTACGCCGCGCACGCGTTGACCTTTCGCTACGGCCAGCGGCACCAGCACGAGATCGTCGCCGCACAACGCATCGCCGCCACCCTCGGTGCCGCCGGTCACGCCGTGCTCGACATCGACCTGCGCGGGTTCGGCGGCTCGGCGCTGACCGACGCCTCGATCGCCGTGCCGAAGGACCGGAGCGCCGACGACCTCGCGCACGGCATCCCGGTCACGTATGTGCCGGCGCGCAACACCATCTTCCTGTCGTTCGCACTCGCCTACGCCGAAGTGCTGGGCGCCAGCGACATCTTCATCGGCGTCAACGCGCTCGACTACTCCGGCTATCCAGACTGCCGCCCGGAGTTCATCAGCGCCTTCGAAACGCTGGCAAACCTCGCCACCGCATCGGCGGTGGAGGGACGCACGCGCGTCGTGATCCGCGCCCCGCTGCAGCAGATGACCAAGAAGCAGATCGTGGAATTCGGCACGTCGCTCGGCGTGGACTACAGCCGCACCATCAGCTGCTACGATCCCAGCGACGATGGAGGCGCCTGCGGGCATTGTGATGCGTGCCAGTTGCGCCACAAGGGATTTCGTGAGGCCGGTATCGCCGACCCCACCCGGTATGCCGTTGCTCCGGCGGAGCCGCACTGATGGCGTATGCCGTGAAGGAGTGCTTCTATACGCTGCAGGGCGAGGGGGCGCAGAGCGGGCGACCGGCAGTGTTCCTGCGATTCGCCGGGTGCAACCTCTGGACCGGTCGCGAGGCTGATCGTGCCACGGCCGTCTGCAAGTTCTGCGACACCGATTTCGTCGGCATCGGCCCCGATGGTGGTAAGTTCGGTGATGCCGACGCACTCGCCGCACATGTCGACGCGCTCTGGCCTGCCGGTGCGTCTCCTCGTGCACGCAAGCTGGTCGTCTGTACCGGCGGCGAACCGTTGCTGCAGCTCGACGAGGCGGCGATCGATGCGCTGCATGCACGCGGCTTTGAAGTGGCCGTCGAAACGAACGGCACGCAGCCCGCGCCGCGCGGCCTCGACCACATCTGCGTCAGTCCCAAGGCCAACGCACCGCTGGTGCTCACCAGCGGCACGGAGCTGAAGCTCGTGTATCCGCAGGCCGAGCCCGATGCGCAGCCGGAACGATTTGCTGATCTCGAC
The DNA here is from genome assembly GCA_031411975.1 of Gemmatimonadaceae bacterium. Lineage (GTDB taxonomy): Bacteria > Gemmatimonadota > Gemmatimonadetes > Gemmatimonadales > Gemmatimonadaceae > JACMLX01. The sequence continues at coordinate 51,628 of JANOCB010000055.1, forward strand.
TTCCGCATGTTCTACCTGCAGCCGATGGATGGCCCCCACGGCGACGCGAACGTGCGCGCCGCGCTGGCCTATTGCCTTGCACATCCGCAGTGGCGCCTGAGCCTGCAGACGCACAAATGGCTGGAGATCCGATGAGCGCCACCGGTCACATCGTCGAGTTGCATCGCGACGTCACGTTCGAAGCGGCACACTGGCTGCCCAACGTGCCACCGGGGCACAAGTGTCGCCGGCTGCACGGGCACTCGTTCCGCATTCGCATCGTGGTGCGCGGCCCGGTGGATCCCCACACCGGCTGGCTGATGGATTTCGGCGAGTTGAAGGCCGCCTGGGCGCCACTGGATGCCCGGCTCGATCATTACTGCCTGAATGAAATCGACGGGCTCGAGAATCCCACCAGCGAGGTGCTGGCCCGTTGGATCTGGGACCGGCTGATCGGCACGCTGCCGCAGTTGAGCGAGATCCAGGTGCGGGAGACCTGTACGTCGGGGTGTACGTACCGCGGAGAGTAGCCACGGCGGGTCGGCCGTGAGCCCTGCCGACGCGTTCTGTCGCGTCCCGTTCGTGGCACCCCTCGGCGTCCTGCCGTGACGGTGCGATCACGACTCACGACAGGCAGGAGATGGCTCCGATGGTTCCCCCCCGCGTCCGTACGGCCAGCAAGGCGCTGGCCCTCGTGTTCGTCACGGCGTTCGTCACCGCCTGCGGCGGCGGCGGTAGTCCCACCCAGCCGCCGCCGCCGACCGCAACCGCCACCATCACCGTCGGCGTCGTGGCATCGGCGCTGCAGGCCGGTGCCACCACGGTCGTGCCGGTGGTGCTGACGCGAGGCGGCAGCTTCACCGGTCCCGTCACCGTGACGGCCACCGGACTGCCCACCGGCGTGACCGCCTCCACCGCGACGATCGCCGCCGGCGCCACCTCGGCCACCATCACGCTGACGGCGGCGGCCACCGCGGCCGCCACCACGGCGCCCGTGACGTATACGGTCACCGGCACCGGAAGCGGTGTGACCATCGCGCCGCAATCCGTGACCATCACCGTGGCGGCCGGCAACGGGGCCGTCATCGCGTTGTCGGCCCCGTCGGGGAGCCTCGAGGCGGGCCGTTCGGGGAGCATCATCGTCACCGTGACCCGCACCGGCAGCTTCACCGGGACAGTCACGGTCAACGTCACCGGTCTGCCCACCGGCGTCACCGCCACCAGCCAGACGCTCGCCGCCGGCGTCACGACCGACACGATCCCGCTCGCCAGCAATCTGGGCGTCGCCGCAGCCACCAGCACGCTGAGCGTGACCGGCACGGGCTCGGGCGTCACCATCGCGCCGCAGACCTACGCGCTCACGACCACGTTGGGCCCGATCGCGCAGCTTGGCAACGACATGACCAGCCCGGATCTCTATCACGGGCATGCAATGGCGCTCAACGCCGACGGCACACGCATCGTGGTTGGTGCGTTTGGTGGCGGCGCAAACGGCACCACGCGCGTGTACCAGCGCACCGGCTCGACGTGGGCACAACTTGGCGCCGACATTGTCGGCGAGGGCGCCGATGACCGAGCCGGAACGAGCGTCGCCATCAACGCCGCTGGGTCGCGGATCGCCATCGGCGCGTATCTCAACGATGGCGGGGGGTCCTCCTCTGGCCACGTGCGCGTGTACGACCTCGTCGCCGGCACGTGGACACAGGTCGGAGCCGACCTCGACGGCGACGGTAGCTCCTGGGGCTTCGGCCTCTACGTGGCCCTGTCCGCCAGCGGGTCGCGGCTCGTCGCGTCTGGATCAGGCGTGGGTGGCGTCACCGGCCGAGTGAAGGTCTTCGATCTGATTGGCAGCACCTGGACACAGGTCGGCGCGACGCTCACGGCCGGCAACGAGTTCGGCAGTGCGCTCGATATCTCCAGTGACGGCTCGACCATCGCCGCCGGCTCGTCCTCGGCCGCCGGCTCGTCGCGCGCCGGTACTGCGACGGTGTATCGCCTCGTCGGGGCAACGTGGACGCTGCTCGGCGACGTGATGCAAGGCGAGCAGATCAGCGACACCTTCGGTTCGGGACTCGCCCTCAACGCGACGGGAACCCGCATCGTGGTGGCTGCCCCCGGCGACCGCGAGGGCGGCGTGAGCGGCGGCGGTGGGGCCTCCGGCAAGCTGCGGGTGTTCGACCTCGTCGGCGCCACGTGGACGCAGGTCGGTGGGGACATTCTCGGTTCCACTGGACTCAACGGCGAAGGGCTCGGCGAAACCGTCGGCATCTCCGATGACGGCACACGTGTCGCCGCCACCGGCGCCAGTCAGGGCATCGCAAAGGTGTACACCTTCGCATCGGGTGCCTGGGCGCAGACGGGGCCCACCATCGCCGCCTACGGCACGGCGACGCGCTCCGAAGGCCTCGCCATCTCCGCCGACGGTCGCTCGGTGGGAGTCGGCTACGTGAACGGCACGCCCCGCATCGCAAGAGTGTTCCGCATCACGCCCTGAGGTCACCAACGCGCGTGAACGGCTGGCCGGTGTTCGTTCACCCGGCCAGCCGTTCGCGCATCAGCCCTGTTTTGCCGTGGCCATCTTCGCCTGCCACGCCGCCGCCTCAGCCGGCTTCCCCCACAGCATGTACAGCGCGATCAAGCGCTTCCGCTGATCCGCAACTGGACCGCTCGCCACGCCGCGCGCTTCGCGCACCCGCGATTCCGCCGACAGCAGCAACCGCTCGGCCTCCACGTACCGTCCGTCCAACGCGATCACTTCGCCCAGCGCGCCGTCCGTGGACGCGAGCAACCAGTGGCCTGCCGGCAGACTCTTCTCTCGCATCGCGCGCACCTCCCGCACCAATTGCTCACCCGCTTTGGCTGAATCCAGGTGCGCCAACGCGCGGCCAAGGTGCATCAGGCAGCCCTGCACCGGATAGCTCGATTCACCCAGCGACGTGCCGCGCAGCGCGAGAATCTCCCGCGCCATCGTGGCCGCCTCGCGCCACTTCTCGCGCCGCATCAGGTGATCGGTGTAGTTCACGGCGGTCGTCGCATAGCTGATGTGCTGCGCGCCGAGAATGCGCCGCTTGATCGCCAGCGACTGCACATACGCCGCCGACGCCTCGTCCACGCGATTCAACAGCTCCAGCACGCCTGCACGGATCGAATACGCTGATGCGACGAGCGGATGATTCACGCCGTGGGCCCGTGTCGCCGTCTCGAGCCCTCGCAATGAAATAGTGTCTGCCGCCGCCAACTCGCCTGCTTCGGAAAAAACCACGGCCGCATTCAGAAACGACGGGGCCCGCGCCGAATCATCCTCGGCGAAGTACCGCTCGCCGAGTGCGAGCGATTTCCGCATCTGCGCCAGCGCGTCGGGCACCTTGCCCAGCTGGTAGAGCACCCGCGCGCGGTTCTCGATGGCCGTACTTTCTTCGCGACGATCGCTGTGAGGAAACCGCGCGAACAGGTTCTCGGCAACGCGCAGCAGCGAATCCGCCGCGACCATGTTGCCGCGCGTCTCGGCAACCAGCGACAGCTGCGAATACGTCACTGCCGTGCCGTAGTCACCGCCCGGCGCGGCCCGACGGTGCGCCGCGAGATCCAGCCGGAACTGCCGCTCCGCGATGTCCAGTTCGCCCAGCGCCAGATACGCCCCACCCATGATCCTGCGGATCTCCGACTCCAGCTCCGGCGACAGCTTCGACGAATCCGCGCGCATCACCGCCGAGTCGAGCACGGCGCGCATCGTGATGTCGCGACCGAACGACTCGGGGTTCGCAGCATTGAGCATCGTCGTCAGGAATCGACTGACCTCGGTGGCCCGCGCCCCCTCCTGCTTCGCCAGCACCGCCTGCGCCTCGGCACGCCGTGCCTCACGCAGCGCCGCCACCGTGCCGCCCACCAGCGACAGCACCGCCGCGGTGACCGCGACCGTCTCCCAGCGCCGCCGACTGACGAACTTGCGCACCCGATAGGCCAGGCTGTCGGGCCGTGCCTGCACCGGCAACTGCTCCCGATGCCGCTCCACATCACGCGCCAGCGCATCCACCGACGCGTAGCGGCGACCCGGCTCCTTGCGCAACGCCATCATCACGATCGCGTCGAGGTCGCCCTCGATCGATCGGCGCGCGCGTGCCGCAGAACGCTCCGACAACTCCTGCCACCGCGTGGGCGACAGCACGCTGCTCGGCCGTGGCGCCGGTTGCTCCGTCACGATGCGCTCCATCTCGCCCGCCGTCGTCCCCTGTAGGTCGAAGGGCCGCCGCCCGGTCAGCAGTTCGAACAGCACCACGCCCAGCGCGTACACGTCGGTGGTGGTATCGACGGCCGAGCCCACGATCTGCTCCGGCGCCGCGTACTCCGGGGTGAAGGCTCGCTGGCCCGCCTGCGTCGCGGTCGCATCGCCGTCGCTCTCCCCATCGCGGATCAGCTTCGCGATGCCGAAGTCGAGCAGCTTCACCGTCCCATCCGCCGTCACGAGGATGTTGCCGGGCTTCAGGTCGCGGTGCACCACCAGTTTCTGGTGCGCAGCCCGCACCGCAGCGCACACCTGCTCGAACAGCGCCAGACGACTGGCGACATCGAGTCGGCGCCCCTCGCACCAGCGCGTGATCGGTACGCCGTCGATGTACTCCATCACGAAATACGGCAGCCCATCGGCGGTCACTCCACCATCCACCAGCGAGGCGATGTTCGGATGCTGCAACGAGGCCAGGATCTGGCGCTCGGCGCGGAACCGGCGGATCGCCACGGCACTTTCCGCGCTGCGACGCAGGAACTTCACCGCAACTCGCGCGCGGTACTGATCGTCGGCGCGTACCGCCTCATGCACGGTGCCCATGCCGCCCGCGCCGATCTGCCGCCCGATCTCGTACGCACCCAGCCGGGAGCCGACGTAGCGCTCTGCCAGTTCGTGCTCCACCCGCACCGGCAACACGAATTCGCTGTCACTGCGCGCGTGCGCCGCGAGCAGGCCGCGGAGTTCGGACTCCAGCCACGGATCGTGCGACGAGCTGATCGCGATGAACTCCTCGCGCGATGGCTCCGGGAGCGCCAGCGCACCATCGAACAGTGATTCGAGCAGGACCATGCGTGTGGCCGAGAGCGCGGCGTCACTCATCGCTCAGGCCGCCTGCATCGTCTTCAGCAGGAAGGCACGCGCGAACGTCCAGTCGCGCTTCACCGTGGCCGGCGAGATGGCCAGCGCCATCGCGGTCTCGTCCACGTCGAGACCACCGAAGAAACGCAGCTCGACGACGCGGGCCTGACGCGGCGCATGCCGGTCGAGTTCCTGCAGGGCATCGTCCAGCGCGAGCAGGTCCAGCGACCGGCCCTGTACCTCGGCGACACGCTCGTCGAGCGTCACGCGCACACCGTGATCGCGCTTGAGTCGCCGCCGGCTGCGCGCATGGTCCACGAGGATCCGCCGCACCACCTGCGACGCCACCGAGTAGAACTGCGCCCGGTTCTCCCACCGCGCCGCCCGCTCACCCAGCAGCCGGACCAGCGCCTCGTCGACCAGTTCGGTGGGCTGCAGCGTGTGCCCGTCGTCCTCGCGGCGGAGCGCCCGCTCGGCGATGCGATGCATTTCTGCCATCACGGCGCCGGCCAGCCGATCAGCGGCACCAGGCACGCCAGCGCCGAGGTCGTCGAGCAACGCCGTGACGTCGAGATCAGGGGGATCGGAAGGCATGCGGCCCGTGGGAATCGCTGGTCCGGGATCGGTCAGGCCGGCGCTGCGGCGTTCTGAGATATACGGTGGGGGAGGCCCTGCGAACAACGGGCCCTGCACGGAAGCGTCCGCCACCACATCATTCCCCGTGCGTCCTTCTACACAGCCCGACCACCCGCCGGAGAACCCGTCATGCGTCGTCTTCCGCACCTCCTCGCCACCGCCAGCCTCGCGCTGGCCACGGCAGCCCCGCTCGCCGCGCAGCAGTCCGCCGCGCCGCCCGCCAACCGCCGCATCACCGTTGCGGATCATCTCGAATGGGAGGACGTCGGCGACCCGCAGCTCTCCCCCGACGGCAAGCAGGTCGCCTTCACCAGGCGCAGCGTGGACAAGGTGAACGACAAGTGGGACACCGCCATCTGGGTCATGAACGCCGACGGCACCCGTCAGCGCAGCGTGGTCACGGGATCGGCGCCGCGCTGGTCACCCGATGGCTCGAAGCTGCTCTACATCGCCACCGGCCAGCCGAGCGGCATGCAGCTCTGGGTGCGCTTCATGGATGGTGATGCCGGCCCCACGCAGCTGACCCGCCTCACCGAGGCGCCCACGGAGCCCGAGTGGTCGCCCGATGGGCAGCAGATCGCCTTCCGCATGAACGTGCCCACCCGCGAGACGTGGAACATCGCGCTCCCGGCGGCACCGAAAGGTTCAAAGTGGACCGAATCACCGCGCATCGTGCAGCGCCTCAATTACCGCTCCGATCGCGTCGGCTTCACCGATGATGGCTACCAGCACCTGTTCGTGATGTCGGCCGATGGCGGGCAGGCGCGGCCGGTCACCAACGGCAACTGGAATCACAGCGCGGCCCGCTGGACCCCCGACGGCAAGGCGCTGCTGTTCAGTAGCCTCCGCACGCCCGACTCCGAGGGCACCTGGCGTGAATCGGAGATCTACCGCGCCGACGTGGCCAACGGCACCATCGCCGCCCTGACCCGTCGCAAGGGACCAGACAACAACCCGATCGCCTCGCCCGATGGCAAGCTGATCGCCTACACCGGCTACGACTCCACCGACGCCACCTGGAAGGACGCGAACATCTACCTGATGAACGCCGACGGCTCCAGCCCGCGTGCACTCAACGCCGCACTCGATCGCGCACCGCAGGGCATGATGTGGGCGCCCGACAACAGCGGCGTGTACTACAACGTCGAGAACGAAGGCTATCGCAACCTGTACTTCACCAGCGTCACCGGGCAGACGCGCGCCGTCACGACGGGCAAGCAGGTGCTCAGCGTCACCGACATGGATCGACTCGGCAACATGGTCGGCATCATGTCGACCGAGCTGCAGCCCAATGACGTGGTGCGCCTGAACGCCCGCACACCGGCGGTGATCACGCGCCTGACGCGCGTCAACGACGATGTCCTCGCCGGCAAGCAGCTCGGTCGCACCGAGGAGATCTGGCTGACCAGCGTGGATGGATTCCGCATTCAGGGCTGGGTCGTCAAGCCACCCGATTTCGATCCGTCGAAGAAGTATCCGCTGATGCTGGAGATCCACGGCGGCCCGCACGCGATGTACAACGGCGGCTTCAACCTCGCGCGCCAGGATCACGTGGCCAACGGCTACGTGCTGCTCTACACCAATCCGCGCGGCTCCACGGGGTACGGCAGTGCCTTCGGCAATGCCATCAAGAACGCCTATCCCGGCAAGGACTTCGACGACCTGATGGCGTCGGTGGACACGGTCATCAACCGTGGGTATGTGGACAGCAAGCGCATGTACGTGTTCGGCTGCTCGGGTGGTGGCGTCCTGACGTCGTGGATCGTCGGCCACACCAATCGCTTCGCCGCCGCCAGCGCCAACTGCCCCGTCATCGACTGGCTCAGCTTCGTCGGCACCACCGATGGGGCGAGCTGGTACCGCAACTTCGCCCGCCTGCCGTGGGATGACCCGTCGGAGCACCTCCGCCGCTCGCCGCTGATGTACGTCGGCAACGTGAAGACGCCCACGATGCTGATGACCGGCGTGCTCGACCTCCGCACGCCGATGCCGCAGACCGAGGAGTTCTATTCGGCACTGAAGATGATGAAGGTGCCCACCGCCATGATCCGCTTCAACGAGGAGTGGCACGGCACGTCGTCCAAGCCCTCCAACTGGATGCGCACGCAGCTCTACATGCGCAGCTGGTTCGACAAGTGGCCGACGCCGCCGGCGACCTCGTCACGCTGATCCCAGCCCAGGTTCCGACGTGGAGATTCGTTGTGGGGATTGCGGCGTCGTCCTGGTGGGCGACGCCGCAACCTGCCCGGCCTGCGGCCGCACGCTGGGCAGCAAACCGAAGGGTCGCCGACCGGCGCTGTTCGTCTGGGCGGCGGCCGCCGCTGCGGTGGAGGTGGCCCTGACCCTCGTCATCATGCGGAGCTGTGGCTGACCCATCCATGGGACATCCGGTGCACGTCGGTCGTCTGCAGGGAGGTGCCCCTGCCTGACACCTTCGTGCGCGGCACGCGTACTGAGGGAGTCCCTTTCACTCATGGAGTCCTGTCGATGTCCCGTACTGCCATCCGTCGCGCCATCCTCGCGGCGGCGCTGGTCGTTCCGAGCGTGGTCCTGGCCCAGAAGCCCACGGCGCAGGCGCTGTTCGACAAACATGCTGCAGCCGTCGGCGGGATCGCGGCATTCAAGGCCGCGCCCACCCGCACCGAAAGCGGCACCGCCGACATCACCTTCGCCGGCATCAGCGCGGGGTACGAGCGCAAGACCGCGCCGGGCCGCATGCTCATGGTCATCGACGTGGCCAGCTATGGCCAGGTGGTACAGGGCTTCGATGGCACCGTGGCGTGGGGTGTCGACCCGCAGCAAGGCGCCCGCAAGGAGCCGGCGACCACGTCGGCCGAAGCCGCGACGTCGCTGACGCCCACCGCGGGCCTCTGGGAGGCCGGCAGCTACACCACCGCCGAGGTCCTCGAGGCGGCGCAGTTCGCCGGCAAGAAGGCGTGGCCGGTGAAGATCGTGGCCAAGTCGGGGCGCACGCGCACGGTGTACTACGACGATGTCACCGGCCTCAAGCTCGGTGAAGTGATCCAGCAGGACGCTGGCGAGCAGAAGATCATGTACGACGAGTACAAGCCGTTCGGTGCGCTGAAGCTGCCCACCAAGGTCACGCAGGGCACGCCCAACGGCGACATCGTCCTGAACATCACCGCCGTGAAGTTCGACCCGATCGAGGCGTCGGTGTTCGCGCTGCCGGATGTGGTGAAGGCACTGCCGTAGTCACCTCGGCGGTCGCACCACGGGATCAGGCGCAGGGTCGGCGGTCACGCCGGCCCTGCGTTCGTCATGTCGGCCCGTCGTGATCCGGTTCGTGCACACGCCCCAGCCGTCGCAGCGTGGGCGACAGCACCGTCATCGCCACCACCACCACCAGCGTGGCCACCCCACCGATCAGCACACTGTTCACTGCACCGAACAGCTTCGCCGTGAGTCCGCTCTCGAACGCACCGATTTCGTTGGCGCTGCCGATGAAGATCGAGTTCACGGCCATCACGCGTCCCATCACATGCGGCGGTGTCCGCGTCTGCAGCAGCGTCGAGCGGATCACGACGCTCACGCTGTCCACCGCCCCGCCCAGCGCCAGCAGCGCACAGCTGAGCCAGACGTCACGCGACAGCGCGAAGCCGATGATGCTCAGCCCCCACACGGCCACCGCCACCAGCAGCGTGCGTCCGGCCCGCTCGATCACCGGTGTATGTGCAATGGCCAGTGCCATCAGGACCGCGCCGACCGCCGGTGCCGCACGCAGGTAGCCGAGCCATTCCGGCGACACGTGCAGCACCTCCTTCGTGAAGACAGGCAACAGCGCCGTGGCACCACCGAAGAGCACCGCGAAGAGGTCCAGCGACAGCGCCGCCAGCACCAGCTTGTCGCGCAGCACGAAGCGCACCCCTTCCAGCATTCCCGCACCGGCCATGCTGCGCGGGGGCCTCACACCATCGGTCGCCGGCACACGCACCATCGACATGCCCCAGAACGAGAGCGCGATCAGCGCCAGCACCACCGCATACGTCGTCAGTGCACCGACGAAGGCGAACAGCAGCCCACCGATGGCCGGACCGAGCACCGACGCGAACTGCCAGATCGAGCTCCGCCACGTCGCCGCATTGGCGTACAGTGACGCAGGCACGATCATCGTGCCCAACGCCTGGCGTGCCGGCTGCAGGATGGCGCGTGCCACCCCCGACACCCCCAGCACGAGATAGATCAGGATCGGCGACGACCACGCCGTGGCACCGACGTCGAGCACCGTGGTGCCCTCGCGCAGGTGCAGCCCGGTCGTCATGGCGAGGAAGAGCGCGGCGCACAGCACCAGCACACCGATGCCGATCAGTGACAGCCGGCGGCGGTCGTACCGGTCGGCCCATTGGCCCGCCGGCAGCGACAGCGCCAGAAATGGCAGCACCTCCGCCAGACCGGCGAGTCCGAGCGCCAGCGGATCGTTGGTGGCGGCGTAGACCTGCCACGCCACGGCGATGCCCTGGATCTGCACGCCGATCGTCATCGCCATCAGGCTGACGACGAACCACCGGAAGGCCGGCACGCGCAGTGCCGCATAGGGATCGTGCCGTCCGTCACCCGGTGCGGCCGGCACCGTGACGGTGCCGGTGCCGCTCACGAGACCGTCGAACCGCGCAGCGTCTCGAGTCGCTCCTCGACCAGCCCCACGAGTTCGCGCATCCCATCGGCATCGAAGATCAGCCGTGCCCCTGCCGCCGCGTACAGCGCCGGCAGCCCCTGCGTGCCGCCCAGACGCAGCGCGGCCTTGTAGCCGGCCAGCGCCCCCTCGGGATCGGTCAGGCTCCGCTTCCACACCTGCAGGGCACCAAGCTGCGCGATGCCGTACTCGATGTAGTAGAACGGCAACTCGAAGATGTGCAGCTGACGGTACCAGCGCGCCGTGCGCTCGCGCTCCAGCCCCGTCCAGTCGATGCCCTGCTCGAAGCGCGTGCGCAACCGCAGCCACGCCGCATCACGCGCATCGCGGTCGTGCCCCTCGCCGCTGGTGTAGATCCAGCGCTGGAACGCATCCACGCTGGCGATGTGTGGCAGCGCCAGCAGCACGTCCTCGAGATGGGCCGCCTGCGCACGGCGGGCCTGGTCGGGCGTGTAGTAGCCCACCGGCAACGCAAACAGGGGCGCGGCCAGCAACTCCATCGACATGCTCGCCAGTTCCGCGGCTTCCGAGCCCGTCCCGCGCTGCCAGATCAGTTCCTGATGCGAGGCCAGATACGCATGAAAGCAGTGCCCCGCCTCATGCACCAGCGTCGTCACGTCATCACTCACACCGACGGCATTCATGAACACGAACGGCTGCTTGCGATGGTGCAGCGTGGTGCAATATCCACCGGGTGCCTTCTTCGGACGGCTCTCCAGGTCGAGCAGCCCATCCCGCGCCATGTCGTCGAACCGCGACCCCAGCTCGGCATCCAGCGCGGTGAAGATCCGGCTGCTCGTCGCGACGAACTCCGCCGCATCCTTGAAGGGGCGCAATGGCGCGAGCCCATCGGGATCGACGGCCAGGTCCCATGGGCGCACCGAGTCCACGCCAAGTCGGTCACGACGGTAGGCATGCACACGCGCGGCCGCCGGCGTCACCACCTCGGCCACCGCATCGTGAAAACGTGCGACATCGTCCGCCGCGTAGTCGTACCGGTGCTTCGACGCGAAGGCGTACGCCTCGTAGTCGGCGAAGCTCGACTCGCGCGCGACCTCCTGCCGCAGCACGTACATCTTCTCGAATAGCTCCGATATCTCGTCACGATGGGAGAGATACGCATCGGCCCCAGCCCGGAACGCCTGCTCACGCGACACGCGATCGTCCGACTCGAGCAGCGGCTGCAGCTGCGGAATCGTCAGCGTCCGGCCGTCGATCTCCACGCTCAGGCCACCCGCCAGCTTCTGGTACGCCGCGCTCAGCTCCTCGATCTGCGCAAATCGCGCCACGTTGGCCTCGCGGAAGATCGACACCGTCGTCCGGAACTCGCGCAACAGGACCGCGAGGTCGGCGTCATCGATCCCGGTCGTGATCAACAGCTGCGCCAGCCCGGTCTGCCGCGCCTCGGCATTCGGCTGGATCTCGGTCACGAAGCGCAGGTAGCGCGCCTCCGCCTCGGCATCCGCCGTGTTGCCCGTGTAGGCGATCAGCGCCTGCGACGCCGCCTCATTGACGAGCTCCTCGAGCAGGGACCATTGCTGCAACCATTCTCGCGCCGTGTCACGCGACGGAGCCGTGGAGGCCAGGGCGTCGTAGTAGGCGGCGATCTCCGGCCATGTGGCGTCGGCAAGGTCAGCCGGTGTCTCTGGAAGCGAAAACGGCATCACGGCAGCACGAGCGAAAGGGGCACAGGGCATGGGCACGACAGGCCGGCATTCATCCCTGCATGGCACCAGCATCGTCGCCGGGCCGTTTCGGCTCTGCATTCTATCGTCTGCCGCCTCAGGCGCGTACCCCAGCGCCACCAGCGGCCAGCCACGACGGGGTCCGCTCGACGACCGCTGCCAGCCGGTGTCGCAATTCCGGCGGCAAAGATGCCGCACCACGCGCATCGGCCTCCTGCACCAGCCGCAGTGCGCGCGTCTGCGCCGCGAAGGCCTCGAGCAACGCCGTCGCCGCACCGGGCACGTCCAGCGCCTGCCGCATCAGCAGTTCGAGGGTCAGATCGGCGGTCACGCCGGCCATGGCGGTGGTGGACGTCTCGGTGGTCTGGGGTAGCAGCGCCACGGTGGATCTCCCGCAGAGACGCCCGCCCCAAGTTGCCTGGAAGCACGACGTCCGGTTATTAGTAGAGTATCAGATGGCGAACTTCACGGTCCCGCACCACGATCTCCTGCGCACACCCGCCTCGATGCCGTCGTGGCGGGACGCAGCAGAGGGAGTGCCCAACGTCATGTCGGTGGCCTCACATGCGCTCTTCCCCGCGCCGCCCGCCAGTGGCGCGGACCTCGTGGATCGGCATTGGGCGGTCGACGCCATGCCCCTGGCGGAGCGGCTGGCCAGCCTGACGGCCGCCGAACGCGCCATCACCCCGCTCGAGTCGCCCGCGCTCCGCGAGACGGCGCACACGCTCGCGACCGCCTACGAACTCGCGGCACTGCTGGGACGCGACGCGCTCCGATCCGGCTCGACCGGCACCACGCCCAGCCTGGAGCGGGCGGCCCTGCGCGTCGGGGCCGAACGAGCGAACCTGCTGCACCGGGCGCTCGGCCTCCAGCCGGCCACCGCCGACGAGGGACTGCTGCGTCACGCCGTGCGCCTCTGCGCCCTGGCTGCCGTCGCCGGACCGGCGAGCGTGGCGCATACGCGGACCTGGCTCCAGCAGACCGCTGTCCAGGAGCGTCTCGCACAGGCGACGCAGCAGCGCCCAGACCTGTCCGAACAGCCCGCGGCGCCACTGTGGGGCATCTGGCGGACGCTCCTGCTCCACCCCGATGCGGCCGGGCTCGAGTCCGCCGTCGAAGGACTCGCCGCGCTGCGCGAGCAGCGGCGCGGTGTGACCGATCTCACGGCGAGTACGAACGAGACGGAGCTGCGGCTTCGCTTCCAGCTCTTCGTGCGCGAGCGGCTGGCCGATGCGGCCGGTCTCCTCGCCGTTGGACTCCGCGGACGCGGCGATCCGCAGTCGCTGGCGTCCGAGATCACCGCCCACTGCACCGCCGCCCGCTCCGCGTCGACGGGCGATCCCAATCTCGATCTCCTCGCCGCGTGGCTGGAGCTGGCCGCGCTCACGGCCCTGGGCCCGCGGCTTTCCGCCGCCCGCTGAGGCCCGTGGCCCCCGAGCACCGGCATCACGGCGCTGGCGATCGGACTGGTTCGGTGGCTGTGGCGCTGACATCTCTGCGAAACCCTCTCGAACGGCGACGACCAGCGCGCATGGCGACCAGCGCCGGTCGCGGAAGACAAGGGTACACCGTCGTGACGTCCCCCACAATCCCGAACAAATACCAGCTAAGTCGTTGTGGATATTGTGGATAGCCCGTACACGCCGATGTGGACAAACGGCCCAAGTCGTGCGCTGGCAATGCACTGTGACGCCGACGGTGTGTGGATATCCCCCGCCGGTCCGGACAGCACCTTGTTCCGACTCCCTTCACTGAAATGATGGGGAGCAGACCCGAGCCTTCCCCATTCTGTCGGGCACGCCGTCATGCCGCTGATCGCAGACACCACCGCTGAACACTCCGTTCACCCACCGCACGTCACCCGCTTCGCGCGCGGGCGGCTGGTGCTGTGGATGGCATTCAGCGTGGCCGCGACCCTCCTCGATGACCGGCTCCTCGGCCAGCTGCCCCGATGGGTGTTCGCCATATGGGCCGTCTGGATTGCCCTCAGCGCCTTGCTCGTCGTCGCCCTCGAGTACGTGCTGGTGCCGCAGCGGCGCCCGTGGTTCGACGCCGCCCAGGCGTGCGTCGATCTCCCCGTGATCGCAGTGGTCACCTGGTACGCGGGCGCAGGACCGTATCTGCTGGGGCCCTGCCTTGCGATCCCGATGGCCTCGGCCGTCGGCTGGCTCCCGAAGAAGCCCGCCACGCTGGTGGTCATCGCCGCCGAGGTGGTGATGCTCGCGCTCATCGGGGGCGTGGTGTCGGGCATCGCGATTCCCACTCCGCCCGGCGCGTTCGATGGGGCCACACCACCGCGCCCCTTCCTGCTGATGGCGCTCGTGCTGCAGGGTGGCGTGCTGGCCGTCATCACGTGGCTGCAGGTGTCGGCGGTGCGCGTGGCGCGTGATCGACGCGACCGGTGGCAGCGCCTCTTCGACAATGCACCCGATGCCATCCTGGTCCTCGATCGGGACGGTCGGGTGGTGCGCATGAATGCCGCCGCACGGCGCAGTGCCGGCATTGCCGCGGACACGCCGCCGGGAGCCTACCCCGTGCCACTGCCCTCCGCGGCGGATCGCACTACGGCGCTCGAGCGCGTGCGGCGCGCCCTGGCTGGTGAAAGCTCCAGTTACGAGGCGCAGAGCATCCGCGCCGACGGCGCCGTTGCCCATGTGCTGGTGTCGAACTCGCCGCTGCTCGAGGATGGGCAGATCACCGGCGTGCTCAGCATCGTGCACGACCTCAGCGACATGCGCCGCGCCGAGCGCGAACGGCGGCAGATGGAGCAGTCGCTCGACCAGCATCGTCGCCTGCTGCAGAGCATCGTCTCCACCGTCTCGACGTACCTCTACGTGCTCGACGTGCGCCAGCGACGCGTCACCTTCGCAAACGACGCGCTGCTGCAGATGCTCGGAAGCTCCCTCGACGACATGTCCGTCATGTCGCGTGACGAAGTGATGTCGCTCTATCACCCCGACGATATCGACGCGATGCGCCACGCCGCGCGCACGCTCCGGCAGACGGGCGACCCTCAGCTCGACATCACCTACCGCGTCCGCAATCGCGATGGCGAGTGGCGATGGCTGAATGATCGCATCACGGTGTTCGAACGCGATGCCGACGGCAACGTCACGCGGCTGCTCGGCTCCGCCGTGGACATCACTGAACAGCGACGCGTCAGCGCGCAGCTCCGGTTCAGTGATGAACTCTATCGCACGCTGATCGACAACTATCCCGGTGGCGCGGTGATCCTCTTCGACGGCGACGCCAACCTGCTGCTGGCGGCCGGACGCGGCATTCGCATTGCCGGCCTCGATTCGGCTGCACTCGTCGGCATGCCCGTCGGGCACTCACTCGACGCCCAGACCAGTGCGCTCATGCAGCGCCACTGCCGCAGCGCGCTGGAGGGCAACGAACAGCAGTTCGAGATGCGGCTTGGCGACAACATCTTCGACGTGCGTGTGGTGCCGGTGCGCGATGCCGATGGCACCATCCGCTTCGGCATGGCCCTCACGCTCGACGTCACCGAGCGACGCCGGCTCGAGGCCGACGTCCGGCAGTCGCAGAAGATGGAGGCCGTGGGCACACTGGCGGGCGGCATTGCCCACGACTTCAACAACATCCTGGCGAGCGTGATCGGCTATGCCGACCTGGCCATGCTGGACGCCGACTCCGACGAATTGCAGGCCGACCTGCATCAGGTGCTGACGGCCGCCGCACGCGGGCGGCAGATGGTGCAGCGCATCCTGACCTTCAGCCGTCGCAGCGGCGAGGACCTGCATCCCGTCGAGCTGGAACCGATCGTGGCCGAGACCCTGCGCCTGCTGCTCCCGACGCTGCCCGCCGGCGTCACGATCGACCTGCACGACGAAGACCGCGTCCCGACCGTGCTGGGCGATGCCGGTCAGCTGCACCAGGTGATCCTGAACCTCTGCACCAACGCCATCTACGCCATGCGCGACACCGGCGGAACGCTCACCGTCCGGCTGCTGCGCAGCGCAACGCAGGCGAAGCAGCCGCTGCTGCGCCTGGAAGTCCGTGACACCGGGACCGGGATGCAGCCCGAAGTGCTGGAGCGCGCACTCGACCCGTTCTTCACGACGAAGCCGCCACAGGAGGGTACCGGCATGGGCCTCGCCATGGTGCATGGCATCATCACGGGCATGGGTGGCGCGTTCCGGCTGGAATCGGTGCTCCATCAGGGCACCACCGCCATCATCGAACTCCCGGCCGACGTCGGACGCCCGACACCCTCTGCGCCACTCGGCATCGCCGGTTCCATTCCGCATGGTCGCGAGCGCGTGCTGGTGGTGGACGACGAGCAGTCGGTTGCCGCCTTCCTCTCGAACGCACTGGCCCGCTTCGGCTACCGGACCACCACGTTCACCAGTGCCGAAGCCGCGCTCGATCATCTGCGCGATGGCGTCGAGCCGTACGACATGGTGCTCACCGATGTCACCATGCCGCGGATGTCAGGGGAAGATCTGCTGCGTGAAGTGCGACGCCTGCGACCGGCACTGCCCGTCGTGATCTGCACCGGATACAGTGCCAGCATGACACCCGAGCGCGCCTACGAACTCGGCGCAGCCGGCTATCTCTCCAAGCCGCTCAGTGTGAGCGAGCTGGCACTGCAGGTGCGCCGGATCTTCGATGGCCGCCCCGTGCCGGCGCCCACCCTGCAGTGACCGTGAGCCGTACTTCGCCCCACGCGCCACCGCCACGTCCACCACGCAGGCGATGAACGAGTAGTGCGTGAAGTACTGCGCCGACACATGCTCCATGATGCGATCAGCCACCTCGGGCCTCACGATCAGCTCGATGCGAACGTTGCCACCAGGCTGACTCGCTGGCGCGTGGTGTGGCCATCTGGCGTGGAGCACACGACGAAGGGGGCGCTTCCGGATGGAAGCGCCCCCTTCATCGTCGAGCTGGATCCTTAGCGGATCGGCTTCAGTTCCACGCGGCGGTTGAGCCCGCGACCTGCAGCCGTCGCGTTCGTGGCACGCGGTTCAGACGGGCCGTAGCCCTTCACTTCGATGCGACCGGCGTCGATGCCGGCAGCAACCAGCGTGCGCTTCACGGTGTTGGCACGAGCCAGCGACAGGCGCTGGTTGGCACGCACCGTTCCACGGTTGTCCGTGTGACCACCGACTTCGACGCGGACATCGGCCGAGGCCTTGAGCAGCGCCACAGCGCGAAGCAGCACCGCACGACCACCCGGCGTCAGTGCAGCAGAAGCCGTGCGGAAGTTCACGCCTTCGAGCACCAGTGTCTTGGCGGTGTCGAGGACCGAGTTCACGATCTGACAGCCGTTGGCGTCAACCTTGGTGCCGGCCGGGGTGTTCGGGCAGCGATCGGCGTTGTCCATCACACCGTCGTTATCCGAGTCCTTCGGCAGCGGGCAACCGTTGGCATCGACGCGCTCGCCACGCGGAGTGTTCGGGCAGCGGTCCGCCGAGTCGTTCACGCCGTCGCCGTCCGAATCAAGCGGGCAGCCCGTCGCATCGACCTTCACGCCAGCCGGCGTGTTGGCGCACTTGTCCTGATAATCCGCGACGCCGTCCTTGTCGCTGTCCACCGGGCAACCTGTGCTGTCCACCGTCACGCCAGCCGGCGTGTTGGCGCACTTGTCCTGGTAGTCAGCCACACCGTCACGATCGCTGTCCAGCGGGCAGCCCGTCGCATCGACGCGGACGCCAGCCGGCGTGCTTGCGCACTTGTCGTTCTTGTCGGCCACACCGTCGCCGTCAGCATCCTTCGGCTTGGTGTTGAAGAGATAGCTGACGCCGAACTGACCACCGATGTTCGTGTTGCGCTTGCCATCGAACAGGCGGCTGTCAGAGACGTCGAACTGCGAGCCATCCACCGTCACGGCGGCACGGAACGCCACGTTGTCCGTCAGGCCCAGGCGAGCACCGATGAGCGTTGCCCAGCTGTACTCATTGAACTTCCGGACTTCCTGCGCCGTGTTGCGCCCAACCGGGAGGTTCGGCTCCAACCAACGCTGCTCGTTGCGGACAGCGCCGAGACCGAAGAGGAGCTCAACCTGCTCCTGCACCGGAATCGAGAAAACACCGCGGAGATGAATCGGCGTGTACGACGAGAGCGAGCGAATCCCGTTCGGTACATTCGTCAACCGGCCGTTCGCCGACGAGATTTCGGTCTCGATGGCGAAGTTCCGGTGCAAGTACAGGCCGAGCAGACCCGTGGGCGACGTGACGGACGAATACTTCGAGATGCCGACATCCGACACGCGGACACCTGCATTGATTTCGACCGTCCCAGCCTGTGGGGTCTGCGCAAACAGCGGCGCTGCGCTGATCGCAAGCGCGAACAGCGAGCCCGCCGAGCGCAGGCGAACAGATAGCGTCATGCCACCTCCGAAGGGGTGTTAAGTGCGAGGATGCTGCAAAGGTCCGGAATAGTCACCCGACAGCGCCGAATGCGCTACCCGGCCGGAACTTATTGGTACCGCAAGGGATGGGCCCAGAGCGCGACAATCACCGTCACACCGTGAGCGATCCCTCCCAACAAACGGAATAGTGTTGGATTTCAGTTCGTTCTGCCAGTGATGCAAAGCAAATTTTCACACTGCCAACAGCCGAGTCCGTCATGTCCCGTCACTGCGACAGATCGCGGCACCTGCCAGTGTCGGCCGCATCACGGACTCACGTGAGCGAATGCGACACTCCGGGCCGACGGTCCTGCCGCCGGCCCCGCGCATCACCCCGCCACACCACACGGACGATGCACACCGCCAGAAGGCACACTGCCAGCCATCCTGCCACCGGAATCCGGCCAGCGCCGCCCGCCGTGGCCGCGCCGAACCGCACACTCGCCATGGTCCACCCCGCGATGCACAGCAGGTGCGCCATCACCTTGTGCTGCACCAGCACGTGCACCGCCAGCGACACCAGCATCCACGCCACGAATGGCAGCAGCACGCTCGCGGCCGCGACCCAGGGCAGCGCCACCGGCACGACACCCGTCGCCACGGTCACCCCACCCCCCGACGCCACCACGAGCAGGAGCACCACCGCACCCTGGGCCACGATCACGCCGACGATCCGTCCAGCCACGATCGCCCCCCGCGACACCGGCAGGCCGTCGAAGAAGGGCGCCGAGCGCTCCTCCCGTTCACGCCACACCAACTCCCCCGCATAGATCGTCGCCAGCAGGATCAGGAACAGCCGCGCGTGCTCCTGCATCATGTCCAGCGCCATGGATCCAGCAGAACCATCCGGGCGTGCCATCGCGGCGTGTACGCCGACGTTGACGGCGCCGAGCACCGTCAGCACACGCCAGCCCGGATCGCGCAGCATCCAGCGCGCCACATAGTGCGCCGTGCCGGTGAAACCCACCCACCACCGCGGCACCGCCGCACGACACAACGCCGCCGCCGGGCTGACACTCGCGGCGGCAGCCATGCCGCGATCGGACGTCTCCCGGACGGCCGACCCGCGCCGACCAGGACGCAGTCCAATGGCCAGCCACGCCGCGCCCGCGCCAAGCAGGAGCCACACGATGCGGCTCCACACCAGCGCCGCCGTCACCGGCATCGGTCGCACGGCGCGCTCGGCGTCCGTCCACATCGCCGTCGCGGCCAGCAGCGGTGCACTTCCGAACGGGTCGAGCACCGACGGCAGCGCCCCACCGCCACGCGCGGCCGCGTCGATCGCGGCACTCCACAGCCAGATCAGCACCAGCCCCTGACCCACGATCACCCACAGGCGACCACTCAGCACGCCCGCCGCGAACTGCAGTGCGCCGATCGCGAACATCGTGGGCAACACCACCAGCACGAATGGCAGCAGACTTCCCGCGAGCGCCGAACCCAGCGATCCGCCACCCAGCAACGCCCCCGCCACCAGACCCAGCGGAATCGCCGCGTAGATGAGCGCCAGCATCAGCAGCGCGGCCAGCAGCTTTGCCAGGCGGTACTCGGCGTCCGTCAAACGTGTCGTGACGAGCAGGTCGGCGACACGGTCAGCGCGGTCGCGCAACACGACCGTCGCTGCCACCATGGTCGTGATCACCTGTCCGAACGCGGTGATCGCCGTACTCGCCAGCATCAGCGACCACGCAGCGTCGCGCGGCACGGCGCCACGATTGCGCACGAGTTCCACTGGTCCCGACGCCGCGAATGCCATGGCCAGCAGGGCAAAGACCAGCATGTAGAGCACCGTCAGCGGCTCGCGGCGCTGCACACGCATTTCCAGCAGCATCACCGCCTTGATCCGGGTCCACGGCACGTCAGATCACGCCACGGTGCCGGTGCATTCCGCGAACACGTCGTCGAGCGTCGGCTCGGCGGGTGCATACGGGGCACCGGGTGGTGCGTCGCTCACGATCGTCCGTTCCACCGCGCCACTGACGAGGAACTCACGGATCACGCGCACACCTTCGTGAGCCGGCGCCGCCGTACCGCGGGCCACGCGCGCGCGGAACAGCCGCCCGCGCAGCACGTCGGCGAGCGCCGCCGGTGGACCCGACCGGACCACACGCCCGCGATGCAGCACGATCGCATGATGACAGAGCGCATCGACATCGGCCACCAGGTGTGTGGAGAGCAGCACCGCGCGCTCCTCGGCGAGTTCCAGCAGCAGGTCGTGCACGCGATGGCGTTCCGTCGGATCGAGAGCCACGGTGGGTTCATCCACCACCAGCACATCGGGTGCGCCGATCAGCGCCACGGCGATGCCGAGACGCTGCGTCATGCCGCCGGAGAGCGCCTTCACCGGGCGCGCGCGATCAGCCCAGAGATTCACGCGGGTCAGCATCGCCCCCACCGCCTCGCGGCGCGTCGCGCGATGCTCGAGTCCCTTGAGCAGTGCGAAATGATCGAGCAGCTCGTACGGCGTGAGCGCGGGTGGAAATCCGAACTCCTGCGGCAGATAGCCCAGATGCCGCCGCGCCACACCGGGTGACTCGATCGCATCGACACCGGCCACCGTCACCGACCCGGCGTCGGGGCGCTGCAGCGTGGCGAGCACACGCAGCAGCGTGGATTTCCCGGCCCCGTTCGGACCGAGCAGGCCGCGCACCTCACCGCGGGGCACCTCGAGCGACACACCGTCCAGCGCCGGCGCGCCGGCACCGTAGGTCACCGAAATGTCACGCGCAGACAGCATCGCGGCGCCGGAGTCAGTCGTCGTCGCCGCGATTGGTACCGAAGACGAAGTTGAGGAGTGCTGCGGTGATGCTCACCACCAGCGAGCCGATGATCGCCGGCAGGATGCCACCGACACGGAACCCAAGATCGAGCTGCGACGACAGGAACGACGTCAGCAGCAGCATCAGCCCGTTGATCACGAACAGGAAGAGGCCCAGCGTGAGCATCACCACCGGAAACGAGAAGAGCTTCAGGATCGGCTTGACGATCGTGTTCACCACGCCGAAGACCAGTGCCACGCCCAGCAGCGACACCAGACTGCCGGTATGGGTGATCCCCGGCACGAACTTCGTCGCCACGAACAGCGCGGCAGCGGTGACGAGCAGGCGGAGCAGCATGTTCACGGGCAGCATCCTTGAAGTGGTGACGGCGACGCCACGCCGGTGGCGGTGCCGACGCTCTGCCGCAAGCTACGACAGCCAGCGGCGTGACGATACAACGTGCGACACCCTGCGAAGATTCAGGGCGTAGCCAGCGTCCCCATGAAGTCGCGCAGCAGGTCGCCCCAGAGTGCCGGTTGCGAGTGTGTGCCGTGCCCCCGTGTCCGGATGCTGACCGGAATCATCACGAACTTTGCGAACGGCATGCGCGCGTCGAGACGTTCGGCGAGACCCAGCTCGGGCGGATTGACCTCGTCATCCGCCGAGTTGACGTGCAGGACAGGCACGCGGATGCGATCGAGATACGGCGAGGGATCGTAGTCGCTGCTGGCGTCGAACTGATACAGAAAGTCGTTCGCGTCGGTGGCCGCGATGCGCGCATCGAGATAGGCGCGGATCACGCTGTCCGCCGCATCGCGCGTGGGGGCCTGCGTCTGCTGCAACAGCGGCGCACTGCCCATCAGGTAGAGGATGTGCATGGCGCTGCGCAGGCCGGCACGCGGCGTTGCCGTGTATTCGCCGCCCTTCCACTCCGGATCCTGGCGGATGGCGTCCATGGCCATGGTGCGGAACATCCTGTTCCGCCCCGCGATCTGCGTGGGCACACAGGCCATCGGCGCCAGCGCATCGGCGAAGTCCGGGAACATCCAGCCCCAGGTGAAGGCGTGCATGCACCCCATCGACGTGCCAATGATGAGGCGCAGCCGCGTCACGCCGAGCCGCTCGGTGAGGAGCCGCTGCTGTGCCGTGACCATGTCGCGATAGCCGTAGCGCGGGAATGTCGCGTGCCGGCCGTCACTCGGCTTGGATGATCCGCCGTGCCCGATGCCATCCGGCAGGATGATGTAGTACTTCGACGAATCGAGCGGCTGCCCCGGACCGAACAGCCCGCCGGCGTAGGTCGGGTTGAGAAACCCGCGTCCCGTGCCACCCGTCCCGTGCAGCACCAGCACGGCGTTGCGCACCACCCCCTGCGTGTCGCGCCGTGGGGCGCCGAGCGTGGTGTAGTGCACCTTCAGCGTATCGAGCCGGCCCCCGGCGGCGAACGCGAAGTTGCGCAGGTGTGCATCACCCTGCGTGCCTGCGGCAGCCCAGGGGTTGCCGCCCTGGGCGTTCACCTGCGTCGCAAGCAGGCCGAGCGCGGCGAGCGCGCGAAGGAACGATGTACGGACCACGATTCGCCTCGGGGAGTGAAGACGGCGCCCCGATGGCGTGCGGTCAGCGTGCGGCCACCGCCGCCGACTCCCGCCGTGCTGCATGCCGATCGAGGACCTGACGCACCATCGCCAGCAATTCCTGCGGGGTGAAGGGCTTCTGCAGGAAGAGATTGGCCGACGGGTCGTCGCTGGGAAGGGGAAAGCTGCCAGCGGTGTAGCCCGAAACGAAGAGCACGGCAACCGATGGCAGGAACTGGCGCGCCAGCTCCACCATCTCCTTGCCACCCATCTCCGGCATCACGACGTCGCTGACGATGAGGTCGATGGCCTCGCGCTCCCGTCGGGCGACCTGCACACCATCGCGCCCATTCGTCGCTTCGAGCACGCGGTACCCCGCCGACCGCAGCGCACGGGCAGCGACGGCGCGGACCTGCGGCTCATCCTCGACGAGGAGCACCGTCTCCGTGCCGCTGGACACGGGCACCGGCGTCGGACTCGTGACCCGGCCGCCGGGGGCGGCGGGCAAGGCTCCTTCGTACCGCGGCAGCAGGATGTACACGGTGCTGCCGCGCTGCGGGGCCGACTCGATCCAGATCACACCGTGGTGCTGACGGATGATGCCGTAACACATGGCCAGTCCCAGCCCGGTGCCCTGCCCCACGGGCTTGGTCGTGTAGAAAGGCTCGAAGACGTGGGCCAGCGTTTCCTCGTCCATGCCGGTGCCCGTGTCGCTGATCGCGATCTCGACGTACTCGCCGGCCGGCATGGCGCGCGGCAGCACGATCGCGCCGTCCTCGAGCACGCGATTGCCGGTGCGCACCGTGAGGTGTCCCCCGCCGGGCATCGCGTCGCGGGCGTTCACCACGACGTTCACCAGCACCTGCTCGAGCTGCGGCCCATCGGCCCGCACATACCAGAGGTTGTCACCGAGCGTGACGCGGAGTGTCACTTCCGGTCCCACGAGGCGGGAGAGCATCCGCTCCATCGTCGCCACGTGGTCGTTGAGCGCGATCGGCTGCTGCGAGACCGGCTGCCGGCGCGCGAAGGCGAGCAGCTGCTTGGTGAGCTGCGTGGCGCGTTCCCCCGCGAGCTGCACGTCGGCGAGATCGGCCTGCACCTCATGATCGACCGGCAGACACTCGCGTGCCATCGAGGTGCTGCTGAGGATCGCCGTCAGCAGGTTGTTGAAATCGTGCGCGATACCGCCCGCCAGACGTCCGACGGTGTCGAGGCGCTGCGCCTGCTGCAACTGCTGCTCGAGCTTGCGGCGCTCCGTCACGTCGCGCGCCACGATCACACCGCCCACGATCTCCTGCGCGTCACGCATCGGACGCGCGCTGACGTCGAAGTACTCCGGCGCGAGGTCCGGCAATTCGAACGAGGTCTCGAAGGCGAGATCCTGTCCGTGGAGCAGGTCCGCAATGCGGGCCGACCAGTCGCCCGCCGCGCTGACCGGCATCACGTCGATCACGGGGCCTCCGGTGTCGGGCGCTCGGGCGCCGAAGCGTCGGATGAACGTCTCGAACGCCGGATTCCATGACACGAGGCGCGCGTCGGCATCGATCACGGCCACGAGGTCGGGCACCGCCGCCAGCGCCGAGACGAGACTGGCCCCCGAGGCGCGGGCGCGACGTTCGGCGTCCACTTCTCGTGTGGCGGCGCGCTGAATCGCGCCCTGTTCATCCTCGACGAGGGCAATGGCCGTCCCGATGCCAAGCGCGGCCGTCAGCAGGATTTCGATCAACGGCAGCGTCTGGGGCAGGCCCCGCGCTCCGTCGCCCATGCTCGCTGGTGACAATCCGACCACCATCGCCAGCAGTCGCTCCAGCCCGAGTGCGAGCAGCACGACACCCATCCAACGCAGGCCGAGCACCGGGCCGCTGGGTGTCGCACGCCGCAGCAGTATCGCCGCCAGGCACGCGGCTCCTCCCGTCAGCCCCGCCATGACGCCGACCCTGACGGCATGCCGCAGTTCGATGGCATCCGGCGTGAGTCCCGCCGGCACCGCCAGCGTGGGCAGCAGCGCCAGCAGTGCGCACGCAATCAGGATCACGCCAAGACGACGGCCCGGTTCGCGCTGCCCCCGATACAGCGCCCACGCCCCCGTCACCAGCAGGGCCGCGTGCAGGTACCCCGACGCCTGCGACAGCCAGGTCAGCACCATCGGCATGACCACCGTGGCGGGAACGACCGCCGTGCGCATCGCCATCGCGACCAGCCCCAGCGTCACATGCACGGCGGCGGCAAACCAGGCCGCGGCCCAGAGGCGCAGGTGATACCGTGGATAGTATCGTCCGAGCACATACAACGCGCCGGCGAGCAGCAGCGCCGTCGCCGCCTGCGTCACCACCGCCGGATACAACACGAAGATTGACGGTCGCATGCCCATCAGACTCGGGAAGCTGACTCGTGCGCAGCCGGCGATCGCGCGGCGTGGACGCTCTGCCGTAACGTACACGAAATCGCCGTCGCAACTCTTAGCGTCAGCTCATCCATGGCGTCGACCGCCACGCTGATTACTGGCCTTTGCGCGTCCGCGCACACACTGTTGTGTGATGATCATCTACGAAGTCACCACCGACGTCGCGCCCGCGAGCATCCCGGCCTACGAGGCCTACATGCGCGACACGCACATTCCCGATGTGCTCAGCACGGGCTGTTTCGTACGCGCATCGATCGCGCGCTCCATTCCAGGCCGATACCGCATCCGGTACATCGCGACCGACATGGACGTGCTCGACCGGTATCTCGGCGAACATTCCGAACAGTTCCGCAGCGACTTCGCCGAGCACCTGGGGGCCAGTGTCGAAGTCTCCCGCGAAGTCTGGTCGGAACTGCAGCATTG
This sequence comes from Gemmatimonadaceae bacterium, assembly GCA_031411975.1. Taxonomy (GTDB): domain Bacteria; phylum Gemmatimonadota; class Gemmatimonadetes; order Gemmatimonadales; family Gemmatimonadaceae; genus JACMLX01. Next base: position 77,198 of record JANOCB010000055.1, read on the forward strand.
GGAGGGGGGTTCCGAACGGAAGCCCTGACGATGTGCGGTCGCGGCTGCGACATTTGAGCGCAGTCCTGCGGCCCGTCGTCGTCTCTCACTCTCACCGCCTCCCATGCGTCTTCCGATCCTGACCGCCGTTGCCGGAGCCCTGCTGCTGGCCGCGCCGCAGCTCCATGCGCAGGCCACGACGGCCGAGCCGGCGCCGACTCCCGTCATCGGCATCCTGCTGCCGACCAACGGCGCGACCGTCACGAGTCCGGTGACCGTCCGCTTCCGCCTCGTCAATTACGGCGTTGCACCGGCGGGCATGAATGTGGATCGCACCGGGCATTTCCACATCATCATCGACGGCGATGCCGGTGAGCCGGGAACCATCATCCCGGCCGACAGCACGCACATCCACTACGGCAGGGGACAGATCGAAGTCACGGTCCCGGTGCCCCTCGGGCGGCACACACTCCGCGCGGTGCTCGGGGATTACACCCACAAGGTGATCTCCACCGATCTGGTCTCGGCGCCGGTGTCGATTCGTGTGGTGAAGTCACGCCGGTGACCACCCCCGGTGATCGGGCTCAGGTGGCCTGATCGCTGGGGACAGGATCGCAGATCCACCCTTCGAGCAGGCTGAGCGGTTCTGTCGGCCGCGCGAGCACCGACGCGATCGACATGCGCGTCATGCCGATCGCCGTGAGGCCGGCGTCGAAGGCATCTTCGGAGCCAGCCATGGTGCGACGATACCGTACCGACAAGCCGGGAGATTCGCGCGCGAGATGATCGGCCCGCTGGCGGGCGTCGCTCTTCACCACCGGACCGGTGAAGTGACGTGGCCAGATTTCGACGAGCGTGTGAGACGACGGGGCATCGAACGGCCACACCGCCCAGCCGGCGTCGCGTAACCGCAACAGCATCGGCATGCCGCGGATCGACCCGGTCCCGACCGATCCCGCACCACCAACCTGGAACACCGACTTCGGACGCGGTCCCCCGACCCGGGCGCGCTCGGTGGCGCGCAGCCCATGCCCGACCTCGTGAGGACGTGTGGTGCCCGGACGCCCCCAGAACGGTGGGGCACAGTCGCGCAGCCACGACTCACCCTCGTCACGCGCGGCCGCCCACACCGCGCGCACGTCATGCCAGCCGCGCTCGTCGGCGTACCACGCCGGTACCGCGAAGGCGAAGTCGAGACCGGCGAGCACCGGCATCGGGTTCGCCAGTCGCGCGAGCAGCGCATCGGCAACCGCCTCACGACTGCCCGGTGCGACCAGATCCAACAACTCGCCGTTCCGTGCCGTGGCGATCCAGATCCGCGCGGCGGCGCCGGTCAGCGCACCCGACCAGTCCACTGCCACACACTCCATCGGCGACCGCGTCAGCGCCGCTTGCCCATCAGCGTCCCGAGCAATGACCGCGTGATGGTGCCGGCCACCGTGACGGCGATCGTACGTGCCACGGGAGATCGCAGGAACGCGCCAAGGGCACCTTCCTCTTCGCGTGCCGACTTCGACGGCGCCGCTCCCTTGGCCGCCTTCGCGGCGCTCTCCGCCTCTGCTTCCGCCGCCTCGGCTTCGGCATTCAGCGCGTACTTCTTCTCGAGCACCTCGCGCGCCGACTCGCGATCGACGACCGCGGCGTACTTCTTCGCCTGCGGTGTCGACAGGCGTGGCGACACTTCCGCCTCGGTGAGCGGACCCATGCGCGACGCCGGCGGCGCCATGTGGCAGGCGAACGGCAGCGTGGGCGTGCCCTTCGCCGTCAGCGTCGAGACCAGCGCCTCACCGGTGCCGAGCGTCGTGAGCAACGACTCGATGTCGTAGAACTCCGTTTTCGGGATCGTGCGTGCGGTGGTACGGAGCTGCTTCTCGTCATCGGGCGTGAACGCGCGCAGCGCATGTTGCACCCGGTTGCCGAGCTGACCGAGCACCGTTTCGGGAATGTCACGCGGATGCTGCGTGATGAAGAACACCCCCACACCCTTCGATCGCACCAGCCGCACCACCTTCTCGATCTCGTCACGCATCGACTTGCTGGCATCGTCGAACAGGAGATGCGCTTCGTCGAAGAAGAACACCAGCTTCGGCTTCGCCAGGTCACCGACTTCAGGCAGCATGGCGTACAACTCGGCCAGCATCCAGAGCATGAACGTCGAGAAGAGGGCCGGCTTGTCCTGCACGTCGGAGAGCGCCAGCACCGACACCAGCCCGCGACCATCTCGTTCGATCGAGAAGAGGTCGTTGAGATCGAACGCCGGTTCGCCGAAGAACCTGTCGGCGCCCTGCGCCTCGAGGCCGATCAGGTTGCGCAGCACCACGCCGACGGTGGCCTTCGACATGCCACCGTATTCCTTCAGCTCCACTGCGCCATCTTCGGTGAGGTACTGCAGCACTTCACGCAGGTCGCTCAGGTCGAGCAGCAGCAGCCCCTTGTCGTCGCAGTACTTGAAGACGAGGGCGAGCACGCTGGACTGCGTGTCGTTGAGACCGAGCACCTTCGAGAGCAGCAGCGGTCCGAAGTCGGACACCGTGGCGCGCAGCTGACCACCGGTCTTGCCGGTCAGCGACAGCAGTTCGACCGGGAAGGCCGAGGCGCTCCAGCCATAACCGGTGGCCTTCGATCGTTCGTCGATCTTCGGGTGCGGTGAGCCTGCCATCGCGATGCCGCTGACGTCGCCCTTCACGTCGGCAAGGAAGACGGGCACCCCCTGCGCCGAGAGCTGTTCGGCCATCAGCTGCAGCGTCTTGGTCTTGCCGGTGCCCGTGGCGCCAGCGATCAGCCCGTGCCGGTTCATCATCGACAGCGGCAGCCGGATGAGGGGCTCGGGATGGATCGCCCCGTCGTGCATGACGGCACCCAGCGTGATGCCCGGGATGTCGGAGGGGAAGGCGGAGCGGGCGGCGGTGATGAGGGCGTCGTTCATGGCGCAGAGAGGGGCGGAGGTCGCGAACGGCGGATGGTGGAAGCGACCGGAATGATATCGCGCGGTGAGGCGGGGTGGCGTGGCCCCGCCGCGCACGCGCCTTGCTTTTCGAACGGGGGCGAGACCGGTCGCGTCTCGTTCCCCGCCCCGCTCCACCGCCCATTTCCGCTCTGCAATGCGCACTTCCTCTCTCGCCGCGCGCCCCGTCGCGACGGTCGTGACCCGGCATGTTCTGACGGCAGTTGTTGCCGTTGCAGCACTTTCTGCCTGCTCGAAGGGCGGCTCCACGCCACCCACGCCGATCACCGAACCTCAGGCGGCGCGGGTCGCGTTGTCGGTCTCCGGCAGCGGCACCGGCAGCGGCAGGGTCGTCTCGACTCCGTCGGGCATCGACTGCGTGATGAGCGCCGGCGCGGCCAGTGGCGCCTGCACGGCGCGCTTCTCACCGGGCACCGTCGTCACGCTCGCGAGTGTGCCAACGGAGACGTCGGTCTTCATCGCCTTCAGCGGTGACTGTGCCCTCGCCACCTGTCAGACCACGATGGAGGCGCCGCGTGTGGTCACGGCGACCTTCGTGCCGAACGTGCTGTCGGTGGTGCCGAACGCCGCCTCGGTGGGTGGCGGTCGCGTGGTGAGTTCACCTGCCGGGATCGACTGTCTAATGAACGGGCCTGCGGCAGGCGTTGGCACCTGCTCGGCCACGTTTCCGCTCAACACCGCCGTCACCCTGCTGCAGGAACCGACGGCGGGCGCCGTGTTTCAGTCGTGGAGCGCCGCCTGCACAGGCAATCCCTGCCTCGTTACGATGAGCGGCCAGCGCACCGTGGACGTGACGTATCGCGTGCCGGCAGCCCCTGGCATCATCATGGTCACTGCCGGTGGGAATGGCGTCGGTCAGGTGACGAGTGTTCCTGAAGGCATTGCGTGCAGCATCAGTGCGGGGGCTGCCACCGGCAGTTGCTCGGCGGTGTTCGCGTCGGGCATCGTGGTGGCGCTCAATGCCATGAGTTCGGGGAACGGATCGTTCGCGGGCTACAGCGGCTCGTGCAGTGGCACCACCTGCACGGCCACCGTCGTACCGGGTGCGACGACCGCGGTGGCTGCCACGTTCGTTGCGGCGGCGATGCCGTCGACCCTTACCGTGACGGCCTCGCCAGCATCGCGCGGGCGCGGCACGATCAGCAGCAGTCCCGCTGGCATCAGCTGTACCGTCAGCGACGGCGTGACCAGTGGCGTGTGCAGCCTGAGCGTCGCCGTGGGATCCGTCGTGACGCTGACGCAGTCACCCACCGGCAACACGCTGTTTCAGGGCTGGAGCGGTGACTGCGTGGGCAATCCGTGTCAGCTCACGATGACGCAATCGCGCGTCGGCGAAGTGACGTATCGCGTGCCACCGCCGGGCATCGTGGCGATCACCGGCAGCGGCACGGGCAATGGTGCGGTCACCAGTTCGCCGTCGGGCATTGCATGCACCGTGACGGCCGGCGTGACCAGCGGCATCTGCAGTGCGAGTTTCGAGGCCGGCAGCAGCGTGACCCTGATCGGCGGGGCATCGAGTGGTGGCAGTTTCGATGGCTTCACCGGATCGTGCACCGGTGGCACCTGCGTGCTGCCGATCAGCAGTGGCGTCACGAGTGCCGTCAGCGTCGGCTACACGGCGGCGCCGCAGCGACTGACGGTGGCACCGGGCTCCGGCTCTGCCGGGTCGGGCGTCGTCACGAGCACACCGGCAGGCATCAGCTGCGTGCTCTCGGGATCGTCCACGAGCGGCACCTGCAGTGCGCTCTTCCCGCACAACACCATCGTCACGCTGCAGCAGGCCACCACCGGTAACGCGGTGTTCAATGGATGGGCGGGTGACTGCACCGCCGATCCGTGCCAGCTGGCCACGACGCAGCCGCGCACGGCGCTCGTGATCTTCCGGACACAGGGCATCACGATCAGCGGTGGCGGGACCGGTACCGGAACCGTCACCAGTTCCCCGTCGGGGATCAGCTGCGTGATCACCGCCGGTGTCGTCGGCGGCACCTGCTCCACCACATTCCCGCCGAACACGCTGGTCACGCTCACCGCCACACCGGCGGGGATCAACTCGTTCGCGGGCTACACCGGGGCCTGCAACGGTCCGACCTGCAGCGTGACGATGGTGACCGGCGCCATGGCGACGGTGACGGCGCAATTCGCGGCCCCGCCGACGTTGACGATTGCGACCGTGTCGGGCTCGGAAGGGGGTGGCACGATCACCAGTGCCCCCATCGGCATCTCGTGCGCGCTGACCTACATCGCCACCAGCGGCACCTGCGTCAACGCCTTTGCGCTGAACACCAGCGTGACGCTCACACAGACGGCCACCGGCGGCAGTGTCTTCGTCTACTGGCTGGGGGCCTGTGCGGCCGCTGGCACCGCCAACACGTGCACGCTGCCCCTGTCGCAGTCGCGCACGGTGCAGGCGCTGTACCGACTGGCGGTGCCCGGATCGGTGACCGTGAATGTCGGGACCGGGACCGGGAGCGGATCGGTGTCCAGCTCTCCCGGTGGATTGGCGTGCAGCATCGCGAACGGGAGCAAGGGCGGCATCTGCCGAGCGATCTTCCCGGTGGGGTCCACGCTGTCGCTGCTGCCGATTGCCAGTGCCGGTTCCACGTTCACCGGGTTCAGCGGCAGTTGCAGCGGCATGACCTGCGTGCTGCAGGTGCCGGAAAATGGTGACATCACCGTCGTCGCCAACTTCATCCGATGACGACGGTGTGACCGCGGATGATCAGCCGACGCGCGTGCCCTTCCACCAGAAGACGCCGCACAACGCGGCGTACTGCATGAACGTGGAGCGCTCGCTCCAGACGGCTGCCTTCCAGTCGTGCGGACCGGCCGTGCCGGTGGACGGTGGCCGTCCGATCCAGCGCGGCGTGCGCGCCTTGTACTCCAGATATTCCTGTCCGAAGATCGACTCGAGCACGCCTTCCTCGTAGCGCACGATGAGGGTGTATTCGATGGCGAACATGACGCTGGCGACCGGCAGGAACCAGAAGACGCCGGAAATCACGATGAAGCCCATCCACGCGAAGTAATTGCCGACGTAGAGGGGATTCCGGCACCAGGCGAAGGCGCCGTAGGTCACGAGGCGCTGCACGTCACGCGAGCGGCGGCGGGTGACGGATCCGGCTGCGGCGACGCCGGCGATGCGAATGGCTTCCCCCAGCACGATGAGCAGGAAGCCCGCGATCCAGGTCGTCGGCGTCTGCTGGCCCGGCAAGACGAGGGGGAGCAGCAGGAACGGCACGGGCAACCATCCCCGATTCTTGAACAGCACCTGCCCGATGCGGGCGGCGGGGGATCGTTCGGACTCCGAGATGGTCGCGGACATGGGCGAGACGCAGCGGGAAATGTGCAGACGGCGGCACATGAGCCGATCGCCGGTGCCGGGCGCGCCGGACCGGGCGGAACGTTAGTGGGCGGTCACGGTCCGCGTGAGGCCGCGGGGGGCGTGGCTCAGCCGCAGCGGCCGGCGCCAGGCGGCTTGTGGTGCATCGTGGTTCATGGGGTCAGGGTTCATGGGGTCAGAGTCCTTGAACGGCTTCAAGGGGTCAGAGTCCATGAACGAGTTCCGTTCATGGGGTCCGTTCATGGGGTCAGCGTCCATGAACGGGTTGTGAGCGCTTCAAGGACGCTGACCCCATGATCGGACCCCATGAGCAGTGTTGCAGTCGCGTCCACCCTGCATGCGGTGACAGGGCAAGCAGCCGCATGCGGTGACAGCGCACACATGGCGGGGCACCGCGTCGCAGCGCCGCCCGCGAACCTACCGCGTCCAGAGCACGATCACGGCACAGAATCGCGGATCCGCGAACTCCGGGGGTTTCTCGATCCCCCTGTAGAGCTCCATGCCGACGATGGCGGAGTTCACATAGCGTGCGAGGACGTTGACCGCCGTATTCTGGTTCTCGTTCTGCTGCGCCTCGTTCAGCGATGGATCATTGATCTTGAATTCCTGGATGCCGGTCTCATGAGTCCCATCCACGAACACGGCCACGGTCTGGTTGAATCCGCAGCTCGGGACCCGGATCTCTCTGAGCCGATTGCCAAATTTGAAATACGCATGGAATCCCCGCGCGCGGTTCAGCACATCCCCCAGCGACACCGCCGACCAGATCTCCTCGGTCATGAAGAACTGTCCGACACCTCGTGCCCGACGCGCGAGAAAGCCTTCATACCGAGATGAGCGCAGCAGCTCCGGAACTCCTGTGCCGATGACGAGCTGTTTCGCGAGCACCGTCGTGGATTTGAGCACCGGATTCCAGGTGACGGCGCGACCATCCTGCTCCGTGACGGTGTGGAACTGCGGCCCCCAGCCGATGCGCCGCGTGGTCAGCAGCGCACCACCCGGCGGCATGGCGACCGCGAGCTGGTACGCACCGGCGTCGTTCGTCAGCGCAGAGCCCGAACCATCGGCGCTGTAGACCTCGATCCCCGCAATCGGCCGTCCCCGCTCATCACGCACCACGCCGCGAACCAGCGCGACATTCCTCGTCCACCGGGCACCTGCCGTCGGCGCAACGTCGGGAAGCGAGGCGTCGAGCGAGAGACGGGTGACCTCGCCACTCGCGTCCATTCGGGCCAGCTGATCCGGCGCCCACCCCGCTCCTGCGCGCGGTGCCCACGAGACGGCCACATCGAACTCGCGCACGCAGTCGCTTGCACAGCGTGTCGTCGTCACTCCGAGAACGATCCGTGCACCACCGCTGAACCGCATCCGGACGTCTCCCGTGCGCGAACCATCGGGCAGCAGATCGACGTATGCCACCACCACGGTTCCGGTGGAGTCCTGGCTGATGACCACGGGTAGCGGTGCCGACTCCGCGCGGCGAAGCAGGTCGATGAGGACGGTGACGGCGAACGTGTCACGTTGCAGTTCCGGTCGTCGGGACGCCGCGCTCAGCGCCGCGATGACCTGCGCGCGCGCCCACTCCTCGTCCATCACGTCGCCGACGAGGGGATACAGCCGGACGCGTGGGGCGGAGCGAGTGGCGAGGGCGAGGCTGACTGGTGCGAAGCCAAGTGCGTCGACGCGAAACGCCGTGCTGTCGCGGGTGGCAAGGCACGCCCGGCCGGTGGCGTCGGCAAAGGCACTCAGAACGCCCAGCGCCGAGGGAACGGTCAGCGAGACGCGCGCACCCGAGAGCGGATAGCGGCCCGTTTCGTTCGTGACCGTGATGCAGGCGCTGTCACGCGGGGCCGGGCGCTGGCCGTGGGCTTCGGTGCGCAGGCCAGCCGACAGGAGGGTCAGCCCGGCGACGACCCCGACACACCGCATGCCGCCTCCGCTGGTTCACCGCCATCGCGCTTCAAGTCTCGTTATGACACTACCGGTGCCTGCAGGGGGCGTCAAGGCACTGCTCTGCGCCTGCCGCGCCGAGTCCCGCGCGGCTCAGTGCCCGCGCGACTCCGGTGGGAGGCGAGGCACGTCGGCTGCGGGGTGAACCGAAATCTCCTGCGCCGGGTCGAGACGCCCGATGGACACCGGCGGCTCGCCGTGCAGGCGCCCCAGCCCACCACGGAGCCGCCGAACCGCCATGCAGACCCCACCGAGCAGCGCGACACCGGCCGCAGCGGCCACTGCGGCGGACAGCACGAGGAGCAGCACCGCCAGGACGAGTGCGAGCAGTCCGATGACCACGAGCGGGTTCTTCGGCTGAAGGCGAACGATGCGTACGTGCATGCTGGACTCCGGCAACGGAATGACAAACATACCCCGCAGGGCCTGAACAGATGACACTCGGCACCGGGGGTGGGCAAAGATCCGGTGACAGTGCACTCCTTACAGATTCGGTGACACATACAGATCCGGTGACAGTGCACTCATTGCATCCTTTCGATGACGGCGGTGACAGTCGGCGATCGTTAAGCTGTTGGCGTGAGTGCGGCGTCGCCAGCACGGCGTGCCTGCGCAATCGCCAGATCCTGTCAAACCGTTCTGACATGTGGCGGCTGTTGATGGCGCGCGCTTTCACTCCGAATGTCACCGGCAGCCTCGTTCTCCCGCGATGAGTGCACTGTCACCGATACCGTCGACACCTTACCTGCGGCGTCGCTTCGGGGTGGGCGACGCCGGGGAAGGGAATCCGGGTGCCGCTGGCAGGTGACGCAGGTCATCACGGTCCTTCCGTTCATGGGGTCAGAGTCCGTGAACCGTTCATGGGGGCCTTGAACGGCCGACATCCCACGCGGCGTCGGAGTTGGAGCCCAGGACCCGACGCCTCGTTCCCGCGTCGTCGTTCCAGGCAGCAGCACCCGCGTGACAGACACCACGATAAGAGATGAGACGCTACGAACTCGGCGCGGATCAGCGCGGCAGGCGCTCGCGCAGCTCCGCCACCCGTGCGCGCAGGTCACGCACCGTGGGCTGCATGTCGGCATCGGCCTTGTTCCAGAGAACGATCAGCGATTCGTACCGATCGACCGCCCTGCGGATGTGACCGGCCGCGGCGTGCAATTCGCCATTGCGCTTGAGCGCCCAGGGCAGGAACAGGAAGTCCGCTTCGTTCTCCTCCACCCGCGCCGGTTCACTGACGTCGAGGTACCGGTCGAGGATCTGCAGCACTGAGTCGGGCTGCTCCTGCATGTCGTAGATCCGCGCGCGCAGGATTTCGGTGCACGGCAGACAAATGGCGGCCGTGCCATCGCCGCGCGTGCGCGTCGAATCGGCCCAGCGCAGTGCCGACGCCGCGTCCTTGCGCGCCAGTGCGACCTCCGCGCGCGCAAACGAGAGCGACACCTTCTGCTGCCGACGCTTCACGGTGTCGGTCGCCATACGCTCCATCCGCGCCAGTACCCCCGCGGCCTCGGTTGCCCTGCCCGCCAGCGCATAGGCATAGAGCAACGGCGCGTACTCTCGCCGCTCCGTTGGCACGGTGTCCAGTGCTGCCGCGCTGCCGATTCGCGCCAGTCGGGCCAGCCCGTCCGCCGCACGGCCCCTGAAGCTCACGTCGGCCAGCGACTCCCCGACGCTGTCTACTATGGCCGTCCCATCCGCCGCACCACGCGCCTTGTCGATCGCCTTCGCCTTGCTGCGCGCAACCATCGCCTCGACGAATCGTCCCCGCAGCCAGAGTTCACTCGCCATCAGGCCGTTCGCTGCCGCCCGATCACTGGGTCGTTTCGCGTTCGCGAGCGCGGCCGTCATCTGTCGGGTGGAGGTCTCCCAGTCACCCAGCATCCACGCCTGATCGGCGCGCAGACGATAGACGACCGGATTGTCGGGAAAGCGTCGAGCCATCTCGTTGGCGACGCTGTCGGCGGCGAGATGCTTGCGCTGCGACAACAGGATGCCGTGCAGGTTCTCGTAGCGCTGCACCAGTTGCGCCGGTATCAGCCGGGTGACCGACTCGGCTTCGGCGTACCGTCGCTGCCCGGACAGGACGATACCGAAATTGGTCGTGCCATAGCGAATGAACTGCGCGGGAAAGCGCTGCTGCATCTCGCGGTACACCTGCTCGGCGCGCGGACGATCCTCCAGCACTGCGTTGTAGTAGCTGCCTTCCGCGCGCAACCGTTCGAGCCCGGGCAGGCGGTCGCGGAACTGAAATGCCTTCGCGTAGGCCGAGTCCTGGAGGTCGCCGCCGAAACGGCCATTGCCATACGCCACGCCGAGTTTGCGCCATGCCATCGCGAACTGCGAATCGATCGCCACCGCCTTCTTCAACTGTGTCACCGCGCGGTCCAGATCACGTTCCACGTCCACCGCTCGGGCGCCTTCGGCGAAGAGCCGGAACGCTTCGAGTGAATTGGTGGTGACGCGCTCGAGATCTGGCGTCTGGTGCACCAGCGCCAGCGACTCACCCATCCGCCCGCGCAGCTTCGTCGACACACGGTCGATCGCCTCCAGCAGCTCGCCGGTGTCGTCGGCCGTGGCGCGATACGCGGCCAGTTCCTCGCCTGACGCCGTGACCAGTCGCAGCCCAACGATCCAGCCGTTCCCCGCACGCGTCAGGTCACCCGCCACCACCGCCGCCACGCCCTCGCGCTCCGCCAGTTCGCGTGCCAGCGCGAGCGGCAGCGGCGCGGCGGGATCACGCTGCATGCGCTGCAGCGCGGCGGCGGCGTCGGACGGCGTCAGCAGTGACGTGATGGATCCCTCAGAGAGCACCGTGCGTACCGCCTCACCCGCCACACGCGCCAGGGAAGAATCCGCGACCGAGGCCGCGAAGTCTGCCACGACCAGCCGCGCCGACTGTTTCAGCTTGCCGTTCGCCAGCAGCGACCCTTCCGGACCGATGCCCGCGGCGCGCAGTCCGAGAAACGCCGCGACGCCGAGGCCAAACGCGCTGGCGGCCACCGCGCCGATGCGAGCGGTGCGATACCAGCTCACGTACGGCGCCGCCTGCACAGCGAGTCCGGCCAGCGTGCCGGTGACCGCGTCCGGCGATCGCACCGCCTTTCGCGCCGACCGTCGCACGAAGCCCGTGCCCAGCACGGCGGGAAGCCCTGCCAGTGCGATGGCCACCGCGCCGGGGAAACCCCAGTCGGGAAGACCGATGGCGCGATCAGCGACGAATGCGATGCCGACCAGCGCGAGCGCTGCCGCGCCCCATCGCACAAGCGCGCCGGAAGTCCGGATCTCCGCCGACGCCACCGAGCCGCTGTGTGTTAGCGGCACCGCATCGAGCGCGGCCACCACGGCGTCGGCGGAGGCAGGGCGCGCACCGGGTTCCTTGGCCAGCATGGCCATGATCAGGTCGGCCACATGGGCGGGCAGGTCGCGACGCAGGGTGCCGACGGGCACGGGCGCCTGGCTGAGGTGCGCGGCCAACTGCGCCTGCGCTGTCGACGCGCTGAACAGCAGCCGACCGGTGCAGGCCTCGTGCAGCACACAGCCGAGCGCGTAGATGTCGGCGCGTCCATCGATCGACTCGTCACCCAACGCCTGCTCCGGCGCCATGTAGGCCGGGGTGCCGAGGGTCATGCCGACGCTGGTGAGCGTCACACCGGCGGCACCGCCACGGGTGCGTGCCGCATTCACTGCCTTGGCAATCCCGAAGTCGGTGACGACGGCAGTACCGGCCGAGAGCAGGATGTTCTCCGGCTTGATGTCGCGATGCACGATGCCGCGCGCGTGGGCGTTGGCCAGCGCGCGCGCCACGTCCCGGGCGATGCCGACGATCTCGGTGACGGGAACCGGCCCCGACGCCTCGGTCAGGCGGTCACGGAGTGAGCGCCCCTCGACGAACGGCATGGTGTACCATGGCACGCCGTCGAGATCGCCGGCCGAAAGGACCGGGACGATGTTGGCCTGCTGCAGTCGTGCTGCGGTGAGGAGCTCGCGTCGAAAGCGTTCCAGCGACAGTTCGCCTGCCAGCTCTGGCGGCAGCACCTTGAGCGCCACGCGGCGTCCCAATGCGACCTCCTCGGCGGCAAACACGCGGCTCATCCCGCCCCCACCCAGTTCGCGCTCGAGCCGGTATGTCGCCCGCAACTCGTGTTGCAGCTTCGCGAAGGAAAGGGTCATCACATCCGGGCAGGGGTGAATGCACTGCAGAATCTCGCGCGGCGGCGGTGGACGCACCAGTCGAGGCGCCAAGACCGCCCGAGAACCCTCTTGCGGTCCATCTTCGCGGGGGCAGAGTCCTCGAACGCAGAAGGTGGGTGGAGAGACCAAATGTCTGACCGACGCGACCTCCATCGATTCATCTGGTGATGGACGCCGTTCATCAGGCTGCGGGTGACCGCTCCCGTCAGCCCAGCGCGGTCTGACACGCGATGCCTACTTCCGACGACGCCTCGGTGTCAACGGCAACCACGGAGGGCATCCGGGCGCCGCCGGCAGGTGCCGGAAATCGTCGCGATCCTTCGGTCGCTTCGTCGCGTGCTTGTTCTGCCGGAGCGCCAGCAGCCCGATGACCGGAAGGATTTCGTCCGCGATCTCCAAGCGAATCGTGCCGGTCGCTGCTAGTTCAAATGTGACGCCGGACAGGCTCGAGAGCAGATCGATGCGGATGGGCAGTGTACCCATCTGCGTGACCGAGTCTGCGGCGGTGAGATGCTGCGCATCGATCAGCGCGACCGGCGCCCCGAATGTCCGCATGGCCCCCATCACTGATCAGGCGCGGACTCAGCTCGGCCAGCACCGCGAGTGCTGCGATGGAGAGCCCCCGATCCTTGCGGGCGGCACGAAGCGTTGCAGCGAGCGGTCTGACCGCGGGCGCAGTGGCTGTCACAGCCGAAGTATGCTGGAGACCAACCGCCGCAATCAATCATTATATGTACGTCCCTGCCGCGACACCGTCTGCACTCCGTCGCCGCACGTCGAGGGTGACCGGCGGAAAACCAAACGACCGCCAGCGCCTCTTCGGCACCGACGGTCGCTCAGCGATTACCCCTCCAGGGCTCGAACCTGGACTCTTCTGATCCGGAATGTGGCTGACCAGAAGAAATGGGTGACCGGACCGTCGTCATTCGGGTGAGTCGAGTGATCCGCGAGTGCGTCGGCGCTGACGATGAAGATGCCCACTCTTTCAGGATTCGCAGAATCCGTCTTCGTGATTGCCGCGAGCATCACCTCCGTTCTCCCAACGCTCGGACCTCCACGACAGCGCCGTGCCGAATCACACGGGATATTCTGCGGATGTTGTTGATGTCCTGTGTGGGATCTCCATCCAGCACGACAAGGTCCGCCACCTGCCCCCTCCCGATCGATCCAACGCGTTCGCCGACGCCCATGAAGTCGGCAGGAACGGACGATGCAGCTTGGATCGCGGCGACGGGGCTGAGGCCGGATCGCTCCACGAGAAGCACGACTTCATCCAGCAGTGCCTCGCCTGGGAGTCTTCCAGTCGGCAGGTCTGAGCCGGCCATGATCAGCACACCTTCACGGTGGAGCTGGCCGATGCCAGCGGCCAACGCATCGAGTGCGCGCTCCCAGCTTGCGAGCTGTGCCTGGGTCCGCGGAACGGGCGACTCCGCTCGCCGCGCGTTCAAGTCATTCTCCCAGCGCTGCAGGATGATCGGGGCGAGCACGCCGAGTGCCTGACCTCTGACCGACGATGCGGCCACCAACGCGCGCACGGAATCGTACACAAAACGGCGCTGCAGCCACGCGACGTGTGTCGGCACCATGGCGGCCCTGCTCCGCTTGTATCCACTGACGATGCGGCGGTACTCGTCGGCCGGTCGTGCGCGAAGATTCTCCGGATAGAACCAATGCTCGAAGGAGCGCTGTCCGGAATCCGCGATGGCAATCCAGTCGAACTCCGCCCCGACCGGGGCGTGTCCAGCGACCATCAGGCCATGACGCCGCGCTGCGCGGATGATCGCCCAGTACGCAGCGGCGTTCGCGACATTGCGAATCTTGATGAAGTCGACGCCGAGCCGAACGAGCGAGTCGACGACAATTCTGGCGCGCAGCGTGTCAGCGACCGACACGCGGTCAAGCGTGGCTCGCTGGCGCTCGACCTCCGTGCCTCCCCTCAGATCCGAAATCATTGACGCCGGTGTCTCGAACTGCGGACCGGACAAGAAGATGCTCGGCCCCATCGCGCCATGCACGATGGATTGGCGCATCCCATGGACGATTTCGAACTGTCCCCCCATGTCGCGCACGCTCGTGACGCCACTCGCGACGTAGTGAGGCAATGCCTGCGTTCCTTCAAGTGCGAGATGGACATGCATGTCCCACAGGCCGGGGATCACCCACCGGCCACGCGCATCCACGCGTCGCGCACCAGACGGAACGGTCAGCGCCGCAGACGGACCGACATCTTTGATGCGTTCTCCCTCGATCAGAATCGTCGTGCCGGGGGCCATGCTGCCGTCCGGCAGGAGTACGGTAGCCCCCTCCAGCGCGATACTTTGAGCGCCCTGACCGGATGCCGGGTTCATGCGATGGCAAGCGAGCACACCTGAGCACAGAACCGCGCATACGATGACTCGCGCCGCTTCGGTCATTCTCGGGTCCTCAATCGAAGTTTACGGCGGCCCTCGGCAATCAGGATATTGGCCGCGGCCCGTTGAAAGCCTGCCTTTCACAACGTAGGGGCATGCACGCAGACGCTGGCGACCTTTTGCCGCAGTTACGCGCTGCGACTGCCGAGACGGACTAGGCTATCCTCGGCAGCACGAAGATGGCGAAGCGGCTGGGTAGTCGCGTCGGTGCTGCGCGGACGGAGACGTCGGCAACCGACGGCGTGCGCGCAGCCGAGCGGGCGATGACCAGCCTGGCAAGACGTAAGGTCACAGCGACGCCGGCGAAGCGTGCGCGGTCATGACTCGCGTATGGCCCAGGTCACGGACTCATGACCAGTTATGACCAAGGTCCCAAGCGGAAACCCCGGCGGTGCCTGAATTCAGGCACCGCCGGGGTTTCCGTATTGCCCCTCCGAGGCTCGAACCTGGACTCTTCTGATCCAGAATGTGGCTGATCAGGGTGCTCGTGCGCCGACGGACGAAAACGACGCGCCGTCCCTTCGCTCTGCTCGAGGCGACGGCCACGGGCCCCCGGTTCGACATGGTTTCCTACGTCGACGGCATCGGGACCACTTGAAGCAGCCTATACACTTCCAGCTGCCTCAGAAACGCATGTCCTAACCTGCACTACCGTATAAATGCATAGTACACACTGCGCTTGACATAGATACATGCCGTCTATACTATGCCTATCGCGTGTGCCGTTCTATCTGTCCGCTCGCCCTACGCCGCGCTTTCCGTCCGACCAGGACCACAATGCCCGCCCGCGCCGACACCCAGTGGCTCCGGCTTCGCCAGGCCATCGCTCTGCTCGAGCCATGGCAACCGCTTCGGACGGCGCGCGCGCCTGGCCAGGGGTGGGTCGCCACGATTCGTCGGGCGCTCGGCATGAGCAGCGCGCGCCTCGCTGCGCGGATGCGCATCAGTCGGCAGTCGCTCGAGGCGCTCGAGGCACGGGAAGTCGCCGGAACAGCGACCGTCGATGCACTCCGACGCGCCGCTGAAGCGCTCGATTGCGATCTCGTCTATGCACTGATTCCGCGGCAGGGATCGCTCGACGTCATGGTCACGGCACAAGCGCGTCGGCTTGCCGAGCGGCTCGTCGGTCGCGCCGGGCACACGATGACTCTCGAGCAACAGACCGTGGCGGTCAGCGAAACGGAGCAGCAGATCGCAGTCCTAACCCGTCGCCTCCTGGCCGAGTGGCCGCGCGGTCTCTGGGATGAGCTCACCGATCCGTCGCCCGGCGACGAGCGTCCAACGGGCAACGGGGCATGACGTCGCCAGACGGGAGCAGTGCCTCGTCGCCAGTGCGGCGGGGCACCTTTGCCGTCGGCGTTCACGTCGCCGGTGCCACGCCGGTCGATCCGGACGAAGCGGCGGATCTCATCCCGTCCGGCATCGAGACGGTCGACGAGCTCAACGCCTTCGAACAGACGAACATTCTGTCCGCGACGGAGTGGGCGCTTCGCCATCGACGGCGTCACACGTCGGCGACGGTACTCAGTGAAGGCTTTCTGTTCGACCTGCACCGTCGAATGTTCGACGAAACATGGCGATGGGCAGGCGAGCCTCGGCGCACCGACAAGAACCTCGGCGTCCACTGGCCGACCATTCGTGTCGCCCTGCGCGAGCGTGTGAAGGACGCGCAGTTGTGGCTCGCCGAGTCGGTGTTCCCGCCTGACGAGGTAGCCGTGCGTCTGCACCACGGCGTCGTGCTGGTGCATCCCTTTCCGAACGGGAACGGCCGCTGGAGCCGCCTGGTGGCCGACACCCTGATGCATGCACAGCAGCACGCACCATTCGACTGGGGTGCGAGCAACCTCACGAGCGCCGGGGAGGTTCGTTCGAATTACCTCGCGGCGCTTCGGGCGGCAGATCAGGGAGACTTTGCGCCGATCCTGCGATTCGCTCGTTCGTAGTTGCTATGCACAACACTCGCGACTCGGATCGTCGGTGTGTTGGCCGGTCGCGCACCGCAAATAGGGATCGGAGATCGGTGGGTATCGGTGACAGTGCACTCATCACAGGATCGGTGACAGTGCACTCATCGCAGGCAAACGATGATTGGCGCGTGATTCGGTGACACTCTGATGCGTGTCCCGCGCGACTCGCGAGGCCGACGTTGCCCGTCGCTGCAATCGCGACCCGTGGACGGCCCCCCCCACGCAACCGAAGGGGCGAGGGGCCTCGGTGCGGTGACTGTCACCGACGTTGCAAATCGCTGCGATGAGTGCACTGTCACCGGAACCGGAGCTGTGCTGCGATGAGTGCACTGTCACCGGAACTGTCGTCACCGGAACCCCAAGGTTACCCCACGGTTACGGCGGCATACCAGAAACAACAAACGGCACCCCTTTCGGAGTGCCGTAAGACGTTGTGCTACTTGCGATTGCCCCTCCAGGGCTCGAACCTGGACTCTTCAGGTCCAGAATGTGGCTGACCAGAATAAATGTGTGACCCGGACGTCGCCGCTTGCTGACCCACCAAGCTGGGCGGCGAGGGCACGACCACAACCGTCGGGGATCGCCTGCGCGTGCCGCCTGACCCGGTCGCAGATCAACCCGACGAGCCGTGGCTACGGGCACGTCGCGCCAATTCATGCAGTCTCGCCTCGACGACAGTCACAAGATCGGGAATCAATGGTTCACGTTCGCCGACATGTGTCGCCACAGCACTCCGCGATCTCGGCGCATCCAGAATTCCCGTGATCGCGTCCGAAATGACCGTGCCGACCCAATCAGGAGCTGCCCTGACTTCCTCCACTATCGAGGGTCGTGTCGCACACAGCGTGACGATGTCCGCGAGATCTTTGCTCCCGAGCGGCCGTTGCCGTCCTCTGTCACCGTACGCGCCGCACTTGAGCAGGAGCAGTCCGACTGCGCTCGCGTGACGCACTGTCGGCGGCAAATCCGCGGTGACCGACGTCTGGATGACCCACGCGTCATGCGCACTACCGGTGCCACCGGTAATGGGCACCGCAACCCACAAGGTCGAAGATGGTGCCATCAGGAGCGCGCCATCGATCAGCGTGTGTCGGAGGTTCGTGCATGTGGCGGAACCTGCGCTCGCGCAGCTCCTCTTCGACCTTCGCCTTCTGCGTATACGTCGTCGTTGCGATGACGCCATCGACGTCCTTCGTTGCCCGCAGCGATCCGAGGACGTCTGCTTCGGTTTCGAGCAGGGGCAGGACTGCGGCGCCGATGAACACCACGCGCGCGCGCAGTGACTCCCCCACTGCTTCGGCAACTGCGGCCAAACGCTTCACGGCAGGGGCGTTTCGGTTTCCCGCCCATTCGGTCATGTGCATTGCTCCGTGTGTATCGCTCCTGCACTGATCGACAGGAAGCGCTGGTCGCTGTCAACGTTCGACCGCGTACAAGTCACGTGGCCACCAGCTGCAGCTGTTCCGACAGCAGCCGAGCGGCCACTTCGCGATCCCTCGCCGTGCCGATGCGCAGCGCATCGACCAACGCGAGCGCATCGTAGTGATCGGGGCGCCGTCCGGGGAGCTCCGCCGCCGTGTCCAGCGCGATCTGGCGCCGTCAGCAGGAGTTCTGGCTGAGCAGTTCGCCGCGTCAGAACATCCCGAAGAATCGCTCCTCGACGATGCGGCCATTCTTGACGGTGTACAGCGCCGTCTCGTGCTGCACCGAACGCATGCCGCTCGCGTTCATCGTGCAGTCCAGCGAGAAGCGCAGCGCAAATTGATCACCGTTGACGAACGGACCCTCCACCGCCACCGAATGGATGGTGTTCTCACGTGACCAGTATTCGACCTTGCCATTGACGGCGTCTCGGCCCGTGAGCACCGCGTATGGCCCCGGAAATGGCTCGACACTCGTGATGTCGTCTGCCCAGAAGGTCGCCGACGCCTCGGTCAGCTTGCCCTCCCGACACAGTGCCGTGAACGGATAGGCCACAGCCGAGGCCGCGTGCAGCTGTCGCAGTTGCGCCGGGTCGGGCATGCCGGACGGTGCCGCCCCGGTGTCGAGGAGGTCTCGGACGACAGTGTTCGCGGCGGGTGCCGCCGCAGGCTCGCTACTCTTGGTGGACATTCAGACTCCCATGGGGTGGTGGTCACATCTCGGGGCCGATGCCGGCGGAGTGCCGGTACCCTTGCCCCCCACGCTGACCCGGCCACATCGAGACGCAGGCGCCGTGACCATATTACTTTACCGCAAAGCATCTTTGCCATCAAGAGGTTTCCTGTATGTCTGATAAGCAGAGTGCGAATCGTCGTCGTGGCGCCGCAGCACCCGTCCTGAACGAGTCCGGCGCGGCGGCGAGTGTGCCTGGCGACACCCGCAGCGGCATGATGCCTGGCACGATCCCGCAGGTCGTAGCCGCCAGCCGCGACGTCTATGCCGCCATCGACGAAGTCGATACGCTGATCGCCGCGCGCCTTGGGGTGCATCGGAGCGACTTGCGGTGCCTGAACCTCCTCGAGCACGGGCCGCGGCGTCCCTCCGAGATCGGGTCGGCACTGGGCCTGACCAGCGGGGCGGTCACCGCGCTCATCGACCGCCTCGAATCGGCCGGATATGCACGTCGTGCGCGCGGCGTCGGCGACCGCCGCTCCGTCCATGTCGAACTGCCGCCGGCAGCATTCGCACGGGTCGGCCGTCTGTACGGGACCATCGCGAGATCGCTGAGCGAGGCGTTCAGGCATTTGAACGACGTCGAGATCGACGCGACGACCCGAGGCCTTGCGCTGTTCGCGGCCGGATGTCGTGCGGGCGTCGTGCAAATCACGCAGGACGCGGCATGACGAATCGCGCGCGCGGCTGACGACGCGTGCGCGCGCCGTGTAGCAGTTCGCGTGATGTCCACTGCCGACAGTCCGTGGCGAGTTCTGTACGCGCGACATGACGGGAGGTCCGACCGAAATACGCGCGCCACAGCGGCCGCATCGAGGGGCGTCGAATTCGCTCCTGTACTCCCCCACTCGACGGAGACACCGATGTCCTATTTCGAGCACGTTTTCGAGACGCGCATCGCGCGACACGCGGTCGGCACGTACCACTACACGGTGGTCTATCTCGATCCATCACTGCATGCCGCACTGCCGCTGGACCGACATGCCCGACTCCGTATCGAGGCCGACGTCAGCGGCGTTCCCGTCAAGGGTGCATGGCAGCCGGCGCGAGGGAAGTGGTATCTGATGCTGCCGAAGGACGGGCTGAAGGCAGCTGGCCTGCGGGTCGGCAGCAGTGTCGAGGTGTCCTTTCGTGTCTCGCCGCAGGACGACGTCGACATTCCAAACGAACTCGCTGCGCTGCTCGCCGCGAAGGTCCGGGTGCGCAAGGCGTGGGAGCGACTGAGCTCCGGCAAGCAACGTGGTCTCGCCTACATGGTGGCATCGGCCAAGCGTGCGGAAACGCGAGCGGCACGCGTGGCGAAAGTCGAGGCGGTGTTGCTGGGGAAGGTTGCGCCTCCCTGGGATCGCGAGAGCCGCACCGCAGAAAACAAAAAGTCCGGCGGCGCCTGAGTACAGGCACCGCCGGACTTTACGTATTGCCCCTCCTGGGCTCGAACTAGGACTCTTCTGATCCAGCATGTGGCCGGCAGGAACACACATGTGACCGGCGAGCCGCGTGCTCCTCTGTCACCTGCATGCGACCGCGGCAACAGACGGATGACGCCTATGTCCGCCGACGTCTCGGATGCGGCGCTGAGAAAGACGGCGCTCCGGACGCTTGGGGCAGGTGGCGTAAATCATCGCGATCCTTCGGTCGTTTCGTCGCCTGCTTGTTCTGCCGCAACGCGGCCAGTCCGATCACCGGAAGCACTTCGCCCGCGATCTCAACGCGAATCGTGTCCGGTGACGCCTGCTCGAACGTCACCCCCGACGGGCTGGCAAGCAGATCGATCCGGATCGGCGGTGCACCCATCTGCGTGACGGCATCAGCGGCACACAGATGGGTGGCATCGATGAGATGCGACGGTGCCCCGAACGCCGCCATGGCACCCATCAGCCGCGCGATATCATCCGGCGTGCTGCGATAGAAAAATCGATGTCGGTCGTGGCGCGGATGTGACCATACACGCCGACGGCATATCCACCGACCAGCATGTACTCCACGTCATGGGCATTCAGGGCCCGAACGATGTCGAGGAAGTCTGCAGGAAACGTCGAATCACTGGCATCGTTCGCCTGCCCTTCACGTCCACGGCTCGTCACACCGTGGACGTCCTCGAACGCACGGCGGCCGTCGCATGTGACGCGCGCCGGAGTCCAGCCGCGAGGCGCGACGCATCTGCGACCGCCTCGAGCCGCGCGACAGCGCTTGCAGGTGCGGGAGGCGGTGCCTGCTGCCTGAGCGTCGACTGCTCGCCAGTCCAGCGCGTCCTGCGCTGTTCAGCACGGATGCGTGCTGCGTCCGCTGCAGCATCGGACGGCGACTGCGCATCGAAAGTGACAGCGACACCGACGAGTTGAAGGAGTCGCATGGCGGTCTCGTACGACACATGCGCGCGCATCCCCCGCTCGACTTCACTGATGAGTCGCGGACTCACCTCGGCGAGCGTCGCGAGTTGGGCGATGGAGAGCCCCCGGGCCTTTCGGGCGGCACGGAGCGTTTGAGCGAGCGGTCCCGCCGCCGGGGTTATGGCAGTCACACCTTAGTATGCCACGCCCCTGCGGCCGCAGTCAATCCTTATATGTACGTTTATCCGGCATTTCCTACGTTCGGTTTCGGCGTGCGTCGCGCAGCCGGCCACGAAACCAAACGACCGCCTATGCCTGATCGGCACCGACGGTCGCTCAGCAATTGCCCCTCCAGGGCTCGAACCTGGACTCTTCTGATCCAGAATCAGACATGTTGCCAGTTACACCAAGGGGCAGCACAGCCCGGCACCGTCACTCCCGCCGGATCCCACAAAACTAGGCCCCCGCCCCCCCGCCTTCAAGGGGACGACGGCCCTTCGACCAATCCCGTCGGACTCAGGAACGAGGCACTCCCCGAACGGGGTACCTTGCGCGCAGTGACTCGTCTCCCGCTTTCATCCCGACACGCCGGCATCATCGCGCTCGGCGCGCTTCTCATCACCGGATGTCGCGCTGGCTGGGATGCCCTCGGGTCCACACCCGCACGCGCGCAGGCCAATGGCGTCTCATTCGCCGATGCCCTCCACCGGCGCTACCTCGTCGTGGAACGCACGCCGTTCTACGCCGCGGCGCGGGCGAAACTCGGCAAGCGCGCGCTCTCGCCATCCGGCGTCTTCGACGACACCACCGCCTGGACCACGCGCCCCGATGCGGCCACCCGCGTGCTCATGGCGGAAGGGGTGTCCACCGCCGACGGCCGATACCGCTTCACGCCGCGCGCCGATGCCCCCTTCCCCGATCGCCTCGCCGACGCCCGCCACCTCACACAACTCACCCGCCTGGCGCGCGAGGGGGAATACGAATGGCGCACCGCCGTCGACTTCGCCGTCGGACCGATGGCACCCACCGATTGGGCCACCGGCTTCCGCGCGCTGCTTGGCAGCGCCGAAGGCCGCAGCGACGCCGATCTGCGCGCCGACGTGCGCAGCACGCTGGCGCGGACCACCACCGCGCTGGGCCGCATGTTTTCGCTCGACTCGCTGCGCGCACAGCGGCTGCCCGATGGCACCACCGCGGTGACGATCGTCACCACGCTCCACCCCGACTGGCTGCGCGAGGGATTTCCGCTCTACGCGAAGTTCATCACGAAGTACGTCGCGCCGGCGGCCTATCACATCCAGCTGCGTGATGCGCGCAACGCGCGCTGGATGGACGTGCGCGCCGTGGATCGTGCGCTGACCGTGAAGCTGCGCGTGCTGAACGGCGGCCTGATACCGCTGGACGGCGCGGCGCGCGCGATGCCTGATACGCTGCGGCTCTCGATGGACGCCAGCACGAAGTATTCGCTGTTCACGATCGGCTTCAAGGGCATGCAAGGCAGCATCGTCTTCCTCCGCTCGGCCGCAGAGCATGGCTGGGCACTCCGCTTCGATCGGGCCCCCGACTGGCAACTCCCGCTCGGCACCGCCACGATGCTCCGGTCGCCGCTGCGCCGGCCGTTCGAGCAGGGCGGCATCGTCGGCAAGGTGAGCTTTCGCAGCGGCGCTGGCGGCCAGACGTACATCACGCGCGACTTCCGCGTGGCCGTGCAGGAATCGGCGGTGACGCGGTTCCTCGGGGGGCTCAGCGGATCGGCGTTCAGCGAATTCGATGGCCCCGCCGAGCGCGAGGAGAACCGCTTCAACGCCGACCTCTTTCAGGGGATGCGCGACGACCTGCGCGCACTCCGGTACGGTGCGCTGGGCAGGCCGAGCTCGGGCGTCGGTCCGTGAATACGCAGCGCCACGGGCATGACGGACAACAGAAAGGGGCGGGAGTCCATTGGACTCACCGCCCCATCAGATGGGCCGCGCACGCTGTCATTGGAACTCTCCGTCCTACCGAACAGCGGCGGGCAATGCTCTGTCAATCACACAATGGAGCTGAGGGGAATCGAACCCCTGACCTCTGCAGTGCGATTGCAGCGCTCTACCAACTGAGCTACAGCCCCCAACGCCCAAAGTAACCTGTATACAAACGTATATCGGACACTTCGCACAGTCAAGGAAAGCTAGCTCATGGTCGAATTCCGGTCAACTGCCACTGTCACAACCGGGTGGAACCACGCCCCAACTTCAAACATCCGTACCCCAGACGTCTGAGAAGTTCCACGGTCACATTCCCGATGCATTCACTCGATTCGCAGTTCGTCCGGGACCAGCTCGCCCTCCGGACCACCACCCGCAACGCGCTCCGGATCCAACCCGAGGGGGAGTACGTCCTCTACTGGATGCAGAGTACGCATCGATTCGAGGAAAACTGGGCCCTCCGGCAGGCCACTCTGGAGGCCGACCGGCTGGGGAAGCCACTGGTCATCTACCAGGGCCTCAATCCGCATTACGAACATGCCAACGACCGCACCCACGCCATGATCGTGGGCAACGCCGCCGAGCTGGCGTCGCGGGCCGGATCGCTGGGATACACCTATCTCTTCCACCTGCGGGAGCGGATCGGCGGGGACAACCGGGTCGTGGACCGGCTCGCGGCGCGGGCGACGCTGGTGGTGACCGATGACTTCCCGACGGCCGGTGTGGCCGAGCGCACTGCGCGGGTGGCTGCGCGCCTCAACTGCCGGCTGCTGGCGGTGGAGTCGCACGCGATCGTACCGGCGGCCGCGATGACGAAGGAGGAGTTCGCCGCGCGCACCATCCGCCCGAAACTGGCCAAGCTGCGCGATCTCGCACTGGAGCCGGTGCAGGATCAGCCGCCGAAGAAGCGGGTGTCTGCCGCCCTGCGGAAGTCACTGGAGGTCGATGCGGTCGATTTTGCGTCGTTCGATGCGCCGGCGGCGATCGCGGCGTGCGACATCGACCATGCCGTGCCCGCCGTGTCGCTGGTCCCGCCCGGACTCGTGGCCGCGCGCGCGCGACTGGAGGCGTTCTGCAGCGGCCCGCTGTCCAACTATGCCGAGCGTCGCAACGAACCGGGCGACGCCGATGGGTCGAGCCGCCTCTCGCCATACCTGCACTTCGGCCAGATCAGTGCAGCGGAAGTGGCGCGCACGGTGCGCGAGCGTGGCGCGCCGGCGGAAGTGGAAAAGTTCTTCGACGAGCTGATCACGTGGCGTGAACTCGCCCTCAACTTCTGCATGAAGAACCCGAACTTCGGCACGCTGGCCGGGCTGCCGAACTGGGTGCACGAGAACATGGCACGTCATGCGTCGGACCCGCGACAGCATGTGTACGATCTTGCCGCGTTCGAAGCAGCCGCCACGCATCACCCACTCTGGAACGCGGCGCAGCGGGAGCTGGTGGCCACCGGCTCCATGCACAACGTGATGCGGATGTATTGGGGCAAGTACATCGTGCTGTGGAGCGCGAGCTACGCCGAGGCGCTGCGGATCATGATCCACCTGAACAACAAGTACGGGCTCGACGGCCGCGACCCGAGCAGTTTTGGCGGTGTGCAGTGGTGTCTGGGCAAGTTCGACCGTCCGTGGACGCGTCGGCCGGTGCTGGGCACGATCCGCTACATGTCGATCGACCTGGCCTACAAGAAGTTCGACGCGCGGGACTACGAGCGGCGCTGGACGCCCTGATCACCGTTGGGTGCGTGACGTGACAAAGGGCGCTCCGTCACCGAGTCGGAGCGCCCTTTGTGTTGTCGAGCAGATGATCATCGGCTTCGCCCGGGCGCCGTGCCGGGCGCGTCGGGGTGGTCGAGGGTCATCTCCGTGAATCAGCGACGGGTTTCGTCGGTGGTTCCGCGGCGGTTGCGGCTGCGAGCGCCGCCGCCTTCACGGCCGATCGAGGCCATGTGAGCGCGATCGCGACTGACGATCTCGCCGCCCTTCTTTCCGGCATTGCGTGCTTCATCGCGGGACCATTCGTGCGCGGTGCCCTTGGCGTGTGCAGCGCGACCGCCCTTGGAGGCGATCTCCTTCTGACGTTCGGGGTCCATGCTGGCGAACCCGCGCGTGCTCTTTCGCGGCTTTTCGTCGCCCATAGGCGCCGAGCCGCGGTCCATCGTCTCTGCCATGCAGCGTCCTCCTGCCCCGTGAAAGGTTCCACCCTGGGAATCCGGTCGAGGTCGGCGGCACACCGATGACGGCCCCCTCCGCTTCCAGTCGGGGCGCGCTCACGGCATACATCCGAACGACCACCCTGCATGCCCCGGCGACGATGGCTGTTACACCGTCTCCGAATGCCCCGGGTGCTACTGCCAGACACCGACTCCGACGCCTGTGCAGGCCCTACACAAGGCAAGCTATGCATTTTGCGGGCCGCTGGCAGAGCTTGCTCTTAGGTATTACATCGAATTCCTGTCCGAACCGGCAGACTCAGCCATTACCCGGTGCAGAAAGAGAACAGCTGAGCTTGGCAGCGCGGCCGGACTATATTCGCCCGCATGTCGCTTTCGCTGCGTTTCCTCGGCACCTCCGCCGCCCGCCCCACGGTGGAGCGGAACGTCACATCCGTTGCACTGGTGCGGGAAGGCGAGACGCTGCTGTTCGATTGCGGGGAAGGGACGCAGCGCCAGATCATGCGCTACGGCGTCGGCTTCTCGTTCGACGAGATCTTCTTCACCCACTTCCATGTCGATCACCTGATCGGTCTGATCGGGCTGACCCGCACCATGGCATTGCAGGGGCGGACGGAGCTGCTGCGGCTCTACGGACCCGCGGGTGCGCAGAAGGCGTTGCGAGCGTGCATCGCGTTTGGGGGTGAGCGCCTCACCTTCCCGGTAGAAATTGCCGAGTTGCAGGCCGGCGACACACTTGACCGAAAGGAGTATACGCTGCATGCGATTGCCGCCGACCATCGCGGCGCGACGGCACTCGGATACGCGATGATCGAGAAGACGCGATTGGGACGATTCAATCCGGAAATGGCGCGTGGTCTGGGAATCCCCGAAGGGCCACTGTGGGGGCGGCTGCATCGCGGCGAAACCATCGAGCTGCCGGATGGGCAGCGCGTGGATGCCACGATGCTCGTGGGCGAACCGCGGGCGGGACGTCGCGTGGTGATCTCCGGCGACACGCGACCCACCGCCGCACTGCAGGCACTGGCGGAGCATGCGGACATTTTGGTGCATGAAGCGACGTTTGGTGATGACGAAGCGGCACGCGCCGTCGAGACCGGGCACAGCACCGCCCGCGAAGCGGCGCACATCGCCCGTGTGGCGGGCGTTCGCCGCCTGCTGCTGACGCATTTTTCAGCGCGCTACTCGCGCGACCCCGGCGATCTCGTGACGCAGGCCCAGTCGGTGTTTCCGCAGACCGTCGCCGCCCGCGATGGTCTCGAGATCGAGATTCCCTACGACGCGGACGTCACGACCGCATCGTGAATGCGGATCGCGCGCTGGTCAGCTGCGCGACGGGTCGTCTTCCTCGCCATCCTCGGGCTCGAGGGCCACGCTGCTGTCACGTCCTTCCCACCGGGTAACGGCGTCCTCGCCGGGCTCCCAGAGCAGCCGCGCCGGGATTCCGTCAACGACGGCGGGCCATTCCACCCGCCCCGAACGCGGCGAACGACAGCTGGCGCCGAGTGGCGCGAGTTCCTGACGCAGCGCCTCGATCTCCGCCGCGCGGGACTTCACATCGCGATGCGCCGTGCGCGCGAGCGCCGAATCCATGTCGGCATCGAGTGCGGCAAGCACCGTATCGTATCGGGTGACTGCGGCACGCCAGGCTTCCCATGACACACGCAGGTCAGCCACGATCCGTCGCACCAGCGGCAGCATCTGCGTCGCCAGCGCCATGGTCATCGGCGGGGCGTCGCTGCGCGGGCCGAACGCCACCGGAAGCGGGCGTGCTCCGGGAGTCGAATCTCCGCCGATCGTCATAGTGCCGCCTGCCTGGGTGCGGTGGGGCGCGCGCGGTTGCGCAGCGACGCTGCGCGAACCTGATCCGAATAATAGCCGGACTCCGAGAAAGCGCGCTCCAGAGCCCGCCGCCACTGCCCTGTCGGCTGGATCAGGGAATCCCCGACGGTGATCACGCGACGCACGGGACCGCGAATCCGCGTGACCGGCCGCACCCCGCGCGTCGTGCGGGCCACGATCATCGCGACATCGTCGGCGTCGTAGGCCACATCGAGCGACACGGTACCGAGGTCCACGCGCGCGGTGGAATCGGCCAGCTGACGCGGCAACGCAGCGCGCGCGATCGTCCACCAGCCGGGCGGCGCCACCGCAATCGGCTCGAGCGAGAAGCGGTGTGTATCCCGCGTTTCGTCGATCACCTGCTCGTCGTGCACCAGGAACTGCGCGGCCAGCGAATCACCGGAGCGCACGAACGTGAAGCTGAGCGAGTCGAAGCGCAGCGCCGCCATGGCGCGACTGGCGGCCTTGCCCACGGGACCGTCGCGACGACCCGCGAGCAGCACGGCGGCATTGAGATCCTGCCGTGCCTGCTGCAGCACGCCCGCCGCGCTTCCGCGAGCCGTCACATCCGCGATCGAGAGGCGCCGGCCGGTGTGCAGGTCCACCGTCGCACGATAGGTGTCGTGGGTCCCGAGCTCACCGACGGTTCGGTCGACGTGCACCTCGATGCCGAGCAGCGGCCCCACGACGTCAAGGGGCGTCATGCTTGCTTCGAGTGCGCGAGCGCCGGGCGACGGGGGTTCGTCTTCCTCGAGGCGCTCTGCGGTGGGATGTGCGCGTGCGTACTCCAGCGCCTCGCGGAGCACGGTGGAATCGGCGAAGACGAGCGCACTGTCACCGGAGACGAGATCGCGACGGAACACACGCGTGACGAGAAAGGTGGCCTCCTCGAAGACGATCGGTTCTTCGGCGACGTAGATCTCGATCAGGCGTGACGCCAGCGTCGCCACGAGCATCGGGGCCCGGCGCACGACGACGGTGTCGGCCGCGCTGCGCACCCATGCCGTGGAGTCGTCGGTGACGACGAGAAACTCGGCCTCGGGTCGCGCGCTGGCTCGCGGTGCCGGCGAGCAGGCCATCACGGGCAGCACCAACAACCATCGGCACCAGTGCGCGCAACGCAGACTCACGAGCGCAGCTCGACTCCGGCCCAGCGCTCCACGAGCTTCACGGCCTCGACATGGTCCGCCTCGTCACCGAGTTCGAGGTGGGCGATGCGCATCAGATCGGCGGCCAGTTGCAGCGTCGGGCTGGGATTCTTCTGCGAGCGCGCCATCGCGGCGGCGATGCCGGCGTCCTTGTCGAGCAGTGCCAGCCGGAAGGTGCGCGGGAAGGCGCCGGTCAGCACACGATCCGGGAAGAGGTTCATCGAGGCGTTGGAGCGACCCGACGACGCGTTGATGACGTCGAGCGCGACCTGCGGTGCCACGCCGGCCTTCATCGCCGCCGCCAGCCCTTCGGCCGTGGACCAGATGTGCAACGCGAGCAGTGCGTTGTTGACGGCCTTGAGCGCGTGACCTGCGCCCAGCGCACCGCAGTGCACGATCTTGCCGGCGAAGCTGTCGAGCACGGGTCGCGCGCGCTCGAGCGCGTCGGCCGGGCCCCCGACCATCACCGTGAGTGTGCCGGCGTCGGCACCGGCCACACCACCGCTCACCGGCGCGTCGATGAAACCGACGCCCAGCGCCGCCAGATCACCGGCGATGCGACGGCTCGTGTCGGGATCACCGGAGGTGCAATCCACCAGCAGCATGCCGGAGCGGAGCGCACCCGTGAGGGCATGATCGTCAGCGGCGAGCAGGTCGGCCACATCGGCGGACTCCGGCAGGCAGGTGATCACGATGTCGGCGTCACGGACGGCATCGGCTGCAGAGATCGCGACGCGTGCGCCAGCGGCTGCCGCTGCACTGCCGGTGGCGCGCGCCGCGGTGCGATTCCAGATGGTGAGCGAGTGACCCGCACGAACGACATGTGCGGCCATGGGTGCGCCGATGGCGCCGAGTCCGAGAAAGGCGACGGAATTGGGCATGCGGCAAGCTAGTGGGGGCCGGTCTGATACCTTTCACCGATGCGGACGATCGTCGACGTGGAGGGTATGCGCGCCGTGCACTGCGTTCGCGCGGTGCAGACGGCGATGGCGATGGTGCCGGGCATCACCTGGTGCGACGTGGCCATGGGTCGCGTGGAACTGGAGCACGATGGCCGTGCGACGGAGCCGCGACTGCGCGAGGCGATCGCCGTGGCCGGGTTTGCCATCAGGGCGGTCCGGGCGGAGCGCCGGTTGCCGATCGTGGGCGAGTCGTGACGCCGGGGCCCGTGGACGGGGTTACCCCGCACACCTGAGCGGCCTAACTTGGCCAAGCGTGCCGGTGCCAGAGGCGCCGCGCCGCAGCGTTCCCGGCGACCGGACGGTCGTCCCTCCCCTTCGTGACGACGGTTGCCTCGCCCCACCAGGCTGATCAACCGCTCGAGTGACCGGCACATGATGGCTAAGAAGCGACGCGACGACGACCTGCCGATCGCCTCGTTGCTGGCACCGGATATCCTGGCGCTGCTGGACGAAGCGCCCGAGTCGGTGTCGGCCGAGACGGAGGAGATGCATCCGGCCGACCTGGCGGATGTCGCGGAAGCGATTCCGCGAGACCGCGTCGTGGCGCTGCTCAATGCGCTGGGCGCCGAACGCGCTGCCGACGTGCTCGAGTATCTCGACGAAGACCTGCGCAGCGACGTCCTCGAGACGATGACGACGCGCCAGGCGGCGCAGCTCGTCACGGAGATGACGCCGGACGATCGCGCCGAGGTGCTGGACGAACTGGAGGAGGAGGTCGCCGACGAGATCCTGTCGGCGCTGCCTCCCGAGCAGCAGCGCGAGACGGAGCAGTTGCTGGCGTACGAGGTGGATACGGCGGGCCGCCTGATGACGACGGAGTTCGTCTCGGTGCCGGGGTCGCAGCGGGTGGAGGATGCGCTGGCCAGTGTGCGCGCCATCGCCCGCATCGGTCGCAAGGAGGCGATGTACACGATCTACAGCACCGATGGCGACGGTCGCGTGAACGGCGTGATGTCGCTGCGTGAGCTGCTGGCCGCACCGGACGGCGCGGTGGTCGCGGACATCGCGTGGCAGGAGGTGGTGACGGTGACGGTGCACGCGGGACGCGAGGAGATCGTCGAGCGGACGTCGAAGTACGATCTCGTGGCGGTGCCCGTGGTGGATGACGAGATGCGACTGGTCGGCGTGGTGACCGTCGACGATGTCATCGACATCGTGCAGGAGGACGCCACCGAGGACACGCAGAAGCTTGGTGGCATGGAGGCCCTCGACGATCCGTACATCGATTCCGGCTTCTTCACGCTGCTGCGCAAGCGCGCGGGCTGGCTGATGGTGCTGTTCATCGGCGAGATGCTGACGGCGGTGGCGATGGGCCGGTTCGAGGGCGAGATCCAGCGCGCGGCGGTGCTGGCGCTGTTCGTGCCGCTGATCATCAGCTCGGGCGGCAACTCGGGGTCACAGGCGACGTCGCTGCTGATCCGTGCGCTGGCGCTGCGCGAAGTGCGGCTGCGCGACTGGTGGCGGGTGGCGATGCGTGAACTGCCGAGCGGGCTGCTGCTGGGCGCGATTCTCGGTATTCTCGGCTTCGCGCGCATCGAAATCTGGGAGGCGCTGGGCTGGACGCAGTACGGCCCGGGCCACACGATGCTGGCACTGACCGTGTGTCTCTCGCTGATCAGCGTGGTCACGTTCGGGACGCTGGTGGGCGCGATGCTGCCGTTCGCGCTCAAGCGAGTGGGTCTGGACCCGGCCAGCGCCTCGGCGCCGCTGGTGGCGACACTGGTGGACGTGACGGGGCTGGTGATCTACTTCTCGCTGGCAGTGTTGCTGCTGCGCGGAACGTTCCTCTGAGTCACTCCAGCCTCACACTGTCGTGACGACACCGACTGCCGCGCCACCGCACATGCTGCGCGGGACGATCCTGGTGCTGATCAGCGCGGCCTGTTTCGGCACGACGCTGATCTTCACGCAGCGCGCACTGGATGGCGGGGCGTCGCTCTCGGCGCTGCTGGCGTACCGGTACGTCTTCGGTGCGCTGATGCTTTGCGCCGTGGCGGGTGGCGTGGGTGCGGTGCAGGCCGTCGGCGAGCGCAAGTGGAAGCTGCTGGTGAATGGTGGCGCCGCGCAGACGGCCATTGCGGGATTGTCGGTGGCATCGCTGCAGTTCATTCCTGCGGCGAGCGTGGCGTTCCTGTTCTACACCTATCCCACATGGGTCGCACTGCTTGCGATCGTGCGGCGCACGGAACATGTGGACGGGTACAAGCTTGCGGCGCTCGGGCTGTCGCTGGCCGGCATCGCGACGATCGTCGGCAACCCGGTGGCGACACAGCTCGATCCGCGCGGCATCGCGCTCGCGCTGGGGGCCGCGGTGGTGTATGCGATGCTGATCCCGTGGCTCGGCAAGATTCAGTCGGGGTTGAAGCCTGCGGCGGCGACCGCGTGGATTGCGCTCGGCGCGGCGATCTGCTTCGTGATCGGGGCTGTGGTGACGCGGGCGACACTCTTTCCGCCCACCACGTCGTTGCTCGTCAACGCCGGAGCGCTGGCGTTGATCGCGACGACGATCGCGTTGACGACCTTCCTCTCGGGGCTGGCCGTGCTGGGGCCGGTGCGCGCGTCGATCGTCAGCACGGTGGAGCCGTTCTGGACCGCACTGCTGGCCGGTGTCGTGCTTGGGCAGCAGGTGGGGCCGCGCACGTGGGTCGGTGGGGCGATGATCGCGGCGGCGATGCTGGTGCTGCAGCGGAAGCCGGTAGTGGCGACAGACGTCAGTGGCGTGTAGCCGACATCGTCAACAGCACTCGCACGGAGGCACAGAGCATTTGTCAGAGAGCGCCGTTCTGCCACTGCAGAAACTCGCATTAGAGAGACACGTCATGCGCGCGCGATGATTGACCTCGTTCTGGTCCCGTCTCCGTGTCTCCGCGGCTCTGTGTGAGTGGAGTGGCAGTACGTGGCAGTCCGTGGCGTCGCGGAAACGACTCAGGTGTCGTCGACGCGGGGCAGGTGGCGTCGGCGGTCGTTGTAGGCGAACAGGAAGGCGCCGATGACCGCAATGCTGGCGAAGCTGAACCACTGCACCGCGTAACTCTTGTGTGCGCCTTCCGATGGCGGTGGCGGAACGAGCCGCGGCGGGATGTCGCCCTTCGGCGAGGTGTCGCCGATCTGCATGAGTTGCACCCGCGCGATCGGATACGGCATGCCTTGCCCGACCAGGTCGAAGTCGAGCGTGCGCATGACCTTCGGGCTGGTCACGCCGGCCGCGCCGGAGTCACGCGTGTAGGCCGGCAGCGCGAAGGCGAGGACCTCGGCCGTGTCGGGCTCGCGCCACTTCTGCAGGTCGACCTGCTTGCCGTCGGGGGAGTAAACCCAGCCACGGTTGATGAGGTAGGCGCTGTCCTTGCCCGCCACGCGCAGTGGCGTGAGGAGATTCACGCCCGGTGAGCCGCCTCGAATGCGCTGCGTGAGCACCACTTCGTTGGCGTAATCGAACACGCCGCGCAGGGTGGCGCGTCGGTAGCGGAGTGCAGCGCTGTCGGTGGGCAGCGCATCCACGGGCACCGGAGGCGCCGCGATGTGTGCGGCGACTTCGGCGTTGAGCGCGCGTCGCCACTCGAGCCGGCCGAGCTGCCAGAAGCCGAGGCGGACGAAGAGGGCCGCCAGCGACAGGGAGATCACGCCGAAGACGATGACGCGGGTGCGGATGCCGCCCGCCGTGTTCATGGTTTCTGACCCCTTGATCGGATGCCGCCCGCCGTGTTCATGGTCTCTGACCCCTTGATCGCCCCCTTGATCGTGTTCATGGTCTCTGACCCCTTGATCGACCCCTTGATCGGATCATGGGGTCTGCCCCCTGTGATCCGGTCCCCGCGGATATGCGTCCCGCAATCACGACGGACACTAGAACAGCGAAATCTGTTCGCCGAGCTGGTCAGGCATCACGGGCGTCTGGCCGAGGAGGCGCTGCAGCTGGCGGACACTCTCCGGGCTGTGGCCGGAGAAGTGGTTGTTCACGAACCCGTAGATGGTCTTCACGCGGGTCTGCAGCCCCTTGATGGCG
This sequence comes from Gemmatimonadaceae bacterium, assembly GCA_031411975.1. Lineage (GTDB taxonomy): Bacteria > Gemmatimonadota > Gemmatimonadetes > Gemmatimonadales > Gemmatimonadaceae > JACMLX01. The sequence continues at coordinate 110,583 of JANOCB010000055.1, forward strand.
GTGGCCCAGGCGTTGAGCTCGCGGGTCCGGTCCACCTGGATGTGGCTGTAATCGGTGAAGTCACGATTGGGCCCCATCCACCGGAGGTAGGCGGTCTGCGACGTGGGGGTTTCTGCCAGCGCGAGCATCTGCTTGCGCGGGATCCAGCGCGCGTCGGTGAGGGTGAGCGCGACGTTGTACTCCCGCAGCAGGGCGAGCACGCCGTCGTTGATCCAGCCGCGCTGCCGGAATTCGATCGCGAAGGCGATCTCCTTGGTGGGCAGCGTGGGGAGGTAGGCGGCCAGGGCCGGCAGCTCCGATGGGGCGAAGTCGGGGCCGAGCTGGATCAGGACGATACCGAGCTTGTCGTCGAGCTCGCGGGCGCGATCGAGGAACAGGTTGGTGAGGTCGCCCGATTCACGGAGCCGGTTGTCGTGCGTGATCTCCTGCGGGAGCTTGAGTGCGAACTTGAAGCCGTCGGGGACCTTGTTGCCCCACGCGCGCACCGACCGCACGGAGGGCACGGCGTAGAACGTCGAGTCGATCTCGACCGTGGAGAATGCGCGGGAATAGACGCCGAGGTAATCGGGCGCTTTCGTACCGGTTGGATAGAACGCGCCGAGCCATGCGTCGTAATTCCAGCCCTGTGTGCCGAGCCGGATCGTGGCTGCCATGATCCAAAGGTCGCAAGCGGGGGAAGAGGGGCCAAGGGGGTGACGCTATAAGTGCAAAACTCCGCACAGAGCGCTACCGCCACGCACCTCAATCATAACAGCATTACGCCATCATCGGTACGTCTCAAAGAATCCGACGCCTTCCCCGGACAACGCGGCCCCGCCGGCGCGGCCCGCCAGACGAGCCCGGCCTTTCATCTGGATGAACCAGGGGGTCGCCAGCTTGCGCGCGTACTCACCTTCCCCACGGTCAGCCAGACCGACCCGCGTGTCCGACGCCACGGCGTCCTCGATCTCGAGCCGGAGATCGAGCGTATCGCGCCCGCGGACTTCGTACAGACGCGCCGTCGCCGGACCGCGACCCGGGCCCGCCAGCACCCGCGTGTCGTCGTAGGTGATCTGCTTCGGTCGGAAGACGGCGCGGAAGCCGAGTGAATCGACGACGTACACGAACAGCGGAGGATCCCCGGAACGCGACGCGTCGGGGGCACGCACCCGGCCGTACAGAATCGTGTAGTTGCCCGCGCGCGCGGCGCCCCAGTCCCAGGTCACGCCTTGCCAGGTGCCCCAGTTGTGATCGTGATAGGCCTGCGCACCGTTGAACGTGTCGCAGCGCGCGGCGATGCAGATGCGACCATCGGCAGCGGCGCGCAGCCCGAGGACGGCATAGCCCGACGGCGCGTCGCCCTCGAGCAGCGTGGCACCAGGGAAATACGCACGCGGCGCTGGTGCCACCAGCAGATCGAGCGTGAGCTGGGCACCGCTGCCATCCTCCGCGCGTGCGGTGCCACGAATGGCGTACGCCCCGTCATCACGCACCTCGACGCGACCAGCCCCGCCGAAATCGAGGTTGGCATCGCGCGTGCTGAAACGCAGATCACGCTTCGGCACCGACATCGAGAAACGGCGCGCAGGTCGCCCCGTCTCGTGTGTGGTCACGAGGAACTGCCCCGCCCATCGCCCATTCGGCACGGCACCCGCCACGATGTACGTGATGAAGTACCAGCGATGGGCGTCAGGGCTGACGACGTTGAAGTAGTGCCACTCGCCCCAGCTTTCCGGCGAGGCCACATTGGCCGGCGGCAGGTGGAAGTGGTCGGCGTCGTGTCGCAGTTCCTGCGGCGTGGGAGCCATCCATCGGCGGTCGCCATCATCGCTCTCCCACCTGCCCGCCGTGAGCAGCGCCGGTGCACCGACGGCGTCGCCCGCACCGGGGATTTCACCCGACGCACGCACCGTGACTTCCTCGCCGTTCTGCAACGTCACGTACAGCAGCTTCGACTCGATCTGCGGCGCGACGGCGCGCACTTCGCGCGCACGACGGGGCGCCGCCAGCATCTGCTGATACAGGAACCGGGCGTTGGCGATGGAGAAGAACATGCCACCCACACCACCTGTCTTCATCACCTCGACATCCATGCCTTCGGGCAGCACGGTCACGTCACCACCGCCGACGAGCTTCTCGTCGCTGGCCTGCGCGATCATGGCATCGCCCACCGAGAGCAGCACGATCATCACGGCGACACCGAGGCCGTAGCCGGCGAGCAGGAAGAGCGTGCGCAGTTTGCGGAAGCCGAGGTTGCGCAGCGCCAGCTGCCAGATCACGACGCCTCTCCGGTCACGATGGCGCCGTCGCGCATCTGGATGCGGCGGCCGGCGGCAGCCGCCATCTGCGCATCGTGCGTCACCACCACGATCGTGGTGCCATCACGATTGAGGCGGCGGAACAGCTCGATCATTTCGAGGCCGGTGGCAGCATCGAGCTCACCGGTGGGTTCATCGGCCAGCAGCAGCGCGGGGCGGTTGGCCAGCGCACGCGCAATCGCCACCCGCTGCTGTTCACCGCCACTCAGCTGCGAGGGACGATGCTCCGATCGGGCCGCGAGCCCCACGTAGCCCAGCAGCTCCTGCACCCGCGCGCGACGCGCCTCCTTCGCAACCTTCGCTTCGGCCATTGGCAGTTCGACGTTCTCGGCGGCACTCAGCGCGGGCATCAGGTAGAAGCGCTGAAAGACGAATCCGATGCGGCGCAGCCGGAACGCCGTCGCCGCCGCATCGTTCATGCGGTCGATGCGCTCGCCGGCAATCGTCAGCGACCCGGCATCGGGTTGATCCACCGCGCCGAGCAGGTTGAGCAGCGTGCTCTTGCCACACCCCGACGGCCCGACGATGGCGACCCACTCGCCTTCGGCCACATCGAACGACACACCGCGCAGTGCACGCACCGCACCGCTGCCCATGCTGTAGTCCCGCGCGAGATCGCGCACCTCCACGATCGCACTCATGCCACGGCCTCCCGTCGCAGGGTGACGGCGATCGGCATCGAGGCCGCACGCCATGCCGGGTAGATACCGGCCAGCATGCCGGCACCGGCCAGCATCGCCAGCGCCACACCGGCATCACGCGGCTGGAAGACGAAGAAGCGGAAGGTGGACGGCAACCCGGGGAAGTCGGAGAGAATGCGCTCCAGCCACTTCGCCGTCACGAGCCCGATGCCGATGCCGGTGATCGCACCGGCACCGGTGAGCACCACACCTTCCATCACCACCTGCCAGACGATGCTCGCCTTGGCCACACCGATGGCGCGCAGCACGGCGATCTCACCGGCACGTTCATTCACGCCGATCGTGATCAGCGTGGTGACCAGCAGCACGCCGACCGCAAGTGAAATGCTGCCAAGCACCAGCGCGAGCTGCTTGAAATAGCCAAGCCGCTGTTCGACCGCCTCGGTGGCACCTTCGAGCGAGATCGCCGAGATACGCGGGCTCACGCCCGCGATGCGGGTGCGCACGGCCTCGGCGTCGGCGTCAGAAACGGCCTTGACCATCACCAAGGAGGCGCGATCGCGTCGCTCGCTGCCGCCCATGCCCTGCAGCACGGGCAGCAGCATGCCGAGTGTCGGCTGCGTCGGTGCGATGTAGTGGAAACGGGCGACGCCCCGCACCACGAACTGCCGCTGACCCACGACCGTCTGGAGTTGTGGGTCGTAACCGATCGCGAGCATGACCGTGTCACCGATGACGTGGCCGGTGGCGGCAAGCCACTTGTCGTTGGCCAGGACACTGCTGCTGTCGGCAAGGTCGGCACCGCGCATCATTTCGTAGTCGCCCTGCACGTCGGGAAAGAGGCCGAGCGTGAAGGCGGTCACGGTGGAGTCACGCGACGCGATGGTCTGCACCTGCGCACCGAGCACCGGACTGACGGCCGTGACGCCCTGCAGCTTCGATATTGCGGCGACGAGGGCGGTGGCGCTGTCGATGGTGGCATCGCTGTCGAACGGCAGCGTACCCTTGGGCGCCACGCGCAACTGATAACCACGCAGCATGAGGAAGCCCTTGAAGTTCTCGCGCATGCCCGAGGCCAGCATCACCATGTCGAGGAGCAGTGCGGCCGAGACGGCAATGCCAAGCAGCGCGAGCAGTGTGCGCGCCGGATGCCGGAAGAGCGCGAGCATGGCGAGACGGACCGGCATCAGCGCCCCAGCAGCGTCAGGGCCGGCTGCCCGACCAGCCGTCGCGCGGCAACCCAGCCAGCCACCGTACCGAGGAGCACCGAGAGCACGCACGCGAACAGCACCGTCTGCGGCGTGACCAGCGTGAAGGCGAGCGTGGTGCGATAGACGCCCTGAAAGTGCCAGTTCACCAGCCGCGCGACGATCAGCCCGAACACCACACCGGCCAGCGAGCCAAGCAATGCGATGATGCCCGCCTCGATCACCACCGAATTCACGATGGTCGCGGGAGAGATACCCATCATGCGGAGTGCCGCCACATCACGGCGCCGCTCGTCGATCTTGAGCAGCAGGATGCAGAGCAGGAACGCCGCACTCGCCACGATGGTGATCACACCGATGGCGCTGTTGAAGCGTCGCACCACCTGAAAGGTGCGACTGGTACGCACGGCGATCTCGGCACTGGGCCACGCACGGAATCCGAAGGCCGACGAATTGATGGCATCGAGCAGCGTGGCGCGTTCGGCATCGCCTGCCGACTGCACCGCGAATCGGTCGACGCGGTCACCGTAGTTGATCAATCGCTGCAGGTGATCCAGATGCAGCCTGGCGCGATACTCCTGCCGCGCGATTTCACTGGGGTCGGCGCGTCGCGCCAGCAACGCCGAGACGACCGCCCGCTCGCCGAGTGAATCGCCGGGCGCAGCGGAGACACGCACCGTATCGCCGAGCTGCACCCCGTGGTCGGCGGCCAGACGCGCATCGAGCGCGATGGTGCGCACCAGCGGTGAGCGTGATGGCGCCGAATCGATGACCTGCGCCCGCACTGGTGCCGTGATGTACAACGCGGCCAGCAGGCCGATACACCACCGCACGCTCACGCGAGTGCGGCGATGCGGACGGCGCGTGCGGCGGTGGGACCGATCTGACGCAGTGCGGCACCCACCATCACCTCGATGGGGCCGTCGTAGGGTGCACGGGCGTGGATGTGTACCATGGCACCAGGTCGCAGTTCGAGTTCACCGAGGTAGCGCAGCATTACCGGATCCTTGTCGCTAACGCTCATGACGGTGCCGCGGGTGCCCACGGGCCAATCGGCGAGGGTGGTGTGACGCGTCTCGTCCACCATGCCGTCACGGGTCGGGATCGGCGCACCATGGGGATCGAAGCGCGGATCGCCAAGCGCCTGCGCCATGCGGTCGATGAGCGTATCGGAGGCGGCATGTTCGAGCTGCTCCGCTTCAGCATGCACATCGTCCCATGGCACGCCGAGCACGGTGGCCAGGTAACTCTCGAGCACGCGGTGCCGGCGGAGGGTGCGCAGCGCGGCGGTACGACCGGCGGCGGTGAGTCGGGCCCCACGATACGGCTCGTGCTCGATCAGCCCCTGCGTGGCGAGCCGGCGCACCATGCCGCTGACGCTGGCCGGCGCCAGATCGAGTCGCTCGGCGAGGGCGTTGGTGGTGGCCGCCTCGCCACCCTGCTGGATGTCGTAGATCGCCTTGAGGTAGTCCTCCACCGGCGCGGTGAGCGCCGGTGCGGTGGGTTGGCGGCGGGGTTCGGCCGTCACGGCGCGGCTACCTCGACGCCCGGGCCGCGCCCGGCGGCACGCCGCGCACCATCAGCACGGGGACGAGCGTACGGTGGCGCACCTGGTTGGCCACACTGCCCCGCACCACGTCGTTCAGGAAGCCGTGGCCATGCGTCGCCATGGCAATCAGGTCGCACTGCTCGCGTTCGGCAGCAGCACAGATCTCCGTGGCCGGATCACCGGAGGCGAGTACCGCGTCCACGTCGAGCGTTGCACCGGCCATCTCGGCGGCGCAGCGATCGAGATATTCACGATCCACACGCATCTCTTCCGACTCACGCAGCTTGAGGGCGTGCATGTTGCGCGCGGCGAAGCCGTCCGCCACATGGATGAGCGTCACGCGCGCCGAGCAGAGGGCGGCGAGTCCGCGCACATGCGCGAGGATCGCCGCGTCATACGACGAGTTCTCGAGTGCGACCAGCACATGACGATACATGCTCAGGTCACCCAGTCATGAGCGATCTGGAACAACAGCCAGCCGTTCAGCGATGCGATGACGACGGCGATCGTCCATGCCATCACCTTCAGCCATTTCGCGTTCACGAATTCGCCCATCTTGCTGCGGTCAGAGGTGAACGACACCAGCGGGAAGACGGCGAACGACAACTGCAGGCTGAGGATCACCTGACTGAGCACGAGCAGCCGCGCGGTGCCGCTCGCGCCGTACAAGATACTGACGATCACCGCCGGAACAATCGCGATGGCGCGCGTGATCAGGCGCCGCACCCAGGGCTGCAGGCGGAGGTTGAGAAAGCCCTCCATGACGATCTGGCCGGCGAGTGTGCCGGTGAGCGTGGAGTTCTGGCCCGAGGCGAGCAGGGCAAGGGCGAACACGGTGCCTGCCCCCGCACCCAGCAGCGGGGTGAGGAGCTTCCACGCGTCCTGAATCTCGGCGACACCGGCGTTCGGGGTGCCATAGAAGGTGGCCGCGGCGACGATCAGGATGGCGGCATTGATGCAGAGCGCAAACGACAGCGCGATGGTCGAGTCGATGAACGCATACCGCACCGCCTCCCGTTTTCCCTCACTCGTCTCCTCGTACTTCCGTGTCTGCACGATGCTGGAGTGGAGATACAGGTTGTGCGGCATGACGGTGGCGCCGAGGATACCGATCGCGATGTAGAGCATGTCCTGATTGTGCAGGATCTCGGTGCCCGGGATGAACCCGCCCAGGATGCCCGAGATGCTGGGGCGCGAGAGGACGATCTCGAAGAGGAAGCAGACGCCGACGACCGCCACGAGGGCGATGACCATCGCCTCGAGCAGGCGGAACCCCTTGTTCTGGAGCCAGAGCACCACGAGCACATCCAGGGCGGTGATCGTGACGCCGACCGGGAGCGGGATGTTGAAGAGGAGTTGGAGCGCGATGGCGGTCCCGATCACCTCGGCGAGATCGCAGGCGGCGATGGCCAGCTCGGCGATGATCCAGAGGGCGAACGAGGCGCGTGGCGAATAGGCGTCGCGGCAGGCCTGGGCCAGATCGCGGCCGGTGACGATGCCCAGCTTGGACGAGAGCCCCTGCAGCAGGACCGCCATCAGGTTGCTGAGCAGAATGACGTACAGCAGCGAGTAGCCGAACTGCGAGCCGCCGGCCAGATCGGTGGCCCAGTTGCCTGGGTCCATGTAACCGACGGCGACGAGGTAGCCGGGTCCGGCAAAGGAGAGGAGCTTGCGGAAGGGGCTGCCGCGGCTGACCGGCACCGAGCGATAGACTTCCTCGAGCGAGGGCGCCTCGCGGGTGCGCCGCCAGCCGGGGATCGCGCGTGGGACGGCGTCGTTGCCGGGCGGTGTCTCGTCGGTCGGGTCGGTCGGTTGGTGCGGCAGAGTCATGGCTGGCCGAAGAAGTGATTTCGTTCGTACGAAATTATCGGCGGTCCGGGGGAGAAGGTCCAGTGCCTCCGCGAAGATTCTGACGAACTCGGCCATGGCACGAGTTCTGCCCTTAACATCGCCCGAACGCTGGCGTCTGCCTCGGTGTCCCGATGCGGCCGGACCACCCCCTGGCAGCCAGCACAGCCCGAATCACCCGCAACTCCCGGAAACTTCCATGCGGAACCGCTCCATCCTGCGCGCTGCCACGGCGCTGACGATCACGCTCACCTTCGCCGCCTGCGGTGACACCGCCACGACCGAACCCACCGTCTCGGCCTCGGTCAGCGCCGCCACCACGAACGACGTGGCCACCGTCGCCGGCGACGCCGCGACCGAAGATGTCGAAACGTTCAAGGTGAATCGCGGCGCCTTCGGCGTCGCACAGCTGGTCGATTTCGAGCGATTCAGCCGCTGGGACCCGTGTCCCTTCGACGCTGCCACCGGTCGCTTCGTCTGCACCGCGCGGTCACGCGGTCCGTTCGAGACCACGCGCAGTTATGCCTACGCCAACGAAGCGGGCGCCGCGCAGAATGCGTACAGCGCCACCACCACGGCGGCGGCCAACTTCCGGTGGACGCTGGCTGGCACCATCACCAAGCGTCGCTGGGGCGGCACCGTCTCGCGGAACCGGGACATGACGATCTCGGGCCTGCTTGGCGCCAACACCAGCATCACGATCAACGGCACCAGTTCCAGCGAGCGTCAGCGGACGCGGTTCGCGCGGGAAGAGGCAGAGGGGGCGAACGCGGTCGAGCGCACGTATGAAATGGACGGCTCGACGGTCATCGCCAACGTCGTCACGGCAGCGGTCCGCCTTCCCGACGCCTGGCCGCTGAGCGGCACGATCACGCGCAACCACACGGTGACGCGCACCGATGCCGTCAACGGCACGCGGACGACGACCCGCACGTCGGTGGTGACCTTCAACGGCACGCAGCGCGTTCCGCTGGTGGTCAACGGCACCGCCTTCACCCTCGACCTCGCGACCGGCGAAGTCACGAAGGTCACACCGTAACCGTCACACCGGGCTCCCTGTAACGCGCGTCATCCACGGTCATCGCGGAGGGCGCGGAGGAAGCGGAGGGCGCGGAGGACTGCGAAAAGCTGTGGGAACTGCACTCGCGAGAGCAGTCCCCACAGCTTTTCGCTTTTGCACTTTCTCCGCGTGCTCCGCTTCCTCCGCGCCCTCCGCGATTCCCGTAGATGGTGCGCGCTACACCGACCCCCGAGCCACAGCGAGCAGTTGCGTCACCAACCGCTCCGTCATCCCCCACACGACATCGTCGCCGCAGCGATACGCCGGAAATCGCAGCCGCACGCCGCCACGATCGAACACATGCTCCACCACGCAGGCCGGATCCAGCAACCGCTGCACCGGCACCCAGAACGTGGAGTGCACTTCCTCGTTCGGCACCAGCGCGACGTCGCGTGCCATCCGGAACACATAGGGACGCACCGCAATCGACGGCAGCGCCGCCGACCGCGGGCGCAGGTCGTCGAGCACGCCGAGCAACTCCGCGTCGATGTCGAGATCGAGTGACAGTTCCTCGCGCGTCTCGCGACGCGCCGTCACCTCGAGCGTGTCATCCACGGCATCACGCCGACCGCCGGGAAAGGCGACATGCCCACTCCACGGATCGCCCACACGCGCCGCGCGCCGGATGAACAGCAGTTCCGCATCGTGCAGCGTGGCACCGCGCAGCACCATCGACACCGCGGCCCACCGCAATCCCTCCTCCTCCGCCTCCTCGAGCCGGCGATGCGCGCGCAGCGCCTGCGCTAGCGACTCCATCAGCCCGCACTCGGGCCGAGCCGGCAGGTCATCCCTCGACGTCGCCGTTCGCGTCCACCCAGGCGCGGAATCCGCCCGTCATCGACGACACCGTCGTGTAGCCCATCTGCCTCAACGATTCGGCAGCGAGTGCCGATCGGTTGCCGCTGGCGCAGTACAGCACGATCTCCGCGTCGCGCGCCACCACCGCATCGATCTTGCTCTCGAGCGTGCCGCGCGACATGTGCGTGGCTCCAGCGGCATGGCCAAGGTTCCACTCACGGTCTTCGCGCACGTCGATCAGTGTGACGTCGGCACCCGACGCGCGCCGGGCGATGGTCTCTGCGGCCGAGACCTGCGGCACACGGTCACGCGATTCAGCGAACAGCTCTGCGGCACTCTTCATCTATCGGTTCCTCGCTCAGGTGACGACGTGATCCTCCATCTCCACGACCAGCGCACGCCGCTCCACGTCGAGTGAGGCTGTCGCGCCGAGTGGGATGGTCCACTGGTCTGCAATATGTCCGATGGGCAGGTTGGTCAGACAGGGGACGCGCAGGCGCCCGGCCAGCTCGGCGATGACCTGCGGGACGGTCATCGCGTCCGGCTGCTCGTCGGCAGGCACGCTGGTGAACTGCCCGATCGCCAGCCCGACGCAACCATCGAACGCACCCGACTGCTCGAGCTGCCTGAGCATGCGATCGACACGGTATGCCGCCTCGTTGACATCCTCGAGCACGATGATGGCACCCGCACCGCGCAGCGCGTCACGGGTGCCGGCCAGTGACGCCAGCAGCGCCAGATTGCCGCCGGCCAGCCGCCCACGCGCATGTCCGTTCCGCACGGCGACCGCGTCATGCCACGCACCACAGGGCTGCGCGTCACCGCGCACCGCGGCCTGCAGCGATGCCGCACTCATCGTCGGCAGCTCGGCCCGCGCGGTCTGTGCATGAAAACTGACGACACCGACCTGCGTCGCGATCGCACGGTGCAACGCCGTCACATCCGAAAATCCGAGCACCGGCTTCGGATGCGCCGCGAACGCGGCAAACGAAAGCTGCGGCACGATCCGCGTGAGCCCGTACCCGCCGCGCACACACCAGACCGCGTCGATCGTCGGGTCATCGAGCGCCCACTGCACATCGCGCAGACGCGTGGCATCATCACCGGCCAGATACCCCGCCTGCGCCAGCACACCGGCCCCACGCACAGGCTCCCATCCAAACGTGCGACAGTGCGATTCGGCCCGGGCCACGTCGGCCTCACCACGCAACGGCCCCGACCCGCACACGAGCGCCACGCGCGCCCCGACACCGAGCCGCGAAGGCCAGCGCACTTTCGATGATGTCTGCATGATCCCGATGGTAAACAAAACGCGCACCAGCGCTACCGTGGCGCCATGCTCTCCACGCGCTCCGCACACTCGCTGCTCACACACGCGACATCCAGCACCGGCCTGCTCACGCTCGCCCGTGCCCTGGGGTTCGGTGATCCGCCACACCTCGTCTCCCGTCGCACCACCCGCACGATGGGGCTGCCCGAGACGCTGCGCACCACCCGCGTCACCCGCGGCCGCGACCTCGCCACGCTCATCGTCGAACAGGTACACCCCGATGCATGGCGCTCCACCCTGCGCACCCTGGCCACCTACCTCGACCGGCTCACCGACCCACGCCGCTACCTGCTCATCCTGCAGTGCAGCCACGACGGCCCGCTGGTCGTCGCCTGCTGGCTCTCATCCGCCCGCGGCCCACGCCTCGCCGTCCTCACCACATCACCCACCCACGTCCTCGACTCCGACGCGCAGACGATCGCAGCCCTCGCCGCCGGACTCCATCCCGACCCGACACACACGATCCTGCGCTGGCACGATCTGCTGGGACGCCACGCCATCGGTGCCCGCTTCTTCCGCGCGCTCGATGGCCACGTGGCCGCCATCGCTGCGGCATGGCCCGACCGCGTCCACACCGACGACCGACGCACGCTGGCGCTGATCCACGTCGCACGACTGCTCTTCCTCAAGTTCCTCGAGACCAAAGGCTGGCTCGACCACGACCAGACCTTCCTCGCCCGACGCGCCGAACAGACGCTGACCACCGGCAACTCACTCTGGACCCGCCTGATCGCCCCACTCACCTTCGGCACCCTCAACACCCCTCCCCGGCAGCGCGCTGCCGCAGCCCGCGCCTTCGGCGCCGTCCCCTTCCTCAACGGGGGACTCTTCGCCTGCACTCCGCTCGAACGCCGCTGCAAGCGCCCAGCCATCAGCAACGCACTCCTCGCCCCCCTCATCCTCGACACCCTCGCGCGCTACCGGTTCACGGCCCGCGAAGACACTACCTCCTGGTCCGAAGCAGCCATCGATCCCGACCTGCTCGGCCGCACCTTCGAAGCCCTCATGGATGCCACGCAACGTCGCGGCTCCGGCACCTTCTACACTCCAGCAACCCTGGGCACCCAACTGGTCGAGGACGCACTCTCCGCCGCACTCGGACACCACGAGATCACCCGCGATTCAATCGGCGACGATACGACACACCTCGTCGACGCCGAACCGCTGCGCGCACGACTCGCGACCTTCCGCGCCATCGATCCGGCCTGCGGATCCGGCAGCCTGCTCGTGAATACCCTCGAAACACTGGCCACCCTCCACACACGACTCGGTGACCTGCGCCCGATCCACGAAATCCGGCGCGACGTCCTCACCCGCTCGATCTTCGGCACCGACATCGCACCCATGGCCGTCTGGCTCTGCGAACTGCGACTCTGGCTCTCCATCGTCATCGACGACGATACCACCCACCCCACCGACATCGCCCCACTCCCCAACCTCGAACATCACATCCGACTCGGCGACGCACTCGGCAACGATGCCTTCGACGCCACACCGGCCCTGCCATCCCGACGCATCGCGGCACTCCGCGATCGCTACTCGCGAAGCGCAGGGGCGAGGAAGAAGATCGCCGCAGCACGCATCGATGCCGCCGAACGGACCGCCGCAGTCCAGGTGACGACCCACACGCTCCGCACACTCCACGCGGAACGTGCACAGCTGCTGCAACTGGCCCGCGCACGAACCCTGTTCGGCACCCGACAAGGCCTCAACGCCTCACAACGCCGACGCCTCACCACCGTCCGCACACTCATCCGACAGTCGCGACGCACACTCCGCCGACTCCACGACGGTGGCGCCACCGACTTCGATTTTCGCACCCACTTCGCCGATGCCGCCAGCGCCGGCGGATTCGACCTCGTCATCGGAAACCCACCCTGGGTCCGATCACATCACCTCGACGACGCCACGCGCACCAACCTCCGAACCCGCTTCGCCGCCGTCACACGACATGCCGTGGGACATCAGGCCTTCGGCGTCCAGACCGATCTCGCCATCCCCTTCACACACCGCGGACTGGAGCTGGCAAAACCCGGAGGCATCCTCGCCTTCCTCCTCCCCGCCAAACTCTGGCGATCAGTCTCCGCCGGCGCACTGCGTCAGCATCTGCTGCTCAACAGCCATCCGCTCCGCCTCCGCGATCAGTCACAGACCAACGGCGGATTCTCAGCCGCCGTGTACCCCTCCGCCATCGTCGTGCAACGCCACCACCACCACACTCCCACCACACGAACCACCATGACCGACAGCACCACGGAATGCCACACGACCGACGCTGCCGGGGCACCACACTCCTTCTGCATCCCCACTCGGCAACTCCCCGCCGACGGCGTGCCAGGCGCCCCGTGGCGAATCATCCCCGATGCCGTCCGACACGCCGCCGACATCCTCCACACCGCCGGACACCGATGGCAGGACTCGATCCTCCCACCACCATCACTCGGCGTCAAGACCGGATGCAACGACGCGTTCCTCATCGCCGCCGACAGCGTCCCCGCCACACTGCAACCGTTCACACGACCCGTCCTGCGCGGTGACCTCGTGCGCGCCTGGAGCGCTCCCGAATCACCCACCGCCATCGTCATCCCATGCGATCGCAACGGCACGATGCTGTCGTCACTCCCCGCACCACTCGCCAGACACTTCGCCCCACACCAGCGCGCACTGCGCGATCGCACCGACCTCCGCCCACGCGAACCCTGGTGGACCCTCTTCCGCACCGACCTCCTCGCAGCCAACGGATGGCGCGTGGTCTGGGCCGACATCGGCCGCACCCTGCGCGCCATGATCCTTCCACCACACACACCAGCCGTCCCACTCAACACCTGCTACGGCGTCCGACTCCACGACCCCGTCGATGCCCACACACTCGTCGCACTGCTCAATGCCCCGACCACCACCGCATGGCTCTCACTCGTCGCCGAACCCGCACGAGGGGGATACCACCGGTTCATGGGCTGGACCGTGCTCGCTCTCCCACTCCCCGACTGGCGGCGCGCACGCGAATGCCTCGCACCAGTGGCCGCACGCGCACGACGCGGTGAACCCGTCAGCACCGAGACACTGCACCACGCCACACTCGAGGCGTACGGCATCACACATCGCGACGTCGCACCACTGCTGGAGTGGTGCAGCACGACACTGCGCGACGAACGCACCGCCCGACAGCAGCGCGCCTCATGACACACGCCACCATCGCGTACCTCGCCCGCCGCACCCTGCAGGCCCGCGCACTGTTCCCGGCACCCTCACCCGTCACACTCGGCGGCATCACCCTCCTGCCCCATCAGGCCGCCGCCGTGCAGTGGCTGCAACGCCGCATTGACCGCTACGGCGGCGCTCTGCTCGCCGACCCCCCCGGCATGGGCAAGACCTACGTGGCACTCGCCATCGCCGCACGGCGGAACACCCGGCCCTGCGTGATCGCACCCGCAGCACTCCGCGGTCGATGGCAGGAGGCCGCAAGCATCACAAGCGTGCCGATCGACTTCGTCAGCGTCGAACGGCTCAGCGCTCCACCAACCGTCCGCGCCGGTACGCCGGACTTCGTCATCATCGACGAGGCACACCACCTCCGCACCACCACCACGCGACGACACCGACGCACCGCCCGCCTCTGCGAGACCGCGCAGGTGCTGCTCCTGACGGCAACGCCGATCCACAACCGCCCCGACGATCTCGAGTGCATCACGACGCTCTTTCACCTGCCGCCCACGCGGCAAACCAGCGCCGCCCTCCGCCGGCTCACGCTGCGCCGCACCGTGGAGCAGATCCACGCCGCAGGCATGAGTGACGACACGGCATTGCACATCCCCGCCGTGCAACACCGACGGCCACTGCGCACGCTCACCCGCGCTGGGACCATCACCCGCGCCATCGCCTCGCTCCCCCGCATCGACACCACCGATCGCGAAGGGCACCCGCTCCTGCAACTCGGCCTCCTCCACGCCCTC
>JANOCB010000056.1:0-5352 GCA_031411975.1 Gemmatimonadaceae bacterium
GTCGCGGCCGATGGTCGTCGACGATCGTATCACCTGCAGCTTCGTCGTCACGGTGTGCGTGCCCGATGGCAGTCCGCGTGCGGCGCAGCGCGCATCGGCACGATCATCGGCGGCCACCACACCAGAATGACATACACGTGGCAGTGAGACCCAACGCGTTGCGTACGCCCCTCTGAGTTCCGGGATCTGAACCCATGTCGAGACTGACCGTTGGCTCGCTCGTGACATCGACCCGCGTCTGGCGCCGGACGGCAGGCGCGGCCGCGACCTCACTGCTGCTCACCTTGAGCGCGCTGCCCGCACTGGCGCAGCCGGTCGCCAACATCGATCCCCGCCTCTACGCCGGTCTCACATGGCGCAACCTCGGCCCCTTCCGCGCCGGACGCGTGGGTGCCGTGTCGGCCCCGATCGGTCAGGCAGGCGTGTACTACGCCGGCTTTCCCGGCGGCGGACTGTGGAAGACGACCAGTGCCGGACAGGTCTGGTACCCGATCTTCGATGCGGTGCGGGCCACGTCATCGATCGGTGCGGTGGAAGTCGCACCCTCCAATCCCGATGTGATCTACGTCGGCACCGGCGACATGATCACCGGCGGGACGCTCGATCGGGGCAACGGGGTGTACAAATCCACCGACGCCGGACGCACCTGGGCCTCGCTGGGGCTGGAAGGCACGCGGCACATCCAGACCATGCTGGTGGATCCGCGCAACCCGGATGCGGTGCTCGTCGGCGCACTGGGCGATCACATTCAGGCCAACGAGCAGCGCGGGGTCTATCGCAGCACGGATGGCGGTCGCAGCTGGACGAAGACGCTCTACATCGATGACCAGACCGGCATCGCCAAGCTGGCGCGTGCGTTCGACGTGCCAGATGTGATCTTCGCCTCCACCGTGCGGCACTGGACACCGCCAGGCTACTCGGTGGGAAAGTTCCGCTCGTGGCAGTTAGGGACCGCTCGTATGCCGGGTGACACCAGCGCCACACGCACGGCCATCTGGAAGTCGCTCGATGGCGGCGCCACCTGGGCGAGGCTTGCCGGCACGGGGATGCCGGCGCTCGAGGGCCGAGTGTGCATGTCGGTCGCGATCGGCACCAACGCGCAACGCGTGTTCCTGATCTCCAACTCGGCGCTCTGGCGTTCCGACGACGGCGGTTTCACCTGGCGACAGATGGCAGCGGACGACGAACGGATCCGCAACGGACAGGGGGGCTACAGCTGCGGTGTGTACATCGACCCGAAGAATCCCGATCTGGTCTACACGATCAACACCGCCGCCTATCGTTCCACCGATGGTGGCCGGACGTTCACCGGCATGAAGGGCGCGCCCGGCGGTGACGATCCGCAGCAGCTCTGGATCGACCCGACCAACGGACAGCGGATTCTCATGGGGCTCGACCAGGGTGCCACGATCTCGCTCGACGGCGGTGCCACCTGGAGCTCGTGGTACAACCAGTCCACCGAGCAGCTCTATCATCTCTCGGCCGACAACTCCTATCCGTACTGGGTGTACGCCACGCAACAGGACGCGGGCGCCATTCGCACACGTGCGCGTGGCAACCACGGCGCCGTCACCATGTTCGACTGGAATCCGGTGAATGGCTGGGAGTGGGGTACGGTCGTGGCCGATCCGCTGAATCCCGCGATGGTCTTTGCCAGCGGCAACGGCATCGTGAAGATCAGCTATCCCACGGAACAGTGGATCAATGTCAGTCCGGCCATCGATCCCGGTGCCTACGCGCGATCCACGAGCGACCTGCCGCTGATCTGGGCGCCGTGGAACCAACGGTTGCTGCTCGCGGGGCTCAACTACGTCGCCGGCACCACCGACGGCGGCGGGCACTGGACCCGCATGAGCCCGGAACTGGGCGTGCCGCGTGGCATGGACTCCGCCACCGCTGCCCGGACCCTTGGCGGACGCGGTGGCATCGAAGCCCTGTCGGCATCGGTGAAGGCCGTCGGCGAGATCTGGGCCGGCACCGACAATGGACTCATCCATCTCACGCGTGACGGCGGTACGACGTGGCGGGACGTGAGCATTCCCGGCATCCCGTCGCCGCGACGCGCCATCATTTCATCGATCGAAGCCTCACCACACACACCCGGCACAGCCTACGCGGCGGTGGAACTACTGCGTGTCGGCGATCACACGCCCTACCTGTTCCGGACACGTGACTACGGCCGCAGCTGGACCCTGATCATCAGCGGTCTGCCC
This sequence comes from Gemmatimonadaceae bacterium, assembly GCA_031411975.1. Lineage (GTDB taxonomy): Bacteria > Gemmatimonadota > Gemmatimonadetes > Gemmatimonadales > Gemmatimonadaceae > JACMLX01. Next base: position 2,214 of record JANOCB010000056.1, read on the forward strand.
ACCAATGAACCCAGCGGCAGCTTCGCGCGTGTGCTGCGGCCCGATCCCGTCAGGCCTGGGCTGCTGTTCGCCGGCACCGAGAGCAGCGTGTACGTGTCATTCAACGATGGTGACAGCTGGCAGTCGCTGGAACTCAACCTGCCGAACACACCGGTGCGGGATCTGCTGGTGAAGGACAACGACTTGCTGATTGCCACCCACGGTCGTGGCATGTGGGTGATCGATGACATCTCCACGCTCCGACAACTGGCGCCGGCGATGGCTTCTGCACCGCTCCACCTCTTTGCGCCAGGCCTGGCCACGCGCACGCGCCGCAACGTGAACAGCAACACGCCGCTGCCGCCGGAGATTCCGCACGCGGACAACGCACTCGACGGCGCCGTCATCGACTACTGGCTGGGCCGTGCGGCGACCGGCCGCGTGACGCTTGACGTGCTCGATGCGAGCGGCCGTCTCGTTCGCAGCTACAGCAGCGACGCAATCGCTCCCGTACCGGAGGCGGCGCGACCGCCACATCCGAACTTCTGGGTGGAGGTGCCTGCCCCGCTGCCCACCAGCGCCGGGATGCATCGTGTGCACTGGAACCAGCGTCACGACCCCCCGCTCGCACTGACGCATAGCTTCGAGATCAACGCCAATCCGAGACGTTCGCCGGCAATGCCACAGGGCCCGCTGGCGCTGCCAGGTGTGTATACGCTGCGCCTGAGTGCCAACGGGGCAACCTCTTCGGCACGTGTGACCCTGCGGAACGACCCTCGCTCGACGGCGAGCACGATTGCACTCCGGGCACAACACTCTCTGATGACGCAGATCGTCGATCGGATGCGCGCGGCATATCTGGGCCAGCGTCAGGTCGATGCATTCCGCGCCGCGCTGACACGTTCCACCGATGGTGCACCCGCCGAGGTCGTGTCGTCGACGGCCACGTTGCATGCGGCCATCGATGCTGCGGTTGGCGCCGATGCCGGTGCGGAGGGGCGTGGCAAGTTCCGGGATGCCAACGACGCACTGGCGAGTCAGCTCAATGCGCAGGACAACGCCGACCACGCGCCGAATGCCGGCATGCGGGCCGCGCTGGCTTCGGTGTCGCGCGAGCTCGAGGCGACCGAGGCGGCGTGGGTCCAGGTGTCACTGCGTGAGCTGAAAGCATTGAACGCATTGCGCGTGCGACTCGGCCTCTCACCACTCGCGATGCCGCCGCGCTGAACGGTTGGGAACAGGATCGACACCGTGATCCGGCGTCGCGCGCGGGATGGCGCGATCGCTCACACCGCGTCATCGAGGCACGCGGGAGGTGCTCATCCACCGTCAACGGCGCTAACGCCTCGGACGAGGAGAAGACGAAAGGGACATTCACCGCCGGCACGCTCGCCGAATTCGTCCGCCTCGAGAAGGATCCGCACGACGTCGACCCGACACGATCAAGGACCTCCGCATCGCGGCGACGTACGTGGGGGAGATGGCGATGTATTCGTCGGCCGAGCGATCAGAAGCAGACTCGACGCGATGCCCCATCGTTGCCCCCCTCTGGCGACACCCCCGCAGGGCTGTAGACTGATAGGCTCCTGCATTCACTCACAACGAGGGGGTCCGATGCGACATCTCGCGCTGGTTGCTGCTGCCGCTTTATGCTGGGCGTGCGCCCCGAAGGAAGCCCCACCCGCCGATACGACGGCGGTCGCCACCGCTGCGGCGGCGGCACCTGCAGCGCTGACCGCCGAACAGATCGCGGGGGCGTGGAACGGGATCTCGATGGGCGAGACCAGTGACTCGGTGACCTCGCGCTGGGCGACGAAGCGCATGGGAGATGGCTCGACCGAGCTCACGCGCGAAGGGGCCACCGCGCCGATCAAGTTCTCGACGACCTTCGACGCCGATTCCTTGCATTCCATCTCCGAGCCGACGCCGGCGCCGGGCATCAAGGACGGCCCGAAGATCGTCATCCACTCGATCGGGCGGCTCGTTGACGGAAAGCTCAAGGGGACGACTTGGCAGACGCTGGCCGACAAGCCCGACAGCGTGATCTCGCGCGGACGCTGGGAGGCGACGCGGGCGCAGTAGTCGAAAGGTTCAGACCCTGGAACCGGTCGGGGGCATCCAACGAAGTGTTCGACGCTTCGGATGCCCCCGATTTCGTTTCGACGCCTTGGTGAGACGACACATGGCAACGCTGCTGCAGGACGCCCGATACGGCATTCGCGCAGCGGATACGGGCGAATCCGTGCGCGAGCACCCCACGGGCGAAAAACTTCTCAGCTACCTGCGCGACGATGGGTCGCCACGGGTCCGTGCTCGCGCGAGAAGCGGTCGTCGGACACGATCTGTGTCGGTGCAGGTGGTCCGACACCAACCGAGACAGCGGCCGCGCTTGCGGGCGCCGAGGATTGTAGACGGCGCGCGCCGATGTGGCGCGTACTCAATTTGCTGGCCTGACGACGCATTACGGCACCTATGTGCTGGAGACGCTGGCACACACAGTCACGCACACAGTCCAGGGAGCGATGGCCCTGACGGGGTCGGTCGCAAATTGGTCCGCGGCTATCGGTTCACACCTCGGCCATTGTGAAGCGGTCACTGAGGACGTCCTGCACGAACGTCAGGCGTTCGTTCATGGGGTCCGTCTCCAACCAGGGCATGGCGACCTCGCGCAAAGGAGTGTCGCCATGCAGTGTAGAAGGACGGCAAACCATGCTGCCGGACCACTCTGTAAACCATGTACCCGGGCTACACCCAGTGAGCATCTTGTATCTACAGAAAGACTGAATTTGCGGTAAATCTGATCAAGGCGCCAGCTCGATGTTGTCTGGGTGGCAAACACCGTTCGTTAGCCGGAGCGGCGTCCTGATTAGTTGTCGTGAGAGCCCGAACAGTTGCGGGGGCCGGCGGTGGCGTCGAGCCCGAATTATCACAAGGATGGGCGAGGACGGCGACCCGACGAGGGAGGTCGGCATGTTCATCGGGATTGATGTGGCGAAGGCGGTCTTTGAGCGTTTGAGGGCATGACTGACTTGCGGGACCTCGAGGGGCGGAATGCGAAGCGTTCAAATACCGCACACGAGCCAGAGAGGTTCCTCGTATTGGGCGTGCCCATCTCGGTGACGACCATAAGTGACGCTTCCGAAGCGATCATCGCCTGGGC
>JANOCB010000057.1:0-40636 GCA_031411975.1 Gemmatimonadaceae bacterium
GGCAGGTTGCTCACGTGTTACGCACCCGTTCGCCGGTTGCCCTTGCGGGCCCCCTTGACTTGCATGTGTTAAGCACGCCGCCAGCGTTCGTCCTGAGCCAGGATCAAACTCTCCAAGAAGAATTTCATCAGCTCTCTCGAAACGCCCTGACCTACACCCACTTTCGTGAGCGCCGTATCAAGACGCTCCGGAATCATAAAATCAGAGATTCAACTCTCGCGCGGCGCTCTGTACGCCGTCGCTCAAATGAGTTCGTCTCACCCACTCATCTCTCGATTCAATTTTCAATCAGCGGCCCGCCGTTTCGGCGGGAGTCTCGAAGGATACTCAGCCTCTGCTGGTCCGTCAAGCCCCGCTTGCTCCAGCCAACTGGCTCGCTTTCGCGAACTTCGCCGAGCCGTTCATCGCGGGGAGGTGAAAGTAGGCAAATCGTAGCCAAAATGCAACCCTCCGGACACATCCTGCGGCATACGCCTGCAGACCGTAGCCCCGACACCCCACAGCCACTGCTCAGCGCGCCACCCGCGCGAGCCGCCACACGCCGCGCAACATGTCCGACGCCAGCACGCTGCCGCTCGCACCGTCCACGCCCCAGATGTAACTCGACGTGTTCGTCAGCCCGGCGCCCAGCACCCGGTTCGCCAGCGTGAGGTCGCACCGCCCGAGCGAATCCTTCGCGCCCGCCGCACAGGCGGAGAGATCGCCGCGCACGTCGATGGCCCGCACGCCCGCGTTGTAGTACGCCGCGTACAGCACACCCGCCGACTCGTCGACCCAGAAGTTGTGTGTCCCCGCCGACCCGACGCGGAAATACGCGACCTCGCGCATCGCCGACCACGAGCGCACATCGACGACGTGCACATCGCCTTCCGACGACGACCCGATCGCGCCGGGACCCTCCTCGCCGACGAGGGCGTACTGCGCACCGCTGACGGAGTCACGCAACCAGTACACGTTGTGCACACTGCCGCCGACGGTCTGCACACGACCGAGCAGCACCGGATTCGACGGCGATCCACCACGTCCGCCACCGCCGATGTCGTACGCGGCCATGCCGTTGTTCCACTCCGCCGTCAGCAGGATGCCGTCGCGCACGTGTACGTCGTGAATGAACGGGGCTCCGAGATTCCGCACCCACAGCTCGGTGGGGGCGCGCGGGTCCGTGATGTCGACGATCACGAGTTTCGCCACCTCGTTGCCACGGGGATTGATCGCGAGAAAGGCGCACAGCCGTCCGTCGACGCGCGCCACATGCGCCGTGTGCACTCCATTGCTGGTGGTCGGCGTCTCGTACCGTCCGATGAAGCGCGGTCGTGACGGCGTGCCGAGATCGTACAGGACGATCGCGCCGCGCGGCGCCGGCTCGACGGCGACCACCAGCAACGCCGCGTCGGCCACGACCTGCACGTCGCCGGTGGTGCCGGCATCCGCCACGATCACGCTGTCGACCAGGGTGGGCTGCGCCGCGTCGAGATCCCAGACGTAGATGGCGTTCCCACGGACACTGGCGCGCGTCCCCCACGTGGAACTGTACGCGTAGCGCGACCCCACGGAGATCTCGGCCGTGAACCGGTTCGTGATCTCACCCTGCCCAACCACGGCCAGGCTGGCGATCACCGGTGGCGTGATCGGCGGGGGCGGACCAACAGGCGTCGCGCCGACGTTGTCGCCGGCGCCGGCGCTGCACGCGACCAGGCCGGCCAGCAGCGAAAGTTTCAGCACGCCACCAATGAAAGGCTTCACGTCGCCACTCCGCCGTCAAGGAATCGGCGCGACTCGCTCGCGACCGAACTGCACCACCTGCACGACCGATACCGAAACGTCCACTCACCGATGCCGGACACCCAGCGCCACGTCGGTCGTCGGTCCGCCCGCCGCGGCCCCGTAGCGCCCCACGCGGACCGGCATCGCTCCGAGTCCAAGCCGTACACCAGCGCTCAGGTGCCACGCCGCGTTGGCACCGATCACATCGGCAGGATCCAGCAGCACGGGACGCAGTTGCGGTGTCGATCGCGCGTACGTGGCTTCGAGAAACACCCCGCCGTGCAGGGCTCCGACCGCCGGCATGCTGGCGGCCACCTGCCCGGTGAGCAGCCGCCAGCGCGTGATGCCCTTGATCGTCAGATCGGTGGGCGGGCGCGCGGTGCGATTCAGATCCAGCAACCGCTCCTCCTCATGCCGGGACGTTTGTTCGGCGCGCAGCGCAACCGACAGGCCCCGGCTCGCGGCCAGTGCCTCGATGAGCCCCGTGCCGTATGCGGCGATGGCCCGCTGCCGGTATCGGTCACCGGTGCGCGCCCACTCCACCAGGAGGTATCGCATGATGCCGCCGTTTGGCGTCCAGCGCGTGCTGGCGCTCCACTTCTGCTGATCGAGTCCTTCGCCACCGGCGAACTCCGGCGAGCGGAGCGACGCGGCACTGCCCTGCAGCTCCAGACCGCTCACAGGCCACAGCGACAGCCGCGCCGCCCGCGAGTCGCCGACACGACTCCAGCGTGGTGCCGCCGTTGGTGACGCCGGCTCGTCGCCGTTGAAGGTGGACAGTTCCAGCCCGATGCGGGGCGACAGACGGATCGCACCGGTCAGCTGGATTCGCTCGAGTATCTGGGCGTGATGGTGATTGGCCGGGTACTTCGTGAACGGCCGGACCATCGGATCGTCCGTACCGAACGGCACGATCCCGCGACCTGCCGAGAGCGACACCGTCGTGCCCTGCACCTGACGCATGGCGGTGAGCATCACCTCGTGGACGACGGTGTGCGGATGGCGCCGGTCGATGAAACCCTCGCCCCAGATGCCGGCGACGGGTTCTCCGCCGGGCATGGTCCACCGTTCGGCGTTGAGCATCGCCGCATAGCGCAGCGCGCCGCTGCGGCGGGCGCCACGCAGCATCACCATGGGTTGGGTGATCAGCGCTTCGGACCGCGGATTGCCGGCGAGCGCTGGCGTGACGCGGGTGAGCAGTGCCGTGCCCATGGCCGAGATCGAGTCACGACGCTGGGCGTCAGCCTCGCGTTCCGGGTGACCCGCGTGCTGGGCCGACAGTCGGGGTGCCACACAGAGCAGAGCGCACATCGCACGTGTGAGCATGGACATCAGCGGAGCATATCATGCCGCGAAGACCCGCGCAAAGAACGGCGGCGGCCATCGAGAGATGACCGCCGCCGTGAAGTGCTCCGAGTAGGACTCGAACCTACAACCTACTGATTAAGAGTCAGCTGCTCTACCATTGAGCTATCGGAGCAAGAACAGCACGCGCCAGGAGGGAATCGAACCCCCGACCCGCAGCTTAGAAGGCTGCCGCTCTATCCAACTGAGCTACTGGCGCTTCGGACTGCCGCACGTCAGGTGCTCGTGCGGAGCGACACTCACAGTCGGGGCGGCCGGATTCGAACCGGCGACCTCCTGCTCCCAAAGCAGGCGCGCTACCGGACTACGCTACGCCCCGCACGAACCCCGAGAGTAACGGGATCAGTCGGCCTCGTCAACGGGTTGCACTTCACGTGGTGCGGACACCGAGTTGCTCGAGGAGGGCACCAAACGCCCGGGCGCGGTGGCTGACTCCGGCCTTCGCTTCGCGCGATGCCCGTGCAAACGACATCCCGAGTTCGGCGCTCACGAAGAACGGATCGTAGCCGAAGCCGCCGGTGCCATCACCGTCCGGCATGATGACACCGGCGGTCTCCCCCGTTGCGACGACGGTGCGCACACCATCGCAGAACGCGGCGGCACAGACGTAACGCGCAATCCACGGTGGCGCACGGCCGCTGTCCCAACAGGCATCGACCATGGCGTCATTGTTGGCGACGTCCTCGTCGCGCCCGAGGGCCGCCGCGTGATTCCGGTCTGACGCAAACCGCCGGCTGCGCACGCCCGGGGCACCATCGAGGGCATCGATGCAGAGTCCCGAATCGTCGGCAAGGCATGGCATTCCCGTGCGCGCGGCGAAGTACCTCGCCTTGGCGCGCGCGTTCTCTTCGAAGGTGGGGAACTGCTCGAGGGCATCCTCGTCCGGGTGTGCCGCGACCCCCGCATCCTCCAGCGTCATGGCGGTGACGCCGTGACGCGCGAGCATCGGGATCAATTCCACCAGCTTGCCACGATTTCGCGTGGCGAGCAGCCAGGTGCTCACGCGTGCGGCAATGTGAGACGCAGTGCCGATTCCTGCGCGGCGTGCAGCTTCGCGATGCCGTCCGCGGCGAGGCCGAGGAGCGCGTCGAGTTCCGCCCGATCGAAGGTGGCGTGCTCGCCGGTGCCCTGCACCTCGACGAAACGCGCGGCGTCGACCATCACCACGTTCATGTCCACGCCGGCGCGCACATCCTCGGGGTAGTCGAGATCGAGCACGGGCACCCCGTCCACGACACCCACGCTGACGGCTGCCACGCGATGCACCACCGGCGACACCTGCAGCGTGCCCTGCGCCAGCAGCCAGTTGAACGCATCGGTGACGGCGACACAGGCACCGGTGATGGCCGCGGTGCGTGTGCCGCCATCGGCGAGCAGCACATCACAATCGACCTTGATCGTCCGCTCGCCGAAGTCGAAGCCACTCAGCATGGCGCGCACGCTGCGGCCGATGAGACGCTGAATCTCCTGTGTGCGCCCACCGACCTGTCCCCGTTCGCGCGACGTCCGTGTGCGCGTGGCACGCGGGAGCATGGCATACTCGGCGGTCAGCCAGCCCTGTCGTGTGCCCTTGCGCCATCCGGGAACGCCTTCCTCCACCGTGGCGGTGCAGAGCACCTTGGTCTCGCCAAAGCTGATCAGGCACGACCCTTCGGCGTACGGCGTGACGCCGCGCTCGATCGTGACGGGGCGCATCTCGTGCAACGGACGATCGTACGAACGGACAAGCTCAGACATCGGCGGTTCCGGAGCGGAGTTTGGCAATGGTGGCCGTGGTGGAGTGGCCGGGTGTCAGCGGGATGATGACCACCTCACCCCCACGTGCACGGGTCTCGGCCGCCCCGACGACGGTATCGGGGTTGTAGTCCCCGCCCTTCACGATGACATCGGGCTGCAGCAGCTGAATCAGTTCGAGCGGCGTGTCCTGCGCGAACACGGCGACACAATCGACAGCGCCGAGTGCGGCGAGGACGTAGGCGCGGTCCGCCTCGCTTCGCACGGGACGCTCCGGTCCCTTGAGGCGCCTGACGGAGGCATCGCTGTTGATGCCGACGATGAGGACATCGCCGCAGGCACGGGCCCCGAGCAGGACATCCACGTGTCCGGGATGCAGGAGGTCGAAGACGCCGTTGGTGAAGACGACGCGTCCGGACTGTGCAGCGCGCCATTGCGCCGCGTCATGCCACGATCGGATGTGCTCGAGCGGTGACGCAGGCGTCACTCCGGGCGCTCCACTTCAAAGCGGTGGGTGACGGGTTTGGGCTTGATCGGAAACTTGATCGTGTCGGTGTACGCCGCGCGCAGGCGGATCATGCCTTCGCGCCGGTCGACATCGATCTCGTAGGCGGCGTCCGGCAGTTGCCCGATCGAATCGGCCGCCGCGCGCATGCGGTTGCGCAGCCCGTCATCGTTGTCGCCCTTGGAATGCAGCAGCGTCTGTCGCATCGCGTCCTCGTACTCGTACGCGCGGATGTAGACCTTGGCGGCTGGCCAGCCAAAGACGACCGCCGCCGCGATGAGCGCAACACCCATCAGGCATCCGCCGGACCCACTGCCGCGTCGCATCACCATTGTGACTGGGCTCCATCGATGACGTCGTTGACGAGCTTCTCGATGGCGCGACGACGGCCATCGGTTTCGGCACGCTCAGCATACTCCCCTTCGGCGGTCATGCCCTTCCGGGACCAGAGCACGCGGCCCGCCACCTGGTCATAGATCTCGATATCGACCGTCAGCATCAGTTTACGACGGGCGGCCACGGCTTGCGTCGGATCAGCGGCGAATCCCACGGGGATGTCCGGCTCGTAGCGGGTGATCGCGCCGCGCACGACCGCACTGGCCTGCGCCTCGCCGGCTTCCCGCACACCAAGGCGCTCCCGTAGCTCACGGCGCAGCCTCGCCATGAACTCCTGCTGCAGCTCTGCCGACGAGGTCTGATTCTCGAAGGGAATGACGGCAATGGAACGGACGGTCGGCGGCAGGCCGCCTCCCGCAAAGCCGTACAGGCACCCGGAGAGCAGCAGGGCCAGCGGCAGCAGCAGCGCCCGTGCGCTACGGGCGCCAGATGGACGCGTCAAAAGCCGGGACGGAATCCACCCTCGTGATCGAGAGCGTGAGCTGTCTGCGGGTCGGGGCATGGAAGTAAACTAGCGCTCCATCGGCCTTCCGTTCGAGGCGATCGACGATCCGGTCACCCTCGGCGCGCTCCAGCCGGACGATTCGCCGTCCCTGGAGCGAGAGGCGCCAGCGCGGACTCGGGCCGATGTCTGCCACGAGTGTGCTGTCGGTTCGCACCACGACGGTATCGGCACCCGGCGGGATGGCGAACCGTCCCAGCGCGGCCCACAGGAAGGCCGGTGGTGGCAGCACCTTGAGCAGCGCCTCCGGGGCTTCGAGCCGCATGCGGTCGCCGATGACCCAGGCAGCGCCGCTGCCGAGCCCCCCGGCCACGAAGAGGTCCACCCGGGCGGAGTCGGGAGCGCTGATCCGCGCCGCGCCCTCCCCTCGCACCTCGAGCTCAGCCTCCTGCAACCGCCAGGTGAAGACGATGCGCTGACTGTGCCGGGGAAGCTCGATGACCGGCAGCGGTTCACGCACCGTGACGGGAGCGGCGTTCTGCAGCGGCGCGAGTCGCGGCGCCGCACATCCCCCCAGCAGCATCAGGGCGGACCCATACAACGCCCGACCGTACACCGACGTCATGGTGCCACCGGCCTGATGTTGCGCAGCGCATCGCCCTGTACGAGCGCATCCATGGCAGCGGTCCCGCTCAGCACGTGACCAAAGACGGTGTAGTGTCCATCGAGATGGGGCGACGGTGCGAGTGTGAGAAAGAACTGCGAGCCGCCGGTATCGGGACCGGAGAGCGCCATGCCGACGGCTCCACGCGTGTACGCCGAGCGATTCAGTTCATCCCGGATTGCATAACCGGGGCCACCCGAGCCGTCACCACGTGGGTCGCCACCCTGCGCCACGAACGCCGGCACGACGCGGTGAAACCGCAGGTTCCGGAAGTAGCCTGCCCCGGCGAGCCGCAGCAGATGATCCGACGTCATGGGGGCCAATACCCCGTCGAGTGCAATCCGGATCGTGCCGCGGTCGGTCTCGATCAGCAGCGCCGGGGCTCGACCGGCCAGGCTCGGTGTGATGATCTCGCGAACGACACGCGCGTAGAGGTCGGACGTGTCGCGCACGGCGGGCGCGAGTTGCCCGCGCGCGAGCGGGGCGACGTTTTCCATCGGATCGCCACGTCGGCGGGCTGCGACGGCGGCGCTCCGAACGCCCTCGTCGGCGTCCTGCAACGCGGCGGCGAGTCGTGTGGGCCAGCCGATCGAGTCACGCACTGTCGCCGATGCCCTGCCCAGTGCTGCGACGGCCGCGGCGCGCACACGGCCATCGGCATCGTCGAGCCGCAGCGCGATGCGAGCGGCAAACCGATCGACGCCGGCACTGGCGGCGCCTTCGATCATGGCGATCCGGATCCGGAAATCCGGGGAGGTCGACAGCGACGTGGCCTCGTCGTCGAGCGCAGCGATGGCGTCAGCCTGCCACGCACTTGCGATGAGGGACCGTCGGACCATGTGCGTGGTATCGGCATGCCACCATCGTCGCCACAGGCTTGACGTGTCGTTGACGACGTTGCCGACGGCTTGCGCCATCACGACATGCACATTGGCGTCGCGCTCGCGCATCCACGCGGCATCCAGCGGCCCGCGTGCGAGTGTGCGGTAGGTGGCCAGCGATCGCACGGCGGCGATGCGCACGTGGGCCGCGCGATCGCGCAACAGGGTGTCGAGCCTCGCGACCATCCGGAGCGAATCGCCCGCGGGCTGCAGTGCGACGGGCATCAACCGTGCGGCCACCTCGCGCAACGCGGCGCTGGAGGAGCGGCTGGCGTCCAGCGCCAGTGTGGCACCTGCCGGGCGACGCGCACGGGCCAGCGCGTAGAGTGCAGCCCACCGCTCGGAGGAATCCGTGGCGGCCTGAAACGCCCGGATCACCACCGTGTCGGGGAACGGAGTCCACTTGCCGGCCACCCGAAGCAACGCGGCGCGCACCTGCGGACGCGTGGTACGCTGCAGCAGTGTCCCGAAGTCGCCACACGCCGCGCCCATCTCACCAAGCGCCCATGCTGCGGCAGCACCGGCGATCGGCGACACGAGTGCATCGCGCAGCGCGTCACAACTGCCCGTGTCGCTGGCGAGGCCCAGCGCGAAGACGGCATCCCGTACGACAGCGGAATCGCGCTCGGTCTGCATCAGGGCGCGGAGCGCCGCATACCGCGACACGATGCGATTCATGCCGATGACACGCGCCGCGGCGGCACGCAGCGGGGCAACCGTGGACGTCAGGGCACGATCCACGACCACCGTGTCCGTCCCCCGCACATCGTGGACGGCGAGCAACGCGGCCCAGGCATTCCGTGATGCCGCATCGAGACGGGCGCGCTGTGCCTCAACCGGCGCAGCGAGACCGACGATCGTGAGGAGTGCGATCACCGCCCGGGAGGCACGATCACCCATCCGTCACACCGAGTGCCTCGCGGAGCTCCTTCGGCAACCGGGCAATGCGTCCCTCGCGGTCCAGGCCGATCAGGGTGGTGGTAGCCGACACGAGTCTCGTGCCGGTCTGCGCGTTCGTGATCACGTACCCGAACGCCATCGAGCGGGATCGGAGGTCGGTGACGGTGGTGGTGACCCGAATCAGGTCGTCGTACCGCGCGGGCGCGTGGAAACGGAGTGCCGCATCGGAGACGGCGAGTCCCACACCGAGCTGCTCGATTTCGGCGTACGTGCGTCCCCGAGTCCGGATCAGTTCCGTGCGGCCAACCTCACACCACACGAGGTAGTTGGCATGATAGACGACACCCATCTGGTCAGTCTCCGCGTACCGCACGCGGAGTTCAACGTCACATGAAGGGGCAGGTGCAGGCAATGTCACGGGGATGCTGGTGCTGAAGGTCAGGCGGCGAAGATGGGCCGCGCCACGCCGCTTTGTCAAAGCCGCGCCGACGGACTACTCTGAGGCTGTGACGACGCCTCCATGGTACATCCTCTCCGACTGTCACGTCGGTGCCGCGCCCGCCGCGACCACGGCGTCGCTCGTGCGGTTCCTGCGCCGACTGCGCGGAGAGGAGGGGTCGCTGATCCTGAATGGCGACATCCTCGACTTCTGGTTCGAATGGCGTCGTTCGATACCGACCTTCGCACTTCCCGTGCTGGGCGCGCTCGGCGAGTTGCGCGCGGCCGGCATGCCGATCACGTGGATCGCCGGCAATCACGACTGCTGGGGCGGCGACGTGCTCCAGCAGCAGCTTGGCATCACCTACCAGACGACGCCGCTCAGGGCGCGCCTCGGCGCGTGGGACGTCGAGATCGAGCATGGGGACGGACTGCGCGGGAAGGCGGACGCCGGCTACCTGCGCATCCGTCCCATTCTCCGTCATCCGCTGTCCGTCTGGGCGTTCAGGCTGTTGCATCCCGATCTCGGCACACGGCTGGCGCTCGGCACGTCCGAAGCGAGTCGAGTGCACACGGCCGCCGACAGCGGCAAGGGGCTGCGGGATGTCGCACTCGAGCGCGTGGCGCGCGCGGGTGGGCCCAATCTGGTCGTTTTCGGCCACTCACACGTGGCTGAGCTGACGCGTGCACCAAACGGCGGCATCTACGCCAACCCCGGTGGCTGGGGAGATGTGCCGCGTTACCTGAAGCTGACCGAAACGTGCATCGACCTGATCGAACTCACGGAGTCAGGCGAAGACCGTCGTCTCGACTCGGTCCAGGGCCGGGCCGATGAAGCGCTGACCAACCCGCTGGAACGCCTCGGGGGCGTCGGTCGCGACGAAGCGATGCGCGAGGCTGGCAACGGTTCCTGACGCCTCCAGCCCGCGCTCCGCGAGCACATCACGCAGTGCGACAGCCGTCTCCGCTGCAGAGTCCACGAGCGTGACACCGGCGCCGATCACATCACCGATCACCGCCGCGAGCAGCGGGTAGTGAGTGCACCCGAGCACCAGCGTGTCCACACCCGCCGATCGTATCGGTTCGAGATAGCTCTCCGCGATCATGCGGGTCGCCGGGTGCTGCATCCAGCCTTCTTCGACCAGCGGCACGAACAACGGGCAGGCGGCCGTGGTGACGATCGCGTCCGGCGCGAGTGCCGCGATGGCCCGCGTATAGGCGCCGGAATTGATGGTGCCACTGGTGCCGATCACACCGATGTGCCGATTCCGCGAGGCGCGGATCGCCGCACGCGCGCCTGGCTGCACGACGGCGATCACGGGCACCGGTATCTCGCGCTGGAGCGTGTCGAGCGCGTGCGCCGTGGCCGTGTTGCAGGCAACGACGATCGCCTTCACGTGTTGCTCGAGCAGGAACGCGGCGATCTGCTGGCTGTACCGCACGACGGTGGCGGGGCTCTTCGGTCCGTACGGGACACGTGCCGTGTCACCGACATACACGACGCGCTCGCCGGGCAGTGTGTGCATGATGGCCGAGACGACCGTCAGACCGCCGATCCCGGAGTCGAACACGCCGATCGGTGCGTCGTTCACCAGCGAAATGACGCGCCGAGGCCCGTCCCCGCCGGCGTGTGCGTGATGGAGACACGCGCAGGCAGGTCCCAGAGATTGGCGGCGACGTACGCGTCGGCGCCGGCGAGGAGGTGGTTGAAGATCAACACTGCCAGCCAGTCTTCGAGGTGCAGCCGTCGAGCGTTGACGAGACCGTCGGACATGGCCGCCACGCGAGACACACTGCCACCGGCGCTCGGATCACCGAGGACGATCGAATCGAGTCCGCTGAGTGCACGCGCGCGTCGCAGGTCTCCGCGCGACTTCGCGACCATGTAGATCGCACCGATCTCCGCAGCCGAGAAAAACGTGGCAGCCGTGGAACGCTTGAGTGCACTCTGCCCCCATCCAGGCAACGCAAGCGAGTGCAGAAACGCAGACCTGGGCGAGATCGGTGGGCGCAGCAGCGAATCGGGAATGCTGTTCGGCAGACGGCGGACGGGGGGACGCGTCACGGCCGAATCCTTCGCCACCGAATCCCGCTTCGGCGGCTGGATGGGCACCAGCTGCGCGCGCACCACGCTCGCGCTGCACGACAGCAGCACGCCGGCGATGAGCTGGCGTGCGAAGCGAGGCATCGCGCCCTGCGTCATCGCCGCAGCCGTGCTTCGCACTCAGCTGGTCTTGAGACGGACGATGGCTTCGATCTCGACACGCACGTCACGAGGCAGGCCCCGCACGGCCACCGTGCTGCGTGCCGGACGATTCTCACCGAAGTGGCGGGCGTACACCTCGTTCATCGCCTGGAAGTCGGACATGTCCTGCAGGAAGACGGTGGTCTTGATGACATCCTGCAGCGACGCCGATGACGCCTCGCAGATTGCCGCGAGATTCTTCATGACCTGTTCCGTCTGCGCGGCGACGTCACCCGGCACGACCACCATCGACACCGGATCGAGCGCGATCTGGCCGGCAGTGAACAACAGTCCGTCAACGGCAACGGCCTGCGAGTAGGGACCGATCGCCGCGGGGGCGTTGGGGGTAGTGATCACGCGCTTGGTCACGACGGTTCCTCGGAGAATGAAGTCCTGGCACAAACCGATGGCATGTCCCGCGCCATCGACACCGATCCGGGCCGCTGATAGGACGGCAGGCAGCCCGGGCATGGTCATGATATCACCGGCCTGAGCCACGACAAAGCCAGCCCCTGCGGCGGGATGGACCTCTCAAATGTGTACGCGGAACCCGTGCGGCGCACCGAGCACCGGCGGAGCATCACGGACCGCGCGATTTCGGGATCGGTCGGCATCGGGTTCAGGGTTACGGTGACACAAGCGGCAACGAGAAGAATCGGATCGCGTTCCGGGCCGTCAGCGCGGCCAGCGCACCGGCGGTCGTGCCGCGTACTGCGGCGAGCCGCGTGACGGTGGCCGGCAGGAACGCCGACTCGTTACGACGTCCACGATGCGGAACGGGGGCGAGGTACGGACTGTCGGTCTCGACGAGCAGCTGGGCATCGGGGATCATGGCCACGACATCGTCACGATCCCACGTCCTGAAGGTCGCGATGCCGCTGATCGAGACGTACCAGCCGACGTCGATCGCCGCGCGCGCCAGTGCCGGCGAGCCGGTGAAGCAATGCAGCACGCCACGCACGCCACGCGCGGCGGCCACGCGCATCATTCGTTCGGTATCGTCCTCCGCCTGCCGCGTATGGACCACCACCGGCAGGCCCGTCTCGGCGGCGAGATCGAGCTGCAGCTGGAAGGCCTCCTGCTGCCGCTCGCGGGGACTGTGATCGTAGTAGTAGTCGAGTCCACACTCGCCCACAGCCACGGCCCCATCGGCGATCAGGCCACGGAGCAGTCCGAGATCGCGATCCGCGTCGAAGGTGTCGGCGGCATGTGGATGGACGCCGGCGGTGAACGACAGTCGAACCGGGTCAGTGCGCGCCACATCACGCGCGGCCGGCGTCGTCTCGCCGATCAGCACGATGTGTGTCAGCCCGGCCTCCCACGCACGCTGCAGCACCGCGTCACGATCGGCGTCGAACTTCTCGCCGGCCAGATGTGCATGGCTGTCGATCAGCACACCCGTTCCCCTCCAACGACAAAACCGCCGCGCAAGGCGGCGGTCTGTCCATGTGCGTCCGTCGAACGGCCGGTCACCGGGTGACGACGGCGCCCGGGCGGGTCGTGCCGGTCTCGGTGCGCGACGCCGCACCATTGGCCGCCTTCCGCGGGAACTTCGCCTCGATCCAGAGCAGCACCGGGCCGGCGACGTAAATGGAGCTGAACGTGGCGACGAAGATGCCGAAGGTCATCACCCAGGCGAATGGCCGGATCACTTCGCCCGCGAACAGCAATAGGGCGAGGGAGGCGGCGAACGTCGTCGCGTGCGTCATGATCGAGCGCGGCAGCGTGTCGTTGATGGAGCGGTTCAGCACATCGTACAGACGCACCTTGCCTGCCGTCCTCAGGTTCTCGCGGACACGATCGAAGATGATGATCGTGTCGTTCATGGAATACCCAAGCAGCGTCAGGATCGCGGCCACGACCGTGAGCGAGACCTCGAGGTGCAGCAACTTGATGAATGCGATCGTGATGAGTGTATCGTGCAGCGTGGCAACGACCGCCGCCACGCCGAAGCGCCACTCGAACCGGAACGCGAGATAGATGAGCGTCGCGAGTGACACGAGCACCATCGCGATGACGGCGTTCCGGCTCAACTCTTCGCCGACCTTCGGGCTGATGGACTCCTTGCGCACGACCGTGAACGCCGACGCACCGAGCGACTTGGAGAGGGCCGCCGTGATCTGATCGGCGACCTTCTCTGCGCCAGCCGCCTGCTGCTCGACGAGCGACTTCTCCTGCGCCCGGACGATGAACTCATCGGCACCGCCGAAGCGCTGAACCTCGGCATTGCGGATCCCAGCCCCTTCGAGCGCCGTCCGGATCTTCCCGGCGTCACCGGCTTCCTTGAACTTGAGTTGCATCAGCGTGCCGCCCGTGAATTCCACGGAGTAATTCACGCCGCCGGTCACGGCGAACGAGGCCAGGCCGATCCCCATGAAGGCGACGGTGGAGATCGCGGCGACCTTCCACCACTTGATGAAGTCGTACTTGGTGTTGTGAAAGATTCGCAGCATCAGATGCTCAGTGGCTTCGTGCCGCCGGTGCGGTCAAGCCAGACAAGGAGAAGGGTCCGCGTCACGAAGATGGCCGTGAACAGCGAGGCAGCCACACCCACCACCAGCGTCACGGCGAAGCCGCGCACCGGTCTCGTGCCGTACTGATACAGCACCGCGCCCGAGAGGATCGTGGCGACGCTGGTGTCGACGATCGCGCTCAGCGCATGCTTGAAGCCTTCATCGATCGAGAGACGGGCGGACTTGCCGCGATCCATCTCTTCACGGATCCGCTCGAAGATCAGCACGTTCGCGTCCACGGCGATACCCACGCCGAGCACGAGGCCGGCGAGGCCCGGCAGCGTCAGTGTGGCACCGAAGCCCGCCAGTGCGGCCAGCGTGAAGAAGATGTACAGCGCCAGCGCGACGCAGGCGATCACTCCGCTGAAGCGGTAGTAGCCCACCATGATCGCGATCACGAGTGCGATGGCGATTCCGAAGGCCATCTTGCCCTTGTCGATCGAATCCTGACCGAGGCTGGCACCGATGCTGCGCATGTCGGCCACCTTGAGCGGCACCGGCAGTGCGCCGGCGCGGAGCACGAGCGCGAGGTCCTGCGCTTCCTGCAGGCCTGCACCGCCGAGCGTGATCTGGCCATTGCGGCCGATCGCGCTGTTGATCGTCGGCGCGGTGACGACACGATCGTCGAGTACCACCGCCATGTTGTCCCGGATGTGGCGCCCCGTCTCGCGACGGAAGATGCGGCCGCCCTCGGCGTTGAACTCGAACTCGACGATGTACCCACCCTGCAGCGGATCGCTGTTCGGCTTCGCATCGGTGAGATACTCACCGGTGATGATCGGCTTGGAGTCGAGCACATACACGGCGCGGAAGGCACCCTGCCCCGGTGCGCCAGCCATGGTGTCCGCGTCGAAACGGATCACCTTGCCGGGCGCGATGGCGCCGCGGACGACGCTGTCGGCGAGGTAGCGGGTGAGCCGCGAAACGTCCGACTCCTTCACGAAATACTGGCCGGGGAACTGGCCCGGCTGAATCAGCCTGGTGATCGGCCCGTTGGCATCCTTCTTCGCCGCCGTGTCGACGGCGGCGGCCTTCGCGCTATCCGCCGTGCCTGCGCCAGCGGCAGGCTTCTTCGCCGTGTCGCTCTTCAACAGACCGCTGAGCGGCGCGGCAGCGGACGGCTTGGCGTCGGCCGCGGCCGGTGCGCCCACCGCGATATCGAGCCGCTGGCTGCGCACCGCCGCGTCCATGCGCGGCAGCGACTTTTCCAGTGCGTTCGTCTCGTCTGTGATCTGGAACTGCAGGAAGGCCGACTTCTGCACGACGTCCTGTGCGCGCTCCTGGTCATCGATGCCCGGCAGTTCGACGATGATGCGATCATCGCCCGCCTGCTGCACAACGGGTTCGGACACACCGAACTGGTCGATGCGGTTGCGCACCGTCTTGAGGGCGCGACCGATCGCGTCCTTCTTGTCGGCGACGACGCCCTTGCTCTCGTCGATCTCGAGTGCGAGGTGCATGCCGCCCTGCAGGTCGAGACCGTACTTCAGCGGCCAGAGGCGCTTGGTGACGTCGACGAAGTTGCCGTCAGGCGCTTTCTCGCGGACCACCGTGGCGCGCGGGAAGAGTGCAAAGACCGAGAGCCCGATGGCGGCGGCAATCAGCAGGAGGCGGGACCGCAGACTGTTCATGCCCTGCAGCGGAAGAAGGGAGAATGGTACGGGAGACGAATAGCCATACAACCTAGCCGGTTCAGCCGAACCGGGTCAACGCAGTCCGGGCTGCTAACCGGTCGAGTGCGAGCTGTGCCGTGAGCGCCTGCAGTCCGGCGAACCGCTGAATCGGGCGCAGAAGTGCGACGAAGTCGAGACGGACGACCGCGCCGTACAGGTCGCCCGAGAAATCGAGCAGGTGCGCCTCGACGGTCTGCCGTGCGTCGGCGACGGTGGGCCGGGCCCCGAGATTCATCATGGCCGGGTACGCGCCACCCGGGGTCTGGGCGATGGCAGCGTAGACGCCTGCCGGCGGGAGCAGCTTCCGGGCCGGCGGCGTACCGAGATTGATCGTCGGGAACCCGATCGTCCGGCCGCGCTGATCGCCCTGCTGGACACGCCCGGTGAGCGAATATCGCCGCCCCAGCGCGTGACGCGCCCCTTCGAAGTCGCCGTCGGCGACGGCTCTCCGGATGGCCGACGACGAAACGACGGTGCCATCGCCGAGGCTGACCGGATCGACCCGCTGCACCAGAAAACCGTCCGAGGCGCCGAGGGCCAGCAGCTGCTCCCGTCCCCCCGCCCTGTCGCGGCCGAAGCCGTGGTCGTGGCCGATCAGCAGCGCGTCCATCCGGAACCGGGGACGCAGCACCTGCCGCACGAATTCCGCCGCCGTCAGCGAGGCCAGATCGCGCGTGAACGGCATCACGGCGCAGTAATCGATCCCGATCGCGGCGAGTGCCTCGAACTTCTCCATCCCTGGCGTGAGCAGCATCGGCACGGCGCTGGGACGGACCACTTCGGTGGGATGCGGTGCGAAGGTCACGAGGACACTCGCCATGTCGTTCACTCGGGCCAGCGAGGCCAGTGTCCGGAGCACGTCATAGTGGCCGAGATGTACACCGTCGAACGTGCCGACGGTGACGGCCGACGCCCGCACATCGGGGGGCAACCCGGACAGGTCGTGCACGTCACGCATCGCGCATCACGACGCGCGGCTGCCACCGATCGCCGATCCGTTCGCCCAGGGCGATGAGTCCACCATGGCCGGCGGCGATGAGCGCCACATGCGCCCCGTTCGCGACCGAGGCCGGGGGATCGGTGATGGCGACGTCGAGACCGCGCCGGATCCGGTGCACTTCGTCATTCGTCAGCTCGACGTGCGCCATGTGCGGCAGTGCGTCGAGCGGCGGACGCAGGTTCGGCGTCTCGTCGCGCAACGACTGCACCGACTGTGCGGCCGAGACGTCGAAGGCCCCCGCCGCCACGCGCCGCAGCGTTCGCAGATGCGCAGCGCTGCCCACGCGGCGCGCGAGATCGCGCGCCAGCGATCGCACGTAAGTGCCACCGCCGCACACGATGCGGACGTCGCAGGCGTCGCCGTGCCAGGCGAGGATCTCCCACGAGTGCACGGTGATCGACACCGGCTTGAGCTCGAGGGTGACGCCGGCGCGCGCGGCCTCGTACGCCCGCTGGCCGTCGACACGCTTCGCCGAATACGCCGGCGGCACCTGCTCGATGATACCGGTCAGTGCCGGGACGGCCGCGCGCACCTCGGCCTCCGATGGGCACGGTGCCTCACGGATCACCTGTCCGAGCGGATCCTCGGTGTCGGTCTCGCTGCCGAACTGGATGGTGGCATCATACACCTTCGGCTCGCCCGGGATGTACGGCAGGAGTCGTGTCGCCCGACCGGTGAGCAGCACGAGCAATCCGGTTGCGAAGGGGTCGAGTGTGCCGGCATGACCGATCCGCTTCTCACCGAGCGCCCGTCGCGCCGCCAGCACCGCGTCGTGCGATGAGATGCCGGCCGGTTTGTCGAGCAGCAGCAGTCCGTCAGTCGCGGCGGTCGTCATCGTCGCCGGCGCGTGACGTGTCGGCGGAGGCATCGGTGGTGTCGCTCGTCGCGTCGGATTCAGCGGTCTTGATCTGTGCGAGCAGTGTCTCGATCCGCGCGGCGTAGGCGACGCTTTCGTCCACCTTGAAGAAGATCTCTGGCGCGGAGCGCAGGCGCAGGGCTCGGCCGACCGGTCCCCGCAGCTGCGGGGCCAGGTCGGTCAGGCCTTCGCGCGCGAGCGTCTTCGCATCGTCGTCGCCGAGGATGCTGACGAAGATCTTCGCCGTGCGCAGGTCGCGCGACACTTCGACACCGGTGACGGTCACGAATGCGCCCGTGATCCGCGGGTCCTGCACGTCGCGCGAAAGGATCCGCGCCACCTCTTCCCGTATTGCCGCAGCCACCCGATCGGGGCGGCGTTCGTTGCCTGCCATCAGTCTCTCCAGTGCGTCGCGGCCCGGACTGCCGGGCCCTGACGCAGTGGCCCCCTGCAGTGCGCTGCACCGAGGGGGCCACGGTAAGAATCAAGCGCCTCAGAGCGTGCGCGCGATTTCCTCGGTGCGGAAGCATTCGAGCACGTCGCCGACCTTGATGTCGTTGAAGTTCTCGATGGCGATACCACACTCGTAGCCTTCCTTCACTTCCTTCACGTCGTCCTTGAAGCGGCGCAGCGACGAGATGCTGCCTTCGTACACTTCGATCCCATCGCGGATGACGCGCATCTTGCCCTGACGGTTCATCATGCCGTTGCGGACCATGCAGCCGGCAATGGCGCCCAGCTTCGGCACGCGGAACACCTCGCGCACTTCGGCCTCGCCGAAGATGACTTCGCGCTGTTCCGGCCGGAGCATGCCTTCGAGGGCCGACTTCACATCGGAGACGGCCTCGTAGATGATGCGATAGAGCTTGATGTCGACGCCCTCACGTTCCGCCGCCGAGCGCGCCTTGTTGTCGGGGCGCACATGGAAGCCGACGATGATGGCACCGGCCGCCTTCGCGAGCAGGATGTCGCTCTCGGAGATGGCACCGACGCCGCGCGAGATGACCTCGACCTGCACTTCGGCGTTGGACAGCTGCTGCAGGGCGTCGGCGAGTGCTTCCGCCGGACCACCCTGGTCCGCCTTGATGAGCATCTTGAGCGTGCGCTTCTCGCCGGAATTCGCCGCCGCCATGAAGTCGGCCAGCGACACCGAGGACTTGGTGGTGCGACGGCTGCGCGCTTCACGTTCGAGGCGCTCACGACGCTGTGCGATTTCGCGCGCTTCGGCGGCATCCTCGACCACGACGAACTGGTCGCCGGCCATCGGAACGCCGGTCATGCCGAGCACCTGCACCGGGATGGCCGGTCCGGCGGACTTCACGATCTTGCCGCGCTCGTCGAGCAGCGCGCGGACACGACCCGAGAACACACCGCAGATGAAGTCGTCGCCGACCTTCACGGTGCCGTTCTGGATGAGCACCGTCGCCACCGGGCCCTTGCCCGGGTCGAGCTGCGCTTCGACCACGGCACCCTGCGCACGACGCGAGGGGTTGGCCTTCAGGTCGAGAATTTCCGATTGCAGGAGGATCTGGTCGAGCAGCTGCTCGACGTTGGTGCCCTTCTTCGCCGAGATGTCGCTGGCGAGCACGGTGCCACCGAAGTCTTCCAAGATGACGTTCTGCTGCAGCAGATCCTGACGCACCTTGGCCGCATCGGCGCCGGGCGCGTCGATCTTGTTGATCGCCACGACGAGCGGCACGCCAGCGTTCCGGGCATGCGAGATGGCTTCGATGGTCTGCGGCATCACCTTGTCGTCGGCGGCGACGACGAGGACCACGATGTCGGTGACCTGCGCACCGCGGGCACGCATGGCCGTGAAGGCTTCGTGACCCGGGGTGTCGAGGAACGTGATCGTCTTGCCACCGGCGAGCGTGACGTGGTAGGCACCGATGTGCTGCGTGATGCCACCGGCCTCACCGGCCACGACGTTCGCCTTGCGGATGTAGTCGAGGAGCGACGTCTTGCCGTGGTCGACATGACCCATGATCGTGACGACCGGCGGCCGCGAGATCAGGTCTTCGGCGGCGTCGACGATCTTCTCGCCCTCCTCCTCCACCTGATACTCCTCTTCCTTCACGGCCTGGAAGCCGAACTCGCCGGCAATCAGTTCGATCTGGTCGAAGTCGAGGCGCTGGTTGATGGTGACCATCAACCCGAGATGCTTGAACGCGAAGCCCACGATCTCGGTGGCCGCGACCTTCAGGATCTGCGCCAGTTCCGAGACCGTGATGAACTCGTTGACGCGCACGGTGGTACGCTCGCGTTCGGCGGCTGCGGCGCGGAACGCCTCGAGCTCCTCACGCGACGCGGAGTCATCGAAGCGCCGGCCACGACGGGCCGGGCCTCGCAACGCGCTCATCGTCTTCGAGATGTTCGCGTCGACCGCCGCCTGATCCACCGACCCACGCTTGCCCTTCTTGCCACCGCCGCGGCGAGGATCACCGCCGGGACGGGGAGCCCCGCCGGCTGCGGGCGGACTGCCGCCACCCGGACGCTGGGCACCACCAGCACCGCCAGCCGGGCGGACCGGCGGACCACCAAACGATGGTGTGGCCGAAGCGACCGGGCGCGGACCGCTGCTGAAATTGCCGCCACCCTGACCCGGACGGCCGCGCGGCGGCAGACCAGCACCAGCGGCGCGCGGACGATCAGGCAGACCAGCCGACGCCGGACGGAGCGGCGGACGTGAGGACGCCGGCGCACCGCTGCCGCCGTGGGACGACGGTGACGCACTGGCGTAGGGCGTCGGCATCGTCATCGGCGTGGATGGCGACGCGCTGGCGACCGGCGACGGGCGAACCGGCGCCGGGGCTGGTGGCGTGACGACCGGAGCCAGCGTTTCAGCGGCGGGCTCGTTCGGCGCGGCGGCCGAACCACCATCGTCAGAGGTCGGGGCGATGGCGGGCGGTGCAACTGGCACCGCGATCACCGGCGGCGGCTTGGGAGCCGCAGCCGCGACGGCAGCCGCGTGTGCGGCCTCCGCAGCCGCGTGTGCCGCTTCGGCGGCGGCATGCAGCTCCGCCTCGGCAGCGGCAGCGGCGTCATGCACGGCTTGCTGTGCTGCAACGTCGGCAGCCTTGCGTCGCCGCACGCCGGGCGCGCCAGCCGTGTCAGCGGGCGGCGTGTCTGCCGCGGCGGCGTCCGCCGCAGCGGCCGGCGCAGCAACGACGGGCTCGGCTGGGGCAGGCGCACCCTTCCGGCGACGGGTCGCCGCAGGAGCAGGCGCGGCAGCACGAGCCTGGCGGGCGCGCTTCTCGCGCTCCCACCGTGCCCGGATGCGGGACACCTGATCATCCGTCAACCCGCTCTGCGGGCTCAGGACCGGGACGTCCATCGAGCGCAACATGGCGATGACCTCATCCACGTTGATCTCGAACTCACCGGCCATATCCACGACGCGCAACTTGCTCAAGCCCAGCCTCCGAAAGTCACTCCGAGCGCCCGGTGTCGAGCCCGATGGCCCGCACGCCCCGCGCCAACCCTGCGTCGGTAATCCCCACCGCCGCAGTCTGCTCGCGCCCGAAGAGGGCGCCCAACTCGTCCGCCGACATCACCTCGAGGATGTCGATTCCCTTCGCCCGCAGGAGCGGCATCACCTTCTCACGGCTGTGCTTCGACGCGTCATGCGCGATCACGGCCAGATGCACCGTTCCCTTCTTCGCCTCGGCGCGGACCTGTTCCACGCCGATGACGACCAATCGTCCGCGAAACCCGAGCCCAAGCAACGCCGCCAGCTTGCGGCGCTCCGGGGACTCGTTCAGGCGGCGCCTCCCTCGGCGGGCGTCCCGCCCTCCTCGGTGGCATCATCCATCGTGAGCTCGTCAAGGATCCCCATGATGCGATCCGCCTCGGCCGGCGCGATGCCCGGCAGCTTGAGGAAGTCGTTTCGCTCGAGATCAATGATATCGTTCAGCGTGCGATAACCACCCGCCTCCAGCACCGCGACCGTCGCCATCGACAGGCCTTCGAGCGCCGACAGCGGCACGTCCGCCGCCGGTTCCTCAGGCAGCGGCGCGAAGCCGGGGCCACCCTCGGTGCGCTCCACCCACTCGCGGCTCGAGTAGAGATCGATCTTCCAACCCGTCAATTCCGACGCCAGACGAACGTTCTGCCCATTGCGGCCGATCGCCAGCGAGAGCTGGTCTTCGTCGACGACGGCCTGAATCGTCTTCGTCGCCGGGTCACTGAACACACGAGCCACCTTGGCCGGAGCCAGCGCGAGCTTCGCAAAACGTTCAGGATCGGCCGACCATGGCACGATGTCGATGCGTTCACCACCCAGTTCATTCACGACAGCCTGCACGCGCGCGCCCTTCAGGCCGACGCAGGCGCCGACCGGGTCGATCGCGTCGTCACGGGAGAACACGGCGATCTTGGTCCGGCTGCCGACCTCACGTGCCGCGGCACGGATTTCCACGACTGCCTGCTGGATCTCCGGCACTTCGAGCTTGAAGAGGGCCTGCACGAAGAGCGGGTCCGAACGGCTGAACACCAGACGTGGCCCCTTGGGCGTGTCCTCGACCTTCTTCAGCACCGCACGGATCGTCTCGCCCTGATGGTAGTGCTCGCGATGATTCTGCTCGCGGTACGGGATGATGGCTTCGGCCTCCCGATGGCGGTTCAGCATGAGCACGAGCTTTCCGCGCTCGATCTGCTGCACTTCACCGGAGAACAGGTCACCGACCCGACCCGAGAACTCATCCTTGATCTTGGTGCGCTCGCCCTCACGGACGCGCTGCAGGATGCGCTGCTTGGCGGCCTGCACGGCGGTGCGACCGAACTCGGCGAACTCGATCGGCGTCTCCATGACGTCGCCGACTTCGAAGCTTTCGTCGAGGAAGCGCGCTTCCTCGAGCGTGACTTCGCGAACCGGATCCGTGACTTCCGCGGCGACCGTGCGGAGGCGCACGATGCGAATCTCACCCTTGGTCTCGTCGATTTCGACTTCCGCATCGACGGTCGGCCCATACTTCCGGCCGAGCGCCGCCAGAATGCCATCCTGCAATAGCGCACGCAGCTCCTCGCGATCCATCTGCTTGGAGTTGGTGAGTTCCTTGATTGCGTTCAGAATATCCATCGCGCTCGCCTCGACCTTCTATCGATTCCAGGTGACAACCAGCCGCGCGGTTTTCACGTCGGCGAGTGCCACCCGATGCTCCGTTCCCTGATCGTCCTGCACCACCCCGGTCTCGACGTCGGCGTGCTCGTCGATGCCGAGCAGCGTACCCTCGACCCTGCTCCCGACCAGCGTGCCGCTCGTGACCGCCACCCGGCGCCCCGCGAACCGCCGCCAGTCAGCCGCGTGCCGCAACGGGCGATCCATCCCGGGCGACGACACTTCCAACCTGTACGTCTCTGCTAGCAGCCCGCTGCCATCCAGCACGGCTTCGATGGCCCGCGACACCGCAGCGCAATCCTCGATCGTGACCTTGGCACCATCGGGCCGATCGATCCGCACCTCGAGCAACGGCCGGTTCCGGGTGCCGCCGCCGGTGAGCGCGAAGAGCTCGAAGCCCGCCTGCGTCACCGCGTCGTCGACCACCTGCTGCACAGCTGCTGCGATAGGTGCTGCCACGTTCCAAACCTCTCAACCGCGAGCTTACAGAAACAAAAAAGTGCGGGGAGGCCCCCACACTTTGCAGTGTAGTACCGAATTGCTCCCGGGATCATAACCTTGGAGACGGGTGCGTTCAAGCGCCCGAAAGGCCAAGACTTATGTCACAGCGGCGAAATCAGCACCCCGAGTTGGCGGCCGGCGTCCCCGGCCCGGTGCGAAAAGAGGTGGTCGTTGGAGCAGCGGGTACACCACTCGCTGATGGCAACATCGCGTACCCCGAGCCGTCGGGCCCGGTCGGCAATGGCCCCCCGGAGATCGACGGGCGTGGCGACCTCGACCACAGAATTCATCACGGCGCCGTAGACATCTGGGCTGACCTCGTAGCATGTGCCGCAGATGGACGGACCGAGGTGAATCCGCAGACTCCGGGCACCGAATCCGGCGCTGCCGAACTGAGCGATGGCGCGCTCGGTGATACCGGCGACAGTGCCCCGCCAACCGGAATGCAGCACCGCGCCGGCACCCGACGGATGGCCAATGACGACGGGCACACAGTCGGCGATGGTGACGGCCGCCGCCGTGCCGCGCGCCAGCCAGAGGTGCCCGTCCACGTCGGCCGACCGGAGCCACCCGGACCAGGCACCGTCATGCATGGCGATGTCCGCGCCATGCACCTGGACGCCGCTCCCGAACCGAGCCGCCCCGAGGTCGCGGGCCGCACCGACGAGCCCGTTCCAGCGACCGAACACGTCGGCGGCCGCTTCCGACGCCTGCGTCCCGAAGGTCCCGGCGGCGCGCGACGTCGTAAAGGCGGTCATCCCCCACTCATCGAAGTCGGGGATGGCGAGGTGCGCCGGCAACATCAGTCGACGATTCGGGTGATGCGGGCACCGAGGGCATTCAGGCGCTCGTCGATACGCTCGTACCCGCGTTCGATCTGGCCGACGTTCTGGATGGTGCTGGTGCCAGTGGCACAGAGCGCCGCGAGCAGCATGGCCATGCCGGCCCGGATGTCCGGACTCTCGACGTTGCCGGCGCGCAGCTGCGACGGTCCCGACACGAGTGCGCGATGCGGATCACAGAGCACGATGCGTGCGCCCATCGAGATCAGCTTGTCGACGAAGAACATGCGCGACTCGAACATCTTTTCGTGCATCAGGATCAGGCCTTCGCACTGCGTGGCCGTGACGATCGCGATCGACATGACATCGGCGGGGAACGCCGGCCATGGCTGATCCTCGAGCTTCGGCAC
This sequence comes from Gemmatimonadaceae bacterium, assembly GCA_031411975.1. Taxonomy (GTDB): domain Bacteria; phylum Gemmatimonadota; class Gemmatimonadetes; order Gemmatimonadales; family Gemmatimonadaceae; genus JACMLX01. The sequence continues at coordinate 24,186 of JANOCB010000057.1, forward strand.
ATGGCCGCCGAGATCATCGCGAATACGACGCGACTGCTCCGCAGGAATGACGAGATCCTTTCCCTCGATGCGACAGCTGATGCCCAGCCGCTCGAAGCCCATCAGCGTGGAGCGCAGATGCTCCACGCCCGCATCGGCAATGCGCAGTTCGGACCGTGTCACCGCCGCCAAACCGATGAAGCTGCCGACCTCGATGTGATCCGGGCCGATGGTGTGTGTGCAGCCATGCAGGCGATCCACACCATGCACCGTCAGCGTGTTCGTGCCGATGCCTTCGATCTTTGCCCCCATGCCCACGAGGAAGTGCGCGAGATCCTGCACATGCGGCTCGCTGGCGGCATTGCGGAAGATCGTCGTGCCCTTCGCCAGCGCGGCCGCACACATCGCATTCTCGGTGCCGGTGACGCTCGGCTCATCGAGGAAGATGTCGGCACCGCGAAGTTCCTTCGCCGAGACGGTGAACTGTTCACCGGCGGTGAACGTGGCGCCGAGCTGCTCGAAGGCGAAGAAGTGTGTGTCGAGACGGCGACGTCCGATCACATCGCCGCCGGGCGGCGGCAGCGTGACGCTGCCGCAGCGTGCGAGCAGCGGGCCGGCCAGCAGGATCGACGCACGGATCTTCTCGCACAGTACCGGATCGAGCGTGGCCGGATGGATGTCCTTCGCACGGATGCGAAGGCTGTTCGGGCCGACCCACTCGGCCTCCGCACCGACCGAGCGCAGCAGCAGTACGAGGGTCTCGATGTCCCGGATCTTCGGCACGTTCTCGAGCCGGACCTCGTCCTCCGTGAGCAAGGCCGCCGCCACGATGGGCAGGGCCGCGTTCTTGTTGCCGGAGGGACGGATCGTGCCCGACAGTCGATGCCCACCTTCCACCACATACCGCAGACCGGCCATGCATACGCTCCCGAACGGGGTCAGTTGAGCGCGTGAAGGTGCCGGACTCATGCCAGCAGGTCAAGCGCAGGGGTGCGCCGTGCACGAGCCGACGGGTAGTTTAGGGGATGATCATGTCTCCCATTGCCGCCCTGATCGCGGATACGCTGCTGGTCCGGCCTGTGGACGTCCCGGTCCCGTGGTACAGTGTCGCGTCGGGCGTCCTGAGCATCGTCGTGACGCTTCTCCTGCTTGGCATTGCGGTGGCGCTGCTCGGGATGGCGCGTGCGCTGAAGGGTGCGGAAAAGAACCTCGGTGGCCGGATGCAGGGGCTCGCCGACGAATTGATTCCGCTGGCGCGAAACCTGAACCGGATCGCGACGCAGCTGTCGGAGGTGACGGCGGAGGCGCGTGGTGATCTGAAGAAGCTTTCGGGGACCATCGGCGCCGTGGATGGCGCCGTGCGCGATGTGATCGCCGACGGTGAGGCGCGACTGCACCAGTTCGGGACGATGCTCGACGCCGTGCAGAACGAGGCCGAGGCCACCGTGGCATCGGCGACCGGCATCATGCGCGGTGTTCGGACCGGCGCCGGCTCCCTGGTGTCGAGCCTCTTCAGCCGCGAGACAGCCCACCCACGGCACGCGGCCGCCCGTCGGTCGCGGCGCCCGCACGCGGAGGCCCCGCCACGTGGTGAGGCAGACGTGTCTACGCGCCTCGCGGCGCTGGAGGCGGCGTTCGCCAACGTCACCGACGACGAACACGACGATAGAGACGACGACGACTTCGACCTGACGTCCGGCGCAGCGACGGCGCGCGCGACGAAGCCGCGTGCCGATGCGGAGGATGCTGAGGCTTCCGACTGGGATGACGACGACGAGTTGGACGACGTGGCTGACGACGATCGCATCGCCAGAGACCGCGAGGCGGACGATGAGGACGACGACGATGACTTCGACGATGACGACGATGACGACGATGACGACGATGACGATGACTTCGACGATGACGATGACGACGATGACGACGATGACGGCGATGACGACGATGACGCCGACGACCGCACACCGTTGACTCGTGATCCGGACGCGCGGACGGAGGCGCCGCGGTCCGGGGGGCCACGCGTCCGGCCACGCGGTCGTACGTGACCTGGCGATCTGCGACGCGGATGTGTGCGGCGTTCACCGTCGCGCTGCTCTGGATCGCGCTGACACCGACCGACCTGCTCGCCTGGACGCCGGGAACACACATCCATCTCGGGGAAGCGGTGTTGCGATCGCTGGCGCTCCTGCCCGCCGGAACGGCCGCCCTGCTCCGCACCTTTCCGCAGGATTTCCTGTACGGCAGCATCGCGGCCGACACGTCGATGGCGAAGAAGTACGCGCCGACCGGACGCCACTGTCACTCGTGGGCCGTCGGCTTCGAGATCTATGATCAGGCGAAGGACGAGGCACTGCGCGCGTTCGCGCTGGGGTATCTGTCGCACCTCGCCGCCGATGTGGTGGCGCACAACTTCTTCGTGCCGCGCCAGCTCACCGTGACCAGCAGCACGTCGGCCCTGGGCCACAGCTACTGGGAAAGCCGCCTCGAAACGCATCTCGGTGAGGCCGCGCCACGACGCGCGCGCGACGTGATCCTGCTGGATCATTCACGCGCCGATGCACACCTCGATGACATCCTGAGCCCGACGATCTTCAGCACGAGCACCAACCGGCGGTTGTTCCGCGGCATGGTGCACGTCACCGACAGCGAGAGCTGGCAGCGCATCTACCGCATCATGGCGGAGAACAGTCGCTGGGGGCTGACCCGCGACGAGGTGGAAGTGAACCTCGTTCGCTCGTTCGACTACGTGATGGACCTGCTCGACCGTCTCGACCGCTCGGAACCGTATCAGTACGACCCGAGCGGTGACGAGGCGCTGGGGCTCGCCAAGCGCCTGCGCCGCGTGTCGATGCGGCGTGGCGGCGACCCGTTCGTGCGCGAGGAGGCCGAGCGGCATTTCGGCCTTCCCGCGTCGCGCCTCCATCATGCGGAGACGCTGGAGATTCCGCTTTACCCTGCCGCGCGCGACGCCAGCAGCTGATTCACCAGCTTCGGATCGGCACGGCCCTGCGATTTCTTCATCACCAGTCCGACGAGCAGGCCGGTCAGCTTCTTCTCGCCCGCGGCAAAACGCGCCGCTTCGGCCGGGTTCTCGGTGAGCACTTCATCCACCCAGCCTGCCAGGGCGTTGTCATCGCGGACCTGAATCAGTCCTTCTCGCTCCGCAATTGCACGCGGAGCATCCGTTGACGTGAGCAGCATCGCATAGATCTTCTTCGCCGCGCTGCTGCTGACGACACCGTCACGCACGAGATCGAGCAGCCCGGCAAGGCGGCTCGCCTCGAGCGGCACGGCATCCCACGCCGTCCCGGAGTCGTTCAGCGTGGCACGGACCTCACCGCTGACCCAGTTCGCAACAGCCTTCGCATCGGCGTGCAGCGCCAGGACGGCCTCGAAGAACGGACCCGTATCCGGATCAGCCGTCAGCTCCTGCACGTCGTACTCCGACAGCTTCATCGCGGCGTACCGCGCGCGACGTGCCACCGGCAGCTCCGGCAGCGTCTCACGCACACGCGCCAGTTCGGCGTCGGTGATGATCAGCGGGGGCAGGTCGGGCTCCGGGAAGTAGCGATAGTCGCTCGATCCCTCCTTGCTGCGCGCCGGCCGGATTTCATTGCGGTGACCGTCCCAGAGCAGTGTCTGCTGCTGCACGGTGCCCCCAGCCACGAGCACACCGCACTGCCGCCGGAACTCCGCGGCGAGTGCCTTCTCGACACCGGAGAACGAGTTCATGTTCTTCACTTCACACTTGGTGCCGAGCGTCTGCTGGCCGAAGGGACGCGCGCTGACGTTGGCATCCACGCGCAGACTGCCTTCTTCCATGTTGCAGTCGCTGACGCCGAGATAAAGCAGGATCTGCTTCAGCGTGCGGAGGTAGGCCCCCGCCTCCTCGGGCGACCGCATGTCGGGCTCACTCACGATCTCCACGAGCGGAACGCCACTGCGATTCAGGTCCACGGCCGTGGCACTCTCGTACCGGTCATGGATGGACTTGCCGGCGTCCTCCTCCATGTGGGCGCGGGTGATCCCGATGACCCGCGGCGTACCATTGACGACCAGACCGATGTCGAGCGAACCATGCTCGGCAATCGGCTTGTCATGCTGCGAGATCTGATACCCCTTCGGAAGATCAGGGTAGAAATAGTTCTTGCGCGCGAAGATCGAGCAGGGGTTGACCGTGAAGCCGAAGCCGAGCGCCACACGCAGGGCCAGTTCGACGGCCTGCGCATTCAGCACCGGAAGCGCGCCCGGCAGCGCCAGACAGACCGGACAGGTGTTCCGGTTTGGTGGGGCGCCGAAGTCGGTGCTGCAGCCGCAGAAGGCCTTGCTGGCCGTCTTCAGCTGCACGTGCACCTCGAGGCCAACGACCATCTCGAAGCCCGCCGTCACATCATTCGTGGTCGCACTCATGACAGCGCCTCCGTTCCCAGCGCCTGTTCGAGAGCGAAGGCAGCACGGAACATGTCCGCCTCACGGAAGTGCGCGGCGAGCAGCTGCCCCCCAACCGGCATCCCGTCAACGAGCCCGATGGGCTGCGACATGGCGGGCACGCCGGCGAGGTTGGCCGTCGCGGTGAAGATGTCGCTCAGGTACATCTCGAGGGGATCGGTCTTGGCGCCGAATCCGAACGCCGGTGATGGCGTCGTCGGCGTGAACAGGACATGCACGCCACTGGCGAACACCGTTGCAAAGTCCTCCGTGATCTTCTCGCGCACGAGCATCGCCTTGCGGTAGTAGGCGTCGTAGTGGCCCTGCGAGAGGACATAGGTCCCGAGGATGATGCGACGCGTGACTTCCGGGCCGAATCCCTCGGATCGTGTCCGTTCGTACATGCCGCGCAGATCGTCCGACGGCGCGCGCGGACCGTAGCGCACCCCGTCGAACCGGGCGAGGTTGGACGACGCTTCGGCGGGCGCGAGGATGTAGTAGACCGGAATGGCCAGGTCGGTGTGCGGCAACGAGACATTGCGGATCTCCGCACCGAGGTCACGCAGGACTGCGATGGCGCGATCACACTTCGCGCGGATCCGGGCGTCGAGTGACGCCGGGAAGTACTCCGCCGGCACACCCACGACCAGCCCGGCAAGCGGCTTCCCTGCCTGAGCGCGATAGTCGTCGACCGGGACGTCGATCGTCGTGGCATCCTGCCGGTCGTGACCGGCGATCACCTGCAGCCCGAGCGCAGCATCGTCCACCGTCGCACCGAAGACACCGATGTGATCGAGCGACGACGCGAACGCGACGAGGCCGAAGCGGCTGACGCGTCCATACGTCGGCTTCACGCCGACGATGCCGCAGAAGGCGGCGGGCTGACGGACCGAACCACCGGTCTCGGAGCCGTACGAGATCCGGCAGATCCCGGCGGCGACTGCTGCCGCCGATCCACCGCTGGAGCCGCCGGGGACCCGCGCGTGATCGAGGGGATTGAGCGTCGGCCCGAAGGCGGAGTTCTCGGTGGAGGAGCCCATCGCGAACTCGTCCATGTTGGTCTTGCCGATGATCACGGCGCCGGCCGCCCGGAGCTTGGTGACGGCGGTGGCTTCGTATGGGCTGACCCATCCCTGAAGGATCTTCGAGCCACAGCTCGTGCTGAGCGAAGTGGTGGCGATGTTGTCCTTGACGGCGATCGGCATCGCATGCATCGGCCCGCCCGGCGCCGCGGCGACCGCCGCCTGCACATCGGCAGACGACGCCAGCGTCACGAAGGCGTTCAGCGTCGCGTTCGACTCGGCACGCGCCAGCGCAGTCAACGCGTCGGGCGCATCATGGTCGATGGCGCTCATGCCTCACCGTCCGATTCGGAGGCACCGAGCTGGCTGTGCGTGCTGAGACGCGGGACGAGCAGGAATCCGTCACGCGGGGCCGGCGCAAAATCGGCGAGCGGTCGGGCCAGCGGCACCGGTGCCACGACATCCTCGCGGCGTGGCATCGCACTGTGCACCTCGTCGCCGACCGACGACACGTCGACCGACTCCAGCACGGCCATGTGGCCAAGGATTCCGTTCAGTTCGCGCACCAGCGCCGGCACGCGCTCAGCGGGCATCGCGAGCCGCGCCAGGGCGGCCACATGCAGAACGTCTGCGTCCGAAACGGCCATCTATTCGTGCTCCTGTTCGAGATTCGCCTGTGCCACCACCAGTGTCTTGCGCCCGATCTCTTCGTCGTCGAAATCGATGCGCACCTTCATGTCGCGGCCTGCACCCGTCACCTCCGCCACCGTCCCCACCCCGAACTTCCGGTGCCGCACGCGGGCACCCGGCTGCACCACCACCGCTTCGCCGGCAGTATCGTCAAACGCCGTCGGCTTGGCGGAATAGCTGCGGGTGACGCTGCCGAAGGCCGCATCGCTGATGGGCGCCGGCTGTGGTTCGCGTGGCGTCCATCGCCCGGCGTTGCCGCTGCTGCTGCGCCCCCACGCATTCCCTTCACCACCGCCACCGTAGCTGCTGCGCCCCTGACTGCGTGCGCGCGCTGTGGTGGTCATTTCCATCAGCCCCGGAGGCAGCGCCTCGAGGAAGCTCGACGGCCGGCTCATCATCGTCTCGCCGTTGCGCCGACGCGTTTCGGCGTGCGTGAGGATCAGAAAGGACTCCGCGCGGGTGATGCCCACATAGAACAGCCGGCGTTCCTCTTCCAGCTTCGACGGGTCGTCGTACGCGCGGGCCAGCGGGAACAACCCATCTTCGAGACCGGTCAGGTACACCACGGGATATTCGAGTCCCTTGGCATTGTGCAGCGTCATCATCGTGACCGCGTCGGCCGTCGGATCGAGTGCGTCGGCACCGGCCACCAGCATCGCCTTCTGCAGGAAGCGGTCGAGCGGCGTGAGCCCGACCTCGCCATCGTCGTCAGCGAGCGCCTCGGCGGCACCGCTGACCAGCTCGCGCACGTTCTCGATGCGATCGAGTCCTTCCTGGCCCTCGGCGCGCAGCAGGTCGATGTAGCCGATGCGGGCAATCAGCGCCTCCAGCAGTTCGTTCACGGCGGACTCCGTTGCCATCACACGAAGTTCGCCGAGAATCCGTGCGAATTCCGCGAGCGATGAACGGGCCGCCGCACGCAACCCCTCGAGCATCGACGGTGTACCGGCCGCCTGCAGCAGCGACACGCGCGCCGCCGAGGCCTGCGCAGCGAGCAGTTCGATGGTCGTGTCACCCAGTCCGCGACGCGGCACGCTGATCGCGCGCCGGAACGCTTCGTCGTCCGACGGATTGGCAATCAGCTTCAGGTACGACATCAGGTCGCGAATTTCACGGCGGTCGTAGAAGCGGACGGCACCGATCAGGCGGTACGGCCAGCCACGCTTCCGCATCGCGTCCTCGAACGCACGGCTCTGGGAGTTGGTGCGATACAGCACCGCGACCTCACGCAACGTGCTGGTGCGGCGCGCCAGGCGGTCGGCGATGTCCTCCGCAACGTACTCTGCTTCGTCGCGTTCATCGAGACAGCGCACCCGGCGCGGCAGAGCACCCGAGGCCCGCGTGGCGCGCAGGGTCTTGCCACGGCGTTCGGTGTTCGCCGCGATTGCGACGTTGGCGAGAGCGAGGATTTCAGGCGTGGATCGATAGTTCTCCTCGAGACGCACCACCGTTGCCGCCGGGAATGCATGCTCGAAATCGAGAATGTTGCGGATGTCGGCGCCGCGCCAGCCGTAGATCGACTGGTCATCATCACCCACGACCATCACGTTGCCCGTGCTGCCGGCCAGCAGCGAGACGAGCTGGAACTGGGCCTTGTTCGTGTCCTGGTACTCGTCCACGAGGATGAACGCGAATCGGCGCCGATAGGCTTCGAGCACGGCAGGATTCTCCTGCAGCAACTGCACCGGCAGCGTCAGCAGGTCATCGAATCCGACGGCGTTCTGCGCGCGGAGTGTGTCGTCGTAGAGCGGATAGATCTTCGCCACGACCTGCGAGAGCGGATCGCGGGCGAGTCGCGCGTACTCGGCGGGCGTGACGAGGGCGTTCTTGGCATCGGAGATCTGGCCGAGCACACCCTTGGGCGCCCACTCCTTCACCGAGATGCGCAACCCATCCATCAGCCGCTTGATCACGCCAAGCGCGTCGTCCTCGTCGTAGATCGTGAACTGCGAGGTGCGACCGAGGCGGTCGGCATCGCGGCGCAGCAGCCGCGCACCGATGGCATGGAAGGTCCCGACCCACATGCCCTGTGTCGTACCACCGATGAGGCGGCCGATGCGCTCGCGCATCTCACCGGCAGCCTTGTTGGTGAACGTCACCGCAAGGATCTGGTGTGACGGCACGTTCTCCGCCTCGATCAGGCGCGCAATGCGGGTGGTCAGCACGCGTGTCTTGCCCGAGCCGGCGCCAGCGAGCACCAGCAGGGGCCCGTGTGTGTGCATGACCGCGTCGTACTGGCCGCGGTTCAGGCCGGCGAGAGGTGAAGCAGCAGTGTCCGTCATCGCTCCAACATAATCTCGAAGGCCGCCCCCCGATCCGTCGGCAGCAGCGTCAGGCGTCCGCCGTGATTGTCCATGATGATGCGGCGCGCCAGTGCCAGTCCGATGCCCCACCCGCGTGGCTTGGTCGTGAAGCCTGCCTTGAAGATCTCGTTGCGCAGTTCGCGCGGCACGCCGGGCCCGTCGTCGGCGATGACCACACGCGCTCCACCCTCCGGCAGCGGCTCGACACGCATGTCGACGCTGCCGCCACGGCCCGCGAGGGCATCGATCGCATTCCGCACGAGCGATTCGAGCGCCCATTCCAGCAGCACGGCGTCGCCTTCGACCGGCAGCGGATCATCAGGCAGGATCGTGGTGATGGCGATGGTGTGCATCAGGGTCGGCACACGGGCACGGAAGTAGGCGGCCACCCGGAACACGATCTCGCGTACGTCGACGGGATCGCGCTGTGCGGGGCGACCGATGCGTTCGAAGCGGTGCGCGACGCGCTCGAGGCGATCGAGATCACCGCGCATGTGGCCGACGGCGGTTTCGGTCGTGGTGTCGGCGCCGCCACTGCGCTCGGAGAGCAGTTCCACCCACCCGGCCAGCGCCGTCAGCGGGGTCCCCAGCTGATGGGCGGCTTCGCGGGCCATGCCGGCAAAGACTCGTTCACGCTCGGCGCGTCCACGTGTCACCAGCGCGTAGACGCCGGCGAGCAGGAAGAGGCCGAGGGTGACGACCGTGATGATCGGCACGACACGCAACCCTTCCACCAGCGGCGTGTCACCGAAATGCACATTCCCGACGCCGGGCTGGCTGATCGGGACGTTCGCCTCGTCGAGCACGGCAACGTAGTCACGCACCTGGGCCGATTCGATGGGCGCATCGAAGGGCAGATTGGCGATGGCGGTCGGCGTGCCGGCGGCATTGGTGACGATCACCGGGACGCCGGCCTGACGGATGTAGCGTGACAGGTCCAGGAGGGCCGCCGTACCGTCGTCCCCCTCCTGACTCAGCGCCTGGTACACTCGCGCGTACATCTGGCTCGAGCGCGCGGCCTCGAGTCGCAGGTCGGCGACGACGCGCTGCGTGTAGACGAGCCACCAGACCAGCAGCGCCACGACGCCGATGGCCAGGAACAGCACGGGCGCGATGCGCCGGAGGCGCATCAGCCGTGGCCGGCGCTGTCCAGCCGGGCGGTGCCCAGATACGGCTGCAGCGCCGCGGGGATCGTCACGCTGCCATCGGGCTGCTGCCCATGTTCGAGCAGCGCCGCGATGATGCGCGGCAGGGCGAGCCCCGAGCCATTCAGGGTATGGACGAAGCGCGGCTTTTCGCCCGCGACCGGCCGGTACCGGATGTTCATCCGTCGCGCCTGAAAGTCACCGAAATTGGAGCAGCTGGACACTTCGAGCCACTTGCCGACGCCCGGTGCCCAGACTTCGAGGTCGTAGGTCATGCTGCTGGAGAAGCCCGTATCGCCCGCCGCGAGCAGGAGCACGCGATACGGCAGTTCCAGCTTCTGCAGAATCGCCTCTGCGTGCCCGGTGAGCTGTTCCAGCTGTTCTGCGGACGTCTCAGGTGCGGCGTAGCGCACCAGCTCGACCTTGTCGAACTCGTGCACGCGCAGCAGGCCGCGCGTATCCTTGCCGGCTGCACCAGCTTCCTTGCGGAAGCAGGCGCTATACGCCGTGAGTCCCTTCGGCAGTTCGGCGGCGTCGAGGATCTCGTCGCGATAGAGATTCGTGATCGGCACTTCGGCCGTCGGGATGAGGAACCCTTCCTCACCCTGCAACGCGTACATGTCGTCCTCGAACTTCGGCAGCTGTCCCGTGCCCGTCATCGAGGTGCGATTGACCACGAGCGGCACCCATGTCTCTTCGTAGCCATGCGCGCCGGTGTGCGTGTCGAGCATGAGATTGATGAGGGCCCGCACGAGCTTCGCGCCCAGTCCACGATAGACGATGAACCCCGATCCACTGATCTTCGCGCCACGCGCGAGATCGAGGATGCCCATGTCACCGGCGACGTCCCAGTGCGGACGCACCGTGTCACCCGTGCGGGGGGTGCCCCACGCACGGATCACGGTGTTGTGCGTCTCATCGCCGGCAGGCACGGTGTCGCGCGTGATGTTCGGCAGTTCGAGCATCAACCCTTCGACGGTGCTTTCGGTCGCAGAGAGATCGGCTTCGAGCCGGGCGATCTCCGCGCCGACGTGACGGCTCTCGGCCACCAGTTCGCTGGCGTCTTCACCGGCGCGCTTCTTCTGCGCCACCTCCTGCGTCAGCAGGTTGCGCCGGGCCTTCCGCTCCTCGACGGCGGTGATGAGCGCGCGGCGTTCCTTCTCGAGCGCTTCGAGACGATCGAGGATCGGGCCGAGGGTCTCGAGCTTCCCGCGACGGGCAAAGCCGTCGCGGAGCAGGTGCAGCTGCTCGCGAACGAGCCGGAGATCATGCATGGATCAGAAAGTGGGAACACCGGTCGCGAACGACCGGAAGTTGCAGCTGGGCTGGATCGTGGCGCGGAGAAACAGGCGACGTGCCGCCAGGTCCACGCTGTCCACGATGAATTTGGCGTACAACAGCGTCCCGCCCGTTTGCTGCGTGCCGCAGAAGTCGGAACTGCTCCGGACGAACACGGTCTGGCCACGGGTGACCACCAGCGCGGTGTCGGCGCGGTAGCCGAACTCCGGTGCCCGATCCAACGCGGCGTAGCTGCCGGTGCCGACCACCAGTCCCACGAGCGGCGCCGCCGCGAGAGTGCCGCCGGGGGGAGCGATTGCAATCGCTCGCGCTGGAAAGACCGTGATCTGTCCGGCGGGTCCGAGATCGAATCCGAGGTCGAACTGGCCACCGATGGAATCGAGCCGGTAGCGTGCGAAGCTGGCCATGCGCCACAGGGAGCGCGCCGACGCCGGTGTACCGGTGAGGGCGCTGATGGCGAAGCTGTCAGGCACGGTGGCAAACGGAGCCCGGATCTGGAACGGATCCCCGCACGAGGCGGCGACGAAGGCGCAAAGCGTCAGCGCCAGGAATGACGTCGCGCGAGAGACACGGGGCATGCAGTGGTGGATGCGGGGTGACACGGCAGGGTGCGAATGGTAGAATACCGGACCGGCCGAAGCTCTTCAAGCGATTGCGGCGCCGACAGTTGGACAATTCCTCCTCCTTACACCGTCTCCATGGCAAGTATCCGTGACCTGGTCGATGTCGTGCGCAGCCGCGACGGCGTCGAAGCGGCGATCGTTCTCGGTCGCGATGGTCTCCTGGTCGACGGGGACACGGTCTCGTATCTCGACGGTGAACAGGTGGCGGCGCACTCGCCGGCGGTCTTTTCGGCGGCCGACGCTCTCGGCAAGGCGGCTCGTGCCGGCCAGCTCCAGACGGCCGTGCTCGAGTTTCCGGGGACGATCGCGATCATTTCGGCCATGAGCGAGGACGCATTGCTGGTGGTTCTGGCGCGTCCGACGGCCGCGCTGCCGCCGCTGCTCGGTGAACTCCGACGTCTCCGCCAGCACATCGCCGCGCTGGCCTGATACCTCGGGGCCATCGGACGCGTCCCTGACGCAACTGCTTCCCCTACCTACATCATGTCGCTCTGGACTGTCATCCTTGCCGGCGGCGTCGGCTCCCGATTCTGGCCGATCAGCACCCCGGCGCTGCCCAAGCAGCTCCTCCCGCTCGTGACGGGGCAGCCGATGCTGCGCGATGCCGTGGACCGGCTCCTGCCGCTGGTTCCGGGCGAGCGGATGCTGATCCTGACGAACTCGACCTTGCAGCCCGCGATCACCGCGATGCTGCCCGAGGTGCCGGCGGCGAACATCATCTGCGAGCCGCGACCGGCGGGAACCGCCGCAGCGCTTGCCTGGGCGGCCCGGATCATCGAGGCTCGCGATCCGTCGGCGATCATGCTGTCGGTGCACGCCGACTGGGCCATCGGGGACGCCGAAGGCTTCCGGAACGCGTTGCTACGCGCGGCGAACGTCGCCGAGGCCAACGATGCGCTGGTGACGGTCGGCGTGACGCCGACCCGCCCCGATCCGGGATTCGGGTACATCGAACCCGGGGAGCGCGCCGGTCAGGTTGCGTTCCGCGTCGCACGGTTCCTGGAGAAGCCGGATCGGGTGCGCGCGCGTGAGCTGATCGCAGGTGGCTGCCTGTGGAACTCCGGCATCTTCGTCTGGCGTGCGTCGCGATTCCTCAAGGAAGTGGCCGCACACTGCCCCGAGGTGTCGCGCGCCAACGACGCCACGACGCTCGAAGCCTTCTTCAGCGGCGTCCAGTCGATCAGCGTCGACGTGGGTGTGCTCGAGCGGAGCGATCGCGTGTTCGTCGTCCCCGGAGCGTTCGGCTGGGACGACGTCGGCACCTGGGCCGCACTGCGCCGCGTGCGACCGGGTGATGCCGCGGGCAATGCACTCCACGGCGACGTGGTGCCCGTGATGTCGTCCGGCAACGTCGTCCACGCAGAGGGTGGTCAGAGTGTCGTGCTGTACGGCGTCTCCGATCTCGTCGTCGTGTCGATCGATGGATTGACCGTGGTCACGACGCAGGAGCATGCCGCCGACCTGAAGACGCTCGTCGACTCACTTCCGGCGCGCCTGAAGGACCGCGCGTGAGCGTCGTCGTCCTGCTCGAGCACGATGCGGGCGGCACGGCGTCGGACACGTTCGCTCCGGTCACCACGGCCCGTCCGCTCGCGGAAGTTCGCGCCGGTGCGGCGCTCGTGCGCGAGCGGTGGGCGATGGCGCTGGAGCGACCTGTCGCCGGTGTGATTGCTGCACCGCGGCTGGCGGGCTTCGAGGAGCCAGGCGCCGCGCCGATCCTGATGCACGATGTGGTGCTCGACGCCGGCACAATCGTCGCACACAGTCACTTTGCCCCTGCACTGCTGCCGTCGGGGCTGGGCGATGCCGACTGCCTGACGCATGATGGCGTCGTCGTCGCGTCGGTGCTTCGGGACGCCACCTCGGTCGCCGCACTGCGTGAACGCGGCATCACCACCGGGTCGTCGCCACGTGCGCTCACCGGTTGGCTGCTGCGGCACGCGTGGGATCTGATCGGTCACCTGCCGGCGATGCTCGCGGCCGACGCCACCGCGATCGCAATGACGACACTGCCGCCGCGGTCGTTGCCGGACGATGTGCGCGTGCTCGGCAGCCACCCCGTGCGGCTGGCCGACACGGCCGTCATCGAACCGTTCGTGGTGCTCGATGCGACGCAGGGTGCAATCATCATCGGCGAGCACGCCGTGGTGCGCAGCTTTTCGCGGCTCACCGGGCCATTCGTTCTCGGTGCACATTCGACCTGGGTCACCGGCAGCGGTCACACCATGTCGATCGGCGATCACTGCAAGGTCAGCGGCGAGGCATCGACCAGCATCGTCTGCGGTCATGCGAACAAGGGCCACGATGGATTTCTCGGCCACAGCTACCTGGGTCGCTGGACGAACCTTGGCGCCGGCACCGTCACGTCGAACCTGAAGAACACGTATGGGCCGGTGTCATTCGCAGGGACGAACACCGGACTGCAGTTCCTGGGCTCGATCCTTGGCGATCACGCAAAGACCGGCATTCTCACGCGACTCACCACGGGCAGTTGCATCGGTGCCGGCGCGAACGTGATCAGCGACGATGTCGTCCCCAGTGTGATGCCCCCCTTTGCGTGGGGTTCACGCGGCGAGATGTACGATCGCGAGCGTTTCCTGAATACGGCGGCACGGGTGATGGCGCGGCGACAGGTCAGCATGACGGACGGCATGCGCGCCTGTCTCGGTGCGGTGCATGACGCCGCCTGCGGCCGCACGTCCTGACGCGCGCCACGGTGGATCGACGTCGTACCATGCTGCAGGGCATCGCGGCGCTGCGTGATGCCACGCGTATGCTGCGCGGCAGCGGCGCTGCGCGCAAAGGTGAGGCGGGCGACGGCGAGCGTGGCGCACTCTTCGACCTGGCGGCGCTGGCCGACCGGCTGGCATCGTTCGCAGATGACCAGGGTGTAGATGACTGGGAGCAGTTCTGGGTGACGGAGCGCGACGTGGCAACGCTGCGCCGGCACCTGACCGCTCTCGACGCAGCGCCGCGCGGCGTGAGCCTGGCGACGCTGCCTGCCCTGCAGACGCTCGCCGACGTGCTGGGGACGCTCGTGCAGTCGCCGGGCGACGTGTCGCATTGATGATTCGGAGTGACAGCGACGGGTGACGTCGTTGCGCGGCCGCGACCTGGAACAGGCTGCGGCAGCGCATCTCAACCCGCATGCGCTCCGCGCCGATTATCACCAGGGCGCCATTCCGCTACCCGGACACTCCGTGTGGAGAGGTCCGGGGTGAGCCGCCCTACACAACCAGAGGGAGCTACGGGTTTTTCGCCAACCTGAACCCAAGCGCATCGGTCCTGTCCGTGGTGGCCAGGTTCTCGCGGATCGCGGTACGGGCGAACGTCGCATTGAAGAACCACGAACTCCCGCGGAGCGAGCGGCGGGTGCCGGTGGTGGGGCCTGGAGGGTCCACCGGCGGCGCGTTGGAGTAATAGGTGGCACTGTACCAGTCATTCACCCACTCCCACACGTTGCCGAGCGTGTCGTACAGCCCGAACGCATTGGGCAGTTTCTGGGCAATAGGCCTCGTCCGACCCTGCGAATTCGTGGAGATCCACGCGAGGTCCTCGGCGGCCTGTCCGACAACGTTCAGATCACCCGTCGTACCGGCACGAGCGGCCCATTCCCACTCGGCCTCCGTCGGCAAGCGGTACCCCTTCCCCGGATCCTGCTGATTCAGACGTGTCAGGAACTGCTGCACCTCATCCCACGAGACACGTTCGACCGGGCACGTGTCACCGCAGGTCGCAAATCCGCTGGGATTGGCGAGTGCCGTTCCCGCCATGACTTGCCGCCATTGGCCCTGTGTGACTTCTGTGCGCTGTATCGCGAACGCTGAGACGAAGATCGTCCGGACCGGCTGTTCGTCGGCATTGCCATTCGTCGAGCCACGCAATCCCGAGCCGGCAGGGATGTTTGCAAACTGCTCGGCGCCAAAGCCAACACCCAAGGGATTGACGACACCGACTGGGACCGATGCCGTCAACACCGAGGTGGTGAAGCCCCCACCTGACGCAGTTGCCGTCACGGTGATGGTAACGGTACCGACCGCCACTCCTGTGACGAGCCCGGTGGTGGAAACCGTCGCGCGCGTCGCGTCGCTCGTCGCGAACGTGTAGGCCACAGTTACTCCGGTCCCAGCGAGAGTTACCGTTGGTACAAGCGTCACCTGCTCGCCAACCCGCACACTGAGCAGCGCCGGTGTCACCACCAGATTGCTTGCGGCAGGCGGCGCTTGGGCGATGGTCACGGTTGCGGACGTGGGCGTGCCAACGACGTAGCCCGCGCCGGCGACGACCGTCACCACCGCCGTCTCATCAACTTCCACGACCGCGTCGGGCAGCGGCGTGAGCAGCACATCCACAAACGCCGCACCCGCAGGAATCGTCTGGGTGGTCGCGATGGTTTGGTAGTCCGTGCCGTTCACGGCAGTCCCGGTCAGCGTCACACCCACAGCCAGTGCGGCCGTCGTCACGCCGGTCCGCGCGATCCGGAATGTGCCGGTGTTGGACCCGGGCTCGGACGCCGCCGCATCGGGCGCGGTCACGGTCACGGTCGGCAGCGCGGCATCCGCAATTGTCACCGTCGCAGAGGCGGGCGTGCCGACGACGTAGCCTGCGCCAGCCACCACCGTCAGAATGGCGGTCTCGTCAACATCGACGACCACGTCGGCCAACGGCGTCAGCACCACGTCGACGAACGCCGCGCCCGCGGGAATCGTCGGCGTCGCCGCGATGGTTTGATAGTCCGTGCCGTTCAGGGCACTCCCGGTCAGCGTGACGCCCACCGCCAGCGCAGCCGTCGTCGCGCCGGTACGGGCAATCCGGTACGTCCCGGTGTTCGGGCCGACCTCGGATGCGTCCGGGTCCAGCGCGGTCACCGTCACGCTTGGCAGCGGGGCGTCCGCGATCGTCACCGTCGCGGACGCCGGCGTGCCGACGTCATAGCCCGTGCCCGACGCAATGCCCACGATG
>JANOCB010000058.1:0-32500 GCA_031411975.1 Gemmatimonadaceae bacterium
GCATCTCCGAGCGCCGTGCCGACACGACCGATGACACCGGGCACGTCGTTGTTGGTGAGCACGATCATCGTCTGTCGTGGCGTCACGTCCACGTGGAAGGCGCCGATGCGCGTCACGCGTGCCACGCCACCGGATGGCGCCATCGCCACCACGCCGATCTCGCGTACGCCGCCGCCGAGCGAGACATCGATCGTGGCCGTGCGGCCTGCGTCGGACAGTTCACCGATCGACAACTCGATCCCGCGTGCTTCGGCCATCGCACGGGCGTTGATCAGGTTGAGCCGACCATCATCGATGACCCCTTCGAGAATGCCCGCACAGGTGGCGGAGAGCAGTGCAGCCCCCGCCCCGATGAGGTCAGGGCTCACCCGGAGCCGCACTCGCTGGATGATGCTGATGCCCTGATCCAGCAGCAGCGCCCGTGCGATCGCGGCAGCACGCTGTGCAACGAGCAACGCGGGTTGAAGGTCGCGCCACTCGGTTCCGCTCACCGACGCCACATTCAATGATCGGGTCAGCTCGCCGTGCAGCAGGGCATCGCGCACCGCTTCACACACGTCCACGGCTACGTTGCGCTGTGCTTCGGCCGTCGAGGCCCCCAGGTGCGGGGTGAGCAACACGGACGGGAGCGTGCGGAGCAGGTGCTCGGCAGGCAGCGGCTCCTGCGCGAACGCATCGATGCAGGCGCCGCGCAGCAATCCGTTCTGCAGCGCCTGCGCCAGTGCCGCATCGTCCACGATGCCGCCGCGTGCGAGATTGCACAGCACCGCACCACTCGGCATCCGGGCCAGCTCGCGTCGGCCGATCAGGCCTGTCGTCTCCGGCGTCAGCGGCGTGTGAATGGTGAGCACGTCGGCGTCGGGCAGCAGCGACTCGAGTGACGGTGCGCGACGGATGCGCAACGCGCGAAATCGCTCGTCACCGACGTACGGATCGAATCCGACCACGTCCATGCCGAACGCGAGCGCGCGCATGGCCACCTCCGACCCGATGCGCCCGACACCGACGATGCCGAGTGTGCGGCCCTTGAGTTCACTGCCGAGCAGTGCGGAGCGGTCCCATCGTCCGGCGTGCATGGAGGTGTCGGCGCGCACGATGTGACGGAACAGGGCGAGCAGGGATCCGAACAGCAGTTCCGCGACGGCCACGGTGTTGCCTGCGGGTGCGTTGATCACCGCGACGCCGAGTTCCGTGGCAGTCGCCATGTCGACGTTGTCCACACCGACACCCGCACGTCCGACCACGCGCAGTCGCGTCGCCGCGCGCAGCAACTCACCGCTGATGCGCGACGCGCTCCGGCCGACGATTGCATCGTACTCCGGAATCCGTGCGAGGAGCTCGGCGGCGGGCAGGGTGGGCACCTCGTCAACCTGCAGGCGGGGTTCGGCCGTCAGCAGGGCGAGACCATCGGGGTCGATTTCGTCCGTCACGAGCACGCGATATCGCATGCCACTCCATGGAAAGGGGGATCGCGTGTCACTGGCGATGCATCCCCAAGCTACTGAGTCAGGCAACGGGGCCGACGCGCGCCTCGCGGTCGCCGGCCGGTGGGCACTGAAACGAAAACGCCTCCGACCAATCAGGCCGGAGGCGTTCCAGTGGCGGGACTGACGAGCCGCCGACTCGGATCAGGGCAGGAGAAGGGAACGCGTGCCGCCGGTATCCGCATCCGCGACCAGCCGGACAGCACCACGGAAGCGCGAAGCGCGGGTGTCGAGCAGACTCTCGACGACGCCAACGCCCGGCCGGCTGGCGTGCACGTACTTCCCGTTGCCGGAGTAGATCGCGATGTGCGTGATGCGACGCTTGGTGCCGAAGGTCAGCAGATCGCCCGGCTTCATGCGATCGAGCTCCTTGCCGACGCTGATGCCGGTGTAGGCCTGCTCATTCGCCGTCCGGGGCAGGCTGACGTTGAGCCAGGACATCACGTACTTGACGAGGCCACTGCAGTCGAAGGCCCGCCCGGGGGTCTCAGCGCCCCAGATGTAGGGCGTGCCGATCTGCTGACGCGCGACCGAGACGATCGAATCGCGGAGGGCATCGGCCGAGTCGGACATGAACGATGCCTGCGCCACGTTCGGAACGATTGGTGCAAACGACCGGCGTGACCGGCGGCTCGACACGCGACGGGAACGGCTGCTGCGACTGGCCGCAGCCTTGGACCGGGCACTGCGCGCCCGAGGGGCGGCCGCAGGCCGAGCCTTGCCGCGACGGGTGGAGGAGGCAACCGGCTTCTTGCCGCGCGGTTTCTCGGCCGAGGCACTGGTGGGCGTTGCGATCATGATCGCAACCGCACTCACGAGCAGTACCACACGGCGCAGGATGGTGGCAAGAGAGGTCGGCATTCGCATGGAGGTAAGGGTACCTTGACGCATCACCGAGCACAGCGGGCTCTCGACGACAACCGCGGGCAGAGCTGACCGGGCATTCAGGCACCCTGGGCCAGCTCCACAGGGTGGACGACAGGGGACCGAGCGGGTCACGGATCCGGGGGGACTGGCTCGGGCTGCCACGGGACTCCGCAGTCCTCCGCTTGTCCGAACGAACCGTACCTGCGAACTTACCAGGCTATAACGGTACCGCCTCCGATCTGGCGGCCCATGATCATCGATGGCTCAGACGGGCCATGTCTCTCAGACCTGTACCGATGTCGGAATTCGAAGAGAGCGGGCTCGACTCGCTCGCCACCTGGCTGAAGGCCAACCAGAAGCTCGTCTCGATCGTGGTCGGCGGCGTGGTCGTCGTCGTGCTCGGCGTCGTGCTGTACCAGAAGTCGGCCGAGACGAAGATCGAGAATGCCGAACGGGCGTTCTTCCAGGCGCAGACCGCGACGGCGCAGAATCCGGCCAACGCCGCTGCTGAGCTGGAGAAGGTGGCCACGCGCTATGCTGGCACCTCGGCCGGGGATCGTGCTGCGCTGCTGGCCGCGCAGTCGCTCATGACCGCCGGCAAGACGCCGGAGGCGATGAAGAAGCTGGAGGCGTTGGCCAGCGGCGGTGGGGCGCAGCGGCTCGGCTCCACCTTGCAGACCTTGCTTGCGGCCGGCTACGAGAACCTGAACAAGCCAGCCGAGGCAGCCAAGGCCTATCTGGCGGCCGCGGCGGTCAGCAGCGGTGATGCCAAGGCGCAGCGTCAGGCCGATGCGGCGCGGGCGTATATGGCGGCCGGCAATGGCACGGAAGCGATCAAGCTGTGGCAGGAACTCGCGAAGGACGAGCGCGGTGCGCTGGCGGCCGAGGCGCATGTGCGGCTGGGTGAACTCGTGGTCAAGCCGTGAGCTGCGCGAGCTGAACCGGTCGCGTCGCGCGATCTGTCGTTCCTGAGCCGGCCGGCGATTCCCAGAGACGGGATCGCCGGCCGGTTTCGTGTTCGGGGTCACGCCGACGCGGTCGGCGGATGCTGGCGCGATCGGGCGGTGGGTGGTGCGCGTGCGGTCGGCGTTGGCGGTGACAGTGGGGTGCGGCTGATGCGGGCGCCGTGACGCTTCGTGTTGTCATCGTGACATGGCGCCGTCGCTCGTCGCTGTCCGGAAACCGCTCCCTGCGCGGTGGTGGAGGCTGAGGGCGCGGCAGATTTTACTTCCTATAAGAAGTATTATGTAAACTACATAGGGTGGAAAACTGTGGATAAGTGCCTCCAGCAGCGGCCCACTGTGGAAAGACCCCGCGGTTCCACACAATCGGCCAACCACCCGTCCGCCTGCGGCACCCCGCCGCGCGCCGCGGGCCGACGCACGACCTTCGGCCCAGCGCGTCCAAATTTTTCGCCGCGCAACGTGTGAATCCGTGCCGACTTAGCGCGCGATCGTGACATGGGATTTCGTGCAGCAATCGCTGCCGCGACGACGCGAAACATCACGCGCCCTGCCACCCAGCGTCGCGCGCACGGCCCTCAGCGCAGCGCGCGCAGCACGCCATCGAACACCACGCGTCCTTCGCCGGAGAGCTCGCTCCACGGACCGCCGCCCGCTTCTGGCAGCCGCACGGTCAGGAGCTTGCCGCTGGCGGTCTCCTGGCGCACCGGCGGTCCCGACGCTGCCAGCCCCCACGCGATCACGCATGCCGCCGTCGCGACCGAGCCGGTGCCACACGCGTACGTCTCGGCCTCGACGCCGCGCTCGTAGGTCCGGATCCGCCACTCGCCGGCATGGGCGGCGCTGGGGCCGACGAAGTTGACGTTCGCGCCCTCAGGGGCACGCGCCGCACCGAACCGCAAAATCCGCCCACGTCCCGCTACGTCGATCGCGCTGACATCCGGCACCAGCACCACCAGGTGCGGCACGCCGACGACCGCGTAGCCGATCCGCTGCTCCCGTGGCGCAACGCCTTCGACGGCGTCGACCTCCAGTGCGGTCACGGCGGCGAGCCGAACGGACGCGTTGCCGTCGGCGTCGATCGCGGCGCGGATGCGTCCGGCATCCGACATGAAGTCAAACGTCATGTCACGTGAGGCAAGTCCAATCTTGACAGCGCTTTGCGCGGCGCACAGTGAGGCGTTGCCGCAGAGCGCTGCGCGGGATCCGTCGGCGTTATAGTAGCGGATCGCGAACAATGCGTCCGCTGCCTCGACGATGAAGACGACGCCGTCGGCCCCGATACCGAGGTGCGGCGCGCAGAGCGCACTGATCCCGGCGGGCGTCTCCAGCGGATCCGGTCGGCCGCCGTTCGCCCGCGCGTCGAAGAAGACGAAGTCGTTCCCCGACCCGCTCATCTTCCAGAAGGCCCTGCCCTCGTCTGTGCTCATATCCGTCCCGTGATGGCCCACCAGCGGAGTCGCCATACCATCCAGATCGCTTCGCGGACGATCCGCTTCGACATCTTGCTTTCACCCTCGGTCCGATCGGTGAAGACGATCGGGATCTCCGCGATGCGGAACCCTTTCCGGAACGCGCGGAAGCTGACCTCGATCTGGAACGCGTATCCGTTCGACCGGACATCGTCGAGGTCGATCGTTTCAAGGACGCGACGGCGGAAGCACTTGAAGCCGCCGGTTGCATCATACAACTGCAGGCCGGTGACGGAGCGCGCATAGATGTTGGCGGCGTAGCTCAGCAGCAGACGCGCGATCGGCCAGTTCACCACCGTGACCTTGCCGTCCCGGTACCGCGACCCAAGGACGAGGTCGGTGTGCTCGATGGCTCGCAGGAACTCCGGCAGGTGCCCGGGATCGTGCGAGAAATCGGCGTCCATCTCGAACATGCAGTCGTAGTCGCGGCCAAGCGCCCATTTGAAGCCGGCCAGATAGGCGGTCCCCAGCCCCATCTTCTTCGGGCGATGCAGCGCATGCACGCGAGACGACGTTTCAGCGATCACATCCACGATCGCCCCCGTCCCGTCCGGACTGCCGTCGTCCACCACCAGGATCGACAGTCGAGGATCCTGTGCCAGTACCGACTCGATGATCCGTGCGATGTTCTCGCGCTCGTTGTACGTCGGAACGATCACGAGACCGTGAGCGATTGGGCGGGTGTCGCGTGGAACAAACTCCCTCACGCGCGCGATCTCCGGTCGGTGACCACGCCGGCACCCAAGAGCACAACAGCGAGCCCGAGCGAAATCAGGGTAATCAGCCTGCCCGTCTCGTAGCTGCTGCTGGCAAACGTCAGCTCGATCGATCGTGCACCCGTCGGCAGCGGAACGCCGATGAGTGAGTACATCGCGCGATAGGCGGGCGCCGGCTTGCCATCCACGGTGGCCGTCCAGCCCGGGAAGTAGTTCTCGGACACCACCAGTGCCGAACCAGCCGGCGCTGGCGCCGCCAGCGAGAGCGAGATCGCACCTGCGTCGTACTTCGTGATCTGTACCGGCAGATCGATCGGGGCCGGCGGCGCATCGAGCTTCACGGCGGCCACGTCGGCGCTGTCGTTGAAGATCGCAACCGAGTGGACCGGGAATCGTGGATCGAGGACGGTGGTCAGCGTCACGCTGTCGGCCGCCTTGATCATCGCGGGTGCCACCCAGGCAGCCCGGTTGTCGCCCGGCACTTCGTAGACGTATACCGTCGAGCCGTGCGCATCCCTGGCCGGGCCAGCGACGAGCTTCGTCCCTTCAAGCGGAAAACTCGCTGCGTCGGTGAGGAAATAGCGGACGTTGGCCAGCGCCCAGAAGTTCGGGTTGGCGAGGTTGGGGTATCCGTCCTCCTCACGGCCAATGAGATCGTCGTAGCGGCCAAGTTCGTTGCCGTGGTAGCCCTTGGCCTGACGGATGCCATGTGCCATCAGCCCGCTGTACCCGAGCCCAGGATCGCGGGGCGGGCCGCTGCGCTCGATCGCGATGTCCACCACACGTCCCGGTGCGGTGGCCGTCGCCTTCTTGATGTAGTCGATGGCCGGATCACTGGCGAACGACGTCGATGCGGCGGGCGAGAACGTCCAGTAGGCGCGCAGCACGCTGACGAGATCGAGCGTGACGATGCCCACCAGTGCCCAGCCCGCGATCATCGGAGTCACCTTGCGACTGCCGGCCAGTACACCAACGCCGAGGGCCAGCGCCGCGAACACCATGGCGCGAATGCTGCCCGTCAGGAGTGCGCCGCTGTTACGCGTCACCAGTTCCGTCAGCTCCGGGCCAGCGAAGGCGCTCGCGAGCCCACTCAGCATGCCGGTCACACCCATGACCAGTACCAGCGCGATCGTCCCCGCACCGGCCAGCAGGAACCGCCGTGACGGTGCCTTCTCGATCAGCCCCTGCGCACCATGACCGGCCAGGATCGCCAGCGCGAACGTCGCCACGAAGAACACCGTACTCGGTGCGCGGAAGAACTTGCTGCCCGGCACGAGGTTGTAGATCAGCTGGTAGAAGGGCGTGTTCCCGCCCAGCGCCCAGAGTGTGAACAGTCCGGCGAAACCGGCCCAGAACAGCACCTCACGTGAACGCACCTTCGAGCGGAATGCCGCAACGATGAGCACCCACACCGCAGCGCCGATGTATTCGCTGTGGTGGTGAATCCGGTTCGGGCCCCAGTACTTGTCGAGGATCCCGGTGAACTCGGGGATCAGCGTGTTGATGATCTCGACAGGCGGGAACGAGAACGACGTGGCGAACGCGTAATCCTTGCCACCGGCACGAGGCGAGAATGGCGTGTACTCCATCACCGGGACGTACTGGATCGCGCTGATGGCAAATCCGAGCAGCACCGCACCAAGCGCGAACGCCAGTCGCCGGATTGCCATGGGTCGCTCGGCGCGCCCCTCGATGCCGAAGGCAGCGTAGAGACCGAACACGCCGGTACCCATCAGCAGGTACTGCATCAGCTGCGGGTGCGGGCTGAGCATGCCGAGTCCGACGGTGATCGACAGTGCGCCCCATGCCCAGTTGCGACCATCGCGCACACCACGCAGCACGAAGAGCATGGCCAGCGGCAGCATGGCCCCGACGAAGATCTTGCCGTCGTGTCCCGGATTGACGTACGATGCATTCCAGCCGCTGAGCATGTACGCCATGGCGCCGACGAGGGCGCCGAAAAAGCGGAGCCCCAGCGCGCGCAGGAAGACGTAGCAGGCGAACCCGCCGAGCATGTAGTGCAGGATCATGCCCCACGTCATGGCGACGTCGGTCGGCATCACCATCCGCATCCACGACGTCGGATAGAAGATGTCGCCATGCATCGCACCGACGTACGGCATGCCACCGAAGAGGTACGGGTTCCAGAGTGCGTAGCCGCCAGTGGCACGCAGTACCTGCGCACCGAACTCGCGGAAGGAATATCCGGCGATGTACTGGTCACTGTAGATGTTGACCAGGAACTGGCCGCTGAGCGCCGGATACGCGAGCAACATGGTGCCTGCAATGCACGTCAGCAGTGCCAGCAGCCAGGCGTTGCGCGGCTCGATCTGGTCGGACGGGTGCTTCTCAGGCGTCTGGGCCATCGGGAGACGAAATAGGGGGACGGCGGCGCAACGAAACCCCGGGAAGGAACACCAAGCCGGGGAGGACTTCCACGAGCGTGAGCCAGACGCGCGAGGCGGCGGCCAACAGTGCCGCGTCGCCAGGGGTCGCGAGCCGGAGCGACACCAGCAACCCGGCCAGCGCGGCTTCGCGGACGCCGATGCCACCCGGGGCGAACAGCGCCAGATATCCGGCGAGATACGACGCGGTGTAAACTGCCAGCACGGCCATCGAGATGCCACCGCCAGACCCGAGCAGCGCGTGCCAGAAGAGGCCGAAGCCGACGCCGTATGCGATCCACGCGGTCACGTTCGCGGCGAACACGATCACCAGCGTTCCGCGCGAGATGTCCGGCAGTTCCACGTTGGGGCGCCGGAACAGGCGGGTCGCCGTGGCGACGGTCCATGTCAGGAGCTGCGGACCGAACGTGAGTCCGATCGCGCTCGCCGCCAGCACGATCCACGACGCGGTGCGCAGCACTGGATTGGTCGCGAGCAGCTCCCCTGCCCCGGCCAGCGCCACCACCACGAAGCCTGCGGCGATGTTGACGAGCGCGTTGATGATCGACGAGCCAGTGGCTGCCGTCGGTGACGCCCCGGCCTCACGCGCCAGCACCGCCATCGCGCCGATGGCCCAGACCTTTCCGGGCAGGTACTTGCCGAGATTCGAGACGAACCAGATGCGTGTCGCGTCGAGGGCGCCGAGCGGACTGCTCCAGCGTCGCAGCAGCAGACGCCATGACGCGATCAGCACGGCGTACCCGCCGCCGATGCACGCACTCGCGAGGCTCAGGCCAAGCCAGTCGGGTCGGAGTGAGGCCGCGCTCCGGCTGATTTCGGACCAGTTTGCACCGAGCGCGCGGAAGACGAACACGACGACGGCAGCGGCAATGACGAGCCGCAGCCCCGTCCTCACCTCAGCGCGCACGCACGATCCCGCGGCGGGCCGTTTCGTAGACGGTGCGGTACCGTTCCGCCACGGCGCGAGGCGACACCAGCGCCATCATCTGTGCGCGACCGGTGGCGCCGTAGGCCGCACGGCGTTCCGGCGACGTCACGATCGATTCGATCGCCGATCGCCATGGCTCGGGATCGTCACCACCGCCGATCAATGCGCCGTTCTCACCCGGCCTGACGATGTCCGGCAGTCCACCGGAGTCACTGGCCACCACCGGTGTCTCGCACAGCAGCGATTCGGCGGCCACCATGCCGAAGCCTTCGTCACGGGACGGCATGAGCGTGCACGACGCGAGCGCATAGAACGCCGGCATCGCCTCCCGCGGCTGGTGCCCATGCCACGCAATGCGATGGGCAATGCCGAGCTGCGCACCGAGGACATGCAGGCTGGAGGCATCCGGGCCGTCGCCGACCATGTCCAGATGGATCTCGTCCGGCAGTAGCGCCAGCGTGCGCAGGAGTAGTGCGGGATTCTTCTGCGCGTTGAGCCTGCCGACGAACAGCAGCCGTGGCGGCGTGGCGCGGATCGCCGCCTGATGCGTGAACGCCATCACGTCGGATGGCATCGGTGCCACCGTGATCGGTGCCGGCGTGAGTGGCTGCAGGCGCCGCGCGAGCCAGTTGCTGACGGTCGTCACATGCGCAGCACGGCCAAGGGCGAACGACGCGAGCGACGCCGTCATGCCGGTGGCCATGCGTGCGTCGCTGCCATGCGACGTGACGACCAGCGGGACGCGTGCGCGGGTGGCGGTGCGTCCGATCGCCAGGGCCGCCGGAAACCACCAATGCGCGTGTACCACGTCGATGTCGCCGCTGGCCAGGCGGAAGCGCGTACCGCGACGCAGCGCGCCGATCAGTCGCACCATCGCCCGCTTGCCGCGGGTGGACGCCTTCACCTGTTCGGCCATCGTGCCGGTGTAGGCGAGCGTCTCATCGGCGTCGTCGCCGTAGCGCACGCGCTGCACGTGGATGCCATCGACGATGTCACGCTCGGGCAGGCCACGTGCGTGTGGCGCAATGACTTCCACCGCGATGTCGACGCTGGCGAGGGCATGCGCGAGATCGAGCAGGAAGCCACCGGCGGCATCACCGGCGGCGCGTGGAAAGTTGTGCGTGACGAACAGGACGCGGCGGACGCTCACGGGGCGTTCGTTCGGCGCCTCTCGTCGAGCTCCCGGCGGATCTCGCGGAGCTCGGCACGCTGCACGGCAATCATCTCGCCCACGAAACCACCCACGAACAGCACCGTGCCGACGATCACGCAGGTCTCGATCAGGTTCAGCAGCGGGCGGAATCCGACGCCGGCGAAGACGCGGATGCCGATCGCGACCAGGCCGGTCAGCACACCGATGGCGAACAGCGCCGCGCCGAGCAGGCCGAAGAAGAGCAGTGGCTTGCGGCCGAATCGCAACTCGAACCAGACCGACAGCATGTCCATCACGCCGACGGGAATGCGCCCGATGCCGAACTTCGACTTGCCGGCGTGCCGCGCGTAGAGCGGCACCGGAATCTCGGTGACGCTGAATCCTTCGAAGTGTGCGATCACGATCATGTACCGGTGCCAGTCGGGGCGGACCGGCAGCGCGTTCATGATCTCGCGCCGATACGCCTTGACGCTGTTCAGGTCCTTCACCGGCACGTCGAACAGCGAGCGGCTCAGCCAGTTGTAGATGCCACTGACGAAGGCCTTCTCGTACTTTCCTTCCTTGAAGCCCGTGACCATGTCGGCCTGGTTCGCCAGAATCGGCGCGACGAGGCGCGGGATGTCCTCGGGCTTGAACTGCAGGTCTGCCGGGTAGAACACCAGCACTTCGCCCCGGGAGTTGAGCCAGCCCGTGCGCAGCGCATCGGCGATGCCACGCTGTGTCCGGTGCCGCACGGCGCGCAGGAACGGATACTGTGCCTGCAGGCGCTGCAGCACCTGCCACGAGTCATCCTTCGAGCCATCCTCGATGACGATGACTTCGTATCGTGTGCCGGTGCCGGCAAAGGCGGCGGCTGCCTGCTCCATGAAGAGCGGGAGGTTCTCGGCTTCGTCCTTTGCGGGAACGAGGACGCTCACATCCACGCCCTCGGCCAGGGCGTTCGGGGCTGGTGCCATGGTGCGTGGTGCTGAGCCGGTGAGGCTGGTGGTCATACGCGCTTTCGCATGCGCGCCGAGAGGACGCCGAGCTGGTCGCGGTACTTCGCGACCGTGCGCCGCGCGATGACGACGCCGCCCTGCTTGAGGATGTCGACGATGGCCTGATCGGTGAGCGGGTCCATTGCATCCTCGGCAACGACCAGCTTCTTGATCTGGTCCTTGATGCCGCGGGCGGAGACGTCATCGCCGTCGGTGGTAGAGAGGCCGGACGAGAAGAAGAACTTGAGTGGCAGCACACCACGCGGCGTCTGCACGAACTTCTCGTTGGTGACGCGGCTGACCGTCGACTCGTGCATGCCGATCACCTCCGCCACCTCTCGGAGGGTCAGTGGCTTGAGGTGCTGCACACCCTTCTCGAAGAAGTCGCGCTGCCGCTCGACGATGTAGTTCATCACCTTCAGCATCGTCTGCCGGCGCTGCTCGATCGCCTGAATCATCCAGTGCGCGGAGTTCATCTTGTTGGCGATGAAGTCCTTGCTCTCGGTGTCGTACTTCTTCTTGTCGCGCGCGATGTCCTGATAGGTGCGGCTGAGTTTCAGGCGCGGCAGGTTGCCATCGTTGAGATAGACCACATACCGGCCATCCACCTTGTCGACGACGAGGTCGGGGATGATGTAGTGCTCGTTGTCCGGCGCGTACTTGAGGCCCGGCTTGGGGTCGAGCTTCGCGATCTGGTCCGCGACACCCTGCACTTCCGAGACCGGGATGCCGAAGCGCTTCGCCATCTCGCTCCAGCGGTGGCCGATCAATTCATCGAAGCCGTCGCGCACGAGCGCGAAGGCGATGCCATCCTGGAGCCCCTGCGTGGAGAGCTGCAGCAGCAGGCACTCACGCAGGTTCCGCGCACCGACGCCAGGGGGATCGAGCTGCTGGATCACTGGCAGCAGCGCCTCCACTTCCTCCATCGTGTACATCGGCAGTTCGCTGATGTCGATCTCGGCTTCCTCGGCGATACGCCGCACCTCGGCGTTCACGCCGACGAGGATCTCTTCGAGCGAGCAGCCGAGATACCCATCCTCGTTGATGTTGCCCACGAACTCGTCCGCGAGGTAGGCCTCGCGCGACGTGAGCTCGAGCATCTGACCTGCTCGCGCAGGTGGTCCATGAGGTCGCGCGACATCACCGTCACCGGTTCGATGTACTCCCGCTCCTCGTACTCCTCCTTGCGGCCGCCGGTCTCGAACCCATCCTCGAGAATCTTCTGCCAGTCCATCTCGTCGGTGTTGTCGGCCTTCTGCTCCTCGGGTGTCGCCACCTCGAGTGTCTCGGCCCCTTCCTCGCCATCTTCGTCCTCGGGCACGAGCTCGAGGAACGGGTTGATGAGCAGTTCCTGCTGCAGGTGCTGCTGGAGGTCGAGCAGCGGCATGTACAGGAGATCCATCGCCTGGTAGAGGCGTGGATTGACCTTCATCTCCTGCCGCATCGACGTGCTCTGGTTGAGCCCCGTCTTGTAGCCGCTCATCGGTGGCCTCCAGCGTTCACGACCGTCGGCGTCATGATGCGTTCACCTTGTCTTCATCCCGCGCGAAGCGCTCGCGCAGACGCGCCGCCAGTGTCGGGCCCAGGTACAGCTCGGCCACCGTGTCGTCGAACACCAGTTCGCGGACCGTCCCGGACACCTTCACCTGGCCATCGAACATGATGTAGGCCCGGTCGACGATGTCGAGGGTCTGCTCGACGTTGTGGTCCGAGATGAGGACGCCGATCCCGCGATGACGCAACCCGGAGACGATGGTCTGGATGTCATGCACGGCGATCGGGTCCACGCCGGCGAACGGCTCATCGAGCATCATGAACTTCGGCTCGGTCACCAGCGCCCGTGTGATCTCGAGCCGACGGCGCTCGCCACCAGAGAGCGCATATGCCTTGCTCTTGCGGAGGTGCTTGATGCTCAGTTCGTCCAGCAGCTTCTCCAGGCGCGCCGCCTTCTGGGCTGCCGTGATCGGCAGTGTCTCCAGAATGGCGAGGATGTTCTCCTCGACACTGAGCTTGCGGAAGATCGACGGCTCCTGCGACAGATATCCAATGCCCTTCCTGGCTCGTTTGTACATCGGCATGGACGTGATGTCGGCGCCATCGAGCACGATCGAGCCGCTCTGCGGCTGGATCAGGCCGACGATCATGTAGAACGTGGTCGTCTTGCCCGCGCCGTTGGGGCCAAGCAGGCCAACGATCTCCCCCTGACGGAGGTGCAGCGCCACGTTGTTGACCACGCTGCGCTTCTTGTACGTCTTGACGAGTCCCTTGGCCTCGAGGCGGCTGGTCAGCCTGGCCTGCGTCGCGGGGGTGAAGACCGGCGCACGGCCGGTGTGCACCCGTACCACTTCGGTGGTGCGGCGACGCACCTCGGAGGTCACCTGCTCGCGGCGATCCTTGACGTGTTCCCACACGCGCGGCACCACCTGCAGCTTTGCGCCGGGCTGGTCGAGTCCCGCCGCAGGCAATGTGATGACGTCATCGGCCACGAGCCGCGGCAACAGCGTGTCGCGGAGGTGCGCGCGAACCTGATCGAGGCTCAATTCACCGGCAGCGCGCTCGGCATCCCGGCCGGCGGCGCGTTCGAGCAGGAGGTAATCCTCGCGGTAGATCACCGCCACTTCGTCGAAGCGCGCCGCACCGGTCGCGGTATCGGCCACGGCAAAGATGGCATTCATCGCCATGACCGGCGAGCGATCGTGCGGCGCAAAGTGCTCGATGAGCGCGCGAATGCGTGCCGGAAGTTCTTCGTCAGACGGTGTCGGCTGATCGATCACGGTCGGCTTGGGGTGGTGCGTGGGGTGACAGCAGCCGGCGTGGGAACCGGCTTCCGTGCTGGTGCCGCGGGTCTGGCTCGCGTCGGTGACGCGACGGCAGGAACGCGTGCGGGGGCTGGCGGTGGTGCGGACGCCGGCGCTGGCGTCGGTGCTGCGGCAGGGGGAATGTTCGTGCGCTCGGCCGAATCCGCCGAGATGAACGAGGGTTCGAGATACAGCCCCACCGCATGCTCATCGATCCGCACACGGGAGACTCCGGTGGAATCGAGCACCACCGTGATCCGATCACCACGCGAGTAGTTGATTGCAGGGCGTTCGGGTGAGCTGCCTTCCGACGCGACCTGATATCGCGAGCTGGCGTGACCGATCGACTGCATCTCGCGCAGTTGTGGCTTCACCGTGGCGGTGTCCGCTGCAGGTGGCGCGTTGGTAACGGCCGCTCCGGCCGGCGTCGGCACCGTGGTGTTCGGGGGCTGCTGCGCGGGTCGTGCGATCGCGGTCGAGTCGAAGAACGCAAAGATCGTATCGCCCTTCAGCCAGTCCTTCTCGCCTGTGCGAACCGTGGCGGTATCCGGAAAGGTGGTGGCCATGGCGTCACGGTATGCCCGGACTTCGCGCAGCTGCTGCCCTGGCATGCGCACGGCGAGCGAGTCGGCGATCAGGTCGCGGTCGGGCGAGACCGCACGCGCTCGGGACTTCCCCCAGATGTAGGCGGCCTGCGCCTTGTTCCCGTCCACGCGAAGGTCGATGGTGTCGGCGGTCAGCAGCATGTCCTCGCTGGTGACCCGCGCCTCGGCCTGCGCCAGCACCCGTTGGACGATGCGATTTCTCGTGTACAGTTCAACCTGTCGGCCGCGCAGCGTGTAGCCACGCTCACCCTTGCCGATGATGACAGGCTTGATCATGAGCCGCGCAAACTCGCGCCCGCTGTCGAGGTACGCCGAGTCGCTGCGGGCATCGAGATCGCTGCGCGTGATCTCGACCTTGCCGCCGGCATACACGATCGAGTCGTTCTCCGTCGTGATCTGATTGGCCGTGACCTGCACCGGCTCGCCTGGCTTTCCGAGAGAATCCCGCTGGGCGAGGAGGAGCCGCGGTCGGTTCTGCGCCACCAGTCGGGACTGCGGGCGGATGCCGCGGACGGCCCGGTAATACGTCGCGGTGTCGCTGCGCATCACGGAACTGCTCGGCAGCGTCGCAACCACGTGCCCCGTCGCAATGAGGCGCTCGTCGACCTGAAAGTAGTTCATCTGGTCGCTGCTCACCGTCACGCGTGGTTCCGTGTACTTCACGTTGCCGAGCAGGTACAGCACCTGTGCCTGCTGATACCATTCGGCACTGTCGGCCACCAGGCTGACATCCTGATTGAGGCAACGCGCAATCACGCGTGCGCCGACGAACACATTCCGTGGCGCGTCGGGTCCGGGCGAGGTCGTGCTCAGCCGCGTCGAGTCGCTGCCGGCCCGTAGTTCGATATTGCACCGCCCACCAGCGGCCTGCGCTGTTGCAAGGCGGGGTGCGCTCACGAACACCACGAGGGCCACGAGCAGCCGCCGCACACTCACTGCTTCACCTTGACCGCGCCAGGCGGTGTCTTTGCCGGGGGATCACCACGAAAACCCGGCTCGTCACTCCCGCTGCGTGGCAGGATGATGCTGCCACCAGTGCCGCGCGACAGCTTCCGCACCTTCACGCTCAGCATCTGCGGGTCGCTCTCGAAGCCGACGCCCTCCAGTCGGCGCTCCCCCTCCAGCATCACGAACGGACTGTCGGAGACGATCAGGTTGCGGAACTGCTCGAAGCGCACCATCGGGGAGGTGAGCTTGCGCCCGTCAGCCCCGATGATGACCACGTTCTGTCGCGCTTCCATCACGTTGGCGCGCGAGTTGAATGTGCCACGCCGCGCAGTGAGCACACCGTCGCGGGCACCATCCTTGCCGAAGAACGTGGTGTTCACGCCACGCAGCTCGGCACGGGTGTTCTCGTCAAACCAATACGCGGTGTCCGCGGAGAGTTCGGCACGTGCCACGCCACGATCCGTGAGGATGGTCTTCAGGCCCCACATCACCTGATCGGCGGAGTCCGCCATCGTCGCCGCTTTCCCGACGGTCGCCCCGGACTCCTTGTTGCAGGCTGCCAGAAGGCTGGCACCGACCAGCGACAGCATCAGTGTGAGACGCATCAGACGACACCCGCTCGCAGCAAGTCGTGGAGGTGCACCACACCGACCAGGCGGTCGGTGTCATCGAGCACTGGCATCGCCATGATGCCGAAGCGCTCCATCCGGTACACCACACCGCTGGCAAGTTCACTTGCCTGCGCCGTGCGCGGGGTCCGTGTCATCACGTCGGCGACGGGAACGTCGAACGGCGTGTCGCTGCGTTCGAGCAGCCGGGCCAGATCGCCGGCCGTGACGACGCCGCTGACGACGCCGTC
Source organism: Gemmatimonadaceae bacterium (assembly GCA_031411975.1). Lineage (GTDB taxonomy): Bacteria > Gemmatimonadota > Gemmatimonadetes > Gemmatimonadales > Gemmatimonadaceae > JACMLX01. The sequence goes on from JANOCB010000058.1 coordinate 16,175, forward strand.
GCCGGTGCTGAGCACCAGCAGGCCGCGACGCTCAGCCAGCGGCAGGATCGCCTCCCGCATCGTCACGGTCACGGGCCGCACGGGCAGGTGCTCGTGCTCCATCACATCGGCGACGGTCGTCAACAGCTTCTTGCCCAGGGCGCCGCCGGGATGCAGCCTCGCGAAATCCTCGCGACGGAATCCCTTGTGCTCGAGCAGCGCCACCGCGAGTGCATCACCCAGTGCGAGGGCGGCCGTGGTGCTCGTGGTGGGCGCGAGATCATGCGGGCACGCCTCTTCGCTCACACCGGCATCGAGCGTCGCGTCGGCTGCACGCCCGAGTGTCGACGCCGGGACACCCGTGATCGCGATCACGCCGACACCGAGCCGCTTCAGTTCCTGCAGCAGCGGCATCATCTCGGCGGTCTCGCCGCTCTTCGACAACAGGATCGCCACGTCGTTGCTGCCGACGATGCCGAGGTCGCCATGCACACTTTCCACTGGATGCAGGAACGCCGCCGGGGTGCCGGTGGAGGTCAGCGTTGCGGCGATCTTGCGGCCGATCAGCCCCGACTTGCCGACGCCCGCTACGATCACCCGTCCGCGCGACTGCGCGACGAGCAGCACGGCCCGTGCGAACCCCGCGTCCAGGCGCGACTCGACCGCCGCGATCGCCTCGCGCTCCAGTCGCAGCACACGCAGGCCGCAGGTCACGAGCTCGGTCTCCGTCATGACACCGAGGCCTCCGCCCCGAGACTCTGCGTCACGTACTCGGCCACGACGCTGTCCCACGTGCCGCGCGCACGCAGCAGCAGCTCGACGAATTCCCGTGCCGCCCCTCGCCCACCTTCGCGGTGCAACTGCACCGTTGCCACCGCCTTCACCTCGCCCACGGCATTCGCAGGCGCCGCCGACAGCGCCACGCGCTGCATCACGGCCACGTCGGCGAGATCATCTCCCATGAATGCGGCGTGCCCGGTCGTGATGCCGAGCTGTCCGCAGAGCGCCAGCAATGTCGGCACCTTCTTCAGGCCGCGACCCTGCATCACATGCTCCACACCGAGTTCGCGCGCGCGCAGCGTGGTCGCCTCGGAGTGACGCGCGGAGATGAACGCCACGGCGATGCCGGCGCGGCGCAACATCACGATGCCGAGTCCGTCCTGAATGTCGAACCGTTTCAGCTCGATCCGGGCATCCGGAGTATCCGACGGCGCACCGATGTAGACGCCATTGTCCGTCAGCGTCCCGTCCACGTCGAATGCGACCAGCTCGATCCGCTGCGCAAGTGCCGTGTCGATGCTCATGCGCGCACCAGCGACCAGAGCTCCACCGCGCGATCGATCAGCGCCGGAAACTGGTCGAGGTACACCATGTTGGGCCCGTCGCTTGGCGCATGATCGGGATCAGGATGTGTCTCGATGAACAGCCCCTGCGCGCCGGCGGCGAGGGCTGCGAACATCAGCGGCGGGATGAACTCGCGCAGACCACCACTGGCGCCACCGTCACCGCGGCCAGGCTGCTGGACGCTGTGCGTGGCATCGTAGATCACGGGAGCCTGCGCGGCGTCACGCATCCGCGCGAAGTTCCGCATGTCCACCACCAGATCACCGTAGCCGAAGAACGTGCCCCGCTCCGTCACCGCGATCGGCGCGGCCGGCCCGTGCGGCGATGCGCCGCGCACCTTGGCCGCCGCCCCCTTCATCCCTTCCGGCTGCAGCCACTGGCCCTTCTTGATGTTCACCGGCTTTCCGGTGGCACCGGCGGCTTCGAGCAGGTCGGTCTGCCGACAGAGGAACGCGGGAATCTGCAGCACATCGCAGACGGCAGCGGCGATGGCGCACTGCTCAGGGGTGTGCACGTCGGTGAGCACCGGCAGACCCGTCTCGCGCTTCACCGCAGCCAGTGCTTCCAGTCCACGCTCGAGCCCGAGCCCGCGGGTGGCACCGGGGTTCGAACGGTTGGCCTTGTCGAAGCTCGCCTTGAAGATCACGCCACCGGGGACACGTTCGTTCAGGCGTGCCAGCACCTCGGCGATGCGCAGGTTGAGCGCATCGTCCTCGGCCTGACAGGGGCCGGCAATGAGAAAGAGCTGGTCGGACGGAAAGTGCTGTGCGTCGGGCATGTGGCTCAGTTGCCGGAGACCGCCGCCGAGGCCTCACCGCTGTCGACGGCTCGTGCACCCTGCTCACGAAGCGCCGCACCGATGAAGCCGGCGAACAGCGCGTGCGGGCGCGTCGGCCGCGACTGCAGTTCCGGATGGAACTGGCAGCCGACGAACCACGGATGGTCGGCCAGCTCGATGATCTCGACGAGCGAGCCATCGGGTGACAGACCGCTCAGCACCATGCCCTTCTCGATGAACAGGTCGCGGTACTGGTTGCTCACTTCATAGCGATGGCGATGCCGTTCGCTCACTTCCGACGCACCGTACGCCGACGCGGCGCGCGACCCCGCCTGCAGCACGCAGGGGTAGGCGCCCAGACGCATCGTGCCACCCATGTCCGTTACGCCCTGCTGGGACTCCATCAGCGAGATCACACGGTGTTCGGCCTCAGGTGCAAATTCCGAGGAGTGGCTCTCGGCCAGACCGGCCACATTGCGCGCAAACTCGATGATCGCGACCTGCATGCCGAGACAGATGCCGAAGTACGGCATGCGCAACTCACGGGCGGCGCGGATCGCTTCCACCATGCCCTCCACACCGCGCACACCGAAGCCCCCTGGCACGATGAGACCGTCGAAGTCCGCCAGCAGCGCCCGCGCGGTAGTGTGATCGGTGAAGCGGTCGCTCGACATCCACGAGATGTCGACACCCGTGTCGTGTGCGATGCCGCCGTGAATCAGGGACTCCTGCACACTCTTGTAGCTGTCGATGAAGTCGGTGTACTTGCCCACGACGGCGATGCGCACGCGGCGCGCCGGCTTGGTGATGCGCCGAACGATGTCCCGCCACTGCGTCAGGTCCGGTTCGACACCTTCCGGCAGCCCCAGTCGTGCCATCACGCGGGCATCGAAGCCCTGTTCGTGGAACGAGAGCGGAATCTGGTAAATGGTCGGCACGTCGCGACTCTCGATGACGTTGCCGAAATCCACGTTGCAGAACAGTGCGATCTTTCGCTTGGTGTCGTCGCCCAGTGGACGCTCGGTGCGACAGATGAGCACATCGGGCTGGATGCCGATCTCCATCAGTTCACGCACCGAGTGCTGCGTCGGCTTGGTCTTGACCTCGCCGGCGGCAGCGATGTATGGCACCAACGTCAGGTGCACGAACATCGCATTGGCCTTGCCCACTTCCGTGCGGAACTGACGGATCGCCTCGAGGAACGGCAGCGACTCGATGTCACCCACCGTGCCGCCGATCTCGCAGATCACGACGTCGTTCTCCGGCGCGATCCGCTTGATCGCGGCCTTGATCTCGTCGGTGATGTGCGGGATGACCTGCACCGTGGAGCCGAGGTACTCACCACGGCGTTCCTTGGTGATCACGTTCGAGTAGATGCGCCCGGTGGTGATGTTGTTCGCCTGGCTCAGGGACCGGTCGAGGAAGCGCTCGTAGTGGCCCAGGTCGAGGTCGGTCTCGGCGCCATCCTTCGTGACGAACACCTCGCCGTGCTGGAACGGCGACATGGTGCCCGGATCCACGTTGAGATACGGGTCGAACTTCATCATGGTGACGCGCAGGCCGCGCGCCACGAGCAGGCGCCCAAGGCTGGCGGCCGCGATGCCCTTGCCGAGCGACGACACCACACCACCGGTGACGAAAATGAACTTGGTGGGCTGCTGCGGCTGTGCGAGCGCGCTCATGCGGGGCTCCTGACGTCGTAAATGGACGCCCAGTACGCATTGGCGCGCACCAGGTCTGCTTCAGTGTCGATGCCACCGACGTCGACGGGCGAGGCCGTCGCGACGCCGATCGTGAGTCCGGCGGCGAGGGGGCGCAACTGCTCGAGGCGCTCCACCTGCTCGAGCGGGTGCACCGGCAGCGCGACCCAGTGGGTCAGTGCCGCGCGGGTGTAGGCGTAGATGCCGAGATGCTGTCGGATCAGCGGATCCCGCAGCGCCGCATCGGCGGCATCGCGCAGGTACGGAATCGGCGCGCGCGAGAAGTAGAGGGCGCGGCCGGCGTCATCGCAGACGACCTTCACACAGTCGGGCGAGCCGAGAGCTGCCGCCGTCGCCGGCACGGCCGCTGTACCGATCGCGGCTGTCCCGCTGGTGACGATCCCCACCGCCCCACGCACAGCGGACTCATCAATAAATGGTTCGTCGCCCTGCACGTTCAGCAGGATGTCGGCATCGGCGAACTCGGGTCGGGCGGCCACTTCGGCGATGCGGTCGGTGCCGGTGGGGTGATCGGCCCGGGTCATGACCGCCTCGCCGCCGACGGCGCGGATCACGTCGGCAATCTCGGCGTCATCCGTCGCGACGACCACGGCATCGGCGACGCCCATGGCGGAGACCCGGTCCCAGACGCGACGAATCAGCGGCTCGCCGCCCAGCAACCGCAGGGGTTTGTCGCGGAGACGTGTCGCCCCTCGGCGGGCTGGAATGATCGCGAGTACCCTCACGCGAGATCCCTCGTCGGATCGCTGGCGGCAAGAATCATTCCAGTAACGTAGACCCTTGCCGGGCAATGGCAATGGCAGGCTCAGGGTCCACCGATCGTGCCGATTGTCAAGGCTGGAACACGCAGCCGGACTCGGCGGGACTGCCCGTTTCCTGTGGTCGATCCCAGGCCGTCAGGTGGCGGTGACGGCGGCTCGACGACGGGCCAGACGCAGGAAGTTGGCGAGCAGGGGCCGACCTGCCTCGGTCAACACCGATTCCGGGTGGAATTGTACGCCCCACACCGGGTGCTCCCGATGGCGCAGGGCGTGGATCTCGTCGGCCGAGTCGGTGGCCCGGGCGGTCACCTCGAGGGCCGGCGGGAGCGAGGAAGACTCGACGAGCAGCGAGTGGTAGCGCATGACCCGGAGCGGGTGCGGCAGCCCCTCGAAGAGGTCTGTTCCGTCATGCTCCAGCAGCGAGGTCTTGCCGTGCATCACGCGGCCGGCGCGGACCACGCGGCCCCCGTATGCCTCGCCGATGGCCTGATGCCCGAGGCAGACGCCAAGCATCGGGATCGTCGCCCCCCAGCGCTGGATCAGCGGGACCGTGATCCCCGCCTCGCCCGGAGTGCACGGGCCGGGCGACAGCACGATCGCCTCCGGTTGCATCGCACCCACCTGCTCCACCGTCAGCGCGTCGTTCCGGTGCACCTGGAGTGTCTCGCCCATCTCACCGAGATACTGCACGAGGTTGAAGGTGAACGAGTCGTAGTTGTCGAGAATCAGAATCATGCGCCACGGGGATGGAACTGCCGGTGAATCTGCTGCAGATAACTGCGGTCGACGTGTGTGTAGAGTTGCGTGGTGGCGATGTCCGCGTGGCCAAGCATCTCCTGCACGGCGCGCAGGTCGGCGCCACCCTCCAACAGATGCGTGGCGAACGAATGACGCAAGGTGTGCGGCGTCACGTGTGACGTGATGCCCGCCGCGTCGACATACTTCCGCAGCAGTTTCCACGCACCCATGCGTGAGAGCGCGCCACCACGGGCATTCACGAACAGCGTTGCCGTGGGGGCGCCGTGGACCAGCGAGGGCCGGAGCTCACGGGTGTAGATCGCGACCGCGGCAAGGGCGCGACGACCGATCGGCACGAGGCGTTCCTTGTTGCCCTTGCCGATCACGCGGACGATGCGCTCATCCATGTGGATGTCCCCGATGCCGAGCGAGAGCCACTCGCTCACGCGCAGCCCCGCCCCGTACGCCACTTCGAACAGCGCACGATCCCTGAACGCGAGCCGTTCGTCGAAGGAGATGGAGCCGATGATGCGATCGACTTCCTCCGGCGTGAGGATGTCGGGAAGGGTGCGCCACTTCTTCGGGGTCTCGAGCTGCTCGCTCGGATCGTGCCGGATGTATGACTCGCCGACGAGAAAACGATAGAAGCCACGCACGGCACTCACCATGCGACTGACTGACGCTGGTGCCAGCCCGAGATCGACGAGGTGATGAATGAACCCGCGCAGCATCCGCGCATCGATGTCTGTCGGCGACGGACTGCCGTGCCACGACAGATACTCGTGCAGCCGCAGCAGATCGCGACCGTAGGCTTCGATCGTCCGCGGGGACGACCCTTGCTCCAGTGCCATCGCGTCGAGCCAGGCGTCGGCATGCTCGAGCGGATGCATGTGCGCACCGACGCTCATCGTGCCTTCGCCCGTCGGCGCCACCAGATCACGCCGCCGGCAAGCAGGACGATGCCGACGGCGATCAACCCCGAGGTGCGCGTGGCCGACCCGATCATCGCCTGCAACTGCTCGAGGTTCTGCCCGAAGCGAAAGCCGAGCCACGCGATGAGCCCATACCAGATCGCCGACGCTGCGGCCATCGCCGGCACCACCTGGCGCAGCGGCAGCCTGAGCGCGCCGGCGAACGGCGGCACGATCGCCCGCACCCCCGGCAGGAACCGGCTCACGAAGAGCGCCGACACACCATACGAGGCGTACATCTTCGCGACGCGCGCTTCGGCATCGGCCCCGCCGAAGCGACGCATCAGCGCGGCGCTGCCGTAACGACGCCCGACGAAGTACATCCCGATCGCGCCGAGCAGGTTGCCGGCCCAGATGGACGTTGCCGCCACGACGAGCGACCCGGATCCACGTGCTGCAAGGAAACTGCCGACGCCGACCACCGTATCAGCCGGCAGCGGTGGGAACACATTCTCTGCCGCGGCAATGAGCGCAAGCGTTCCATACAGCGCCCACGTCGGGAGCGACACCAGCCACTCCAGGAGGGCCGTCACGCGCGGCTCATGCGAGAGGACGCGTCAGTTCGCCGTGCGGACCGGGATGAGCGTCGCGACGGCCATGCAGGCGAGTCCCTCGCCGCGACCGACCCAGCCCATGCCTTCGTTCGTCTTTGCCTTCAGGCTCACACAGTCGGCAGGCAGCCCCAGCGCAGTCGCCAGCGCCGCACGCATCGCGTCGCGATACGGCAACAACTTCGGCCGCTCCACGATCACCGTCACGTCCACCTGCGCCACGCGCCAACCGCGCTTCTCGGACGCTTCGCACGCCAGACGCAGCATCTCGATCGAGTTGCGCCCCTTGTTGCCCGGATCCGTGTCCGGAAACAGCTCCCCGATGTCACCCGCACCGGCACCGCCCAAGACGGCGTCGGTGAGTGCATGACACACGGCATCGGCATCCGAATGCCCGATCAGCTTGATGTCGCCGGGGATCTCGATGCCACCGAGGATCAGTGGCCCGCCCACGCCGAAACGGTGCGAGTCGTAGCCGATCCCGGTGCGCACGGGCAACGCTGGCGCGAAGGTCGGCGGAAAGGTCACGTCGAGGACGTCGATTCCGTCGAGCGGGTCGGGTGCACCGGGCTGGCGAAGTACACCACGCGCTTCCGGGAACACACCCCACAGGAGGGGCGGCGTCACGCCGGAGGCGGCCAGCAGTTTGCCGGCCCAGGTGCGCTGGTCCTGCGCCGCTGCCATCAGGATGTCGGCATCCGAGATGTCGGTTGCCCCGCACTGCTCGGAGATCCGACCGGCGCGCTCGAGCACGAGCTCCGGGGCATCGTCGATCTCGGCCAGGAGGGCGCCCGTACGCGCGAGATGAATGTCGCGCCGCGTGTCGAGCTGCAGCGCGGCCGGGTTCACGCCCAGCAGGCGCAGCGCCGCCATCGAGCCCTCGGCGCCCGGTTCGAGCAGGCCGAGCAACAGGTGCAGCGACGAGAGCGCAGGATCACCGGTGCGCTCCATCTCGACCATCGCGAAGTCGATGGCCTTTCGGGCGGCAGCCTGGAACCGGACTGGCATGTGCGGGGGAGTGATGGGGGTGGTACGAGCGGTGGTCAGGCGGCAGCGCTGCTGGGCGCGAGCGGAAGGATCGAGTAATCCTGGCGCCGCCGGGCCGCCGTGAAGCCGGCGTCGTGAATCAGTCGCTCGAGTTCCTCGGTGGTGGTGCGGTGCGTGGTGTTCGCTGCCGACACCACGTTCTCCTCGATCATCAGCGAGCCGAAGTCGTTGCAGCCGTAGCGGAGCGCCATCTGTCCGACCTTCATGCCCATCGTGACCCAGCTGCTCTGCAGGTTGGGCACGTTGTCGAGCACGAGCCGACTGATGGCAACGGTACGCAGGTATTCGGTGGCATCGGTCTTCTGCATGTGCGAGAACTCCGGCGTGTTCTCGGGCTGCAGCGGCCAGGTGATGAACGCGGTGAAACCACCCGTGCGCGCCTGCAGCGCGCGGACACGATCGAGATGCTCGAGCCGCTCGGCCAGTGTCTCGCCCAGGCCGTACATCATCGTCACCGAGGTCTTCATCCCTTCCTGATGCGCGATCTCCATCATCTCGAGCCAGCGATCGGCGCCGGCCTTCTTCGGTGCCGCATAATCACGCACGCGCTGCACGAGGATCTCGCCGCCACCGCCCGGGATCGAGTCGAGTCCGGCGGCCTTCAGCTCGCGGATGACCGTGCGCGGCTCCATGCGGAACAGCGTCGCGAAGAAATCCACTTCGCTCGGGCTGAAGCCGTGGATGTGAATGGGATGGTTGCGCTTGATGTAGCGCAGCAGGTCCAGATACCACTCGAACGGGATGTAGGGATTGTGTCCGCCCTGGATCAGGATCTGTATACCACCCAGTGCTTTCGTCTCCTCGATCTTCTGCCCGATCTCCTCGAAGGAGAGCGTGTAGCCCTCCTTGTGCTTCGGGCGGCGATAAAACGCGCAGAAGCCGCAGTCGGCCACACAGACGTTCGTGTAGTTGATGTTGCGATCCACGATGTACGTGACGACGCCGTCGGGATGCAGCCGCTCACGGACCTTGTCGGCCTCGAGGCCGAGTTCGAGGAGCGGAGCGTTCGTGTAGAAGTCGAGGATGTCGCGCATGTTGCCTCAGGCCGCCGACAGGAAGACGAGCGGACGCGCACTCACGCGACCGCTGGCATCGAGACGACGGTAGAACTCGGTGAGTCCCCGCAGGTGCGGGAGCGAAAGACGGTAATCCAGCCCACTGAAGTACAGCTCGCAGATCTGCCGCGGCACGCCGGTGGACGCAGCGGCCTGCGTGGCAAGCACCGGAAGATTCGCCATGCCCCAGTCGCGCGAAGCGATGAGCTGCGCATGCACCCGGAGCGCATCGGCCACCGGTGTGGAGCGCTGCGCCACCCAGACCGCGAACACGAACGGCAGCCCGGTCCACTGCTTCCACTCGAGACCGAGGTCCACGTGATGCGGATAGATGCGACTGACGGCACTCGTCCCCGACGACAGCAGCAACGCCGCGTCACCGATCACGAGTCGTGCGTCGTGTGGCTCGGCGGCGAAGTGCGCAATGTCCGCACTCTCGGCATCCGCCGGCACCAGCACCGGAGTCACGCCCCATCGCTCCTGAAAGAGCAGGCGGAGCAGTTCCACCGACGTCATGCTGCTGCGCGTGACGAGGACCGTCTTGCCATCCAGCTCGGTGACCGGGCGCTTGCTGAACAGCATCACGCTGCGCACCGGCCCATCGCAGGAAATGGCGAGATCGGGCAGCAACAGGTATCGCTCCGCGTGGAGGGCGTATTCCACCGCGCTGATCACGCTGACGTCGACCGTCCCCTCCGCCATGGCCGCGTTCAGTGCGCTTGGCAGACCGTCGACCATCGTCGCGTCGAGCGGCACGATCCCGCGATCCACCGCCCCGTAGACCGGGTAGGTGTTGATGTAGGGGATCCGGCCGACGCGGAGCACGCTCAGGCCGCCGCGCCGACGGCCTGAGCCGGCTCGGCGTCGAACGTCCGGATGATCCGATAGAACGAATCGCGCTCGGCCGGCTGCTTCTTCGCTCCTCGGATCAGGCGCAGCAGCTCATCCAGCGACATGCCCTGCTGGGTCTGTGCGCCGACCGCGTGATAGATCTTCTCGCGCACCACGGTGCCCTCGATGTCGTTCACGCCGAACGCCAGCGCGATCTGGGTCAGCGCCGTGGATACCATGATCCAGTGCGACTTGATGTGCGAGAAGTTGTCGAGATACAGTCGTCCCACGGCCAGGTTGCGCAGGTCGTCGAACCCGGTCGTGCTGGTCCCCTGCCGCCCGAGTGTCTTCCCGAGTTCGTTGTCGTCAGGGTGGTACGCCAGCGGGATGAACGCCAGAAAGCCGCCCGTCTCGTCCTGCAGATCGCGGAGCATGGTCAGGTGCTCGACGCGATCCTCGATGGTCTCGACGTGCCCGTACAGCATCGTGCAGTTGCTGCGGATCCCGAGCGCATGCGCCGCGCGATGCACACCGATGTAGTCGGCACCACCGAGCTTCTTGTCCGCGATCACGTCGCGAACCGCTGCGCTGAACGTCTCGGCGCCGCCTCCGGGCAACGTGTCGAGGCCTGCCTCGCGCAGGGCGATCAGCACATCCGTCCACGACATCTTCTCGATGCGCGCGATGTGCGCGATCTCGACGGCCGTGAGCGCCTTGATGTGCACCTGCGGATGCGCCGCCTTCAGGGCGCGGAACATCGTCGTGTAGTACGCCAGCCCGGCCTGCATGTCGAGGCCGCCCACGATGTGGAACTCGCGCGTCATGCTGCCGCCGCTCTGGGCCGCTTCTGCGAGCACCTGCTCGAGCGAGTAGCGGTACGCACCGTCTTCCTTCGGCAGACGTGCATAGCCGCAGAAGACGCAGGTCTTCCGCAGCACGCAGACGTTGGTGGGATTGATGTGCTGGTTGGACGCGAACGTGACCACGTCGCCGTGCTTCGCACGGTTCACGGCGTCGGCCAGGTGCCCGAGGCCGAGCAGGTCCGGCGTGCGGTACATGGTCACGGCATCTGCGGCAGTCAGCCGCTCGCCGCGACGCACCTTCTCCCCGATCGGGTGGAGCGCAACGTCGCGCAGTCGGTCGAGATGAATGTCCGGCACGGCGGTCATGCGGTGGCTACTCCTGATATCGTCGGACGGCGATCGACACGTTGTGACCGCCGAAGCCCGAGCTGTTGCTCACGGCCACGTTCACGGTGCGTTCCTTCGCCACGTTCGGCGTGATGTCCAGGTCGCACTCGGGATCGGGCGTCGTGTGGTTGATCGTCGGTGGGATGACGTTGTCGCGGATGGCCATCGTGCACGCGATGAACTCCACCGAGCCAGCGGCGCCGAGCATGTGCCCGGTGGCCGACTTCGTCGAGCTCACACTCAGACTCTCGGCGTACTCGCCGAACACCGCACGGATCGCGCGGATCTCATTCGAGTCGTTGAGCGGGGTCGAAGTGCCGTGTGCGTTGATGTAGTCCACGTCAGCGGGAGACAGACCGGCATCCTTGAGCGCCAGCCGCATGGAACGCTGCAGGCCCTCGTGGGCGTCGGGCTGGCCGGTGAGGCTGTGCGCATCGCCGGTCGCGCCGTAGCCGACCACTTCTCCATAGATATGAGCGCCCCGCGCGCGCGCATGTTCCAACTCCTCGAGCAGGACCACGCCGGCCCCCTCGCCGAGCACGAACCCGTCGCGGGTCTTGTCGAACGGCCGCGAGGCATGCAGGAAGTCGTCGTTGTTGCTCGAGAGCGCTCCCATGCTCCCGAAACCTCCGACGGACATCGGCGTCACCGCCGCTTCGGAACCGCCGGCCAGCATCAGGTCGGCGTCACCGTACTGGATGGTCCGCATCGACATGCCGATGGCATGCGCGCTGGTGGCGCAGGCCGACACGGTGGCGAAGTTCGGACCGCGGCAGTTGAACTGCATCGAGACGACGCCGGCCGCAATGTCCACGATGTACATCGGTACGAAGAACGGGGAAATGCGCTTCGGACCGCCGGTCATGTAGTTCGTGTGCTGATCCTCCATCGTCTTCAGCCCGCCGATCCCGCTGCCGATGATCACGCCGCAGCGGTCCGGATCGAACCCGCCCTCGGCCAGGCCGGCATCGCGCATGGCCTGCACCGAGGCCGCCACGGCATACTGAGTGTAGAGGTCCGCGCGCTTGGCCTCCTTGCGATCCATGTACACCAGCGGATCGAAATCCTTGACCTCACAGGCGAAACGCGTCGTGAACTTCTCCGCATCGAACCGCGTGATCAGCCCCGCTCCGCCGACCCCCGCACGGAGCGCTGCCCAGGTCGTCGCCACGTCGTTGCCGACGGCCGTGAGGCTCCCGAGACCGGTGACGACGACCCGACGAGGTGTCATCAGCCCTGTACCTTGGAATTCAGGTAGCCGAGCGCATCGCCGACCGTGCGGAGCTTCTCGGCATCCTCATCCGGGATGTCGATGTCGAATTCCTTCTCGAACTCCATCACGAGTTCCACGATGTCGAGGCTGTCAGCCCCGAGATCCTCGATGAAGCTCGCTTCGTTGGTCAGCTTATCGCGCTCGACACCGAGTTCGCGCTCGATGATCGTCTTAACCTTCTCGGTCTGGTCTGCCATGTCTGCTCCGTGCGCTGGTTGATGCGTGGGTGGGTCTGACGAGGCCGTCGTTCCGGCCCATGGGCGAACGTTACATCACCATGCCGCCATCCACCACGAGCACCTGTCCCGTGATGTAGGCGGCATGGTCCGATGCCAGGAAGGCCACCGCCGACGCGATGTCGGCAGGGCTCCCAAGCCGTGCGAGCGGAATCTGGCCCTCGAGGGCCGCCCGCTGATCGTCTCCGAGGGCCGCGGTCATATCGGTGGCAATAAACCCGGGGGCCACCGCGTTGCACAGAATGTTGCGCGACGCGAGCTCCTTCGCGACCGACTTCGTCAGCCCGATGAGCCCCGCCTTGCTGGCCGCATAATTGGCCTGACCGCGATTGCCGATCACGCCGACGACGCTGCTGATGTTGATGATGCGGCCGCTCCGGCGCTTCATCATGCCTCGCGAGGCGGCACGAATGCTGGCGAATGCCCCCCGCAGGTTGGCGTCGATCACGGCGTCCCAATCCTCGTCCTTCAGCCGCATGATGACGTTGTCACGCGTCAGCCCGGCATTGTTGACGAGAATGTCGAGTGTCCCGAACGCCGCCTCCACGTCGGACACGAGGGTGCTCACCTGCGCCGTGTCGCTCACGTCGCACGCAAAGCCGCGCGCACCACGGCCGATCTCCGCCGCGGCCGCCTCCGCCCGCGGCAGGTCCCGGCCCACGACGGCCACCTGCGCGCCGGCACCCGCCAGCGTTTCGGCGATGGCGCGACCGATCCCGCGCGTGCTGCCCGTCACGAGGGCCACCTTCCCGCTCAGATCAATCTGCATCAGGCTACCTGGAGGTCGAGAATGGCTTGCACGTTGGCAGCAGTGCCGGCGGGCAGAACGGTGGCATCCGGGACGATCTTCCGGATCAGCCCACCGAGCACGTTCCCGGGACCGAGCTCGATGAAGATGATGCCCGGGAAGTCCTCGGCGATATTCCGGATCGTCTCTGTCCAACGCACGGGTGACGTCATCTGTTCGCCCAGTAACCGCCGTGACTGCCGGGCCATCATCACCTGACGGCCGGTCACGTTCGCGTACACCGGGATGGTGGCGTCGCGCATTGCGACGTCCGTGAGCGCCTGGGTCCAGCCGGGCTTGGCCGCATCCATCAGCGGGGAATGGAAGGCGCCGCTCACCTGCAGTCGGATGCACTTCCGTGCGCCATGTTCCTTGGCCAGTTCGATCAGCCGGTCTACCCCCGCCACTTCGCCCGAGACCACGACCTGGCCGGGTGAGTTGAAGTTGGCGGGCACCACGGCACCGGCCTCCCGTGTGGCCTGCTCGCAGAGTTCGCGGACACGAACGTCGATGTCGCCGAGGATCGCGGCCATGGCGCCGGGTCGCGCCACACCGGCGGCCTGCATCAGCTCACCTCGCGTCCGCACCAGCCTGACGGCGGTCTCGAAGTCGAACGTCCCGGCAGCGACGTGTGCCGTGAACTCGCCCAGCGAATGGCCGGCCGCGCAGCGCACGTGCGCTCCCAGCTTATCGGAGAGCAACCGCCACATCGCCATGCCATGCGTGAGCAACGCGGGCTGCGCGTTATGGGTCTCCATCAGCGTGTCGGCTGGCCCCTCGAAACAGAGCGTCGACAGTGGGACGCCTAGCGCGGCGTCGGCGGCGTGGAAGACTGCGGCGGCCGCAGGATGTGCCTCGACGAGATCCTTGCCCATGCCGGGCTTCTGCGAGCCCTGCCCCGGGAAGACCAGTGCGATGTCCATCACAGGCGTATCACCATGCTGCCCCACGTGAAGCCGGCGCCGAACGCGCACAACAGCACGGTGTCGCCGCGGCGCACACGCCCGGAAGTGATGGCCTCGTCGAGGGCAATGCCGATCGAGGCCGAGGACGTGTTGCCGAAGCGATTCACGTTCACGTACACCTTGTCCATGGGGACATTCGCATGTTTGGCCGTTGCCTCGATGATGCGGACGTTGGCCTGATGCGGGATGAGGAGGTCGATGTCCTTCCCGGTCAGCCGGGCCCCGTCGAGCGCTCGGTCGCAGGCCTCGGCCATCGAGCGCACGGCATGCTTGAAGACCTCGCGGCCGGCCATCTTCACATAGGAGGAGCGATCCTCGAGTACCGACAGGCTGAATGGCGTCGTCGCGCCGCCGGCCGGACGCCACAGCAGCTCGGACAACGCCCCATCGCTGCGCATGAACGCCGACAGGATGCCGCGCGTCCCGTCGCCGCGTCGGACGATCGCCGCACCGGCGCCGTCGCCGAACAACACGGCCGTGCTGCGATCCTGCCAGTCGATGATTGCGCTCATCTTCTCCGCACCGATCACGAGCGCCGTTTCGATCGTCCCCGCCGCGATGAGGCCTTCCGCGATCGTCAGGCCGTAGAGCCAGCCGCTGCAGGCCGCCGAGATGTCGAAGGCCGACGCGCGCGTGGCGCCGAGCGCGGCCTGCACATCGACCGCGGTCGCGGGCAGCAGACGGTCCGGCGTCGCGGTGGACAGGATGATCGCGTCGATCTCTGCGGCGGTGATGCCGGCCTTCTGCATCGCCTTGCGTGACGCGTCGGCCGCGAGGCTGCAGGTCGATTCACCGTCGCGCGCGATGTGGCGCTGCACGATGCCGGAGCGCTCGAAGATCCACTCGTGCGAGGTCTCGATACCGATGGCCGCGAAGTCGTGGTTCGTCATCACATGACGCGGCACACTGTATCCCGTACCGGTCACCGCTGCTACTGGACGCTTCATGCCTCTCTCCCCAGACAGCCGCCACGGGACCGCACTCCCGGTGTCGGCAGTGCCTGGTGTCAGGCCGCGGAATCACCAGCGGCGAGCCGGCGCCCGATGTGCTCGGACATCTGCGACTCGGCCGCACGCACGGCGACTTTCACGGCGTTCTTGATGGCACGCGGCGACGACTTGCCGTGCGCGATGATGCTCACTCCCCGGACACCCAGCAGCGGCGCGCCGCCGTAGTTGGAGTAGTCCAGATGCGCGAGTCCCTTCATCAGCTGTTTCGCATCGGCGTTGATCGACGTCGCCACCATGCCGACGAGGATCGGCGCGAGGCCTTCGTAGAACTTGAGGATCACGTTGCCCGTGAAGCCATCACAGACGACGACGTCGAACGGACCGCGATCGCAGGTCCCCGCCGCCACATCGCGGCCTTCGACATTGCCCACGAAGTGCAGGTCGGTGGCCGCCAGCAGCTTGTGCGCCTCCTTCACGACCGCGTTGCCTTTCTCGGGCTCTTCGCCGATGCTCAGCAACCCGACGGCGGGATTGTCGCGGCCAAGAATGTCCTCGGCGTACACGAGTCCGAGCCGTGCGAAGTGCACCAGTTCTTCGGGACTGCAATCCACATTCGCGCCGCTGTCGAGCACGACGAGCGTGTGGCGTGCGGTCGGGAAGATCGTGCCGATGGCGGGACGCTTGAGGCCATGATGCAGGCCGAGCAGCTGGACGGATGCCGCCATCTGCGCGCCCGTGTTGCCCGCGCTGACGAAGGCATCGGCGCGACCCTCGGCATGCTCACGGAGGCCGACCGCCATGGAGGAGTGCGGACGGCGCATGACGGCCGTCGGCCGATCGGCCATGGCGATCACGTCGGGCGCATCGACGATGTCGATGCGGCTCCGGTGCGCCGCCTGGCTTGCGTACTCTCCGGCAATGGCGGCGTCGAGCGCCGCCACGAGATCAGCCTCGCGGCCGATCAGCTGGATGCGATGCGCTGGTTCCAGATCGGCCAGGGCGAGGAGTGCGCCACCCACCGGTGCGGTGGGGGCGAAATCGCCACCCATCGCATCCAGGGCAATCCGGGCCAAGGCTCAGCCTTCCCGGGCCGCGATCCGCTGCTCACCGCCGTAGTATCCGCACTCGTCGCAGACACGATGGGGACGC